>NZ_JADMLB010000040.1 GCF_015482765.1 Halodesulfovibrio sp.
CTGCGTGAAAGGCAGGTGTCCTGGGCCAGGCTAGACGATGGGGACGCTTCTTAGTGCTTCGTGAGTTCCCTCACGTGCGAAGAGGTATTTATGGAAAACGGGCTCTGCTGTCAACAGAAAATATAATTATTTTTCATAAAAAATATATTTTCCCTCTTGCCACATTATGCAGGTCGTCTTATCTTAGATTTAAGACAAGGAAGTGAATATCGATATACCTTCCAATTAATATATCCCATCAACCCTAACGGAGGATAAGAAAGGCTAATGGGTAAAAAGAACGAACAGACAGTGAGAGGATCTACCGAACATAAAATTTAGGATTCGGAGCCGATGTACACGGTACATGACAAGGCCGAACCAAGCCAGAATGCGCTAACAGAATTTGTAGGTTGATCCTCTCTTCTTTTGCTTTATTACTTTCAGTCCACCACCTTTGGTGGTCTTTTTTTTTCTTTTCACTAAAAAACGCTGCGCACCTTAAGGCACGCAGCGTATCATTATATATAGGTCGCCGACAAAACTCGACACCGATAAGTGCTAACTATTTTTTAGCAATAATCGCTTTTGCTGGAACAATACCTGTTGCAGCAGCAGACACAATGTTACCTGCTACACCCGGTCCATCGCCGGCAACGTAAAGTCCTTCGATTGCAGTTTCAAGCTCATTGGAAGTTTCAACCTGTGTTGCAAAGAACTTGATTTCCGGAGCGTACAAAAGAGTTCCATCATCTGCGATACCCGGAATAACAGAGTTCAACTGTTCCAACCCATCTACAAGGTTTGTAACAATTCGCTCTGGAAGTGCCATTGCGATATCACCAGGAACAACGTTTGTCATAGTCGGAGCAATGTGTCCGTTATTGATACGTGTCCATGTTGAACGTCTACCGCGACGCAAATCACCAAGACGCTGTAAGATTGGTTTACCGTCACCAATAATGGTTGCCAATTTACCGATGGCTGTTCCGTATCCTGTATTATCAGAAACAGGGTCTGTCAGCACTACTTTGGAAAGAAACGCAAAGTTGGTGTTCTCAGATTTTTTATCACGGAAAGCATGACCATTAACGCATACGAAATCCTGATAGTTTTCGAGTGCGATAAAACCGCCAGGGTTTGTACAGAATGTACGAGTCTGGTCATCGTACTTTGATGTACGAACAAAGAAAGTCGGATCGTACACGATATCAGTGATGTCAGACATCACATCATTATGTGTTTCAACACGAACACCAACTTCAATACCGCGCTGGGAAACTTTCAAACCGTACTCATCGCAAACAGTGCTGATCCAGTCAGCACCGACACGGCCTGGAGCCAAAATCACTTTTTGGGCTGTGTAGGTACCTTTGTTGGTCTCTACACCCTGCACTTTTCCATCTTCCGCAACAACACGCTTAACTTCTTCTTTAGTCTTAATTTCAACACCGCGCTCTGCAATGTAGTTAGACATATTGTCGATGTGATCAGGAAGACAGTCAGAACCAAGGTGTTTCTGTTTAATCAAAAGAAGGTCAATGCCGTTCTTATTAGCTTCTTTACGGATTGCTTTCGCTTTATCCATGTTTGAAGGGTAAACAGGACCATCCATGCCAAACTTATTAAAGATCACCTCTGTCTCATCGATCAGATCTTTTGCTTCCTGCAGTCCCATGAACTGGGTCAAATCAGTCTTTCCAAGCTTGTGGATATAGTTAAGCTTACCATCAGAAAAAAGCCCGCCGCCGCCAATACCGGAAAGGATATGACAGGGTTTACATTTCACGCACTTCTGGGTTTTTCCAATTGGGCATGTTCGATTCTTAACCGCCGGGCCGCGGTCAATCATACATACAGAAAGGTTAGAATTCTCTGCAAGGTAGTAGGAAGCGAACAGTCCTGCAGGACCGCCGCCAACAACGATAACATCAAAATCTGTCTTATTAGACATAGTAACAATCTCCAAATATTCTATTTGGCTCAGGCTGAATTTTACTCCACAAAATACGCAAAAAACAGCCGCAAGCGACGTGCGTTCCATATCGCGCGCACAATGGCTTAGTATATCCTGTACTCAAATCCTCAACGATGTCAACTCACATTTTTTCAATTTTCTAAAAAACCCACATTAGGTCATTCTATAATACTAAGCATCGTTCTACCTGCAATACACTCATAATGACGATGTGCCCTGTCGCATCGTCATTTGTACTTGTATTAACCCCAAACTCCAGAGCTGAGGTACATATGCCTACTGAACGTACGACATACCGAAAGCGTATTTATGGAAAAATCAAAGATCGAAAGATCGTTTGGGTCGGGAGTAGAGGGTGTGATGCTATCCCACTTACCGACTTCAAGAACCCTGTTGTTTCAATCTGTTACGGAAGCCCGTCGCAGCATGAAGCAATTACCGAGTACACCTATGAAAGCATGATGCACCATAGGGTTAACCCGTATACTTTTGACGCCGCTTCCGACAATTCTGAAGGGGTCAAGGAGTTGCGCCGAATCCTTATTAAAGAATTGGAAGAGCCATGCTGTCTTATTCCTTACAAGCCAATGGCTTTTATAGACACAGCATACTTCCTACACCATAAGCACACTAAACTTTTAGGATTATTTTCTGAATTTCAACACCCTTTCAATCATAAAACATGGATTGAGACAGCCCTGCACGACTCGGGAATCCGTACTATTCCTTGGAAATATCTTGAAATCAACGAAGCCTCTAAACAGGAAATCTTCCGAGCGGCTATGGAAGATCCTATAATGTTGCGTGTCCACGCTGCTTCTGCTGCATCGGGACTCGTTAGAATTGACTCTAAAGAAAGTTTTGAAGCAGCATGGGAATGGCTTGTAGAAAAAGCCGCACCGCTTATTGCGTACTCACCATATTTCTCTGGTGCTTCATCGTTATCAGCCTCAGCCACGGTCTTTTCCGACGGCCGAGTTTCTCTGCACCCTCTTAGCTTACAATGTATCGGTGTTCCTGAGCTTACTCCTGTAAACTCAGGATATTCTGGTAACGACTTCGGAATAATTCACGACCTGCCCGTACACATCATCAACCAACTAGAAGCCATGATCCGCGATGTCGGTCATTGGCTTGCATCAAAAGGTTTTATTGGTGCATTCGGCATCGATGCGCTTATGCACGAAGAGCAGTTGTACTTTATTGAAGCGAATCCACGCTTCTTAGGCTCATCAAAGATGTGTGCTTGTGTCGACCAGCAACTTGAGCGTCCTGATGTTTACATGACGCATATGGCGGCTTTTCTGGAACTGCCCCCTCCTCCTCAAATTCCTTTGCGCGAACTGACAACACAGCAACCTCAAATTGGACAGATGATCTTCCACAATACTTACCCGCATACGGTTACCATTCAAAAAAACAAGGCTCAGTACAGCAATCTTCCGTTTGGGGTCACACAGACGCCGGATTCTTCCGTATCCGTGGCACCCGGTGGACCAATCAGTACGCTGGATTGGAATGAACCGTTATTGCAGCCGAACGGCACCTTGAATGAAACTGGGCAATTTATCGCTAATACCTTTTTAGAAAGCATCGCCATTTACCCGCAGGGGCTTTCTCCGACTCGCCCAAAACGGATTATTAAATAACTCTCAAGCAATAAAAACCGCCCCCTTAACCGACTATCAAGGGGGCGGTTTATCGCAACTGACATCACTATTCTCACGGCTACCAGAAACCTCTAGAGCATAAAAAAAGGCTGGCACCGTAGTGCCAGCCTTCATTACTTGCGTAGAACTTAGAACATTTGCTTAAGCAAATCTTCTCCACTCTCAACAGGGTCTTGTTGTTCGCGGGTCAATCGTTCACCTTGCATAATAGTCGGCTGAGTTCCCTGCTTAAACGGCAGGAAATAGCTCTTTCCACTATACGCACTGGCAACACGTCCTGAACCGGCATCAATTCGAACCTGAATAACTCCAGCAGGCATTTCGAAATCTTCTTCTGGGTAATCTTTGATCACAGCCTGAAGATAATCTCTTACAACCGGTGAAGCGGCACGAGATCCGGTTTCCCACTTACCCATAGGAGTAAGCTGGTCAAAGCCAACATATGCAGTTGTCACAAGGTATGGTGTTACGCCAACAAACCACGCATCTTTTTCATCGTTTGTTGTGCCTGTTTTACCACCAATAGGACGTTTAAGTACCTTAAGGCGCCAGCCTGTACCGTCCTGCACAACCTCTTTAAGCAAGGTAGACATGATGTAGGCTGTTTCTGGGTCCATCCCCTGAGTGCGTTGGGTTTCAATGGAGATAATATCATCGCCCCACGCATCTTTTACGGAAGTAATCATACGCCCTTTTACCCACTGTCCACCATTAGCAAAGGTTGTATACGCTTCCGTCAGGTTAATTGGAGAAACCGCAACAGACCCAAGTGACACAGAAAGGTCATACGGGAACGGTCCTTCCAGACCCATTGCTTTTGCGCGCTCAACAACTTTTGGAATACCCAACGCTTTCGCTACACGGATTGTACAGAGGTTACGGGACTTCACAAGCGCTGTTCGCAACAAGGTCGGTCCATAGAAGATACCTTCAAAGTTTTCAGGACGCCAAACTTTGGAGGTAGATTGATCAGTATAAACAATTGGTGCATCAAGAACGATTGAAGCCGGTGTGTAGCCATTATCAATGGCAGTAGAGTACACAATCGGTTTAAACGCTGAGCCCGGCTGACGTTTTGCCTGCGTAGCACGGTTGAACTGACTTTCAGTAAATGAATATCCGCCTACAAGAGCCAGAACATCACCAGTTCTTGGGTTCATAGAAACCATTGCGCCCTGAACATTAGGGTGCTGCTGCAACGCTAACGGAATTTCATCTTTATCAGTCAAAAGACGAGGTTCCCAGCTCTCTTTAAGACGTTCTGGAACATCGATAGACGCCCATACAACATCACCGACTTTAACGATCTTACGCGCATCTTTAATAGACGGAACGTGGTCGGTTGCAACTTTCGGGTTCGGTTTACGTGCCCAATGCATACTTTTTACAGGAATGCGGCCATGCATCTCGCCGAAACGTACATCTGCACCTGACTTTTCTACTTTCGTAACAAGTACCTGAATCCATTTTTTATCTGTCAAAACTGCTGGGATAACTTCCTGCTGCTGCAAGAAATCATCAACCATATCAGGTTCGATGCTTTGGATAGGTCCCTGCCAACCACGACGCTTTGATGAAGATTCCAAGCCAGCACGCAATGCTTTTTCAGCAGCATCCTGATAATCCAAATCTACAGAGGTGTAGACTTTGAGCCCAGCTTCGTACACGGCATCCTCACCATAACGAGGAAGCTCAATACCAAGCTTACGCATATTATCTTCACTCAAGTAGGTAATGAGCTTTCTACGAACTTCTTCTAAATACCATGCACCGCGTTTCCAGCTCGGATCTTCCATACTTTTGTATACAAGCGGAGCCGAAATAGCAGTATCGTACTGCTCCTGTGTAATCCACTTCAGCTCAAGCATACGGCCAAGAACATAACGCTGACGAGCTTTTGCTGATCCCGGAGAACGCAAAGGGTTGTATTTGGAAGGAGCCTGCGGGAGACCCGCCAGAATGGCAGCTTCAGCAACAGTCAACTCATTAACATGTTTACCGAAGTAGGTACGAGCAGCGGCTTCTACGCCATATGCGCCAGCACCAAGATAAATTTCGTTCAAATAAATAGTAAGAATTTCGTCTTTAGAAAGGTAACGCTCCAGACGAAATGCAAGAATAGCTTCTTTTAACTTACGTTCGTAACTTTTTTCAGAAGAAAGGAGTAAACGTTTAATAATCTGCTGTGTAATGGTCGATCCACCCTGACGGATAGAACCGGCACGCATATTTTTAATAAATGCTCGGAAAATAGCTTTTGGATCAACACCGTCGTGATCATAAAAACTATCATCTTCTGCAGCAAGAAAAGCCCGTTTTACTAGATCCGGCATCTCTTCATGAGAAACCAGAAAACGTTTCTCCCTGTAAAAGTACCCAAGTACTTGCCCATCTCGAGCGTACACGGTTGTAACCAACGGCGGCTGATAATCATTAATACGAGTAAAGCTTGGTAAGTCTTTGGAAGCCCACCAATAAAGTGCGGAGGCACCCAAAGTACCAAAAGCCGCTAACAGCGCAACGGTGATACCAACATACAGGAATATTTTTTTCATAAATTAATCTCGTTTGCAGAGTGGCTACTCGCCCTTATCAAAGCCCCAGGCGGAGCGGAGTAATGAAAACAACTCTCGAACTTGAGCTTTCTCCATTCCGAGTAATTCTAAAGAGTCTTCTACGGTGTCTGTTTCGCGGCATACCAAGCATCCCTGCGCCGTAAACATAGTCAGCTCTCTACCTCGAACCCAGAAAGGAAACAGTAGGCAGAACCATGGGCGCGCTTCCCTTGGAAGACAACACCCCTGCTCTGTCAGATAAACACAATAGCCTTTTTCGTTGGAACGCAGAACCCTATGAGTCTCGTTTGCAGGAAATTGTGTATCAATTTTTTTTCCATCATGCGGAAAAAGTCGTTTTAATGTTGTTATAAATTCCGGAGTGTTTGCAATAAAATTCTCGCCATCAACATCAGGTGCAGCCGCAAAAACTTTTTCCCACTCTGAATCAGACAAAGGGAAACAAAGTTCAACATCTTGGGGCTCTGCATGACAACAGGTTTTATATTTTGCTGCACAGCGCTCGCAAACAGTCGGATCATTTTTCGTAGAAATAGGTGCAGTCATTAGTAGCTTCCGCTGTCACGTTTCGGCCAGTTGCCGTTATAATTTTTCAGAATTGCAATATAATATTTCGGCCCGTACCCGCTGGTATGCGTTGTTTGATACTCCATTAACTCAACGGATTCAAACAAACCCTTAAGTGGCCGAACATCAATAGGTTTATGACGAACAAAGATAGCATCCCAGCCCTTTTTGGATTCAGGAGTTTCCCATAGGTCATATTGTGCCTTTCTTCGCCCGAAGTCCGCACAATAAGCCTGCGGCTGCCCCGGCGCATAGAAGGAGAGGTTGGCTGTTACGCCATAGCGGTCAGAAAAATAAAAAACTTTATCAGGGTTAGGCATAGAATCAGTAAGCTCCTTAAGCTTATGAGACATATCAGTCCAACCCATCAAACGCATAGCAGGGTTAAAGGAACGGGTGCGGAATGGAAGCTGTCCCATGGAATGCATAATAAGGAACAGAACAATGCCGATAATTACACCTGTTTTTCGAAGCGGAATTCTTTTACCACGGATAACTAAGGCATCTTTCCCCCAAACACGGCCTTTTTCTACTGCGATAGCAGCAAGCATAATACCGGCGGCATAGCTCATTGCAGACCAGTTCGGGTAAATACGTTTGTGGAAACTCCAGAAAATAAAGAAGCCCCAAAGCATCCAGAATGCAACACTCAGCAACAATGCTTCACGCACACGGCTGTCATCGCCAAGAGCTTCAGCACCCTTTTTTGTCCAGCCTTGTTTTAACGCTGTCCAACCGCCAAAAATGAGGAATGCAAACCACCAAGGGGTAAGCAAGCCTATCTGTGAACCAAAATATTCCGGGAAGCGGTCAAATCGGAAAAACGGCTTTGTGGATGTACCTTGAGCTACACCTGCAAGCTTGGCGACATGACGGAAGCCTACCCAGTTATTCTGCATGTTCCATATCAAAATCGGCAAGAAACCGATAACTGTGCCAACGGCCATTGCTATTGCAATTCGTTTCACAAAAACTTTGCTCAGCAACTTTCTACGCCACAAGCCGATACAGTAGAAGAATACAACGCCCAGCATTGCGAGCATCATGTACTTTGCAAGAATACCTAACGCCATTGCGATTGCCAAAATGACATACGGCGCTTTGCGGTCAGGATTTTCACTGGCGGCATACACGGCAAATAATGCAGAAAGCCAACACACAAGTAGCGGGCTATCAGTCGTCATTAAAATACCGGAAGCAAGGAAAAGAGGAATCGTGTTCGCCAGAATTACAGCCCAGAGTGCAGCAACAGGACGTTTCATCATATGTCCCATTCCGTACAAAAGAATACTCTGTGTCAGGAAAGAATTAAATACAGCACCGATACGAACACCGAACTGTGTATCTCCAAAAATGCTCGTCCAAGCTTTAATAGTCCACGCAATCAGTGGCCCTTTGGAGTAGTAGGAAAACTGCATGTGTCGAGTCCAGTCCCAGTACTGAGCTTCATCGTACACAAGATCAAGCTGGTTGCTCCATAAAAATGCAATGCGGATACATGTGGTGCAAACAATGATCGCAGCAGCCACTAAATATGGGTGTCGCTGCCAAATAGCTGTGTTATTCAAAATAGACCTCACAAAACAATATACTATGATCACACATAATCAGCACTCAACGTAGCCCGCTGAGCGCAAAAAAATGCGTATTATATCCTTAATCATAAAAGGCTCCCTAATTCATACCACTTATGCCCAATTGTCAACTCTGACCCTCTTAACGCAACACTCCTGAATATAAATCGATTCTTATTTTGAAATTTGCCAACGTATTTTTTTATTTTAAGAACAGATATAATCGAGTTCCCTCTTAGCGTTGCAGAAAAACTGTGGTAACATGCCCCACTGTATACCATTTTTGTCTGAATCCTTTTTCGTTGTTCTTGCGAATACACAATGAAAGGGCAAACTAGAGCCCCACTCGGAGGCGGCATGGCATTTTCTTTCTTTCAGCGTTTTCATCCGGCTGTAGTCCTGCTTTGTATTACAATCCTTGCGGGATGCTCAGGGAATGGCGAGCAACAGCAATTCAATGCGCCGCATGTTGATGTTATGGCGGTATACGAAATACCGGTTGCCAACAAATGGGATGCCGTGGGCAGAGTGGATTCAAAAGATATTGTTGATATCAAATCACGAGTGGAAGGGTTTTTAATCAAGCGTGAATTTGTTGAAGGTGACATTGTTCCTAAAGGCAAAGTGCTGTTCAAAATTGATCCAAAACCTTTTGAAGCTGACCTTCTTCTTGCAAAAGCAAGCGTAGAAAAAGCAAGAGCTGCGCTTATTGAAGCCAAACAGAACCTTGAACGCGGCAAGCAGCTCTATGCAGGTAAAAATATCAGTAAATCACAGCTTGATGCCTATACCAGTACAGAACGACAGGCAGCAGCAGAACTGGATGCCGCTAAGGCTCAAGTGTACTCTGCAACAATTAATTTAGGATACACCACGATTAGCGCCCCCTTCAAAGGACGAATAGGTCGAACCATTTATTCTGTCGGAAACCTTATTTCAACATCCAGTGGTACCCTTGCAACAATATTTTCAATTGACCCCATTTATGTCTACTTCACGATCGATGAAAAAGATGTTGTGACCTATCGCTCCAAATGGGGCTATAAATCCTCTCCGAACCTTCGTTTTATGCTGAGACTTCCGAACGGAGCCATGTACGATCAAGAAGGAAAACTCGATTTTGCTCAACCATTTATTGACAAAGACACCGGTACAATCGACCTGCGTTGCGTTTTCCCCAACCCAGAAAGCCTGCTTCTTTCAGGAATGTATGTCTCTGTTATTGTGGAAGATGCAGATAAAAAACGCATGCCGGTTATCCCTCAAGCAAGTGTGCAGCAAACACAGACCGGCTACACAGTCGTTGTCCTCGATAAAAAAAATATTGCGACAACACGGGAAGTTAAGTTGGGAATGCGCCTTGATGCCATGTGGGTTGTTCTAAACGGATTACAGGCTGGAGAGCGTATTATCGTTGAAGGACTACAAAAAGTTCAGATAGGAAAACCAGTTACTCCAAACCTAGTTGCCGTAGATACAAAAACCGGTGCCGTTATCAAAGGAGCTCCAAAGGGAGCACAACAGCCGAAGACGGACACACCGTCGAATGTTGTTCCTCCCAAAACAGGCTCCAGTAACAACACTCCTGAAAACCCACGTTGGACAGAAACCAACCCTGCAGAAAAAAATGAGGCATCACCGCCTCCCGGCTCAATAAAACAACCTAGCGTAAAGCCAAATTCGTTAAAAGGAAAACAACCTGCCACGTCAAATAGCGGGAGCTGAGTATGACAATCAGCCATTTCTTTATTGATAGACCAAAATTCGCCATTGTCATATCAGTGATCATTACGCTTGTTGGCGGATTGGCTCTGGTTACGCTACCTATTGCGCAGTATCCCGACATTACACCACCAATTGTTACAGTGACGGCCAACTACCCCGGTGCCAGTCCTGAAACATTAGAAAGCACTGTAATTAAGCCGTTGGAAGACAACATTAACGGCGTAGAAAATATGATCTATATGTCGTCCTCCGCCGATACGACAGGA
Source organism: Halodesulfovibrio sp. (assembly GCF_015482765.1). Lineage (GTDB taxonomy): Bacteria > Desulfobacterota > Desulfovibrionia > Desulfovibrionales > Desulfovibrionaceae > Halodesulfovibrio. Next base: position 10,336 of record NZ_JADMLB010000040.1, read on the forward strand.
ACGACGACAACATCTATTACATTTGCTCCGGGAAGCGATCCGGACATTGCTCAGGTGAACGTACAAAACCGCGTTTCACAGGCAGAACCAAAACTGCCGGAGCAAGTACGCAAGCTTGGCGTTAAAATTAATAAGCAATCGACTACCATGTTGCTTGGTATCAGTCTCATCTCGCCAGACAACAGCTATTCGGGGCTATTCTTAAACAACTATGCCAAACAGTTTGTTGTCGATCCGTTAAAACGCATAAAAGGTGTCACAAACGTACAGATCTTTGGCTCACCGTATTCTATGCGCATATGGCTTGATCCAAAGCTCATGGAATCCTTCCGGATGACAACTTCCGATGTTCAAGATGCGTTAAGCCAACAGAATATTATTGTTGCCGCCGGTAGCTTAGGCGGTGGCCCAAACCTCGTTGAGCAACAATTTCAATACACAGTACAGGCACAAGGTCGCTTAATCACAGAAAAACAATTTAATGATATCATTCTTCGCACGTCTCCAAACGGCGCGATTGTTCGTGTAAAAGATATCGGTCGTGCTGAACTTGGCGGCGAAGCATACAACTTCTTTGCAAAATTAGATAATAAAGCGCAGGCGTTTGTCGTTATCTATCAAAGCAGTGACGGGAATGCGCTGGAAATTGCGGAAGAAGCCTACAAACGCATGGAGATACTCTCCAGACAATTTCCAAAGGGCGTTGACTATCTGATACCGTATGACACCACAATATTCATTCAACGCTCAATTGATGAAGTAGTGACCACCCTCTTTGAAGCGGTTTTCCTGGTTATCCTTGTTGTATTCTTGTTCCTGCAAAACGTTCGGGCAACCTTTATTCCTGCGATTGCTATTCCGGTATCACTTATCGGTACCTTTGCTATTATGCAGGCATTGGGCTTTTCCATTAACACTATTTCGCTTTTTGGATTGGTATTGGCTATCGGGGTTGTTGTTGATGATGCCATTGTTGTTATCGAAAACGTAGAACGACATATGACAGAGTCGAAACTGTCTCCAAGGGAGGCAGCCCGAATTGCCATGACGGAAGTTTCCAGTCCTATTATTGCGACTACGCTAGTTTTGTTAGCCGTTTTTGTTCCAGTAATGTTTATGCCCGGTATTACCGGCGGTCTTTATAAACAGTTCGCTGTTACAATCTCGGTATCTGTTCTTATTTCATCGGTTAACGCACTGACACTAAGTCCTGCACTCTGCTCGCTCATCCTTAAAGAGGGACAGCTTGAGCCAATTTCATTCCTGCGCCCCGTTGATCGGGCAATAAAATGGTCTACTGAACGATATGGAACAATTGTTACCTTTATCCTTCGAAGAGGATTGTTAACATTGGTTCTTGTCGGCGGTATCTTTGCTGCTACAGGCTATTTTTATCAAAATACTCCGACAGCATTTATACCAAACGAAGACCAAGGATTCTTCTTTGTTGATGTACAGTTACCAGAAGCATCATCACTAAACCGTACCCAAAGAGTTCTTGATGAGGTAACGGAAATAACAAATAAGGTTGAAGGCGTACTTCGCGTTGTTACCGTTGCAGGACGGAGTATGCTTTCCGGTAACTTATCAAATACAGGGCTTGTTATCGTGATGCTCGAGGACTGGGACGCCCGCCCTAATGGAATGACCCTGCGCGAAATAATGGCTAAGGCGAGCAAACTCTATCACAACTACCCGTACGCCTCGCTCCGTTCGTTTGAGCTTCCGGCTATTCCGGGAATTGGTAATACAAACGGCTTCACGTATCAGTTGCAAGATACATTAAGCCGTCCACCCCAAAACATTGCAAAGGTAGCGCAAACATTGGCGCGTGAAGCAACGCAAGATCCTTCCATTGCGTTGGCCTACACAACATACCGAACAGATGTTCCGCAGTATTTTCTGGATGTAGATCGAAACAAAGCAATGGTACTCGGCATTCCTCTTGGAGATATCTATGCAACCCTGCAAGCTCAGTTCGGCTCACTGTACGTAAACGATTTTGTTCGTGAAGGACAAATCTATCAGGTAAATATTCAGGCAGATGCTCCATTCAGAGCAAATCCAGATGATTTCAGACTTTTTTATGTCCGTAATCGGAATAAAGAAATGGTACCAATTACATCTGTTGCAGCCATCAACCCTATTCAAGGCCCTGCTCAGGTGTTCCATTACAACTTATATAAAACCGTTGCTATCAACGGTAATGCAGCCCTCGGATATAGTTCCGGAGATGCCATTTCAACAATGCAGAGGCTCTCTGAAAAGCTCCCTCCAGGCTATACGTTTGAATGGACAGCTCTATCATTACAGGAAATTGAAGCAGGTAACCTTGCTCCACTGATTTTCCTGTTATCATTCACTTTTGTGTACCTATTCCTTGTAGCTCAATACGAAAGCTGGATAATGCCTATCGCCATTGTGGGAGCAGTACCTTTGGCTATTTTCGGTGCAATTCTGGGCACTCATTATTGGGCATCAATCTTCCAACTCAGTAACAACATTTATGCACAGGTGGGGGTTGTACTTCTTATAGGTATGGCAGCTAAGACCTCTATTCTTATTGTTGAGTTCTCTATGGATCTCTACAAGGAAGGAAAGTCTGCTAAAGAAGCTGCATTTACAGCAGCAAAGCTTCGTTTCCGTGCAGTGCTTATGACTGCTTTCTCCTTTATTCTCGGCGTATCTCCACTGGTAGTTGCTACAGGCCCTGGCTCTGCAAGCAGGCATTCTCTTGGTATTGCTGTTATGTGCGGCATGATTACCGCAACAATTTTCGCTCCACTTCTTGTTCCGGGATTCTATTACCAACTCCAGCGCTGGCTCGAATTTTTTGAAAGAAAAATAAGCAAAAGCCCTGAACCTTCCAAAACTGAAGAGGATAACAAAGTCTAATTTCAAATTTTTTGATAAAAAAACATTTTCTTGTTGACGGCTACACGGGTTCCATATAAACACCCTTTTCGCAGCACGTAAGACGTGCTTTCAATACAGCTCTCTATGATTTCAGCTTATTCTGAGATCTTTATATAGAAGCTCTTGTAGCTCAGTCGGCAGAGCGCATCCTTGGTAAGGATGAGGTCAGCAGTTCAATCCTGCTCAAGAGCTCCATTTTTTAGCGGACAACTTACTTTGTAAGTTGTCCGCTTTTTTATTCATACGCTCTTTCACCGCAGCGCCCGCTTTAATCTTTCTCCAAGCCACTTTTCAGCAGGACGCAACGGATAATCTTTCTTCCATAACAGATAAAAAGACCACGTATTGCCCTCCTGTAAGAACGATAGCGGCAATGAAACCATTTCTTCACGCTGACGCAACCGTAAAGTTTGTGATTCTGCAAGCCATGCCCAGCCCACACCTCGCCGCACAAGATCAATCATCAGCTTGCTATCCTCGCACAACCAAATTTTCTCACTGAATATACTCGAATCCGGCTCTCGCACACCATCTGTACTGGAAGCCACAAGCTGTTTATGCTCCCAAAGGTCATCTGCAGTAACAGAAGAAAGTTTTGCTAAAGGATGAACTGCCCCCACCATAGGCCAAAAACGTTCGCTTCCCAGTTGTTCCCATGAACACGACTCATCTGCCAAACCGGTTGAAGGCATTGCAACCCCCACATCGACTCGATCCTTTAAAACAAGTTCCTTAACATCCCCGATAGCAGCCCAAAGAACCTCAACTTGTATATATGGGTACTCCTTAGCGAAATCTGCCAAAACACCCCCGATAACCTCGCACGATACCAACTCTTCGACAGCGAGCCGCAAAAGTACCTGAGGTTTCTCAATAATCTGCTCCGCAGTGTCTTCTACAACTCTGCACTGATACAATACTGCTCTGACGGTATTCAACATTCGTTCTCCGTCGCTCGTCAGAACTGGGAACTTCCCGCTACGATCAAAGAGCGTTACTCCTAAATCAATTTCAAGATTCGCTACCGCCGTACTTATCCGGCTTTGGGCTTTCCCTAAAGATCTTGCAGCAGCTGAAAAAGAGCCGTGTTCGACTGCGGCAACAAAAGCCTCTAATTGTTCTAATGAAAACAGCATATTTCCTCCGCCTTCATTTCACCTTTCACAATTATACCTATCTGTTTTTCGGATATTATCTAATTAGAACTATATCTTTTTATGACATATTAGAAAAGGAAATCAAAAACAAATGGAATGATACTTCCATTAATAAAGGTGATTAGAATGAATACAGCAATGCGTACACCAAAAGACCGCGTACGACACACAATCCTTTTCGAAATACTACTGCTTGCTCTTTGCGTACCGCTCCTCTCTTTTCTTCTTGGAAAACCCTTGAAAGACGTCGGAGTAATGAGTGTTATGCTCAGTGTCATAAGTGCGGTATGGAATTACATATATAACTACCTCTTTGACCATGCATTACTTAAACTTGAAAAGCCGTTATACCCTAGAAGCGGCAAGCTCAGACTCACACACGCATTACTTTTTGAGCTTACCCTGCTGACTATCTCAATTCCTACGGTAATGATCTATCTGGAATGCAGCTTTATTAAGGCGTTAATGGTCGATATCGGTTTTGTGGCTTTTGTTCCTGTATATGCGTATGTCTTCAACGTTATGTACGACAGAGTGTTCCCGCCTCCAGCGGCACAAATTGTTTAATTTTCGGTTGTTCAAACAACTTTCTTTTGTTTCCTACATCTGCCATAATCCAGTTCGACGAAAATCACCGGCACATTGTGCCAATTATAAAACGGGGATTGTATGGAAACTAAAAACGCAATCGATACTACTGCCAACTGCAGTGACTACGTTCAGGGCAGTGAGTGCTTCGACGTAAAAAGTGCCTCCATGCCCCTCAAATATGGAACCGTTATCAAGAAAGTATAATGAAATTCCACTCCCATACAAAAAAAGACCGGACAAAAGGCTTGTCCGGTCTTTTCCATTTCATGATTACCTTCACTGAGCGTTTTCGCACAATGAGAGCATGAGAAAGGAGCCGCTGAGAGACGCAGCGACTCCTAAGTTCGATCCACTTTCCCTACATATACTAACAGTGTCGATAAACTGCATGACAGGTAAAAAACGCCACACCTGCCAGCGAGTCCTGAGGGGGCATACTTTTTAAAAAAGCATTAATAACAGAGCACAAATTACTCATGGCATAAGCTGGAATCATCAGCCACCAATTATGTGCTGACACATGTATATAAATGGATCGTACAATCTGTATATATGTCGTTGTAGCTTGTCTGTCGAAAATGCAACGTATCTCTTGCATCTACAACATACACTACAACTTCAACGCATTACGGTGTGCACATCTATACATCATAATGTTGCTTATAACACCTCCCTAAAGTGGTAGGTGCACAGCCTTTCATATCCAGCAATGGGAGACTGAAATGACAAAAAAATTGCACGATATTCTTGAAACAATTGTGACAGCAGATTCCAGCGATAAGTTATGGAAAGAGTTTGTCGAGTACACAAAAGAAATGGGAGCTGCTCAGATTCACACGTGGTTTGGACAAACCAACGAAGAACTGGTTTGTTATTCGACAATTCCAGAATGGTGGCAGCAATACTTCATTGAAGTTAACGCCATTGAATATGACTATCTGGCCAATCACACCACCAGGGGTAACGGCCCCCTTTTGTACGGATGCGATAAGGACTTGGAGAACCCTAGCCTTTGCCAGAAAGCACGTGATCTTATTAAAATGTCCACTGGGGAATTTAATTACGGAAGCGGAATCACCATGCCGTCATTTCACAATAACCAACGCATTGGTGGTATTAATGTCTGTTTTCCGGAGACAGTATCCGAACTGAACAACGTCTCTACTCAAAACATTTTAGAGTTGCTTCTTGTTTCAAGTACAGCTCACGAACGCCTATTTATACTGAGATCTCAAAAAGAACAGTCAACGCTGTTAACCCCACGACAACAGGAATGTCTGACATGGCTTGCTCTCGGGCTTACCTCTCAGGAAATTGCCAATAAAATTGGGATAAGCCTTCACACTGTTAAAATGCATATTGATTCTGCAAAAGAACGCCTAGGAGCGACTACTCGGATTCAAGCTGTTGCTAAAGCACTTTCTGCCGGATTGATTACTGTTCCTTGAAAGAACTCATCCGTAAGAAACAAAAAAAGCCTGAATAATATTATTCAGGCTTTTTTTGTTTCTGCATCACCTACATTGTATACACAACACGCACTGCCAGTCCCATTAAAACAAGTCCGGTAAGTCTATCCACAAGAACAGCACGAGATTTTATGGTGTCCAATATACTTGGCCTTGTAAGCAGGAAACTCACAACTGTGTACCATAGTCCGTCTATAAGAACAGGCGTTGCAACAACAACCGCCCTGCTTTGAGAAGCATTGCTGGCTGCGACAAACTGGCTGAACAGGGCTAAAAAAAACAAAGCGAGCTTCGGGTTCAACATTGAGATCATGGCACCATCACGGGCTGATTCCAACAAAGAACTCTCACCACCGGCTGTAAGCTTTGCCGCCACTCCCCCCTTTGACTGAACAGCATTAAATCCCAACCAAAACAGATACCCTGCTCCCAGATAAGCAATAGCTTTAAACAACGTAGGATTATGCTGAAGAACAATCGCCAGCCCAAGCACAGATGCCAATGCATATACACCAACGCCCATGGCATGTGCCCACGCAGTCGCGACACCGTTTTTCCAATTACCCCCGAGGCAGTTTTTAGCAACAACAGCTAAACTCGGGCCCGGAGACATTGCTCCGAGGATACAAATAGTCACCAATGAAAGCCAAACACTTACAGTCATCTAATATTCTCCAATAGAACGCATCTGCGCATTTATCTTCTCCTGCACGCGCGCACAGATGGCTATTATCTATGTATTGAGGAAAAACTTTGCAAATGACAATTTGGAATTGTCAGTAGTCTTGAACCGCAATACACTGCTGCTCATTGAATTTACAATCAAATTTTCCATAGTGCTTTTTTATAAGTAAATAGACCATTCAAACTACAAGGAATTGCAATGAAAATAGTTACCCTGCTCGGTAGCGCAAGAGGAACCGGCAACACCGCAACAGTTCTCGGATGGGTGGAAGATGAACTGCGTGCTCTGGGACATGAAATCGAACGAATTAATTTGACCAAAAAAGACATTAAACCATGTCTCGGCTGTGCCAAGTGCAAAGAATCTGAAACAGAAATCAACTGTATTCAGCACGACGACGCAGAAGAAATTTTGCAAAAAATGATCGGTGCGGATGTAACACTCTTTGCTTCACCAAACTACTTCTGGGGATACACTGCTTCTGTAAAAGCCCTTATGGACAGAAGCTGGAGCCTTGTTACCAACTACCATAAACCAAACCACGCTTCGTTGATTGAGGGAAAACGTCAGGCTTTACTCCTAACGGGCGGTGGTGTGTATGAAAACAACGCCGAAGGATTAGGCTTTGCGTTCAACAAGCTTCAGGCATTCTACAAAACACAAAATGCTGGTGAATTATTCATCGAAAAATGTACCATCGACGGAAATCGTCCAGACGACGCGCAGCAGCGTGCTGTTGAATTCGCCCGCAATATGGTGAAATAGCAACCTACACGATTAAAAAGGTGCCCTTGAATGTTCAAGGGCACCTTTTTTTTGTGCTACTACCGAAGTTATTTCGGTTGATAATCGAAATACTTTATCTTGTGATTAATATCACAATCTACACCTTTCTACATCGTAATATTCCGCCATAACAACATAATTCATAATTATTTTTGTCTGTTTTTTCACAATATAAAAACTGTATTACATTCTTTTTTATCTATTCTATTAAACAATCCGTTTTACTATTTTTTATTAGTTCGGAAAATTGCGTTATATGGTTTTCTTTCAAAAAAGTTGTCCCATATAAACATCATTACGACAGAGGTTACGTTATGAAACTGTTTTGGAAACTGTCTCTTCCCCAAATCATACTTGTACCGATACTGGGAATTATAAGCTACTTTATCATTAGCAGCTGTTTTGTATCCATGCAGCAACGTAATTTGACATATATTACTAATGATACGTTTCTATCTATAGAAAGAAATATTAATCAAGTAAGTCTCTCTGCACAGGAAACTGCATCTCTTTTTGCCCAGCTTCCAGAAGTAATTAGTGCCTATGAACTCGCCCATACAGGTGATATTGACGATCCAAAATCACCTGAAGCACAAGAAGCCCGAACGTTGCTTCGAAACACCCTAGCCCCGCAGTTACAAAGCTATAAAGAAGCCACCGGCCAAAAGCTGAAATTGCACTTTCACCTACCTAATGGAAGAAGCCTCGTGCGCTTATGGCGCAACAAACAGGCAAAAAAGAACGGAACGTGGGTTGATATTTCAGATGATATTTCATCCTTCCGTCAAACCGTTCTTGATGTAAATCGTACTGGAACGCCTGTTAAAGGTATTGAACTTGGTCGTGGTGGTTTTGTACTACGCGGTATCGTCCCGGTTAAAGATAAGGATGGCATGACCATCGGTTCTGCTGAAGTGCTCAAAAGCTTCTCTTCAGTTTTTGACATAGCCAAGCAAAAAAATATTCCGATGATGCTCTTCATGGACAACAAGTTTCTCAATATTACAACCCGCCTGAACGATGCTTCGAAATATCCTGCCATATTCAATAACACATTGGTAAACCCGACAAAGGAAAATGAACCTTTTGTCGGAATGATCACTGATGACTTTTTACAACGAGCTTCAGAAGGAAGAATTTCTGAACAGACAGGAAACTACACTTTGATGGGCTCTCCGATGTTAGACTACCGTGGACAACAAATCGGTATCCTTGTGGGAGCAATTGATTATTCAGAAGCCCTGTCTCTTGCAAGTACTGCAAACACTTCGCTCGTAACAACATTGGCAGCAATTTTATTACTTCCTCTTCTTGGTATCATTTTTGTCCTCAAGCGATACATCACTACACCGTTGGGAACCATCACACATACCATCAAGATGCTTGCTGAGGATAAAGCTGATCTAAAAGAGCGCATCACAGTTAACCAGCATGATGAAGTGGGTGATCTTACCCTTTGGTTTAATACGCTAATGGAGCGGCTGACAGCCATGCTCAATGAAATGGAAGGATTCAAAACAGTTCTGAACACCATTCCAGACCCTATATTTGCTGTTGATACAAACTTCAATTTCCTGCTTGCGAACAAGGCAGTTGAGCAGGCGGCAAACGCCAATCAAAAAGAACTTACTCAGCTTCAATGCCACAACACCTTTAATACTGAAGCCTGTCGTACGAAGAACTGTCCTGTTGAACGGGTAAAACAGACACAACAAAAAGTTGTTGCCGAAGTCATCACTGTTCCGGGTGAAAACGGACCAAGCTATGTGCAGCCGGTCGCAGACATCATGGTTGACGCTGAAGGAAACCATGTAGGCTACATTGAAGTCGCACGAGATGTTACTGATCTGGTTATTTCTGAACAAGAAATTAACCTTCAGCTCTCTACAATCGAAAAAGTTTACGAAGAAACAAAAGAAGCTGCACATGAACTATTAGCATCAGCGACCACACTGGAATCTAAAATTACTGATGTTTCACATTCTGTAGACTCTCAGCAACAGCGGATACACGAAACGTCAACCGCTATGGAGCAAATGAATGTTTCTGTGTTTGAAGTCGCACAAAGTGCCTCTACAGCCGCCCAGCGCGCCGAAGAAACTCGAGAACGAGCTGAAAAGGGAGCTGGTATCGTTTCAAACGCAATCGCATCCATCACCAGCCTGCATACTCATGCAGACTCTATGAATGGGGCTATGAAGCAACTGGGAACGCAAGCTGATGAGATAGGAAAAGTACTCGGTGTCATCTCCGACATAGCAGATCAGACAAACTTACTGGCTCTGAATGCTGCGATTGAAGCAGCCCGTGCAGGTGAAGCAGGTAAAGGCTTTGCTGTTGTTGCAGATGAAGTTCGAAAACTTGCTGAAAAAACCATGCATGCAACTCAGGAAGTAAATAAAGCAATCACAGCTATCCAGCAACATGCTGTTACTTCAATCGAAACAACTCAAGAAACAATGACATTGGTAGATTCCGCTACGTCATTTGCGAACGAATCGGGCAACGCCCTTTCCCAAATAGTCGATCTTGCAAATGAAGCTGCCAGTCAAATCGGAACCATTGCTACTGCTGCAGAAGAACAGTCCTCGACTTCTGAGCAAGTGACGCGCGCAATGGAAGACATTACAATCCTTGTAGGAAGCGTTACCGCAGAAATGCAAGAGTCTGCGCAAAACGTTAAGGATTTATCTCGACTGGCACAACGTTTGGACACATTATCCAAACAATAAGCGCTTCTACCGTTACCCCCCGCACTGCACAAGCAGTCACATTGAGAAGCCCCGCATAGTGTAGAATGCGGGGCTTCATGTATGTTAACACCCTGCGCGACCTAAATTAGCCACTAGCCGCTTACATAAGGCAGGGTACGGACACAGCCGTAAGGGATTTGCTCTTACCGCATATAAGGGCATCGAACCATATGGATATTATGGTATCTGAAGCCGTATGCAGTGTTTTGTAAATTCGGAACCATATCGATACGTTTAGGAGCTGGTTTCATATGATAGCCACGGTAGTAGCGTTTGTAACATGGTCTGGCGTATGGACACATAACCATGTATTCGCGTGTCATTGGAACCATATAGACTGTACGGCATCGAGGCATCATCATAGGGCGCACCACTATTGCACGACACGGTGCAACTCGATAATCGCCATATTTTACGGCTTCAACTTTTACAGGGGTTCCTTTTTTAAGTACTACAACCTTTTGCGCAAATGAGTACGTAACTGTTGAAAAAATCAATGCTGCAACTACAAATGCAATAGCGATAAGCTTTTCCTGTCGCATAATTTTCTCCTTTTATACTAACATGCTGTATTGTTGCAGATACTTTTGCGTATAATATTCGGAATAGTTTCCTTGTAACTCTGCCATTATTCAGCTTTTTTGAATATGGCAGCAAGTACTGCAACAATAAGAACAGGCATCTCGCATTCCACATAACAGTTTTCACCGCTATTGTAGCAAAGAGAGCATCTCGCTCAACAGAATTTCTGCCGTTTTCTGGCCTGTAATCGAAAGCCAATGAAATACTGACGTCTTTTAACGTTATAGATTTTCAAACTGCCTCATTGGACTACAACCATGACATCATAATGAAAATCACTGTCTAACAATCTGATAAAACAGAAAAAAGAAGCACTGCTTTAAGCAACGCTTCTTTTTTTGTACATCATTTCTTCTTTTATTCTGGAATAATAGAGCCAACTCCTTTAACCATACTTACTGCGCTCAATCGCCCCGCCTATAATCCGGCTACAGCTCTATGCCTTACTGAACAACCATCCTTGCTCTATGTTCAAAAACTTGAGCTCCATTACGCCTAAGTACAACATACCCTTCCAGTATTGTTCCGGCATATTGAGAAGAATCTTTTTTTCCTATGTAGTCATATCGCTGAGCAGTGTAGTGGGTAATATGAACTGTCTTTTCAGCGAGCAAAATTCCTTCCACTGTTTTCAATTCTAAAATAAGCATATCACCCTCTTGAAGCATTGCTGTAACTGCTGAAAAGACCAAAGGCATGTGACCAGATTTCAAAACGTTGACTGAGTTTGGACGTTGGAGGATTTCCTGTGCGGAATGCGGACGGCTGTTCAAATACACTGCCCGCAAAACTTGTGAAGGAACATACTGAAGAACCTCTTCTGAGCTATCTTCCCATAACGGTTCTTGAGAAGGATGCTGGACAAAAAGCTTACATCGCCCTGCTGCCATGGCTCCCATACAGGCACCGGAAAACGGACAGACAATTTCTCCGTCTCGTGAAACTTGAAAATGAATATGAGCAAACTCTGTCTTCCCAGACAATCCAACCTGACCGATAACGCTTCCAGCCTTCACTACATCACCAGCCTTCACTAAAACAGAATCCTTTTTGAGATGACAATACAATGTATGCCAGCCATCTCCATGATCGATAACCACACCATTCCCGCACTCTCGCCCAGCGACATTCGACTCACCAGATGAGAAATAAACATCCTTCATTTCATCGCGTGTTCGTAAAACCCTTCCGTCTGCTGCTGCAACAACATCCACGCCCGCTAACATTGCATCATATGACACGCGAAAATCTGTCCCTTTATGTCTGCTATAACTTCTGGAACGGGTATGGAAGTCCTGCCCTCCCTGCATGGGGCTGACATCAACATAGTTCTGTATGAAGCAGTATCCTTCATCCGGTGGCAGTATTGGCGGAACCAGCGTAATTGCCAATACTGGTGTGTTATACACAATACAACATACAACAACTATCACACGCATACACTGTATATTCATACTCACCTCAAGATAAGAAGATCATAAGAATATTACTTATTTTATGTATATCATGAGATGATTTTAATACTTCATAGCAGAGCTTTTAGCATTTTATACAAGGAATACGATCATATAAGTGGTAAATATTTTTTCAATGCAACAAAAGAATATAACAAAAAACATATAGTAAATATTTTCTAAAAGTTACTTTCTCCATTGATAAAAACATTAGCTAATATTGATTGAATACAATGCTGTGATACATTGACATAGTACAACGTCACAAAAGACAGTACACAATGAACTATTACATTACATACTGAACAATTACTGCAATCGTTATGCAGTCCTATTTAATGTTTATCATGTTTTGTATACTAATTACAGAGAGTTGTGTGCTGAACAACCTAAGGAGATGAGACATGACAAGTAGATGTACCTTACTCGCTTTTGCGCTCGTTTTGGTGACCGCTACTTTCGCAAGCGCAATGCCGCAAACTGTCATGGTTGAAGAAGTACAAGTAATAGAAGTTCAACCAATGACCATGAGCGAACCAATGATGATGGACTCCAGAAAGGCCTATGTCGATGCAATGCGCGGCACAGGATACCTTCCGCCAACAATGATGTTCCAACCTGTACACACTCCTGCTGGACTGCGTGTGATCCGCACTGACAACCCTATGGGATTGCACCCAAGAATGTCAGGCAACTCACCGCTGAACATGCGTGCACTCTACCAGAACGCACCATACGAGACTGTGTACACAAGAGAAGACGGCAGATTTGTAAAATACAGAGTGCCGACCAAAGTACGCAACGCACCTACTCTGATGCAGTTAGGTCCGAATATGCATCCAATGGTTATGAGCCCTCAGCAGGCTAACCCATCAATGCGTGGCATTATCGTTCCATAACTGGTTCCGACACTACCAACAAAAAAAGAAGGGCTTCCCGCATAAGCAGGAAGCCCTTTTCATTATTCAAAGAGAATCTGTTGTTATTTTTCAGAAGGCTTTCCGAAAACAATGGCAGCAGCACCAGTAAAGGCAAGAATCAGACAGTACCAGTTACTTACGGCGATATCGACTGGAGAAACCTTTGCAAGAGAGCCAGCAAGCAGTACCTGAGCGGCATAAGGAACCAAGCCCTGAACCACACAAGAGAAGATATCCAGAAGACTTGCACTACGTTTTGCGGAAATGCCGCTGCGAGCTGCAATTTCTTTCGCCATGCCGCCGGAAAGGATAATTGCAACAGTGTTGTTTGCAATACAGCCATCTGCAAGAGCAGCAAGCGCTGCGATACTGAACTCGCCAGCTTTTTTGCTTTCGCCGGTTTTACTGAATCGTTTAGCAATATTGCCGATACGACAAACAATCCAAGTAAGGCCGCCGTTATGACGAATAAGCTCGCCAAGACCACCTACAAGGATGGACAGCACGAGAATCTCATGCATACCGACAAAACCGCTGTAAATATCCTGAGCAAATGTAAGCAGTGCGTAATCCGGAAGCGTTGCCAGTCCAACAGCGCCTGCGAGAACAATACCTGTTGAGAGAACGATAAATACGTTAACACCAGCAACAGCAAGTCCTAAAATGGCAAGGTACGGTAAAACTTTAATGAACTGCCATTCACCCGGGTTTGCTACAGATCCGGAAGAACCGGAAATAGCATAGAGAACAATAGTAGCGATCGCAGCAGGCAACGCAATCAGAAGGTTCATGCGGAACTTATCACGCATGTTACACCCCTGAGTACGGGTAGCAGCAATTGTGGTGTCAGAGATCATAGACAGATTGTCACCGAACATTGCACCACCGACAACTGCACCCATGAGCAGAGCAATAGACATATCAGAATGGGCAGCAACACCGGCAGCAATCGGGCCGATAGCAGCAATTGTGCCCATGGATGTGCCCATAGCGGTAGCAACAAACGCCGCGATAACAAACAGACCTGGCAGAACAAGGGAAGCCGGAACTAAAGAAAGCCCCATGTTTACAGTAGCATCTACACCGCCGACCGCTTTTGCAACAGCAGCAAAACCACCGGCGAGCAAGTAGATGACACACATGGTCATGATGTTAACGTCACCTGCACCTTTAAGGAAAATGGTGATCTTTTCATCAAGGGTTTCTCTTCCCATCCACAGCGCAACCATGATTCCCGGAATCACAGCTACTGTCGCTGAAAGCTGGTAGAACGCCATTGATACACCAGACATCATCAGAACAGAGCCTGTGCCGATAAAAAGCACCAGAAAAATTACAAGGGGGAGCAAAGCAATACCATTGCCCTGCTGAGCCTCTGTTGTGTGCGTCTTTTCTAACAAACTCATTTCTTCATTTTCCTTATTGCTACAACAAATTTCTGTCCAACATCACGAGTTTTCACTGGAACAAGCAATATTGTTTGTGTCCTCATTCACCTGAATTAAGGACCTCCCGACAACTGATGAGCCTTTCTTAGACACACTTTAAAACCCTGTCTACTTACAATATTGTCAAAAACAGCGTTTTTTGCATATTAACTATGTGCTTTTATTATTAATTCACTTAATTTGGATATAGTGAATTTATTTTTTCTGCTTATTTAGATTTCTTGAAATAGAGTACTTACTGCTTTTTCTAACGCCTTTCTCCTTGCCAAAATTTATTTGGTTATATAAACAGCCTTTCACAATTTCGGATGACGGTTGCAGGAGAGAGTGTCGCGAGACACCGCCGAAGAAGTAAATCTTTCAGGCAAAAGGACTGCTTCCCGACGAGCCTCTGGAGAGACTTCGCATGTTGCGAAGCACCGAAGGAGCAAGCCTTGCCGTGCAAGGTGAAACTCTCAGGTACCAAGGACAGAGTGGTGTAATGCACAGACATACCTTTTTTCTGTGCTGCACAAGCTATTCCCTTTTCCGCTCAGAGACTCATCTCATCCATCCTGATTAATTCTTTTTTTAGGAGACGAGATGCAATACATCACAGAACTGCTCAGTGCTATCGATTCATTTGTTTGGGGACCACCGCTTCTTATTCTGCTTGTAGGAACCGGACTTTTCCTCACTTTCCGCCTCGGCGCATTGCAGGTTGTTCACCTGCCGAAAGCACTCAAATTAGTTTTTTCCCCATCTTCACGTAAGTTATCCAGCAAAACAGGTGACGTTACACCATTCGCTGCACTTTGCACCGCGCTTTCAGCTACTATCGGTACTGGTAATATTGTCGGTGTTGCTACAGCAATCGCAGCCGGTGGCCCCGGTGCACTTTTCTGGATGTGGATCGCCGCATTTTTCGGCATGGCTACCAAATACGCAGAAGCACTGCTTGCTATCAAATACCGCGTTATTGACGAAAACGGTCAGATGGCAGGTGGCCCTATGTACTACCTTGAGCGTGGGCTGAATAACAAACTGCTTGCCCGTATGTTCGCTCTTTTCGGTATCGGCGTAGCGTTCTTCGGCATCGGTACCTTTGCACAGGTTAATGCCATTGCAGAAGCTGCCAAACTTACATTTGATGCACCAATCTGGTTAACAGCGGCTCTGCTGACTGCTCTTGTTACCTGCGTAACACTTGGCGGTATCCGCTCAATCGCAGCAGTAGCAAGCCGAATTGTTCCGTTCATGGCTATCATCTACATCATCACATCCGTTGCTGTTATCCTGCTCAACCTTTCAGAAGTTCCGGCAGCTATCAGCCTCATCATCGACAGCGCGTTCAACCCGTCTGCTGCATTCGGCGGCGCAACAGGTATGACGGTGCTTATGGTAATGCGTAACGGTGTAGCCCGCGGTGTATTCTCTAACGAATCCGGCCTTGGTTCTGCGCCTATCGCAGCTGCTGCCGCAAAAACTGACTCCTGTGTTCGTCAGGGACTTATTGCGATGACCGGTACTTTCTTCGATACCATTATCGTTTGCACCATGACCGGTATCGTGCTGGTTCTGACCGGCGCATGGAACACCCCGGGTCTTGCCGGTGCAGCTATGACTAACTCTGCTTTTGCAATGGGTCTTGGCAGCGACATTGGTAAATACGCTGTAACCATCGGACTCATGTTCTTTGCTTTCACAACGATCATTGGTTGGAACTACTACGGTGAACGCTGCACAGCATACCTTTTCGGTGTAAAAGCTATTAAACCTTACCGTCTTATCTACATCGGTCTTATTGCTTGCGGTGCTTTCCTCAAGCTCGACCTGATCTGGATCCTTGCTGATATTGTTAACGGCCTGATGGCAATTCCTAACCTTATCGGCCTGCTTGGTCTCTCCAGTGTTGTCGTTAATGAAACCCGTGACTTCTTTGCTAACGAACGTACTGAAAACGCATCTTCCGGTGCTGTTCTCACAGAAATGTAGCACAACTTTGAGGCTGCACTTCTGACACATTGCTCAAGCCTACAGCTCTCTACTCTTTTGCTTTCTTTGTAGGCTCCCGTCAGCAACGTACTGTCCTCAAAATAATGAAAGGGATGCAATCGCAATCGCGAATGCATCCCTTTTTCTTTTCTAATCATGGCTGTAAACACTGGGGCCTTACGATAAAAGATCCCGTATTCTCTAGTACACCTGCTGTTCTTTTGAAATAATAGGACGTTCCCAAACACAGTTCATGACTGCCCGCTTAAAGAAACGACTTCGAGATACGTAATCTTCAAAATGTTCGCATGTGAGGTCAAAGGCTTTACGCATATGGGCATCATCAAAACGATCACCATATTTTTCTACCATGGCTTCACGCACTTCATCCCATAAATCGGAATCTGTTTTATCCGGCCAAATCTGTTCTTCAGACATATAAGACATCCCCTCTCTAAAACTTACAGCTTCTCAATAACCAGCAAGTGTTCTTTATTAAGTTCTTTATTAGGAAAGTCATATCGGCCTACACGATACTCTTTCCATGGCAAGGAGGTTCCCCATGCCAGCACAGCATCACCCTCAACGGTACCGCCTTCATGCCCGGTATAAATATGAACAGTAACAACACCGTTTGATTCCATTTTAGGCAACAACGCCTCTAAGGATGCAATCGTTGTTTGTGCTCGGGTTATCACGGCATGATCGCTACCGGGAAGGTAGCCGAGATTGTACATACCACCCGCGACAGAAGTACCTTCAGGCAACTTTTCCGCCACAGTTTCGTGCCCTGCATGAATAAGAGTAACCCGATCCGCAACGCCGGCTTGCTCCAATCGTTCTTGAGCATTTGCCAAGCCGGACTCCTGAACATCAAAACCAAAAACCTGTCCTGATTCACCGACCAGCTCTGCTAAAAAAAGTGTGTCGTGTCCATTTCCTACTGTGCCATCGACAACAACAGCCGCCTTGCCTGCTTTTTTCCAATCATCAGCGACATGCTGCCAGATTGATTTCGTAAACTGTAATATAGAAGGAATGTGCCTAGGGCGCATGTTTTCTCCTGAAAATTTGCTTGAATAACCATTTTTTTACCATTTGGTGTTCGCAAAAAATACGTGAACTCAGAAAGAAGTACAACACCCCCCACGCAATCCGATTTTGTGGATATAAAGTGCACATTGTGCAAAATTCGTATCCATGTGCACACTACATATTGCACAAGTTGCACAATCAATGAACAGTCTTTTTTCCACAACATACTATATTTACAGTAAAAACAACTTTGGCACGCTCCCTGCTATAAAGAAAACAACAAACGAAACCAATCACATCACACTCCGTGATTGTTAACATAGAGAGCAATAAAAAGTATCCATCTAACGATCTAGTATCGTTAACACTTGAGAATGCGTTAATCGCACACCTCTTTAAAGTAGACGACTGAAACACCTACTCCCGTTGGGACGGCAGGCATGCCGTCCCCCTTAGAAAACAAAACGCAAAATGCGTTATATATAAATTACATCCTCATCCCTTAAGCTCCAACACTGTTTTGAGCAGGAACAGTGACCGGAGGGGAATAAAAAGAACGAGAAGTGCAGAGCAGGCACTTCTCGTTTTTTTATGCTCTCTATACAAATCAGCTAATTTTAAATATTCAACTAAAACAAGCTATTAATTTATATTTGCAGAATCAGTTCGTAAAAGGGAAGAATTCTGGTTCTTGCCCTACCCTACACCATTGGGGTACACCGCATCTCGTTCTGGCGTTTCGCCATAAAATTTGCAGAAAACGGTACGTGGATACAATGAATAATACGACACTTTACCTTGCCCCGCGAGGCTTTGAAAAAGAGCTGGAAAAAGAGCTTAATAATATTGTTGCCCACAAGGGACGTCTCTTCATCGCCAAGGGCGGTGTCCAAAAGACGATCTGGGCACAAAACATCTGGTTGAATCCGGTAGAAATTCCTATCGCCTCAATCGGTGACGGAGCAAAACAGCTCAAAGCTATTCAACGAAACTGGTGGCTGCACAGCGCAGACAACCATCGTCGTGCAAAACTTATCCAAGCCAAGCTCCCGCATGTTTCTGCAAAACGTATTGAATACGGTGCACCAAAACCTACAGCCCCTCTTGGCTCATGGACTCTTTGGGAACCTGATACAATTATTGCCGCCAGCAGGTGCACAAGCCCATATCCGGATGGTGAGCTCAACTTTGTAGAAGACAAAGAAACCTCACCGACCCGTGCTTACTTAAAGCTGTGGGAACTATTCACTGTTCTTGAACGCAGCCCTAAAGCAGGCGAGCTCTGTCTCGATCTTGGAAGCTGTCCGGGCGGCTGGACATGGGTTATCGCCAACACAGGCGCGCATGTATTCAGCGTTGATAAGGCTGAAATTCACCCACGTATCGGCTCCATGCCGAATGTTAACTTCTGCACGGGAAGCGCGTTCGGCCTTGATCCACGCCATGCGGGTAAAATAGACTGGCTGTTCAGCGACGTTATTTGCTACCCGGAACGCCTGTACACGTTGGTAGACCGTTGGTTGCAGCATGGAGAGTGCCGTAACTTTGCCTGCACCATCAAATTTCAGGGTGAAACAGACTATGAGACATTGGAAAAATTCAAGAATATTCCAAACTCAAAAATTCTTCACCTCTCTTGTAACAAGCATGAAGTAACATGGGTTAAGCTTGAAGAATGGGAAAAATAGTCTGAATAACAAAATATAACATCAACAACTGATTGCAAATATACATCATCCGCTGCAGTACAACACGACTGCAGCGGTTTTTTGTTTTTATACTATTTTGATTGCCATAGAATAGTGCAAAACGGTTGCATGATCGCCCATAAAACTTTACTCAAATAAGACAGGCAGGCTAAACCATGCACAATGGGACAGGTGCTACGGATTAGCTTTTACGCAACCATATCACAAAATAGGAAGGAAAAACGGGCATATATAGACAACACTCTGTGATAACAGGAGACGTGCATGCATGTTTTCACCCTGCCACAAATCATATTAATTCTCATACTCGCAGGACTCATTACTGTTGTAGTCCTGTCTAGACTTACGCCCGATGACCAAAGCCTCAGTGGCGCGGCTGACATCTTGCGCATGCACATCAGACATGCCCAAACCTTTTCCCAATCCTATAGCCACATGTATGGCCTGCAGAGCAGCCAGAACATCGGCTACTTCCTCTTTGAGCATACACCGGAGAACCGTATAAAACTTCCCGGCACAGAGGACATCTACCGCCTTTCCGGAAGTATGACCATCTCCAGTTTTACTCTCTATTTCAATAAAGAAGGCACCCCCTGCACCGATAAAACAGGGAAAGCCCCGCTGCCCCATGACCTGACGATTACATTACAAGACGGAATTGAATCTGAGACTATCACTGTCATGCCGGATTGTGGTTTTATTGGATAATCTCAAAGCTCCCCGAAAAAATTTCTCAAAAAAAGCCCCTGCTGAGTTCTCTCAGCAGGGGCTTTTTTATATTCGAATACAGTCTGTTAGTAGAGTCCGTCCGGATGGCAGGCAGACTCGTAACATCCAGTCATTTCCTTATCGTTACCGAATTCTTCGAGGTGACAGGAAAGACAAGAAGGACGTACACCTTTTTTATGCATAGCACGGAAGTAAGAACGCCATTTATTGGTTTTCTTAAACTCAGTGTCGTTATGGCAGGACACACAGCCTTTCGGTGGCTCTGTATCTTTCACTGGGGCACTGAATTTAGGCTTCTCATCCGGATCCTTCCACTTGTGGTGGCAGGTATTACATGAGTACCCCTCGTGACTGGAGTGATTAAACGTCACAGACAAGTCACGGTCGCTATTACCTTTGATACGGTTAATAACAATATCATCAGGACCGGAGGTCACTTCTTCTGCAAAAGCAACTGTTGCAACTGCACACAGACAAAGCAGACAAATGATACATAATTTTTTCATGGTATCTCCCTTGCTCTATGCTTTTTCGTTTCCGCCGAGCACGCTCTTGAACATACCGCGACGGGTTACAGTTTTAGCTTTTGGTGCAGATGCCACCATGGTTTCACGCTGTGCTGCAGAAGCAACAAGGGTTCCGTGGTAGTTTTCCGGAGCGGATTCACAAAGGTAAATTACGCGCACATGCTCAGGATCAGCAAGGTAGGCATCCGGGTTGGTTTTCTGTACTTCGGCAAGACGTGCTTTTGCCATTGCAAGCATCTCGTCACGGTCACCGAAGTTCATTGTACCGGTAGGACAACTCTTAACGCATGCAGGCAACATTCCCTTGCTTACACGGTTAATACACATGTCACACTTGTTCCAGATACCAGTCTCTTCATCACGGCGCGGAACGTTGTACGGACAAAGCTCCCAGCTTTCAAGGCGGTTCATGCCTGCTGTTTTCTCTGTCATAACGACAGCACCGGTTGCAGGGTCCTGCTTTACAGCACCCTTAGCGTACATGTTGCCGATGTATTTACACGGAGGTTCAATACAGTGACGGCACTGCTCAGGAAAGAACAACCACTTAAGCTTTCCATCTTCCTTCACTTCATTGAAGCGAACAAGACGAATAGTTTTTGAAGAAAGATCCTGAGGGTTCTGGTGAGAACCCACGTTGCGGGTTTCTTCAGCCGGAAGGTCTTTCCACTGTTTACAAGCTACCTGACAACCACGACAGGCTGTACACAGAGTAAGGTCTACAAAAAAAGCTTTACCTTTAATCATTATGCATCACCCTCCTTCCATTTACGTACGTTAACCATAAAGGCTTTGTACTCTGGAATACCGGTGTTCGGGTCACCTACGTTCGGTGTAACCAAGTTTGCAGAATCACCACCGTCTTTCGGTGTTACCCAGCCGTAGTGCCAAGGCATACCGACCATATGCACATCTTTTCCGGCAACTTTGTACGGCTGAATTCGATCAGTAACCATTGCAATTGCCCACAGGGAACCACGCACACTTTCAACAACAACCTTTTCGCCGTTTTCAAAACCGCGCAATTTTGCAAGCTGAGGACTGATCTCTACAAACATCTGCGGTTCAGTTTCCACAAGCCAGCTCATCCAGCGGGTCATGGAACCTGTCTGCCAATGTTCAGTCACACGATATGTAGACGCAACAAACGGGTAACGTTCATCGGCTACAGCTTTTTCTTCTTTTTCAAAATGAACAGCAGTCGGGTTATGCAACTGCTTGGAGAATGCATGAGTATCAACAGGACATTCAAGCGGCTCGTAATATTCCGGCAACGGACCATCTACACGACCCGGCCCAAAAAGCTGTCCCATACCATGCTTCAGCATGATAAACGGATGCTTGGTACCCGGAGCCCAGCCGCCATCCGGCACATCGCCGATCCATTTTTCACCATTCCACTTGATAACAGCTTTTTCAGGATTCCAAGGGTTACCCTTAGGATCACAGGAAGCTCTGTTGTAAATGATGCGACGGTTAACAGGCCAGCACCATGTCCAGTTAGGATACAGGCCAATGTTTGCCTGCTCCGCTGTCTGGGTGCTGTCATGACGCTCTGCTTTGTTTCCTTCATCAGTGTAGGAGTTACAGTAGAGCCAGTTACCGGAAGTGGTAGAACCGTCATCCTGAAGGTACGCGAAACTTGGAACCTGCTGACCTTTCTTAAACTTCTTACCTTTTACTTCTACATCACGGGTGAACCAGCCGTTACATAAACGAGCTGTCTGCTGAGCGCTGAAATGGTAGTGCCCTTTGTCGTCCGCTTCACACATGCTGTTAAAGGTAAGGTGGGTAATCGGTTCAGGGAACGCACCACCCTCTTCATTGTAAAGGTGGACAAGTTCTTCCCAAAGTTCATGGAAGTAGTGACCGTCGGTCAACACGCCGCCCTGTGGTTCCTGTGCTTTGTAACGCCACTGCATCCAACGGCCTGAGTTGGAAACAGAGCCTTCTTTTTCGATTGCAGAGGCACATGGAAGATAGAACGTTTCTGTTTTAACGGACTTAGGGTCCATGCCCGGTCCTTTCCAGAAATCGCTTGTTTCACAAGTAAAGAGGTTTACGTTTACCATCCAGTCCAACTCACCAAGAGCCTTACGGGTCTTTTCAGAATCTGAGCCAGAACAGGCAGGGTTCATACCCCAGATAAGAGCACCGGAGAATTTACCGTCCGCCATGCGGTCGATAAGCGGCAGCCAAGAATATTGACTGGCTTTATGTGAATCAAGACGCGGCAGGTAGTTGTATGCGTCTTTAGGATCATCATTTTCATACATAGCCTTAATAAGGCTTGCAGAATATTTAGGGTAGTTGCTCCACCAGTTAGCACTCTTCGGATCATTGGAAACCGGAGTAAACGCTTTGTTATACTGCTCAAGAGTGTCTTGACCAGCAAGTGGAGTTTTTAAGTACCCAGGGAGAATATGGTACAGAAGAGCGTAGTCTGTAGAACCCTGTACGTTACATTCACCACGCAGCGCGTTAACACCGCCACCGGCAACACCCATGTTACCAAGCATAAGCTGAATCATTGCCATAGCGCGGATGTTCTGCACACCGACGGAGTGTTGAGTCCAACCCATAGCATACATGATTGTACCGGCTTTTTTCGCTGTACCGGTTTCAGTGTACATTCTGTAAAGCTGTTTCAAATCTTCGATAGAAACACCTGACATGGAAGAAACTTTATCAAGCGTGTAGCGCTCGTAATGCTTCTTCATAATCTGAAATACACATCGTGGATGCTCAAGAGACTTGTCCTGCTTAGGATTACCTTTGCTGTCCATTTCAAATGCCCATTTGGACTTATCATATGAACGGGTTGCAGGATCAAAACCGGTAAACAAACCGTCTTTAAAGCCGAAATCTTTACCTACAATAAACGATGCGTTGGTGTATTCCACCATGTACTCTTTGAAGTAACGCTTTTCGTTCAAGATATAGTTAATCATACCGCCAAGCACAGCGATATCTGTACCGGAACGAAGCGCCGCGTGCATGTCTGAACGCGCAGAAGTACGGGTAAAACGAGGATCAACATGAATAACTTTTGCACCAGCTTTCTGTGCTTTCGTTACCCATTTGAAAGAAATTGGATGGTTTTCAGCAGGGTTACTGCCCATAATCAAAATGCAATCACTGTTCTGTAAATCATTCCAGTGGTTGGTCATCGCACCGCGTCCGAACGACTCTCCCAGAGCCGCTACAGTAGCGCTGTGTCAGATACGCGCCTGGTGTTCCACATACACCAGACCAAGGGAACGCATGAAAGAATGCATTGCATAACATTCTTCGTTATCGAGAGCAGCAGAACCGAGGGAAGCAATTCCCATGGTACGGTTAACAACCTTGCCGTCAGCATTTTTTTCTTCAAAGGACTCATCACGGGATTTTTTAATCAGCTTAGCAATACGCTTTTTACACCAATCCCAGTCCTTAACTTCAAATCGGTCACTGTATGGCGCGCGGTACAGACATTCTGTAGGTCTATCCGCGTTTACAGTCATCTGAATGGAGCTAGCACCTTTAGCACATAAAGAGCCGCGGTTAATCGGATGGTCGCTGTTACCTTCGACGTTCACCACACGTCCGGTTGATTTGTTAGTATGAACCAACAAACCACAGCCTACAGAACAGAACGCACAGATAGATGTGGTCTGACTGCTCCACTGGATTTTATTACCACCAGCTTCTTTTACTACATTATCCATCGCAAACGCAGGCCCCAACCCTGTAAATGCGGTGGCTGTGACTGCCGCTGCAGTCGTCTTCAAAAACGTTCTTCTTTGCATTCGCAACTCCATAACAACTCAAATATAAAGAAAACCAGCACATTCACTACATCATTACAGTTCCACATCTGTTTTGATGTACAATGCAAGCACAATATAGTTTGTATTCATTGTGTAATGCATCATTTTCTCTATTATTGACAATAATTGCAGGTAATACACTGTACTTATGCCCTACCACACTGCAAAGTACTACATATTAACCGCTATATCCCCGCTTTTAATAGAAAACATAACACAACACTCATTGCTCATTTGACGATCAAACAAATGAACATAGTTTCCGTAAAAGGAAATCTCTTACTACACCGCAATCTCAGTGCACTATATAAGGAATGTACGTGGCATATCTGTAGAACAGAAAAATTGTAACAGTGTCAATGACTCTACTTTTTGACAAAAAGACATACCCCATGCAATATTTTGCACATACTTCTTAGAGTTACTGTATGGTAAAAATTCTTTATTCATTCATATCGAATGGTTAAACAATCAGATCGAGGCAGTGTCAATCCAAAAGTAAGAATATTTTTTGTGCAAAAAAAGCGTAAAAACAAATTCTCAGAAAACCGTATTTTCTACTGAAATAGTCAGAATTACCTAGACGCAGTCGTGATACCGCCCCTTTCTCCACCCCGTTTTTTCTGCCAGTTCTCTACATTTTTCATCAACAGTTAAGAGTAACCTTATCTTTCTCTCAAGACAGTCTTCACCCTGACAACACACATACCTCGAAACGCCAACCTATGTTTGAAAAAACAACCAAGTTGTCTCAGACTCCGATCACCCCAATTCACCGCAAAGGAACAAAATAAAAAAAGGATGTTGTTTTTGATAAACAACATCCTTTTTACACAGTAATAAAGTCTCAACGCCGCAACTTACATCCATTACAATAAAAAGACGGATGCACCTATCGCCGAAGGCACACCCGTCAATATTCCCTACCCTGTCGTCGATATCATCGCAGTAAGGCTGCTTTGTAAATTTGTATAGTATGCAAGCTTCCCATCAAGCACTGAATATTTACGACGCAAGTCCGCTTCTTTTTTAGCTAACCGCTCTTCCTGATTATAAATATCATTTTCCAGTTTTGTTGCAGTTGAACTATATGTCTCAGAAAGCGTTGTAAGAGTTCCGTCTTCAGCATTCGTCCATGAATCCAACGCATCTTGCAGCTGAGGAACAACCCCTTCCTTTACACGCAGGTCAGCAGCATGTTTACCATCAGACAAATCTGAAATTTCAATAACCATACCTGCTGCCGGAGTTCCCGCCGCAGCGGTAATCACATTTCCGTCGATACTGGCAGGCTCCCCGTTAAACGTTGCGGAAACCACCTCTCCGTCCACAACGGTATATTCAAACTCGTAGGCACCGGGAGCAGTAATGCCATCAATGGTAGACGTTACCTGAACGCCTCTGGTGTCGCTAATTCCAGAGTTTGCACAGCCAAGTAATTCAGCAACTGCGTAGGGATCGTCCTCTAAAATTTCATCAAGCTCTTCTTCATTAATTAAAAGCTGACCAAATGTTTCAGAACCTTCATTCGTATCTGTATAAAGACCTAGCTGGGACAGAGCATTATAGCTATCATACTCTCCGCTGAACCCTACAACCGACATCGACAACTGACTTTTGAGATCGTTATACACCATATCCATTGAATTACTATCAATAGTGTATGCTTCCATCTTTTCACCAGTATCTTCATCTTCCACATACGTAACAATTCTGCCGCTAAGAACTTGAATATCATAAATCAACGTATTCACCTGCTCTACAAAGGACTCAATATTTTCCTTTGTCACTTCTGTATCGCAAGAAATAGTTAAGTTAACAGGCCCTTCTGTAACGTCTGAAAGAGTCAGTTCCAAACCGGGAACAACATCGTCTACTGTATTAGATTCACGCTCCATCCAAGAATCCGGATCTGAAGGAAAGCCATCAATTTTGATCTGTGCATTTTGAGCAGTTCGAACGTTTTCAAATTCTGCGGTTGTATAGCCTGTAAGCGTTGTTGTATCGGAAAGGGTAATAGCATGGTCTGCACCGGTATCTTTACTCGAAAGCCTGAAGTACAACGTATCCCCATCGGATAAGAGATCCGCATTGACCAGATCACGAGCTACAGGATCATTATTGATCATGTCTACAAGCTGCTGGGCTGTTGTATTTGCAGGAACTTCAATAGTAATTTCTTCACCGTCACATTCAAAAGCAAACACAGCGTCGACGTCAGTCACGACATCTGTCGGTTCTGAATACGATATTCCAGAATTAACCCACACATCATTCTGTGCCAGCTGGTTCACTTCAATAGTATGACTTCCCTCTTGTATATCCCCTGTAACCTTCCCGGACACACTCTCATTGGAGGATGTCACAGACATGGCCAAAAACTCACTCATAGAATTCATATCATCGAGTGTCTTATCAAGTTCACCCATTGATGTAACAAGATCATTCAGTAACGACTGGCATGCTTCTGTTTCAGCAAGTTGAGCTTCATATTTTTTCTTGGCAAAGCTTTCTGCTTCTATCTGAGCATCAATAATCTCATTAAAATCTGTGCCGTTACCAAGACCGGTAAAGTTTACAGCACCTGATGAGGTAGCAGGTGTATACGCCGTAACATCGGAAGATACAGAAGAAATATATGACATGGGAACCTCTTACAGGTAACTGAGAAGGTTAAGCTTAAATACGTTCGAAGTTGTCGACAGAACAGCTTGATATACGTACTCCGCTTGAGCCATCTCAACTGAAAGCTGTGTCGCATCAGCATCTTCAACGGAGCTGATCTGAGAAATACTTCTATCTTTTGTTATACCTATCGCAATAGCTGTATTCTGCGCAGTATTCTGCCTTGCACCAACACCGGCAGCCTCTTGCAATAGTTGCTCATAAGCCTCGTTGATTGTGTCCAGACACGATGCAACACCATCGGTATTCCCTGTTTCCATATAGGCTACAAGGTCACCCATTGCTTCAAACAAATTCGGCTCAGGATACGGCTCTCCGGTAGAAGGATCTACTCCTCCAAAGATATCTGACCCGTTAGAGGTCACATCAAGACTTGTATCCTCACCAATTGCGAGAGACAGCTCCTGTTCACTTCCCGTGTATTCGTATGCAGGTCTGATATATAAATTAGTGCCTTCTCCGCTTCCATCTTCTTCAGTAACTACAGTACCGGCAGCAAGAGTAATTGAAACATCACCTGCCACCAGCTCTGTATCACCAGCAGCCAATGTAGCAGTTACCCATGTGTCACCACCGTCTACAGAATACTGATACTCAAGGTCATCCGGGCCACCAATGGTGCCGGAACCCGTCATCTGAATATAAACAGTTTCCGGAGCCTTTCCTTCAATCGATACCACATCTGCATGTGTCATTGTCGGATCATCAATGGTGACACCAAGGGTCTTTTCATAGGCACTATTTTCTATATCGTTTCCAGCAAATAAGTATGCTTCACCAAGCTTGGTATTGCTGACCTGATAAATAGAATCCATCACCTGTTTCAACTCAACAGCCATGGCCTCCATCTGCTCTTTTGTATACGTCTCTGTAGCACCCTGCTCTGCGAGCTCACTTACTTTCATAATAAGCTCACTTGCCTGCTGCAATGCACCGTCAGCAGTCCCAAGGTAGTTTCCTCCGAGCGTGCAGTTTTCTTCATAGGTCAACAATGTTGCAGAATATGCTCGCAACTGCATGCTTAAGGCGGCACCGGATGGATCATCAGAAGGCGCATTCAACTTCTTCTGAGTACTGGTCATCATCTGTAATTCCATCACACTGCTCAGAGATTTATTAATCTGCTGCAATGATGAGGTGTATATCTGGGATGTAGCAATTCTCATAACGGCCTCCTAAAGCATGTTCAGCACTTCATCGAGCATATCGCGTGCTGTAGTAATAACCTTTGCACATGCTTCGTACTGCTGTTGGTATTTAATAAGGTTTATCTGCTCCTCATCTACGTTCACACCATTGGAAGAAAGCTGATAATCGTAATAGTACTGGTTGGAACCCTGAGCATATGCCTGATTCTGTTCCGCAAGCATCACACCTGCACCGACATCCGCGACTATCATGCTTGAAAAGCTTGAGAGCGAGTCGTTAAAGGTCACATTCCCGACGGTAATGGAGACATTTTTTTCCGCCAGTGCTGCCAGAAGCGTTGCTGTGGTGTTATCTCCACTGACAACAGAACCGTCTTCCGCAACTGCTCCTGCATTAATATGCTGCGGGTTATTGGCCACGTAACTGTTCACGGCAATGGTTTCAGCAGAAGTTCCGGTAAAAAACGTATTCAGCCCAAGCCCTGCCATAAGGTTTGCATCATCTTGCGCCACCTCAAAGGAAAGACCGGTTGCAGAAGCCATTTCCAGTGTCCCGTCAGCGGAAATAGAAGCTGTCAAATCACCACCGGATGCAGCATTGATTTTTGCTGCTATGTCTTCAAGAGAATCTGTAGCCGGATCAACGGTAATGGATACGGTTGAAGCAACAGAGCCGTCATCATTATATAGAACGTACTCTACATCACCCGCTTCAAGCTTATCCCCGTAAAACAACCCGCTTTCTGCCAAAGGAAGCGTTGCGTCTTTTACTGCATACGATCCGGAAAGACTGGTATGATGTTCAAGGCCTGCGCCTTTTGAATGCGCAAGGTTTGTTTCCCAAATAAGTGACTCTGCAAGCCCGTCCAACGCATCCATTGTCGGCATCACAGAATCATCACGTGTAAGGAACAGTCCGGCGATAGACCCTGAAGCGGCTCTGTCTGAGGCTAGAGAATTCTGCCCGTCGGATAACGGAGTAATATTCAAAAATGTTCCGTCACCGTTTTCAAGATACAAGCCGGATTTGGGAGTAACAAAATGCCTGTCTCCGGCGGCATGACTGCCGGATGATGTGTCAAACCAGATATCAACACCTGCTATGTTCTCCGGATTATCCGCATCTCCTGCTTCATAAACAACGGGATTTCCACTTTCATCCGTGATCCATGTTTTGCCGCCATCAAGGGAAGCGTAATAGTGCGTGTCATCAATGAACTCGACCATTATCTCTTCACTTGATTCTCCGCTGAACTGAATATTACCGTCATAGGTAGAGGACGGCATTAAAGACTGACGGGATTGTGGCGGCTGATGAGAAAGATGATGTGTTTCCTGTCCCTCAACAAGCGAGTAACGCCCTTCAGCCAGCACAGTTGCAGTACCGTCCACCTGATATTCTACAGTAACATTTACATAGGTTGAAAGCTGTCTGATAGCCTGATCTCGAGCATCCACGGCCTGATTATCAGTCGGATTCGCCGCAACCTGTGCATTTAAAGCTGCGATCTGGTCTATCAGTGAATTTGCTTCCACAACCTGTGCGGAAATTTCCTGATCAATGGAATCATAAATCTTTTCCATTTGCGCATAGGTATCATTATATGTAGATGCTATTCCCTGCGCAGTACTCAACACCTCTTCCCATGCCCCAGGTTGTGTCGGGTCACCTGCAAGAGTGTTCCAAGCACCAAAAAAACCGCTCAAAGCTGCGTTCAGACCTGTCGTATCAGACTGACCGAGCGTACTCTCCAGTTGCATCTGGTAAATCAATTGCTGATTGTACTTTGAGGCATCTGAGGATGTTGCAAGGTACTGTTGCTCCACAAAGTAGTTCATGGAAGCAGTAATACCCGCAATTTCCGCGCCGGTTCCAAGCGTCAGCCCTCCGGACTGAACTGTGCCAGAAGTTTGATAGATGGGGCTTTGCTTCTTATAGCCCGGAACATCAGCATTTGAGATATTGTTTGTAGTAACATTGACGCTGGTCTGCGAATTCATCATACCGTTCAGACCAGTATTGTAGATAGCATTAATCATACGTCCTCCTCAGGTAACGAAAGCTAGTTCCGCTTCAGATTAATCGCTGTCTGCAATAATGTATCTGCAGTTGTAATAACCTTACTGTTGGCCTGATAAGCAGATTGCAAAATGATGAGGTTGGTCATTTCCTGAGCCATGTCCACATTGGAAATTTCCAGGGTGTTGGACAAAATGCCACCCAGACCACCTACTCCCGGAATACCGACAATCGCCTCACCGGACTCTGCTGTAGCAAGAAACTTGTTGCCGCCCTGCGCGCTTAAACCGTCTTCATTGGCAAAATCTGCAATGGCCACGTTATATAGTTCAATGGTCTGCCCGTTTGAGTACTCGCCAATGATTGTACCGGATTGATCGACGGTAATGTTTTGCAGTGTTCCAGTCGGAAAACCATCCTGATATAATCCGAGGGTGGCAGAGCTGGATTCATATGAGGTTGTGGCTGAATAGTTTACGTATGGATCGTTAAAACCGGGGAGTTCTGTGTAATCAACGTCAGCACCGGCATTTTGCAAATCAGCCAATGTCATTGCGCCATCACCGTCATTATCCACAGCTCCGCTCCAGCCGTTTCCGGTATCATGGTCTTTATTCACCATACCGAAGTTCATAGCAATTTGCTGATTTTCAGCACCACCGGAGAAATTTGCTTCCATGACAGGGACACCGTCTGAATCAAACTCTGCAAGCGTCCAGTTCGCAGGATCTTTTCCATCAAAACCTGCTCCGGTTGATGCCACCGGAGTATACGCAGACATTGAGGTCATAGTACCGGAAGGAGAAAACGT
This sequence comes from Halodesulfovibrio sp., assembly GCF_015482765.1. Lineage (GTDB taxonomy): Bacteria > Desulfobacterota > Desulfovibrionia > Desulfovibrionales > Desulfovibrionaceae > Halodesulfovibrio. The sequence continues at coordinate 41,547 of NZ_JADMLB010000040.1, forward strand.
CATAGTACCTGCCATCAACAAACCCGCAGAGCTTGTTCCGGCAAAGCCTTCACGCATATCTTCTGATGGGTTACTGGCGATAGTGTACTCCCAAACAGTATGCCCGTCCGCATCAACAGAAACTGGGTCCATATATACTGTTACTTCGTGAGTACCGCCCGCCTCATCATAGACTGTGATGGTAGACTGGTATTCATAGCGGCTCTGATCCAGCGGCGGGGAAGCAGTGCCGTCATACATATCGAATAACGCAGTATATGCGCAGCTTGTTGTATCATCTGTCGGATCGCCAGGTGTTCCATTGTCATCAACAGTCGCAGTACTGTTATCCTCAGCAGAAGCATTAAGGTTCAATGACATCTGAATACTGTCTGTAGCCTTAGGCGGAGACTGAGAATCATCAATTTGAATATCACCGATTGCACCAGTCGGGCTGCCTTCATCCATTGCCCAGCCTTGAACTCTGTTTCCCTCTGGATCAACGAGGTACCCTTGAGCATCGAGATCAAAGTTACCGGCGCGGGTGTAGTACAGCGCTCCATTGTTAGGGTCCTGAATCATGAAATATCCGTCACCGGAAATTGCCATGTCTGTACTTGATCCTGTTGACTGATATGAACCTTGAGAGAAATCTGTATCAATGTTGGCGACAGAAGTACCGTTACCGGTCTGGCCTGCATTCACAGTTTCATAAAAAACATCCTGAAAAATGACACTGGAGCTTTTGAAGCCAACAGTGCCGGAGTTTGCAAGGTTGTTACTGACTACAAGTGTAGCCTGACTCTGCGCCTGCAATCCTGAAATACCGTTATACATAGAACCTGTGATACTCATTACGCGTCCTCCTCACCAAGACCTACAGAAAAGATATCTGTGTATTTTACTACAGTCCCATTTTTCAGGGTAAACAAAGCTCCATCAGCACCGTTGGTAACAGAGACAACTGTATCGTTAATAGTTGTAGTTGCCCCTACCTCCTTACCATTCGCATCCGTGGCACGTATCTCGACAGTGTAGTTACCGTCGGATGCTGATTCACCGGTAAGCAGCTCTCCATCCCACTCAATTTCCATAGAGCCGGCCTTAATAGCACCAAGATCCTCTGTCGCAACAATATTTCCGGCAGAATCGTAGATATCGACATAAACGGACTCAGCATCTTCAGCCAGATACATTGTCATATCTGAAGATTCGCCGTCTTCCATCGTCAACGTATTACCGGACACTTCGACATCCCGACCAAGGTATGACACAGGGTCAACCCTGTTTCCCAAGGCTTCCTCCAGTCCTGCCAATTGATCACTGATACTCTGCACGGCATCCAGCTGTGCAAACATGCAAGTCTGCTCAGTGATCTTTTCGGTATCCATAGGATCTGTCGGGTCCTGATACTGGAGCTCAGTTGCCAACAACAGCATGTAGTCAACTTCACCCAAAGTACTGCTGGATGAACTTTGATAATTAGATGTTGTTGTATCAACATTGGAGTTGATGCTGCTAATGGTCATGCTTTCCCCCGTAGGAGTCATATTTAGTGTAGTAATTACGTAACCGCCGTAATGCCTGATGCTTAATGCATCGGACAGCACTTTCCGATAATGACAATAAAGTTGAGGCTTCTTTTGTTGAATAGTCTTTTTCAATAGTAAGAAGTAAAATTTCCATTTGTCTTTCTGTAAGTAACGTCTTTGGAATATAGTTCTGAACAGTAAAGAAATGTGTTTTTACAGCTACTGAAAAAGTTTCGTCTAATATTTCCGTTTTGTGTTTTTGTTGTTTTCGTAAATCATCAATAATAGAAGACTCAACTATTACGTAAATCCAAGATGACAACTTTGCTTTTGCGCTATCGTATTTATCAAGATAATTGTTTTTGATAATTTTAAGCGCAACATTTTGAAACACTTCATCTACTATTGTAGAATCGATGCGTGAGTTAAACTTTTTCAAAACCGCTATGATTGTTCTTTTTATTAATGTTGTATGGTCAACGAAGAAATCATTATAGATATCTGAACTAGATTTATCTCTTATGCATTGTTTCATCTTGAACTCCATGCTTACTATTGAGCAACACACATGCCCAACAACATTACGTTTCCGTAAAATTGCACTAAAGTTACAATCACAAGAGCTAAAGGAAATGTTGAGAAAAACAAAAAGCGATTAAGGTGGGAGATTTTCACTTAAGCTTTCTTTAGATTCAGGCGTTTTTTGGCGTGTTTTTTTCGGAAAAAAGCAGGAAATTTTTGCCTAGTGGAGGGTTTTACAGTGCAGTTTTATCAGGCGGTAAATATTGCCTAACATTCAAGCGTAAAAATTCAGGGCAAAGGAAAAGGAGGTGGGCAAAGAGTACCCTTTCAAGAAATACCATCTGTAAAAGATAGAGGGGTACCAGCGTAAATTCATGGAAGCAGTTGTCCTGCCACTATAAATGAATGATTGAATCAATCTCTTAAAAAACAAGATCACTCTACAAAAATATCTCAATATAACAGTCCAGTACAAAGACAAACGCAATATTCTAGAGCCCGAAACGAAACACTTGCATTCAATCACAAACTGACTAGGCGTTAGCTCACACAAAAGTTAGCTGGCCAATCTTGTAAAAAACCTTTTCTAAAAGAGCTTCCATCACCTTTTATTTTAAGCTGTACCCAGATGCTGCTTGTTTTGCGCCCACAAAAAAGCCCCCGATTCCTGCAGGAGAATCGGGGGCTTGCAGCATGCTGCATGAGCTTGCTGCTTCCAAATATTTCGCGTTAACCAATCAACTTTAATGCAGTTTCAGGAAGCGAGTTGGCCTGTGCAAGCATTGAAGTAGCTGCAGAAGAAATTGTCTGACGCAGTGTGTATTCAGTCATTTCTGTTGCAACATCCACATCGGAGATGCGTGATTCAGCTGCACCAAGGTTTTCAGCCTGAATCTCAAGGTTAGAGATAGTTGCCTCAAGGCGATTTTCATACGCACCAAGGTTTGCACGGTTTTTATCTTTCATCTCAATGGCTTTACCGATTGCATCAAGTGCTGCCTGAGCGCCTTCCTGAGTCGCAATGCTGGAGCCAGCATACTCACCTGTTTTACCAAGCTCTTTTTCAAAAGCAGATAATTCCTCATCAGGAATTGTAGAAACACTCATGGCAAACGCGGTATCAGCAGTTGTGCCTGTCAACGGTGTACCGGTGCCGGTAAGAGCATAGTTCGTTCCGTTATCCTGAATAGTTACTGTACCAAGGGAAGCACTGCCATCTGAATTAATTGTGAAACTCTGATCTACCGCATCCTGAGCAATATTCATCACTGAAGCATCCGCTGGGATATCGGTTGATTCGTCTTCAATGAAGTACTGAGCTGAACCATCAGAAGCAGTTGAAGTCATTAAGTGCTTATCTTCACCCTCAATATTAACGGTAAGATCGCCATTTGCCCCAACAATTACAGGGTAGCCTGCTTCCGGAACAGTAGCCGATGTAGCCTGCTGTAATTTTACAGAACCATCTGCATCAATGGTTGCGTACATAGCTTTACCATCTACAAGCAGCATTCCGGTATCTGCCTGAATTTCAGCGTTGGCTGTGCCACCAACCCCGTAAACAAGATTACCGTTCGCATCAAAACTCACATTAAGGTCTGCGCCATCAATGGTAATAGCTGTGTCAGCACCACCCATTGCCGCTGTATGAGCGTCACCTACAGTGGTTTCTCCACGCGCAACCAAATCATCTTTTGCCTGCTGTTCTTCCGCCGGATCACCAACAACACGTTCTTTTAACTGAACTTGTGTATACCCCTCTGCCGCCAGCTTTGCTGCATCCATTGTAGGGTCTGTACCATCAATGTAGATTTCACCATCGGCGTTCTGGTAGATGGCTTTTCCATCCTGTGTTGTAGCAAGTCCGTTCTCATCAATTTTATAGTCCAGAGAATCGCTGCCAAGGCCAAGCGCGTCGGAACTTACATCACCGATATTAATGGAATACTTGTCTTCATCTTCATCGTTTCCGGTACCAAAATGAATACTCATAGAACTGCCGGTCTGAGTCTGCCCGTTCTCATCAATGTATTCCGCGCCTTCATCCAAAGAACCGTCCAACAACTTGGTTCCATTAAAATCTGTTGAATCAGAAATACGAGTAATTTCATCAGCCATAGACTGGTACTCCTGATCAATAATAGCGCGCTGCTCATCAGTGTAGGTACCGGTAGCAGCCTGCTCTGCTAACTCACTCATACGAATAAGTTTTTCATCAATAACAGACAACGCACCATCAGCTGTCTGAATCATAGAGATAGCATCGTTTGCGTTACGAACACCCTGATTCAATGTGGTAACCTGTGCACGCATCATTTCACGAACAGCCAGTCCTGCTGCGTCATCAGCTGCACTATTAATACGCATACCGGAAGACAAGCGTTCTGTAGATTTAGTCAAATCTGCATATGCACTGTTCAAGTTACGGGCTGCGGTGTTTGCCATAGAGTTGTTGTTGATAATGAGAGACATAGTAAACCTCCAGGTTTGTAATTCTGCATCCATGCAATGACTTTTTCATTTTCGCTTTACGCTATGCATATGAATACGCGGGAGACTTACTGTTTCGTTTATAAAGCATTATATGTTTTTACTGATTTTTTATGTAAAAACGCGCGCCATTAACACGTTCTTTAGAATACATAAAAAGACGCAAACAAAACCTCACAAACCCTTAAGAGTTCTTGTGAGATTCTTTGCGTCTTCTTTTTCATAAAACCGCCCCTGATCCCTGGAAAAAATCAGGGGCGGTAAGTCATTACAGCGTAAAGCCAGAAAAGTCGGCTGGCTTTGAATTATTTATCCGATAAGTTTCAATGCGTTCTGCGGCAGTGAGTTAGCCTGTGCAAGCATTGAAGTTGCAGCTGAAGAAATGGTCTGACGTAAGGTGTATTCAGTCATTTCTGTTGCTACGTCCACGTCGGAAATGCGGGACTCAGCAGCTGAGAGGTTTTCACTCTGGATCTCAAGGTTAGAGATTGTAGCCTCGAGACGGTTTTCGTACGCACCAAGGTTCGCACGGTTTTTATCTTTCATATCAATGGCTTTACCGATTGCATCAAGTGCTGCCTGAGCGCCTTCCTGTGTCGCAATACTGGAGCCAGCGTATTCAGATGTTTTACCAAGCTCTTTTTCAAAACTCGCAATTTCGTCATCTGAAGCCACTTTTACACCCATATCAAATGTTGCCGCGGTACCACCGGCAAGCTCATAGTTACCACCGTTGATATTAACGGCAGCACCGTCAAGTGTTGCGGAACCATCAGCTGCAACGCTGAAGTTCTGTTCTACAGCATCTTTGCCAACATTCATCATGGTAGCATCTGCTGGGATGTCAGTACTTTCGTCTTCGATATGATAGTTTGTTGAGCCGTCAGTATTGGTAGACGTCATCAAACTCTTGTCATCACCATCGATATTTACAGTTAGACTACCATCAGCCGCTACAGACACCGCGTAACCTGCATCAGGAATAGTTGTACCGGTAGCTTCATGCATGGAAACAGTGCCATCAGCATCAATGGTAGCGTACATTTTGTTACCACCAATAAGCAGGTGACCTGTATCTGCTTCAATCTCCACAGCATCACCACCAGCACCAACACCGTATGTCAGTTCACCCGTAGTTGCATCAAAAGATGCTTCCACAGCTTCGCCGTCAATTTCTACAGCGGTTGTAGTACCACCCGCAGCCGCTGCCTGAGCAGCTGTAACACCTGCTTCTGCAAGTGCCGTCAGGTCGTCCTTGGCTTTCTGTTCCTGTGTTGGATCAGCAACTTTTTCTTTCAACTGAACCTGAGTAAAGCCCTGTGCAGCAAGCTTTGCTGAATCCATTGTTGGGTCAGTACCATCGATGTAGATATCGCCATCTTCATTCTGGTAAATTGCATTACCATCCTGAGTTGTAGCCATACCATTTTCGTCGATTTTGTAGTCCAAAGAATCACTGCCAAGACCTAACGCATCTGAACTAACATCTTCAATTTCAATGCTATACTTATCTTCATCAGCATCGTTTCCGGTACCGAAGTGGATAGTCATTGAGCTACCAGTTTGCGTATTCCCATCACCATCTACATATGTTGAACCGTCTTCGAGCGCACCATTAAGCAAGCTCTGGCCGTTAAAGTCTGTAGAATCTGAAATACGGGTAATCTCATCCGCCATAGTCTGGTATTCCTGATCGATAATTGCACGCTGCTCATCGGTGTACGTACCGGTAGCAGCCTGTTCTGCAAGCTCATTCATACGGATAAGCTTTTCATCGATTACGGAAAGGGCACCGTCAGCAGTCTGAATCATAGAGATCGCATCGTTTGCGTTACGAACACCCTGATTCAATGTAGTAACCTGTGCACGCATCATTTCACGAACAGCAAGGCCTGCTGCGTCATCTGCTGCGCTGTTGATACGCATACCGGAAGACAGTTTTTCAGTAGATTCGGTCAACTGTTTGTATGCGGTGTTAAGGTTACGAGCTGCGGTATTTGCCATTGAGTTGTTGTTAATGATGAGAGACATAGTAAACCTCCAGGTTTGTAATTTTGCATCCTTGCAATTGTCTTTCGTCAAGAGCGACATGCTCTATGCAAATGAATACGGAGGCAGCCCCTCATTTTGTTTATAAAGCGGAAAATTTTTCCTAGTTGGAGCTTTTACACTCAACAAATATTTTTCATACGTTCACTTAACATTTATTAAGTTGATGAAAAAAACATAAACATCGTATGGTTCACCTATGTTTCCGTTGGAGGTGGTATGAAACGCATTTTATTTATCGACGACGATTTTGAATTAGGTGAGCTGCTCGGAAGCTACTTAAGTGGAGAAGGCTTTTCGCTCCAAACAGCACACGACGCTATGACAGGTATCGAAAAACTTAAAGAAGATACCTATGACATTGTGCTGCTTGATATCATGCTTCCGGACATGAACGGTTTTGATCTGCTACAAAAGATCAGAGGCGAGTACACCATGCCAGTAATCATGCTCACAGGCCGTAGTGATGAAATAGATAAAGTAGTCGGGCTGGAAATGGGGGCAGATGACTATGTTTCCAAACCTTGTCCTCTAAGAGAACTTGCTGCGCGTATCCGTGCTATTTTGCGCCGCACTGTTCCTGTAAAAGCTGCAGGGGTTCCCAATGCGCCGACCAAACTGGACCCGGCACACAAAATTATTATCGGCAACATGTCACTTACTCCATCTGCGCGTAGCGTACAGATTGATGATTCACCGGTACAGCTGACCAGTGCCGAATACAATGTTCTGGAAATGCTCACGAGTAACGCAGGGGCACTCATTACACGCGAACAACTTCTCGAAGATGCCTTGGGGCGTGATCCATCCTTGGACGACTATGTTCTCAACGTGCACATGAGTAATTTACGCCGAAAGCTCAAACACTGCGCTACTATTAAAACAATTCGCGGAAACGGCTATCTGTTAGCAATTCCAGAACAAGCAACACAACCAGTTATGCACATGTAGTATTTCCCCCTCTGCCACCATAAAACTGTCATTCCCCGACAGAGGCAGCGATACAATACTCATGGGTTCAAGGCATCCGGAAATCATCCCCCCCCTTCCTTTCCGGATGCCTATTAACTACTTTCAACATAACGAGCACAAAAATGTTCCGCTCTTTTTTTGCGCCCTTAAACCGACGTATCATTTTTTCCATAACAGCAATGAGTGCGATTGCGATTTGTACTGTTATTCTTGTTTCCGCAACGAGCATAATGCTTACCAAAAACTCCCGTTCTGCCAGACGCCTTGAGGATTGCACACGCAGCCTTGCATTCAGTCTGCCCCAGCCATTTGCTGTTGAAACCGCTGTTCCGATAATACGTAAACTAAGTAACGCTAATCCATGGCCGTGGCCTTTTGCTGATTACCTTGCTCTTGTAACTCCTGAAGGAATCATACTGGAGTCTTCCGGTGATGATTTAGACTTTGATCTGAAAGAAGTTCTTGCAACACGAAAAGTACAAAATTCATCTGTGCTTGTTGTTGCCCAGCCAGTGGTTGATAATGGGAAAATACATGCCTATATTTTACTTGGCTCCCATTCAAAAGTCCTTGGCAAGGGACTCACAATGTACTTGCTGCTTTCAGCTATTGCCGGAGCAACAGGTATCCTTGTGAGTTTTCTTATTGCTCAAAAGCTCTATAAGAGAATGCTCCAGCCACTGTATGATTTAACGGCAGCAGCAAAAGAAATTGGTGAAAGCAAAGACTATACCTTACGTGTGCCCTACACGGGAAAAGATGAGCTTGGTGATCTGGTTACACAGTTCAACTCAATGCTTGATCAAATTGAAAAACGCGACCGCCTTCTCACATCACACAAGAGAATGCTGGAGCATGCTGTTAAATTACGTACGGCTGAGCTGGCCAAAAAAAATGCCCAGCTTGTCCTTGAAGTAGCTGAGCGAGAAGAAGCAGAAATGATTCGATGCGAAGTTGAACGCATCAACCAGCATGATCTGAAGTCATTACTAAACCTTGTCATTGGATATCCTGAACTTCTTCTCTCAAAAGGCAGCCTTACAGAGCATCAAGAAAAGTATATTAAAAAAATCGAAATGGCTGGTTACCGAATTCTCGATATGATCAACAACAACCTCGACATCTTTAAAATGGAACGAGGTATCTATAAGCTTCGGGCAACTTCCGTTGATTTGGTACAGTTGCTCTTTGAGATTCAGGACGACATCACATCCATGCTCACGCGACAAAATGTGATGCTGCGGATAACATTCAACAACCACCCTGTCAGCACCACTAACAACTTCTTAGTTGCAGGCGAATATCGTTTGCTCCAAACCTTATTTTCTAACCTTGTTGTCAATGCTGTTGAAGCCTCAAACAGTGACGATATCGTCACTGTAGCTCTCCAGACTGAAGATCACTCTGTTACAATTCACAACAGCACCCTTGTACCTGAAGAAATTCAAGACAAATTCTTCAACAAGTATGTAACGCACGGCAAAGAGGAGGGGACGGGGCTTGGAACGTACTCAGCAAAATTAATCGCAAACGCCCATAAAGCAGATATTTACATGACAAGTACTAAGACTCGAGGAACATTGCTTACAGTTGAATTCGCAGAACAGTTAAGCCCAGCCGAATGTGCTAATCTCGAACCCGCAGTGGAACAGATGTTCGGATAATAGGTATTCGCCTCCCGACAAAACAAGTATCTCCAACAAGACCCCATAGAATACGGCAAAGAGGTTCCAACGCAACTCTGCCCCAAAAAAGTCTTCATTAGCTCATCAAATAAAAAAGCTTCTGCAACCAAATGCAGAAGCTTTTTTATTTCAGTATAAAAGAACACTAAGCAGGATATACCGTATCTCTCATCTTTTCGACTTTTCGATAAAGTGTTGCTCGAGATATCCCCAAACGTCTTGCAGACTCAACCATATTATTGTTTGTTTCCTGCAACGTCGCTTCTATGAGTCTATGTTCCATGTCTTTAAGCGTGCCTGTCGGAACATGTCGTACATGCTCCTTAACTGGTAACGCAAAATGCTCTGCATCAAGAGTTTCTCCTTCACATCTATGCAAAGCTCTCTGAACAATATTTTCCAGTTCGCGAACATTACCCGGCCAATGGTACGACACCAACGCCTGTTGAGCACTTGGCGAAAACGTACGTGGAAGAGGAGTACCACGGTTTAAGAAGAGCATAGCGAGTTCTAAAATATCTTCATTTCCCCGTTCTCGTAACGGAGGAATGTTAATTGGCAGTACATTCAATCGGTAGTACAAATCTTCTCGGAACCGTCCCTGCTCTACGGCTTTACTCAAATTCACATGAGTGCTGGCAATAATACGGGTATTAATTTTTACCGGCTTTCTTGCTCCAATTCGATACACTTCGGCAGTTTGCAAAACACGCAGCAGTTTTACCTGCATATGATGCGGCATATCACCAATTTCATCTAAGAGAATAGTACCGCCGTCAGCCAATTCAAACTTACCCGGACGTCCTCCTTTCACCGCACCAGTAAACGTCCCCTCGACATATCCGAACAGTTCACTTTCAAGCAACTCCGCGGGAATTGCACCACAGTTAATTGGTACAAATGGATAGTGACTGCGGTTTCCGTGGTTATGAATGGCTTGAGCAAACAGCTCCTTGCCTGTGCCTGTTTCACCTTGCAACAAAACAGTTACTGTTGAGTCTGCTGCCTTTTGCGCAAGATCTATTGCTTCCAAAAAACGTTCTGAACGCCCAACAAGCATCGGGAATGTATAGTGCGCTTTTGCGCCGGCAATGTTCTCAGCAAGCTTTTGGATCTCGCTCATTTCGTTAAAAACAAGTACCGCACCCAGCATTTCATTTGTTTCTGAAAGAACGGCCTGTGCTGTATACAATATCGGTACTGTTCCGCGCTCGCAGCGTACCCAGCACTCTTTGTTTTCCCAACGACGAGAGGAGGAACGCAGTTGTTCAATATCCAGAGACAAACCATCCAGCGCTGAAATATGTTTCCCTTCCAGATTATCAGATTTTAAAATGCGGGCTCCCTTTCCGTTAATCTTCCAGATCTCTCCCTCACCATTCAGAATAAGAAGCCCTGTACTGGCAGATTCAATCACTTTGTCGAAGAACCCAATATGCAGTGCCAATGTCTTATTACGACGCGTAACACGCAGCTGTCTTTCAGCAGCACGTGCCGCAGTCGTAACCATGTACAACGTATGAGGGTGCGTAAATTCTTTAGCGCCGGATACAACAAGAATGCCCAGCAACTCCCCTCCCTCCCCAAAAATCGGAGCAGAGGAACTGGTTAAATGATGCGCAAGATTACAGTAGTGGTCTGCACCGGTAAGTTGAATAGGGATATGATGCTTATGACACATACTTATTGCTGTTGTGCCTACATCTTTTTCGGTCCACCGAAACCCCGGAGCACAGTTACGCTGTCGGTACTGCTTCTTCAAAAGCTCAGATCCGGTAATATGTAAGATGTACCCGTCTGCATCAATCGCAGCGATAAGAAAATCATCCGGAGACAGCAGATCAAAAAATTCAGCAAAATGTGGGAGCACAACCTGCAACAATTCATCATTGGCTGCACGTCGTTTTTCCAAATCAACATCTGAAATACACTCCTGTGACGTATTACGGCTCATGGAGTCTATTCCGAATTTCTGTGAACGAGCATGGGATTCGTCAATGAGCCGACCCATTGTTAATGAATCAACCACATGCCCTTTTTTCATTTTTCCAAGCTCTTGTTCTCTCATAAAACGTAACCAGTTACCTTATCTTACCCACTTAAAACATTAGCAAAAATATAAGCTATTCTCAAAATAAGACATGTCTCAAAATAAGACACTATATTTATCCATTTGATTTAGCTCACTTTTTATTTTCTAATCATTTCTGCAACGCCATAGTGACTAATTTTGAGACACTAATCACGCCCCCCCTGCTACCACTTATTCTTGCACAAAGCTAACCCATCGAAAAAACTTCGCTTGTTGATTGTTTAAACAATCTTGTCGAAATCAAGCATAAACATTGGATTTTCACAAGCTGCACCTAAAAGAAACAAATATGTAATTTTTATATACCAACGGTTCGGCATCAAAAACGGAACATGCGTTGCATATAAGCACAACAATCACAATACACCCACTAACTCACATAACCATAGAAGGAGAAAAGTATGGAGAAGCAATTTCGGTATGGCCTGACAATACTGTTAAGCTCTGTAGCTATTCTGCAGTTTATACAGGTCATATGGCGCTACATACTGCAAGCCCCACTTATGGGACTGGACGATATACTAATCTACCCTACTCTATGGCTTTACTTGCTCGGCAGTGTGAACGCTTCCCGCGAAGACACACAAATTAAAGCGAACGTTCTGGACGTGTTTTTAAAAACCGACCGTTCTAAGCTGAGCGTGCGTATCGTAGCGGACATCATGACAGTAATTGTTTCCGCATGGCTCACTACTTGGGCATGGGACTACTTCCGTTATGCTTTCCGTGTCTGGAAAGAGACCCCTACAATCTACCTCCCGACCTTCTACGCAGAATGTGCCCTTTTCCTCGGTCTGCTCTTCATGACCCTTTTTGGTCTGCAGCACTTAGTTCGGAACATTCGTCGTTTTATGCTGCTGGGAAGCAAACCAGTCACTACAAGTTTGCATGAAGCAAACGAAGGAAGCGCATAGCAATGGTTGAAATTTCTTTAATGGCAATCGGATTACTCATCGTAATGCTGAGCTTTGGTGTTCCATTACCATTCTGTTTCGGCGGCGCACTTATGTTTATGCACATTGTGGGCGGCGCTACCATGAAAGGAACCATGCTCTGGGGCTTCAGTCAGCTTTCCAACCCGGTACTGCTCTGTATCCCGCTCTTCGTATTTGCCGGTGCGATTATGAGTGAAAGCGGTATCGCGAAGAGCCTACTAGACTTTGTTAATATTTTTGTTGGTAGAATCCGTGGCGGCCTCGGTATCGTAGCGTCTTTAAGCTGCGCTATCATCGGTGCAATTTCCGGTAGTGGATTAACCGGTGTTGCAGCAACAGGCCCGCTTCTTATTCCGGAAATGGCAGCCAAAGGATACCCAAGAGGCTACGCAACTGCTCTGGTTGCAAACTCTTCTATTCTCGGTCTGCTTATTCCACCGAGTGTTACCATGATCGTTTACGGCTGGGTAACAGACACCTCCATTCTTGCATGTTTCTTGGCAACAGTTGGACCGGGTCTGCTTATCACCTTCCTGTTTGCTATCGTTAACCTCGTTATGTGCCGCAAGTTCCCACTCGTTATCGACGAGCCGAAACCAATTGCGGAAACAGTACGCATGGCATCAGCCTCTACACTGCTCGCTCTGCCTGCGCTTGTTATGCCTATTATCATTCTCGGCGGCATTTACGGCGGCATCATGACGCCTACAGAAGCTGCTGCTGTAGCGGTTATCTACGCTTTCCCTGTTGGCTTCCTTGTGTACAAGGGCTTAACCTGGAAAAAGTTCCTCGTAGCATCCAAAGACGCTGCAACTGCTATCGGCGCAATCATGGTTATGATTGTATTCAGTCTTATGCTCAGCCAGATGTTTGTAATGGAAGAAATTCCACAGGCTCTTGTTGAAGGCATCTTCACTATTACTACAGATAAAACATTACTGCTGATCCTTGTTAACATTCTGCTCTTCTTCATCGGCATGATTGTTAACGACATCACTTCTATTATTCTTACTGCTCCATTGCTGCTCCCGTTAATGCAGGCAATTGGCGTAAGCCCTATTCACTTTGCTGCAATCATCGGCGTTAACACTGCTATGGGCGGCGTTACACCTCCGTACGCAAGTATTCTCTACCTTGGTGTCCGCATCGGGGAAGTAGAGTTCGTTGATGTAATTAAACCCGCAATGATTCTTATTTTATTCGGGTATGTTCCGGTTGTTTTTCTCACGTCCTTCTGGCCACAACTGGCTCTCTATTTACCTAGCCTCTTAGGCTACTAACAATTCGTAAGGAGTAAGGGATATGCAAAAGAAACTTTCAGTCGTTGTTGTTATGATGCTTGTCTGTATCCTCGCTGCGGGCACCGCACAGGCTCGCAAGTGGAAAATTTCCCACGTACGACCTCAGAACACAGCAATCGACAATGACCTCAAAGCGTTTTCCGCTGAACTGAAAGAAATCAGTAAAGGCGACATGCAGGCAAAAATCTATGCAGCAAACTCTCTTGGTGACTACACCGTAGTTCAGGAACGAGTTGGTCTCGGTGCAGTAGACATGGCATGTCAGCCTGTAGCTGTAGCAGCAGACAAACGTATGCAGATTGCCAACTTCCCGTTCATGATGACCACATGGGCACAGGCAGAAAAAAACTTTGCTGCCGATGCACCACTGCGTAAAACCATTGAAAGTCTTTATGCAGAGCAGGGCATTAAACTTATCGCAACTTGGCCGGCATACTTCGGTGGCGTTGCGTTAAATAAAGAGCCACAGAACCCGACTGACCCTAATGCTAAAAAAGGTTTAAAAATCCGCGTTGTACCAAGTAAGTCATTCAAACTTATGGCAGACAGCATCGGCTTTATCGGCACACCAATTCCTTTCTCTGAAGCATTCACAGCGGTACAGACCGGTGTTGTTGACGGCGTTGTTGGCTCCGGTGCTGAAGGTTACTACGCTTCTTTCCGCGACGTAACCAAGTACTACCTCCCGCTCAATACACACTTCGAAATGTGGTACCTCATCATGAACGCTGAACTCTACAACGATCTTGATGATTCCCAGAAAGCACTCGTAGACAAAGCTGCAAAAGACTTTGAACAGCGCCGCTGGGCTCGTGCAGAATCAGATCAGGCTGCAAACGAACAGCGTCTTGCAGACTACGGTGCAAAAATCATCTCTGTATCCACAGAAGATATTGAAGCAAACGCAGCAAAAGTACGCGAACAGGTATGGCCGGTTATTCTTTCTGATGTTGGCGAAGACTGGGGACGCAAAGTTCTCTCAAACATCATTCAGTAACGGCAACTGCTGAATAACCATACTTCCTAAACCAGCCTACCGGTCTCAGGGGGCATAGTCCCCCTGAGACACAAATTCCCCATAGTGTGAGCGGCATCCCCTGCTCCACTGACACCTTATTCATCTTTGTCACACTGCTGTATGTAGTTGCATTACGTTGGAGGATTTCAGTGAAGACAACTGATATCATAGTTATTGGCGGAGGCATTACAGGTTCTGCCACAGCGCTCGGCTTAGTTAAAGAAAAAGCGGGCAAAGTTTTGATGTTCGATAGCCAGCTGCCCACGCAGCGACTGTCCCGTGCTAACTTCGGACTCACATGGTTCATGTGTAAAGGCGGCGGAAGCTCCACCTATGCACAGTGGTGCCGTAATGCTTGCAGGCAATGGCCAGAGTATGCAGCTGAGCTGGAAGATGAAACCAAAATGAATATTGAACTGGAATGGACCGGCGGAGCGCTGCATGCTTTCGGTGAAGAGCAGTTACAAGCTCACGCTGCCAGCGTAGAAAAGCTTACGGGCATCTGCGGTGAAGTAGGTCTTGATTATCCGGTATCTGTTCTCGACCGCCAACAATTTTCTGAGCTTGTA
Source organism: Halodesulfovibrio sp. (assembly GCF_015482765.1). Classification (GTDB taxonomy): domain Bacteria; phylum Desulfobacterota; class Desulfovibrionia; order Desulfovibrionales; family Desulfovibrionaceae; genus Halodesulfovibrio. The sequence continues at coordinate 56,691 of NZ_JADMLB010000040.1, forward strand.
CCAAAAATGCAGCTCGGCGAAGACGTGTCCGGCGCCATGTACACACCACAACAGGGACACGTTAACCCGCTCAAACTTTTGGGAGCAATGCGAAAAGCCTTCCAGCTGCGCGGCGGGGAATTTATCGGGAACCAAAATATTCTTGAGATCATTCCAAACGGCAATACCGTAACCGTAAAAACGAAAGATGAAGAATACAGTTGTAATAAGCTGGTAGTAGCAGCCGGACACGGTTGTGAACGCCTTCTCTTCCCTCTCGGCTACAAACTTAATGTTTACCCTCAGCGTGGACAGCTTCTAGTTACAGAACGTTGTGAACGTAAATTACCGTTCCCGTTACTTGCGGTACGCCAGACTCAGGACGGCACATACATGATCGGCCTGTCTACCGAAGACGTAGCTCACGATATTCGCGTTACCCCTCAGGCAATGCAGCAGCAGGCACAAAATGCTATCCGCATCTTCCCTGAACTTGCTTCTGTGAACTGGGTACGCGCATGGGGAGCAATCCGCGTAATGACTCCGGACGGTGCGCCGATTTATGACAACCTTCCGAATCATCCAAATATTTATGTCATGGCACTTCATAGTTCTGTATCGCTCAACCCAATGCACACTTCTGTAGTGGCACCTTGGATTCTTGACGGCAAAAATGCAGAAGCTCTTTCTCCTTTCAGCAATGGACGTTTCAATGTTTAAAATCGACCCTTCCCAAGCTCAACAGACCGTAACCGTTTTGCTCGATGGTAAACATAAAGCTCTTCCTGCAGGAATGAGTGTAGCAGCAGCCCTGTTAGGCGCAGGAGAAATCATCTCTCGCGTATCTCCGTCTTCCAAAAAGCCGTGCAGCCCTCACTGTCTTATGGGCGTATGCTACGAATGCCTTATGGAAATTGACGGAACAAAAAAGCAGGCATGCATGACCGAGATTGCAGAAGGAATGGTTATTAACCGTAACTTCACTGACGAGGAGGACAACTAATGAGTCATCATGACGTGGTTGTAATCGGTGCAGGGCCTGCCGGTTTATCCTGCGCGGCAACTCTTGCAGAAATGGGTCTTGATACACTGGTACTGGACGAACAGATTCACCTTGGTGGACAGATCTACCGTAATGTTGAATCCACCTCTGCCGCACAGCTTGATTTCTTTGGTGAAGACTATGCACAAGGCCGTGCTATCGTCGAACGCTTCAGAAAGAGCAACGCCAAATACAAAGGTGGAGCCACCGTATGGCAGGCAGAAGGAGACGGAACCGTTTGTTTCAGTTGTGAAGGCTCTTCACAGCAAATCACAGCAAACTATGTTGTTATTGCAACCGGTGCAATGGAACGCCCTGTTCCGTTAACTGGTTGGACACTACCGGGCGTGCTTGGTGCAGGTGCTGCCAACAATCTTGCCAAAGAAGCCGGACTTTCTCCTAAAGGAAAAGTAGTTCTGTGCGGTAGCGGTCCATTACTTCTGCTTGAAGCCTCTCTTCTCATCAAGAAAGGTGTGCAGATTGAAGCAATTCTCGACACAACGCCGCTTATTCCTTCTCTGTCAGCACTCAAACATATGCCTAGAGCATTGCTGCGAACAGATTTTCTCCTGAAAGGTCTCAAAATTCTTTGGGACATCAAAAAGTCTAAAGTTCCTTACTTGCGCGGAGTATCCGGTCTTAAAATGCTGGGTGCAGACAAAGTGGAAAAAGTTGAGTGCGTTCATAAAGGCGAAAAAGTTACTATTCCAACCGATGTCGCCCTGCTCCACTTCGGCGTTATCCCAAATACGCATATGATGCGTCAGGTCGGTTGTGAAATGCATTGGAATCCGGATCTGCGCTACTGGCATCCAGTCTGCGACAAATGGGGACGTACGAATCACGACAGAGTATTTGTAGCCGGTGACGGCAGCTATGTTTCCGGTGCGGTTGCAGCAGGTCTTAAAGGTGAACTTTCCGGTCTGGAAATTGCCTGCAGCCTTGGCATTCTTTCCACCAAATCACGCGATGAAATGGCGAAGCCGATTTCTAATAAGATCACAAAAGACAAGCATCCACGACCATTCATTGATGCCATGTACGCACCGCGCGCCGGTCAGTTTGCATTTGAAAATGACACAGTGGTATGCCGTTGTGAGAACGTGACCGTTGGAGAAATCCGAGAAGTTATCAGTCAGGGCGCGCATGATCCAAATGAAATTAAAATCATCACCCGCTCTGGCATGGGACCATGTCAGGGTAGAATGTGCGGTTCTGCAATTAACGAAATCCTTGCAAGTGAACTTGAGGCATCACCGGATGAAGTCGGCTATCTGACTATCCGCCCACCATTAAAAGGTGTTCCGCTTGGCGAAATTGCAGCTATGAAGTTCTCAGAAGCTTCAGGTCCGGCAGATTTATTTAAAAACCAAAAGTAGAGAGTGTTATGTCTGAAATTACTCGAATCACCCCTGGCGTCCGCATGAGCAAAGCAACCATTTTTAACGGTGTAGCATACCTCTGTGGACAGGTTCCTGATAACACAGACTGTGATATCCGCGATCAGGCTCGCAACATGCTTGAAAAAGTTGATGCACTGTTAAAAGAAGCCGGAAGCGATAGAAAACACGTTCTTTCAGTGATGGTATACTTACGTGACATGAAAGACTTTGCGGGTTTCAACTCAGTATGGGACGAGTGGTTTGAAGAAGGCTTTGCTCCAGCCAGAGCCTGTATTGAAGCTAGACTCGCAAGACCGGAACTCTTGTGCGAAGTATCAGTAACAGCAGCAGTCATTGCATAACTACCACCAAATGTAACGACTCCTTGTAATATAACAATCCACTTCCGCCCTACATAAAAACAGTGCGTCCGTGCCGTAAGCCACAACATGGACGCACTTTTTTATACTATTGTTTCAAAAAATCTTATGTAGAAAAGCAAAGTAAGTGAATTCTAACAAGCAGTTCTGCCATACTATACTTTATTAATAACGCAATCGCTACTCAATAGTCTTCAGTATTTTTTTCTTACAGATAAACAATAGAAGATAAACAACGCTCTATATTCCACTTCAACAATATATAAAAAAAACTCTCTTCATCCATGAGTAAACACCTCAGGACATACAACACGAAAAACGTTGTAATGTAAAACAGTTAACAAATTTTCTGCTTGAAATAATTTGTTTTTTAAACGAGGAGTAGAGCAACAAAATATAATTAGTCTCCGTATGAACGTCCAAATACGGATTTCGTTTATCCTGTAGTATCTTATACACTGTTTTACGCCCATGCCTAAAAAAATACTCTGCATTGCATGCTCAGAACAACAAATAACACTTTGTCAGTTCTCAATGGGTGTCCGTACTACTACCTTACTCAAGAGCTATTGTTTTTCTGCTAATATTCTTAAAGAACCTGTTGAAGCAGTTGCAAAGCTTGCTAGCATAATTGATCTTCGCCAATTACATTCGGCTAACTATAAACTTTCACTGCCGGATTCTGGTGTCATCTTTAGCAATTGGCATTTCCCTTTCAATTCCTCAAAAAAAATATCGCAGACTCTGTATTTTGACCTTGAACAAAGTCTCCCTTTTGCACCTAAGGACATTCTCTCTGACGCTCTCATAGGAACGCAATCACAAAAAGGACGATCTGTACTCTCAGCATCGATTCCCAAACACTATCTAGCTACACTACTTACAGCATTTCAGGAGGTTAATATTTACCCTGAACTGCTTACCGTAACCGCACTCTCTACAGCTCAGACCGTAGCACCACTATGTGAACCATCAACAACGCTTTTCATCTTTGTTGATGAAAGTCACACTCAACTAATACAGTTGACCAATAAATCTGTCTGTGCGGCTATACAAATTCCAGTAGGCATCACAAGCAATGCATTTAAAAAGCTTACACCCAACATACTTAAAAGAAAGAACGTTTCATCTCACCCTACGCCTCAAGAGCAAGAAAAGCACAAAACACTCCGTCAACAACTTACCCGTCTCGCACGACAAGCTGTTATCGCAGCATCGAATCTCTCCGAACCTATTCACCAAATCATACTTTATGGGAACATAACGAATGCAGATGAATGTGAAGTTATTTTCACACGCGAAACGGGAGTACCAGTAAGCGCTTTTCAAAATCATAAAGCGGCATCTCTTTTGCCCTCAAGCAATATTGAAAAGTGGACGACTTTTCTTCCCGCTTTAGCACTATCTAAAAACAACAACTCATTCTTCCAAAAGAAAAAACATATTTCATTCAGTAAAGACGAGTTTGCATTTTTAGGTAACAAGCCGTCATTGCAAACAAATATATTCTATCTAAGTAGCTTACTTGGAATTGCAATGCTCTCAATTGCATTACTCTTTTTCGCGCAAGGCTATCAAAAAAGCAGACAGGTTGATGCACTGAATACTGAAATATTTTCTACTCTCAAGCACACGCTGCCTGAAGTTAACGGCACATTTAATCGCATCCAATACACAAGTATTCTTAAATCACGCTTAGCCCAACTTCGAGGACAAACAAACAGTCAGGCAGCATCTGAAAGAACTGCTCTGGATACAATTCTTGCTATCCATAAAACCACACCGGGCTCTCTCAATATACAACTTGAGCACATCCTGTATTCAAAGAAAAATATTACGATTTCCGGCACTGCGGTCAGTTACGAAACCATAGAGAAATTTCACACTTGTCTTGCAGGAAACACGCTCTTCCGTTCTGTTGTAATCCAAAATGCAGCTAGTCAACAAAAGCAACAACGTATTCGTTTCGACATAAAAATCAGTATGGAGGATTAGATGCCAGCTTCCAATCATACTTTTGCCCTTGGAGGCTGCGCTATACTTCTTCTGGGAATACTTCAGTTCATATTGCTACCAGCTTGGGATTATAAAGAAGCAATGAACAATGAAGTTCATCGCAAACAAAAAGCGTTACGCAGTGTGAATTCACTATCCAGCGAATATTCCAATCTCATACAGCAACGAAAAGAGCTGTCCAAAGAAGGCAACCAACAGCAAGGTACTCTGTTCGCGCTTGTTGAAAAGATAACTCGAGACCTCACCATTAATTCCAATATCGATGCAATACGCCCGAAACGGAACAATGTTGAAAGCAATCTGATTCAAGAAATTTTAACAGTTCGTTTTAAGAGGCTTTATCAACGTAGCTTAATTAAATTTCTTTATACGCTGGAACACGACGTTGAAGGCATTACGGTGAAAGAGCTCATAATTGCCCGAACAAAAAATAACCTATTAGATGTGGATGTTACACTTTCGATGACCACATCGACTCAATAAAGGAATAACTTATGTCCTCCACTAATCAACACACTGCCCAGAAAACTACAGCGGAATCAGGATTCACACTCATAGAGTTGATGGTCGTCATTGTCATTCTTGGTACCCTTGCCTCAATAGTCGTCCCACGCTTTATGGATGAACCACATAAAGCCCGTGTTGTGAAAGCCACTATGCAAATTCAAAATTTTTCAACCGCAATAAAACGTTTCTATCTAGATAACGGGTATTACCCGAGCACAGAACAGGGACTTCAGGCATTGGTTCAAAAGCCGACTACAGGGAAAATACCCAAACGCTATCCAGCGAATGGATACATCAATATAATTCCGAAAGATCCGTGGGAAACAGACTATGTTTATATAGCTCCCGGCATACATGAAACTTTTGACATCTTATCTTTCGGTGCCGACGGCGAAGAAGGGGGAACTGATGAAAACACAGACATTCAAAGCTGGAATATTAAGTAATACCTCCTTTGGATTTTCTCTTTTTGAGCTTCTTATAGTTCTTCTCATTATCGGAACAATAGCAGGTGTTGCGATTCCCAAAATCAACACTTCCAGTCCCGAACAAGCAATAAGAACTGTTGAACGTAACATTGCAGGCACAGTTTCTGAAGCACGATCGAGAGCACTGCTCAGACAACAACCTTTGGAACTTCATTTTGGAAAACATGAAATAACTCTACAGCAACGCGGAAACATACAAGAGCTTAAGAACGTAGTTCTTCCGCAACAAGTCACTATTTCACATGTAACTGTTGACCAAATCTCACAAAGAACCCTGCTATTTTCGGCAAAAGGAATTACGCAAACAGCGTCTATAGAAATCAGCTCTCCTCCATACATACAGGTAATTTCCATTAACCCGATTCAAGGAATATCCCTTCAGAAGTAACAATAAAAATTGCTGATAAAACTAGTTATCAGCAAGTGAGAAGTATATGATCCGTCACTCTTTCTTCATAGTTATTCTCTGCATAACGCTGCTTAGCGGTTGCGCAAAGAATCACACAATTACACCGGAATCGACGCAGCACTCAGAGGCAGCAAAACGGGCATTTACTCTTCAAAAAGAAGGGAACACCCAAGAGAGCCTTGTATGGTATGCTGAAGCATTAAAGACTCAGGAGACACCTGAGCTTCGAAATGGTGTAGGTGCAGCGCTTCTGACCTCTGGATCAACTCAAGCTGCCCTTGATGAATTTAATCGAGCGTTGGCCATCACTCCCTCTTCACCGGAAATTCTTACAAACAAAGGCACTGCACTCTATCTCCTAAAAGAATATGCTGACGCTTCTGAAGCATTCACCAAAGCGCTATCTTATAATCCAAAACAGGTACAAGCTCTCAATGGAAAAGCCCTTGTAGCTTTAGAGCAGGAAGATTTCGACACCGCATTACGTTTCTTTGTTCAGGCAAGAAAGGCAGCCCCCCGCAATCTTCATCTGCTATACAATACTGCCATTGCCTTTGAGGGTGCCGGCCTTCTCGAAGATGCAGAGCAATACTTTTCAAAATATATTTCAAAAGTTCCGAGTGATGAAAAAGCATTTAACGGACGAGGCATCGTCCGATTGAAATTAAAAAAATACGCAGCTGCAGAAGCTGATTTTACACATGCTATTGCATTAGCCCCAACAGAAAGTGCCGCCTACTTCAACCGAGGCTTGCTGCACCAAAAACAGCTGCACTACAAACAAGCGGTTAAAGATTACACACGATCTATTGCTTACACAGCAAACAACGGGACAGCCTATGTTAATCGTGGTGATGCGTATTTTTTACTTGAGGAAAAAGAAAAAGGATGCCGAGATTTACAAAAGGCATGCGAGAAAGGGCTATGTGGAAAACTTGAGGCATATCAAAATGTTAATTCTTGCTTAGATTAAAACACCTGCTACCCAACGCAATAAAAGCCACTAGGTAAGGAATAAAAATGCCTTCTTTTTCATATAAAGCAGTAAACAAAGCCGGTCGGAATACTAAAGGGATTCTGGAGGCTGACAATGAAACACACGCTGTTAAAATCATCCGCCAAAAAAAACTATACCCTGTAAAAGTGCAAAAACTTGGAGACCAATCCAGGAAACAAAATGTTTTTCCTGACAGGAAAAACATAGCTTCCTCCTTTGTTTTCCAACGTGTTTCAAAAAGCACCGTTGCCAGTACTATCAAACAGCTTTCCACACTCCTTAACGCAGGACTTCCTCTAGAAACATGCTTGTCCACACTCATTGAGCAAGGCGGAAAATCGCCTATGCGCAGTGTGTTGTCACAAGTACGTGACTCTATTCGGGAGGGAGCAGGACTTGCCGCAGCATTTGCAGAATTCCCCAACATTTTTTCTCCCACATTCGTCACAATGATCAAGGCGGCAGAGACATCCGGAACGCTAGAGATAGTAATGGAACGTCTTGCTGAACATGCGGAACAACAAGTTACATTTAACAGAAAACTCCAAAGTACACTTGCGTATCCAATACTTATGCTCCTTGTAGGAGCGGGCGTTGTTACCTTCTTGCTAGTTTTTGTGGTTCCCAAGGTAACGCAAATCTTCATGGATCTAAACAGAGCTCTCCCCCTCCCTACGCAGCTTCTGTTAACGGTAAGCGACTTCCTCCATGACAACTGGCTTTACCTAGCTGCAGTAATCGCCATATCTGTTTTCAGCTTCAAATTGTTCATTACCACTTCTAAAGGCAAGCACCTTCATCATACACAAACCCTTAAGATCCCACTTACAGGTACTTTTTTACGTCTACTTATTATTGGTCGAGTTTGTCGAACCTTGGGAATGCTACTCAAAAACGGAGTTTCGCTTATTGAAGCGCTGACTATTGTCCGTAATGTGGCAGGAAATATAGTTGTTGAGCAAACTATGGATGCAATGAGCAAAGGGGTTCAAGAAGGAAAGACACTAGCAGGGATTATGCAGCATTCGTTTATATTCCCCTCAAGTGCTACCCAGATGGTCGCAGCCGGGGAAAAAAGTGGACAACTCGCCCAGATGCTACTTGTCATCGCGGATGATTGCGACGCGCAGGTTAATACAAAGCTTCAAATTCTGACGTCACTCATGGAGCCGGTTTTAATCTTACTTCTTGGAGGAATTGTAGGCTTTATAGTCATGGCCATTATTCTGCCAATCTTTGAAATAAGCAGTCTTGTGGGCTAGGTTAATCGTACTAAAAAAAATTCATCTGTTAAAAGCTCGATACTCTCATTACTTCAGCTAGAGAGGTGACGCCATCTAACACCTTTATCTGTCCGTTTTGCTTAAGAGTGTGCATCCCTTTCTCAACAGCTTTACGATGAATTTCATTTGAGTCAGCATTGCGTACAATTAGACTTTTTATGGCATCTGTTACCGGCATAATTTCATACACAGCACACCGCCCTTTATAGCCAGTTTCCATACAGTTAGAGCACCCTACAGGCCGCCATCCTTCTCCCTTTTCGTCTTTCTGAAAAGGAACTGCTTCATCAATAACGCAGTCATCAGAACTGTCGTATTGTTTCTTGCAATGCGGACACAATACACGCACCAACCGCTGGGCAACTACCGCACGTAAAACTGAAGAAAGTAAAAAAGGCTCAACGCCCATATCTACAAGACGAGTAATAGCACTGGCGGCATCATTTGTATGCAATGTTGAAAAAACCAAGTGTCCGGTAAGTGCAGATTGGATTGCAATTTCGGCTGTTTCCTTGTCACGAATTTCACCGATAAGAATCACATCCGGATCTTGCCGAACAATTGAACGAAGCCCTTTAGCAAAGGTTAATCCAGTTTTCTGATTTACCTGAATCTGCCCGACTCCTTCTAGTTGGTACTCTATAGGGTCTTCAATCGTCATAATATTCTTCTCCGAAGAATTAATATCACGAAGAGCTGCATATAGTGAGGTTGTTTTACCGCTGCCTGTCGGCCCTGTCACAAGAACAATGCCGTGGGAGCTGTGCGTTATATCCCGAACACGTTCCAGATCCACATCACCAAAACCCAATTCAGACAAATTCAATACTCGAGAATTTTTCTCAAGCAAACGCATCACAACCCGCTCGCCATATGCCGTCGGTAATGTTGAAACACGCAAATCTACTTCGCGTTCACCAAGGGTTAAAGCAATACGACCATCCTGAGGGAGGCGCTTTTCTGCAATGTTCAGCTTAGCCAGAATCTTAATTCGGGAAACAATTGCAGCGGTGAATCGCTTATCAAAGCTGTGTTTGTTATACAGAACTCCATCAAGACGAAAACGCACTCTTAAATTCTCTTGAAATGGTTCAAGATGGACATCACTGGCTCCGGCCCTTACAGCCTGCGTCAAAATCATATTTACAAGCTTAACAAGCGGAGCATTGCTTGTATCATCAAGAAGATCATTCAACGTTTCTTCAAAAGCGTCAGTTCCGAAATCCTGTGCCCCCTCCAAAACACCGCTGACATCCGTTGCTTCCTGAGAATCCCCAAAAGCACGGTTAATCACACTTAAGCATTCCTGCTCAGGAATAAACACAGAGGAATAATTTGGGATTTCCAAAAACAGCGCAAACTCACTCACTCTACACAGCGTTTCTGCACGGCAAATGCCAAAGACGACCCCATGCTCTCCGTTCAGAGGAACCATCCTATTCTCTTTTAGATAGCCAATTGTAAAACGACAGATTAATGCTGCATCAATCATTCTCTCAGGAACGGCAACAAAAGTTGGTTCCCCAAAGTAATCACTGAGGATTCCCAATAGCTGTTTTTCAGATATCAAGCCTGTATCCAATGCTGCCTGCTCAATACTCTTTTCAAGGTCAACAGCCTGTTGCTGAAGCCAACGAGCTTCCTCTTCAGACAATATCTGCTGATCAACAAAGATATGTGCGATATTCTTCATGACGATATTTACTCAACAACCGTCGCAGGAAACACATACGGCTTACTCATAATGGGTAAGCCCAAACCATCTTTTCCTACGCGTGAAACATGCACACTGTGACGTTTTTCCTGAGCAAGTTTTGCTGCTTCATCAAAGCTGTTAATAATATGTGGAGTAATAAATATGTAGAGATTGCTTTTCGCACTTGTCTTGTTCTTTTGCTTAAACAACCAGCCGAGTAAGGGGATGTCACCCAGCCCGGGGGTTTTGCTATTGTTTTTAGAACCATCCTCACTCAACAAACCGGCAATAACTGCGGTCTGCCCATCCTTCATACGGATAGTTGTTTCTACTTCCCTTTTGCGTGTTGTAGGCGCAACAAGGTTCTGCCCTTTACCCACCGCAACAAGGGAGCTAATAACACGACTTACTTCCTGCAGTACCTCAAGCTGTAAGGTCTGGTTCTGTCCAATACGCGGTGTAATCTTTAACTTTACCCCAACATCTTTGTAATCAACACTTTGCGTATTGATACTATTTGCCGTAGTTACAACCGTTTCTTTCACAAAAGGAACGTTATCTACAACGCTGACACGCGCCTCCTCGTTATCCAACGTTAGAAGCTGTGGAGTCGCCAGAATTGTATAATTATTATCTCCCTTCACTGCACTAAGAATAGATTGAATGCTGTATTTCGTTCCGCCGATTGAAAAAGCATCCTGAATAATTGCACCGAAAGAACCACCAGCAGGAAACGTAGGAAAACCGGATTTACTTGTTGTCGGTAGCGTGACAGTCCCGCCCCCTTGATTTGATGAGCCGAAAAGAAAAACTTTTCCGGCTTCCTGTCCGGCAGCCCAGTTCACACCGAATGAAAAATTAGAGTCACTGGAAGCTTCCATGATAAGAGCCTCAATAAAAACTTGCTTCCTTTCTACATCCAACTTTTCAATGGTTTCTTTCAAAACTAAAAAATCATCCGGACGAGCTGTAATTACAAGACTATTTGTTGCATTGTCCGCAACTATCTTCACTCCACGAGAAAGTATCTTTTCTTCCTTATTTTTCCCCTGATGCTCTACAAGGGTATTTACAACCTTTGCCACATCTTCAGCTTTTGCATTCTCTAGCGAAATGAAATGGATATCACCTTTTCCAGCCGGAGTAGGTATATCCAGAGTTGCCACCATTTTCTGTACTATAAGCAACGTTTCAGGATCAGCGAGAACCAAAACCACGTTTGTTCGCTCATCAGCCTGAACAAGTGCTAACGATTTTTTCCCGAATTTCGCCTGCTCACTAACTTTTGTTCTAAGCATATCATTCAGGTTGGCAGCAACACTTTTCGCATCACCATACCGCAACAAAAAACGCGAAAATTGCGGTGCATACTGCGCCTTATCAATTTCGCGAATAATTTTTTTTGCCTGTTGGATACGTGCATATGGAGCAGTAATAATCAAAGAATTTGTAGGAGGATAAACGGTCACAAGCCCGTTTTTCCCAACAAGCTTTGGTAGGATTTTTCCAAGTTCCAACGCACTGGAATGCTGCAAAGGAATAAGAAGAGTAACCAGCTCATCGCCTTCAGGACGATGTTGTTTTAAAGATTTTGACGTTGGTAAGGCAGGTACCCCTTCACTGCGCCCTACCGCCATAGGAACAATCTTATACGCTGTGCCGCTTGGAACAATCGTAAAATTATTAACCTGCAGCACAGACTCAAAAACTCTATATGCTTCCTGCGCATTAACTTTTGAAGGCGAATAAATAGTTACCCTGCCCCCGACGCGGTTATCCACAATAAAGTTTTTGCCTGTCAGTTCACTTATGAACTTAATCAACACATGGATATCAACCTTCTTAAAATCCATGCTAATGTATTCATCCTGTGACGCATATACGGAACCGGCTGCTGCAAAAAAAAACATACAGGCAACCAGTATCCCCCCGATACTCCGCCCCAACGTATTTGTTGTCATCACTTCTACTTTAATCTGAACTTCAAGGTTTGACTTCGTCCATCCCGGACCACTTTCAAGGAAATCCGTGTTTGCTCCAACACAGGAGCCAATGAAACAACATCACTAAATGACGTTACCGGAACCCCATTAACAGCGGCCAGCATGTCCCCCTCACGCAAGCCCATGGCGTGCATAAAACTCCCAGCCTGTAACGATGCTACATATAGCCCCTTACTACCATTTATCGTTTGTGGAACCAGCTCAATGTGTTGCGCCAATGCTCCCAAATTACGCAATTGTTTTTGAATCTGCCCCTTGCTGACTAAACGAACGTCACCATCTTTTAGCGCCTGTGTTTGCGCAATCTCATCAAGCACCAAACGTTCTTTCAACATCCCCCGCTGCAGAACAATCTCACGTCGTTGTATTTCGATAATTTTCCAGCCATTAACACTTTCTCCAACACCGTATAGCAACTCTTTATTGTTGTATGAAATAACAGCTCGGTTCGTTGAAACTCCTTCCCCACATACTGTACCCAACAAGTGAAAGCCTCTCTTGCTCATAGAAAGATCTTTATGGGCGTTTGCATTATTTATTGCACGTACAAGAAGTGCAGACGGAACATTTTCTACTCTCAATAAATTTCTGTTTTCAATATTTTGATAATCTTTAAAAGTACTCTTGTGGGTCTGTATCAAACTATTTTTACTATTTTGTACTGTATTTTTTAAAATTATTACTTCTTCAAAAGAAAAAAAAAAGAACGACAAGCACTAGCAATGCAATACAAAGAGAAGACTACAACTAGTAATCCCAATATAATATTACTCTTGCTTTGCAAAACGTCTGTCATCTCATTCTCTTTATATAAAAAAAAGTGTACCCACTAAAAAACAATTATGAAAAGTAATACATAGAGCAAAAACTTTACAATACAACTGAAGCATACATTTTATTCCTAAATACGGTAAGGCAAATACATTCTTTCTTAAAACAACTCAACATAACTTATTAAATCTACTAAAAAAAATTAGCCAAAGAATGTAATTCGAACTAACAGCAAACTACATCACATGCCTTGCTTCTGCTTACTCAAAAATGAAAAAACTACATCGTTTAAAAATTAAACCCCACACTTCTGCATCCCAAAATGAGGGGTTTACACTTATAGAAGTCCTTATCAGTCTTGTACTACTCTCTATCGCTATAACGGCGACAATAACTTTTACTGAACAGAATCAAGACAATCTTACACAAATCAATTCACAAGATACTGCAACAATACTAGCTCAAAAAAAAATGTTTGAATTAGAACAAGCCGGATTAACCGCAGACATAAGCCGCACCGGCTCTTTTGGAAGAGAATATTCTGATTACCAATGGCAGGCTTCAGTTGATCCAGCACCTGTACCTCGCACCTACATACTAACCCTAAAAATTATTCGCATTAGTAATACAAAAAATTATGCCACGTTAGAGAAGGTATTCTATGAATAAATCACTCTCTAACACACCGCCTACTATACAATCCTGTTCTGGCTTTACGCTAATTGAACTTCTTATTGCCCTTTCGCTACTAGCGATTATAACCACAACACTTTTTATTCTTTTTACCAGTGTGCTGAATACCACTAGCCATGCAAGAAAGCATATGGGCACAAACCAAACCGCAAGAGCTATTTTTGCTATTATGCAAGACGACATGCGCTATATGCTTCCAACAACAGCAACGGCGTTCTATGAATTTTCGACAACACCTAAGCAAAATTTCCCCGCAGAAAAATATCTGGTAAGCTTTGCAACAACAAACTCTCTTACATACTCAACACATACTCCAAAACGCTCTCAACAGTATGTCCACTACACAGTTAAAAAACAGCAAGATAAATACAGCCTAATTCGCTATGAACGCCCTTCTCCAACAGTTCAAGGCGATTTCCCACCAGTTCGATATGTATTGGCAGACAATCTGACAACTTGTTCCTTTGAATATTACGACAACAATTACAATATATTTCAGCATGATTGGAATCAGAAAAAGCTCCCAGCGGCTATTCGCATCTCCCTCTCCCTTGGCACAGAAGCCGAACCGTCACAGTATCAATTGATTATTCCCCTTCCCCAAAAGGAAGAACTCTAATGCCCACCAGCAACTCGACATATAAGAACCAACAAGGTGCTGTTGTAATTCTAATATTACTTATTCTCACTGCATTATCCTGTCTTGCTATAGAGTTATCCAAAGAAACACTCGTGGATCATGCAAGTTCTACGGTTCTCACATCGACAATACGTGGAAACTCTTTGTGTGATTCAGGAAGATTGTTAGCAAAGCATATTTTGCTTGAAGATCTGAGTAAAACAACATCAGACCACCCATTCGAGACGTGGGGAAACTTTGATAAGACACTTAGAGATACTTCTCATAAGTTTACGACGGGAGTACTTACAGGACGCATTGAAGACGAAAACGGAAGATTTCCAATCAATAACATTGCACTTTATAACCGAAACAAACAGCAAGCTATCGCATACCAAAACGTATTCTTACGATTACTAACACAACAGTGTGAAAAACTGAATATAACCTCCGGCACGCCGGAAGATTTATTGCTGTCTATTCGAATTTGGCAGGGAGAGGAGCTCACACGTTCCAAAGAAGATGATGCATGGTACAAAGCTCAGCAGCCTCCATACATCCGTCCCAAACGACCTTTTGCATCACCTGATGAATTCTTATTGCTCCGTTGGCCAAACGCTACCAAAAAGGATCTTGAAAAACTATTCTACGGCACATCAAGCTGTAAGGGCTTACGCGAAATAACTACTATTTGGGGAGCTGGTCCAGTCAACATTAACACCACAGTTGAGGATATTTATGCAGCACTTCCAGAGACACAAAACCATACAGCCGAGTTTGCGAACGGAATGATGAGGTATCAAACCGACCCATCAAATAGCTTTGAAAATGATTGGTATCTCTTGGTAGCACAACAATGTGGTATTAAGAATAACAGTCTGCCAATCAATATTCTCGGACACAACTCAAACACCTTTCGTGTTACTCTCACCGCCAACACAGGTGCTGGTAGAAGAGGTGAAACTGTCATCGTGCGACGAACAAAAAAAGGCGTTATTGTTCTTGCTGCATATGGTAATTCATAACTCAAAGCGCATACCCGTTACTTTCCCAACACTCTATCCGGAGCGGCAAGATACGCGCTCTTATTTAGGAAAACATACACCTCTTCAGGATAAAGAATTCCATAGATATAATTCTGTTCTTCTGTAGGAATAATCGTGGGCTCAAAAGCCCTTGCCGCAATAAGCCGACAACGCCCTTCGCTAAGCATCTTGTTTAAAGCAAAACTATCCTGTTTGTTCATCAGCCTGAGACATAACGAAAAATCTTCATGTGTATAAGCAGCAACAATTCTTGTGACTGGCACCTGTTGCTCAGCCAATTCATCCCAATGACTGCAAGCTGCAAGCAGTAATAATAATCCCATCACTAAATAGCGCATAAATCCTCCTACCATCCACAGTAACACAATAAGATTTACTCATTCTTATTTATTCTCTCCTACCTATCCCCTCGCAAAAACCGCAATCAAAAGCTCTCCCGTACATGGAACAAATACTGGCAGCCCACTTTCGGACTGATAAAATATATCAATCGACTGCAAAACGTTTTCTCGAAACAAAAGCAAACGTCGTTATATTTGGCAATGTAACGCTATAATTTTCTTAAAGAGTCATCATTTTGGTGACTCCTTTTTTTACTCCAACACTCCGTTGAACACAGGAAAAGCAAACAGCTTTCTGTCCATTTCATTTCCTTAACCACAAGATTATTCTCTCAACAATCATTCAAGCCTGCAAAAACAGGCTTCATTAATCGTATATTATTTCATATTTTCGGAGAGATAGTTTAAACAAAAATAGTGCTTCCTACTCCGACAGTAATTGTCTACCGTTATATATATCACTATTCAAAACTTGAATAACACATAGGCAAAGCACTCTTGAGGGGAGGAGATGAATGCATAAAGCGCTATATCTATTAACAGTATGTCTGTTATATGCATGCACTCTACTGCCTTTGCCTGCGAATGCTGTTTCGCCAAAAGCTACTGTTCTTGTGCTTAATTCGTACCACATGGGATATGTGTGGGGAGAATCAGTCTTACAGGGGATACGCAGTAAGCTCGATCAAGCTTCAATTCCTTTAAAAGTTCATTACGAGTTTATGGACACAAAACAGCACAGCACATCTGATGTATTCCCGATTCTCGAAAAATTATATTCAACCAAATACAAAAACACGAAATTTGACGCGATCATTGCATCTGACAACAATGCGCTCGATTTTCTTGTAAAATACAGGGATAGACTATTCCCGGGGGCTCCAGTGGCATTCTGCGGGGTTACTCGCTTTACTCCAAGTATGCTGCATGAAAAAAAAGGTTTTACGGGAGTTGCAGAAGAGGCTGACATAGAAAAAACCATAGAACTTATTCTGACTCTTTTTCCAAAAACACGATATCTGGCACTAGTAAGCGGCGGTGTTACAACATCCAGTAAAAACAACCTTGCACACGCCAAAGAGCTTGCTCCGCAATTCTCCGACCGCCTTTCATTTATCGAACTGACAAAGCTTAACCCGAAAGAATTAAGAACAGAGCTAAAACAACTCCCGAAACGAACAGCAGTGCTCTATCTGTCTTACTATCGAACTCCTGACGGCACAGTATTAAGTGTTCCAGAAAGCACCTCTCTTGTTGCAACCGCAAGTAACCGACCAGTGTTCTCCCCTTGGCGTTACACACTTGGAAACGGCGTGCTCGGTGGCAAAATGGTGAGCGGTATTCAGCAAGGTCAAGATGCCGCACAATTAGCTCTTGATATTTTACATGGTGTTCCAGTTGCAGATCTTCCTGTCATACGCAGCCAGCAAAACGAATATATCTTCGACTACCGACAACTTAAAAAATTTAAAATCCCTCAAGACGTACTCCCACACAGCGCGCAGATTCTTTTCGAACCACAAACTCTTTTCTATAAATATAAGACGCTCATCCTTATCGCCATCGGCTGTTTCCTCTGGCTTTCTATTACAATTCTTGTCCTTCTTAAAATGCTCAGAGAAAAAAACCAAACAACGAAACTCCTCAAACGAGAGGAAGAACGTCTTGAATCTTTGCTTGAATTAAACGGGCAGGAAAAAAGCTCATCAGAAGATCTCGTTCTTTTCGGTCTCGATAAAGTTCGCAACCTGCTTAATGCCAATACTGCTGTGTACCTGACCATCACGCCTGCTGAAAAAGTCGATAAATACTGCATCAGTAACGATCAAGAAACAGTTTGGCACGCCCTGCCTGAACCACTTCGAATCAAAGACCTTGTCTCCCCTTGGGAAGAGCTTATAAAACGGAAAAAAACTGCCAGACTTCAAGCTGAAAATGCCCGCAGCCCTGTTGTTTGGCCTTTAGGCATGAACAAATTTACTAACAGCATTGCGCTGCCAATTTGGGAGCGAAATCAACTGCGCGCACTCATCATCCTTGGAGATGATACCGCCACCTTCTCAAAATCTGACGAACGCCAGCTGCGATTGATGATGCAAGGAGTGATCAACCTTATTCACAAACGTAAGGCTCGGGAAAGAGAGGCTCAGCTAGCTTCCGAGCTGCGCCATTCACAAAAGATGGAAGCACTGGGGACTGTTGCCGGTGGTATTGCCCATGACTTTAACAACATCATTGGTGCCATCAGCTCATGCTGCGAATTAGCTCTTGATGATGTTCCACTAAACAATCCTGCCCATGAAGATATTAAACAGGCATTAAAGGCAGCGTACCGCGGTAAACAGATTATCGGACAAATCCGCAGGTTCAGCAGCCGCTCAGAAGTAGCAACAGAGCTCATTTCGCTTCCGGCACTTACAGAAGAATGCATTCAGCTCTTACAAACACTTCTTCCATCAACTATAGAAATCAAATTTTCTTCAAAAACTGAACATGGGGGAATGCTCCTTGCTGACGCAGGCGAACTTCATCAAGTCATTATGAACCTATGTTTAAATGCAGATCATGCTATGTTCGGCATGCAAGGACTTCTTTCTATTGCCATCACAGAGGTTGATGTCACAAAAGATAATGAAAACGTCCCGCACGAGTTACAGCATGGCAAATATCTCTGCCTGTCCGTCTCCGATACCGGAATTGGTATCCCCGAGAAATTGCTTTCTCGTATTTTTGATCCGTTTTTCACAACAAAAAAGGACAAAGGAGGCACTGGACTAGGTCTTTCAACAGTGCATGGGATCATAAAAAAATATGGCGGGACAATCACCGTTAAAAGTAAAGCCGACATGGGAACCACTTTCTATGTCTATTTACCTGAAATAACATCTGATGTCTGCGCGTGGGCACCGGAAACAGAACTGGCGACAACACAAGGAACAGAACATTTACTCGTTGTGGATGACGATGAAGAAATGCTTTACTCTGTTCATAAGTTTCTCATGCGGCAGGGTTACACTGTCACGGCTCTGCAAAGCAGCGGTGAAGCGTTAAAACTCATCCAAGCCTCGCCCGATAATTTTGACCTGATACTTGCTGACCAGATTATGCCGGAACTAACAGGGTTAGAGCTTGCACGTACGGTTTCTTCTATTGCACCAAATTTGCAGGTTATTATTTACAGTGGTTTTGAAGGAAGTGATGCAGAACTGTTCATGCGTGAATCTGCTGAAATCGGCATAGCCGCCTTCTTAGCAAAACCGTTCAGAAATTCTGACCTCGGAAACTTGATACGCAACGTATTAGACTCTCAATAGGATGGCAGTTATGGCGTCAGTTCTTATTATCGATGATGATCCATCAATAAGCTACACTCTTTCCCGCGCGGCTCAACGACAAGGACATACTACCAGTTTCGCCCGCACCCTTCAGGAAGGAAAACACAAAGCAGCTGAAGAAGACTTTGCGGTTGTTTTTCTTGATGTACGCCTTCCAGACGGCGATGGGCTGTCCTTATTACCTATACTCAAAGGGCAAACACCATCACCGGAAGTCATAATTATTACCGGTGCGGGGGAGCCAGAGGACGCAGCAACGGCAATTGCAAACGGCGCTTGGGAATACATTCAAAAAAGCGATTCAATTCACCAAATTGCTGTCACACTTGAACGTGCCTTGCGCTACCATCAAGAACGCCTGTCTTCATCACCGCAAAGCTCCGCACTTCCCTTGCAGCGAGAGAACATCGTTGGCGAAAGTCCGGCCTTACGCCGCGCACTTTCCACTGTAGAACAATATGCAGCAAGTGATGTGAATGCTCTTATCACCGGGGAAACCGGAGTGGGTAAAGAAATGTTCGCCCGTGCCATTCATGAGAACAGCAATCGTCGCCATAATCCTTTTGTTGTCGTTGATTGCGCTGCTCTTCCTGATTCTCTGGCAGAAGGAATTCTATACGGTTATACGAAAGGATCATTTACCGGTGCGGCTCGTGAAAGTACGGGGCTGGTTATGCAGGCGGATAACGGAACGCTCTTTCTGGATGAAGTCGGTGAACTTTCTTTGGAAGTACAAAAAAAATTCCTGCGAATCCTTCAAGAGCATACGGTGCGACCTATCGGAAGCACTAAAGAGCTGCATAGTAACTTTAGACTGATAGCGGCAACCAATAGAAGTCTAGAAACAATGGTTGAACAAGGGACGTTTAGAAGCGACCTTCTTTTCAGAATTAAAGCGCTTCACCTCCCCCTCCCTTCCCTCATGGAAAGAAAAGAAGACATCCATCTTCTTGTTGAAAAATTTATTGAACTTCTATGTCGGCAATACAACATTCCCCCAAAAAAAGTTGATCCAGAGCTGCTTGAGGTGCTCGAATCATATAACTGGCCGGGCAACGTCAGGGAACTTCGACACGCAATCGACCATGCGATTTCAGCAGCTCGTAACGAGCCGCTTCTCTTTTCACAGCACATTCCCCAAATGATACGTATCTCGGTAGCAAAACAGCGGGTAGCAGAAACTCCTGCACGCCTCTCCCCTTTACCGGAAACCAAGGAAGAACTCCCATCACTGCAAGAATTCCGGACTGAAGGATACAGGCGTCTTGAGGAACAGTACTTGAAAGACCTCATGCGCCTGACGGGCTGGGTAATTAAGGATGCCTGCGCAATCTCACAGCTATCGCGTTCAAGACTCTACGCTCTTTTAAAAGAACATGGTGTCCTGCAAAACAAGACTTTAAATCAATAACCGTTTCACCGATTCTCAAAAAGCACCTAAAAATCTTCTTTTACAAACAAAAAGTTAAATAAAAAAGAGTCCACTTTTTCAGGACTCTTTTTTCTTGTTCTCATTTTGACCACAAAAAAAGAGAGTTTTGGGCAGAAAATTTCTTTCCCACAATTGTTTGTTCAATCACTTCAATTGAATAAGCCGATCAATCTATCCTGTATAACAAGACTCACTAGCATCTTCCGAATCCCTTCCAAAACACCCATCACCACATAACATGCTGTTTATTATTGAATAAATCATAAAAAAACATGTGGCATGCATTCTGCTTTTTACAGTGTGCAGCAAGATGAAAAAGGGCAGAGCACATTGCAGGTGGTTGCTGCGGCTGTGTTCTTCCCCTTTTTTACATGCAACACA
>NZ_JADMLB010000047.1 GCF_015482765.1 Halodesulfovibrio sp.
TATTCTCTGGTGGGCCTAGCAGGATTTGAACCTGCGACCTGCCGGTTATGAGCCGGAGGCTCTGCCAACTGAGCTATAGGCCCCTTTTGTGCTGAGGAAGAGTAGCTAACACCTTGGTAACTCACTGTCAATTGCAAATTGACAAAAAGTTGCTGTAGATGCCGACTTTCTCTGATTTGAAGGTCAGTACGGCTTCCGTTAAGACAAAGCGTCTTGATTGATTATGGGTAACATACAAGAAACAATGAAAAAAGTAAGCAGTTAGATGAATATTCTAAAGTCCGAGTGAAGCTAATAAGTTATCAACATCTGACTGGGAAGCTGCTTCGCTTGGGCCTTTAAGCTCAGAATTTTCAACTTTTTTAGTAAGATCCTGCTGTTTCGCTTGAGATTCTTTTTCTGCTTTCTTAACTGCGATAAAGTCGCTTGTTGAATATAAATCGAAAACAGTGGTTTTGAGGTTTTGAAGAGCACTGATAATTCGAAGGATGCGCTGCCCCGCAAGGTCTTGAAAGCTCAGTGCTGTCATAATCTCGTTCATGTTTTGACCGAGTTTATCTTCAAGAGAGGTGAGTGCAGCGATATCTTTGTTTTCAGGATCGGCTCGTTGCGCACTTTGAAGGTGAGCAAGAGCAAGTTCCCTCATCTGAATCTGCTGTTCTACAATCGTCATTATATCTTCAGTTGCATTTTCAAGCGTTTTGTAGACAGCATCCAATTGCTCAGAGGCCTCACCAAAAAGTTGTGTTGCTTTTTTTTCCTCAGAAGCATTTTGATCTGGTGAATCGTTTGCTGTGATTTCAGAGTAGATGGATTGAAGACCTTCGTGCATTTCTACACTGAGTTTTTTATAGAATTCGCCTTCCATCAATGCTTGCGTTAAATGTTCGCTCAAGGTGTTTTCTACACTGTTGGTAATGGTCTGAGTAATGCTGTTCGCGAGTTGAGTTGATACGCGATTAAGGATTTCGTCCATTACAGGAGTGTCGTTAGTTGTCATAAAAGGTCTCCCTGAGCGTTTTGAGGTAAGAGAAAAGAAGCAGACTGGGATATCATTCAAAAACGATGTAACTATGAATAATTATTTCCTGAAAAGCAACGTCTATACGTTGTTTTCAGGTTACATTCTGTTAGGCAATGTTTGATTTGAGTGAAGTTGTCTTGTGAGGAAAAAAAGCCCTCTTGGTAATTACCAAGAGGGCTTTTTACGTTTCTTTGACCCTACACCAGTATCAATTTCGTGCTAAGCACTATGAAAGGCGTTGGGTTCTAATTTGTCTTCGTTCTTCAACAAAGACATGATGGACGATTTTTTCTCTGTCTTCTGCGCTTATTCTATCAAACTCAATGAACGCTGTAGTATCGTTGATACTAGCAACATAACCGCAAGCTCCTGCCACACTGAGTGGGAAGTCGCTTAAAAAGACAAGCAGTTCAACATACGTGCCCTCCTGTAATGGAAGGGTGTTTTTTACAGTTAAGCCTGCGCCACTTAATTCGATCACTTCTATAGGACTAGGAAAATCCATTTCAAGCTGATCATGTTTTAAGTGAGAAAGAATCGCATCGAGCTTTGCATTCATGTTGAGCAGGAATGAAACCATCGCTTCTGGTGTATGAGAGTTTGTAAGCTCTTCAGCGTCAGCGGTGGAGTCCGAAAGACCGAAACCGGAAAAACGGGACGGCTCATCTTTATCTGTGAGAAGGCGTAAACGGCCTTTGAGGTACAAGGAGATGGATGCAAATTCACGTTTTTCCATAGGCTAACTCCGGTGTTAGATCATTCCGTTTTCAGCATCAACATGCATTGCGTTAACCGGGCAGACCCGCACGCACATGCCACAAGCGGTACAGCGATCAATATCAAACATAACAAGACGTTTTTCACGATCAACAAAAAGAGAACCATTAGGACAGATTGCCGTGCACATACCACAGTGCATGCAGGAATCTTCATCGCGAGAGATTCGCTGAGTAACAGGGGTTACAACAATGCGGTTTTCTTCCAGATACTCAATTCCCTTTTGGTAATTTTCTCTGGTACCGATGATTTCAACGGTCATATGTCCCTCTTTACGAGGCGTGATCTGTGCTTTGAGAATGTTGAAGGAAAGGTCAAACATTCGTGTCAGGTCACAGATAACAGGTGAACCGGAAATGGTCGGAGGAAATGTAAGATGGACGTTTTTACGGTACTCTTTTGTCATGATGTTAACCAAATTGCACTTACTGTTTAGCAAGCTCCTGCTTTGCGCGTTTAGCCTCAAGTGACTTAGGGAATTTTTCAATCAGCTGATTGAGGCGGAACTTGCCGGCATTCTTTTTGCCTTGTTTAAGAAAACTGAGACCCTGTTTCAACAAGGCCTGCGGGTACTTGTTGCTTTTAGGATATTTTTTGATCACATCCTCGTAAGCAAGCGTAGCACGTGGGTAATTTTTCATTTGGAAATATGCTTCACCCTGCCAAAACTTTGCGTTAGCCGCCAGTTTAGATTTTGGATAGGTTTTTTCATATTCACTCCACATGCGTTGTGCATCCTCATAACGACGTTCATTAAACGCCTGTAATGCACTTTTGTATAATGCGTCTGCAAGATCCTCAGGAGCTACTTTCTGGGGAGGAGTAGCTGGAGCAACCGGTGTAGGAACTACTGGTGGAGTTCCCTGAACTACTTGTCCATTCTGAGTCGGAAGCATTGCTCCGTTAACAGGCTGCTGATTGCTAACAGCACCCGGAGTTATTGTTCTTGGTGCCTGTGCAGGAAGGTAGTTTTCAATACCTAACTGAGAGGACATCATACGCATGGCACCTTCAATTTGCAGAATACGTTTTTTCATATCCGCAACATCGGCTTCTAAAGAGGCTACTGTACCTGTTTCAGTTTGAACATCCTCAAGCTGGCCTTCAAGAGTTGCAAGGGAAACTTTCATTCCTTTTAGCTCAGACCAGATATCGGCTTGTTCAGGACGAACTGTTTCCAGAGCTTGAGACGTGCTGCCAAGCGAATTGTTAAGCGCTAGAATCTGCTGTTCTTGTTGTGAGATTCTGCTTTCAAGAAGATTAACCTGTTCTTGTTTAACGCAAGCGAGCAGGGATAGAGCACTGAGACATACAAGAGTTACACGAATAGCAATTCGCATGGATTATCCTCTCTGTTGAGGTGGTTTTGCCCATGATGCAAGGCCGGTAGTACGGCGGAATCCAAAAAGCAGATAGAGAACACCACCGAGAACCGGCAGCATTACGCCTGCGAGCATCCAGCCATATTTTTCCATAGGTGAGGTAAATTCATGTTTATATGAATGCCAAATAGACCACAAATTAGGTAAAATGGGAAGAGCGAGCGCTACAGCCAGCATCGCAGGATGCATTTCTGATGTTGAGAATATGTTTAAGATTGGCAGTAATTCGTTCACGGTTTCTCCCTATTTTATATCCTTGAGTGTCAAAAGCATTAGGCCAGCGCCGACACATATACAAATATCTGCAACGTTGAATGCCGGCCAGTGGTAGTTTTTGTAATAAAAGTCCAGAAAGTCAATAACTGCACCGATACGAATTCTGTCGATAAGGTTTCCGACAGCACCACCAAGGATAAGACCCAATGCTGTAAATAGTAGTTTGTTATGCTTTGCAGACCGTGCCATTAAGTGGACAGCAATACAAGCGGCAACCGCAGCTCCGCCAAAGAGCCATATTTGCCAGTTTGTGTCTGTATTATTTAAAAAGCCGAATGCCGCGCCGCGATTAAGAACATGCACTAGGTTGAAGAAGTCCGGTATAACGGGGAAGCCGCTCCAAAGCGGAATGTGTTGAACTGTAAGCCACTTTGTGTATTGATCGGCAATAATAGAAAATAGTCCAATTCCATAGACTATCAGGTATCGTGTGCGCATGAAACCTCCAGGTACGGAAGCATATATAAAAAGAGCCCACCGAAGCAAGTCCGGTAGGCTCAAAATTTATGACAAACTAAGTTGCTCCGGTACATAAGAAAAATCTGTAGAATCACCTTGATCAGGCTGTGTTTACTATAAACAGTTACAGGTTTTTCTTAGCACAACTTGTTAAATTTTTCCAACAGGTAAGAGTGGATAGCCTTTAACGGTGTGCCAGTTGGAATAACTTATAGGCATAATCCGGCGGAAGGAATACCCTCCGCCGGTAATTCTTTTGTGATTACTCAGCTGCCTTCAGTACGCCTGTGCAGCGTGGGCAGATGGTAGGGTGTTCGCTGTCGGTGCCAAGCTCATTGCTGTAAATCCAGCAGCGTTCACACTTTTCACCTTCGGCTTTAGCAACAGAGATCTTGAGACCTTCAACAACGTCAGAAGCGAAAGCGTCTGCCGGAGCGTCTTCAAGAGCAGCTGTGGAAAGCTGAGAAACAATAAAGTTAGCACGAAGATCTGTTTTAAGAGTTTCAAGCTTTTCAGCAATTGGTGCAGCCATGTAGAGGGTAATGTGGGTATCAAGTGGATGACCTACAATACCTTCTTTACGAACCGGCTCAATTGCCTTTGTCATTTCAGAGCGAACCTGAAGCAGCACGTCCCAGTTAGCACGTTCTTCATCAGAGATAGAGAACAGCTGAAGATCTTTTGAAGACAGAGCAAAGACTGTATCAACTTCTGGCTTAAGACCTTCAGGGATGTACTTGAATACTTCTTCAGCTGTGAAGCTGAGTACAGGAGCCATGTTGCGTACCAACAGAGTTACAATGTGTAACATTGCAGTCTGGGCAGAACGGCGTTCCTTGCTGTCAGCAGCAGAGGAGTACAGGCGATCTTTCAAGATATCTAAGTAGAAAGAAGAAAGATCGGTTGTGCACAGGTTATGCAGGGTGTGGTACACCTTGTGGAATTCGTATTCTTTGTATGCAGTCTGAATTTTCTCATGTGCACGGCATACAAGGTCAAGTGCGTAACGGTCGAGTGCTTCCATTTCTTCAAAAGGAACCAGAGCGTCAGCAGTAAGGTCGCTGATGTTACCAAGGAGGTAACGGCTGGTGTTTCGGATACGACGGTAAGCATCAACAAGACGACTCAGAATTTCTTCAGAGATACGTACGTCTTCGCGGTATTCAACGGAAGAAGCCCACATACGGAGAATTTCTGCGCCGTACTTTTTGATTACTTCTTCTGGCTCGATGCCGTTGCCAAGAGACTTGGACATCTTTTTGCCTTCACCATCTACTACGTAGCCGTGTGTGAGAACCTCTTTGTAAGGAGGGCAGCCACGGGTACCCATGGAAGCAAGCAAAGAGCTGTGGAACCAACCGCGATGCTGGTCAGAACCTTCAAGGTACATATCAGCAGGGAAGCTAAGCTCTGGACGCTGCTCTACAACTGCGGCAAAGCTTGTGCCGGAGTCAAACCAAACGTCGAGGATATCTCTGCTGCGTTTCCAGTGGTTCTTGCCGCACTTAGGACATGTAAGTCCCTCAGGTACGAGGTCTTCAATGTCGGATTCAAACCAGTAGTCACAACCGGTTTTGTGTTCTGCAAATTTCTCTACAATACCCTTTACCCACTCAGTGTCGTACCAAGCTTCATCACAGCTTTTACAAAGCAGTGCGATAATAGGTACGCCCCACATGCGCTGACGGGAGATGCACCAATCTGGGCGGTTTTCAACCATGTTGTAGATGCGTTCTTCACCCCATGCCGGAATCCATTTTACGTCGTTACGGATTGCGTCAAGAGAGCGTTTACGCAGATCGTTGGCTTCCATTGTAATGAACCACTGAGTGGTAGCACGGAAGATAACAGGCTGTTTACATCTCCAGCAGTGTGGGTAGGAGTGTTTAACTTTGGAGTGGCCAAGCAGGTTGCCAACTTCCTGAAGTTTTTCAATAACTTTAGGGTTGGCTTCAGTAATAGTAAGTCCTGCGAAGAACTCAACAGAGTCGAGGAAGCGAGCTTCATCGTCCATTGGAGAGTAAGTTTCAAGACCGTACTTCTGACCAACTTCAAAGTCTTCACGACCATGGCCCGGTGCAGTGTGAACACAGCCAGTACCGGATTCGGTAGTAACGTGGTCGCCAAGGCAGATAGGGGATTCTCGGTCATAAATTGGGTGCTTTGCAACAATACCTTCGAGTTTGTCACCTGTTGTGGTGCCGACTACGGAGTAGTCTTCCCATTCGAAAGTTTTTGCGTTTTCTTCAACCAGAGCAGAAGCGAGTAAGTAGTAGTCGCCGTTTACAGCAACAAGGCTGTATTCAAGCTCAGGGTGAACAGCAATTGCCATGTTATCTGGGATTGTCCACGGAGTGGTTGTCCAGATAATAGCGTATGTTTTAGCAGGATCTGCCTGTGGGAATACTTCCTTTACGCGTGCGTCATTCATTGGGAAGCGTACGTAGATGGAAGGAGATACGTGATCGTCGTATTCCACTTCAGCTTCTGCAAGAGCAGTTTTACAGGAAGCACACCAGTAAATTGGTTTTTTGCTTCGGGCAACAGAACCTTTTTCCATGAAACGGCCGAGTTCACGAGCAGTAGCTGCTTCGTAAGACGGGTGCATGGTAAGGTATGGGTTTTCCCATTCGCCGAGTACACCAAGGCGCTTGAATTCTTTGCGCTGGATGCCGACGAATTTTTCAGCGTATTCGCGGCAAACTTTGCGGAATACGTGTTCAGGAATAGTGTTTTTCTTGTCGCCGAGCTGCTGTTCTACTTTAAGCTCAATCGGAAGACCGTGACAGTCCCATCCCGGAACGTACTGGGCTTTTTTACCCTGCATGTTCTGGGACTTAATAATAATATCTTTAAGAACCTTGTTCAGTGCGTGACCAAGGTGGAGGTGTCCGTTTGCATATGGAGGGCCGTCGTGAAGGACGTACTCGCCATTCTCGCCGCTTGCAGCGATCATTGCATCATAGGCTTTCTTGCTTTCCCATTCTTTGAGCATTTCTGGCTCTTTCTGGGAGAGGTTTGCCTTCATTGGAAATTTGGTTTTTGGGAGATGCAGCGTCTTTTTGTAGTCGCTCATGGGAATCTCTTCCTCCGGAAGTAACATTGCTGAAATAAGTCAGTTAGATTGATTTAAATGCTTGCTAAAGTCAAGAACACAGCAGTGATGAAGAAAAATAACTTTTTTGTCAAAAGAAAAAAGTCCCCTGCAATAATTTTGCAGGAGACCTGAGAGCATTATGAATGGTATTAACTAAAAAGCGCCCGGTGTATCTTCGTTAATCCCTGCCATTTGCCTGAGTAGACGTAATGTCTCCTGAGCTTCATCAAAATCCAGCTTTCGTAGGGCGAATCCAGCGTGAACAATCACGAAGTCGCCAATTTCGGCAGGGCTTTCTAAAAGCATTGTCGAGGCGTCAATGAACGTTTCACTTTGCCCCACACGACATTTTGCCATGGTATCAGACTGAATTTCTACAACTTCAGCAGGAATTGCAAGACACATAAGCACTCCTAGGAACAGCATAATGCTGATAATTCATCAAAATATACTTTAAATGGATTCCGGCCGGCTATTTCGCGGAAAAACTGCCGCCAGACTCAGTAATTTCTTGGAGTACAATGTCACACATTGAATCGAGTTTGCAAGCTACTTCTGGTGAGAGATTTACATTCATTGATTCATAGTCAAAAGGTTCCATTCCGATAACAACGGTATCAGGACGGTTTCCTATTAATTCGCAGAAAATGAGGGTGTCGACGAGATCCGTTTGATGCATGGAATTGTTAAAACCTAAACTTTTCCGCAAATCGTCACCAACAAGACGGTAAATGGAGCCAGCTTCGTCACCACACAAAACGGCATCGACTACAATAAGCTTTTCATATTGTACAATGTGGTCCATCAGCTTCATGCCAAGAGTTCCACCGTCGAAGACCGTGACGTTTTCAGAAAAATTGTATGAGGAAGCTAACTGTTCTACAGCGCGAACCCCAAGGCCTTCATCTGTGTAAAGCGTGTTTCCTACGCCGAGAACGAGAATTTCAGGAGGGTTATTCATTGAGTTTTTCCCTTTTAATTTCGGTAGTAGTTTAAAGGGAGCAGGGCATTACCTGTATTTGCAGGGAGAGCCTTGGAAGGTAGGTATGGTGATAACCTACTATGTATTCCCTAGTGAAGGGGAGATAAAAAGTGCAACAGGGCTGAAGAATACCTTTTGTTGAGGTACTTCTCCAGCCCTTAGATTTCGATTATCTTATTTTGAATTTATGAACTTTATTCGTATTACCATCGATCACGTGCACGCCACAGGCAATGCATGGGTCGAATGAATGGACAGTTCTTAGTATTTCAACAGGACGTTCTGCGTCAGCAACAGGAGTGCCGATTAATGCTTCTTCAACAGGTGAGAGCAGGTCATTGGCACAGCGTGGTCCGAGGTTCCATGTAGAAGGTACAACTAACTGGAAGTTATCGATGCGCTGTTCTTTAACTTTAAGCCAGTGTGAAAGCCCGCCGCGAGGAGCGTTAACGAAACCGACGCCTTCAGCTTTATCCACCATTTCAATGTCTTCAATGATCTGGTTTTTACCGGCGGCAAGGTTGCCTTCAAGCTGGTCGAGCATGTCAACGCAATGTTCTGCAACAACAGCAGTTTCAATACCACGAGCTGCGATACGACCAAGAGTGGAGTAAAGGTTTTCGACTTTGATGCCGAGCGTATTGATAACATTGTCTACGAGAGGTTTAATGGTCGGGTGACCTTTTGCATAAGCAACAAGTACTTGTGCAAGAGGGCCTGTTTCCATTGCTTTATCTTCGTAGCGTGGTGCTTTCATCCATGAGTAGCGATCTTCACCAAACATGTCAGTGTACTTAGGATCTGTTTCGCCTTTGTAAGGATGCAGAGCTTTATCACCTTTGTACCAGCTGTAACGAACGTGTTCAGCAATTTTATCAGGATCAAATGACTTAACGTCATTAAATTTACGATCCATTACGACACCTGCTGGCAGGAAGCGTGTATCAATTTCCTGACCCTTAGTCGGGAATTCACCGAACGTCAGGAAGTTTGTACAGCCACCATATTGTGTCCAATCCTTATACTGACCGGCAATAGCAACAAGGTCAGGAATGTAAACCTGATCAATGAAGTTCTTGGTTTGCATAAGGATATCACGGAATTGCTTCAGTTTATCTTTTTCTAATGACTTGTAGCATGTTACGCCGCCAACCTGCATGAACTGTGGATGCGGGTTTTTACCGCCGAATATTGCCATTGCCCGGGCTGGAAGCAGTTGCATTTTGAGTGCTTCCAAGTAGTGAGCAGTGCCGATGAGGTTCAGTTCAGGGCTTAGGTAGTAGCCTTCGTGACCATTCAGGAAGTAGGCATTTGTGAATGGGCCAAGCTGTCCACTGTCCACAAACTTTTTCAGTGTTGTTTGTACAGCTTTAAGATCTTCTGCTTTGGTTTTGCGAGGTGATATAGAGTTTGCAATGGAAGCAGCTTTTTTAGGATCTGCTTTTAAAGCACCGGCAACATCAATCCAGTCAAGACCGCAAAGATGATAGAAGTGCACGAGATGGTCATGCATGTACTGGCAACCCATAACAAGGTTGCGGATGAGGGTCGCATTTTCAGGAATGGTTACCTTGCATGCATCTTCTGCTGCACGAGTGGATGCTAAACCGTGTACATACGTACAAACACCGCATGAGCGTTGGGTGAAGTGCTGAGCATCTTCTGGCTTGCGGCCTTTAAGAATGATTTCAAGCCCACGGAACAGAGTAGAAGAACTCCACGCGTTGGCAATTTTACCATCTTTTAATTCTACCTCAATACGAAGGTGGCCTTCGATACGTGAGACAGGATCGACAACAACTCTGCCGCTCTTGTTTCCCTGAGGTGTAACAGGGAATCCGGAGGAATTGTTTTTCATGTATCTTGCTCCTTAGAATAAGCTATCTGTTCAAGCTGCTAGTTTTCATAGAACGGGGTCATTTCGTCCCAGAAGTCAGGTTCAGAGCAGCCGATACAAGGGTGACCTGCTTCAACAGGCCAGTTTACCTGATTGAATTTGATGGTAGGGCAGTTGTTGTAGGT
The DNA here is from genome assembly GCF_015482765.1 of Halodesulfovibrio sp. GTDB lineage: Bacteria > Desulfobacterota > Desulfovibrionia > Desulfovibrionales > Desulfovibrionaceae > Halodesulfovibrio. The sequence continues at coordinate 10,020 of NZ_JADMLB010000047.1, forward strand.
GTCTGGCCCTTTACATCCTAATTCGTACAAGCACCAACCTTTTCGAGCTTCTTCTGAGTTGAAGGAAGGAGCAAATTCACCAGCTTCAAAATGCGGCAAGCGTGGACACTGATCGTGTACAGTTGTTCCAAAGAATGGAACAGGTCTTTGCAGGTCATCTAATTCAGGGGCTTTATTCTCTGTAAGATAGAAGAGAATAGTGTGAACAAAGTTGTATGGGTTCGGTGGGCAACCCGGTACGTTGATGCCAACGATATTTTTGTCTTTCAAAACATCGTTAACACCCTTCGCACCTGTAGGGTTAGGAGCAGCAGCCTGAACGCCGCCAAAGCATGCACAGGTGCCGTGATTGATAAGAGCTTTTGCTTTTGGAGCAATTTTAGTGACCATATCCAGCATGGTGTGTCCGGCAACTTTGCCGTAAACACCGCCATCTTTAGTCGGGATGCCTCCCTCAACAGCGAGAATGAATCCATTAGGGTTAGACACAGCTTGTTCTAATGCTTTCTCAGCAGCATCACCGGCGGCAGCCATAATGGTTTCATCGTAGTCGAGTGAAATGGTATCAAAGAGAATTTCTTGAATGTATGGTTCATGCGCACGAAGAAGAGCTTCGGTGCAACCGGTACATTCTGCACAATGCAGATACACAACAGATGGACGGAGTTTAGAGGTGACAGCTTCGGCAATTTTGGCACCAAAACTAGGGGCCATTCCAAGGGAAACCGCAGCAGCAGTACAGTACTTAAGGAACTGACGGCGGGAAACCCCTTTTTTTTCCAGACGTTCAACGACATCTTCTTTGCCGAGACCTACAGAAATTTTCATACAACCTCCTTATAGGAAGGAAACGGTTTGCACATAGGTGCTACACCAGACGTATAAACACTGTTGGCTTCATACGTAACATATACATATAATAAAGAAGTCAACTAATATAATTAGCATCACCATAGCATGATTGAATTTCTTTTCATAATAGAAAAAAAGAATATCATCGCATGATTATTATTAGATTTTGTGTTGAGCGTGTGAAATCAGGCATAAAAAAAGCCCCTATGAAGGGGCATGTAATCTTAAAAAGAGAAAATAAGTAGATTAGTTCATCTCGGCGATAATTTCGTTAATACGTTTTCTGGTGTGTGAAACGAAGTTGTCAAACTTGGCTTTGCAGGCATCGGATAAGCCGATATTCCATGTTGTGATATCATAAGGCTGCATGCCTATAATTTCCATTTTTGGACGTTTCCCACAACGCATCTCGCACATTCGAAGAGAGTCCAGCATATCGATATCATGGATGGATACACGCTGTTTTTCATTTGAACGGATGTCATCTTCTGTGAGTTCGTAAATGGTTCCCGGTTCATGTTCCGCATGGATCACATCGAGTACAAGCAGTCTATCGTAGCCTTGGAACAGGGCATAGATATCCTGTGTAAATGTTCCGGCTTCCATAACGGTAACATTCTCCGGCCATTCTTCTTTCCAGAGAACCTCAGCGGCATGCACGCCGACACCATCATCTGTTAGCAGTGTATTGCCGATACCCAACACTAAAAGTTTTTCCATGATCAATCCTTTAAGCAACAAGGTGAAACCGTAAAATTGGATTGCTCTATCAGTAAAATAAACAGGGAGGCATGAGCAAGGCTTTTGTCTCTGCTGAATTACGGCGGGAGCAAAAAAGAAGTTGGAGAAAAAAAGAGGAACCGAACGGTTCCTCTTTTATTAGGCAATTTCAGGAGTGAGTCTTATTCGAACTCAACTACGGAAACTTTACCGGTCTCTGCGTTCATCACGTGAACGGCACAGCCCAGTCATGGATCAAAGGCACGAATAAGACGCGCCACGTTTACTGGGTTATCAACGTCCGGTACTGGTACGCCAATGAGAGCTTCTTCAACAGGACCACGTACACCCTTGTCATCGCGAGGGTTACAGTTCCACAGTGTTGCGGAAACAATCTGGTAGTTGCTGATTTTGCTGTCTTTAACGTCAAGGTAGTGGAGCAGGGCACCGCGAGGTGCTTCTGTGAAGCCAGTACCTTCACCAGTTTCAGGAAGCTCAAATGCTGTGAAGGTTTCTTCGTCAGGCTTAACTTCTTTGAGCCATGCGTCAATGAAGTCAAGAATGTACCAAGTTTCTTCAGCACGAGCCACGTGGCGACCCATAAGGGAGAATGCTGCGTCTTCACCGAGGTCACGGAAACGTTTTGCGTCCATGCCGAATTTTTCTTTCAGCATTTTCTGACCAACTGGTGAAAGTGGAGGGTTCTCAACCCACATACGTGCGAGAGGACCAACTTCACAAGCAACACCGTTGTAACGAGGTGCTTTAATAAAGCTGTATGCGCCTTTTTTGTGAGGTGCAGGAACAGTTTTACCTTCAGAGTAGTGCAGACCGGTAGTAGAATCTTCAAACCATGAGTACTTTACGTCTTCGTGGATCTGAGAAGGATCAAATTTGTGGTCTTTACCATCATAGTAGACACCAGGGTTCATCATGAACTTGGAATGAGCATTATCAAGCGGGAATACACCGTATGCGATACATGCTTTATGTCCCTGTCCAACTTTGAACATATCCGGGTATACAGAACCGACAGTGTAAACAGTCGGGAGGTATTTATTATTAACAAAGTCACGAACTTTCTTGAAACGTACAGCGTACTCAAGAATGCGATCTTTGGTAGGCATTTCAGTTGCACCACCAGCTACGAGACCTTGTACGTGAGGCATTTTACCGCCCCAGATAGCAACCATTTCATGACAGACAGCACGTACGTCGAGAGCCTCGATGTACTGATCAACTGCAGCTGCGTTAACAGCTTTGAGATCTTTGCTACGGTCTTCAAGAAGGTCGGATTTCTGGTAACGAGGTACAAACGGTGCGCTGTCAGGACCCTGAACAAAGTCCTGTGCTGCTAAGTGGTAAAAATGCAGAATATGAGACTGCAAGTAGTTAGCACCGAGTACAAGGTTACGGGTAACGCGTGCATTGTTTGTTACTTTAACGCCGAATGCTGCGTCCTGAGCCATAATAGAAGCAGTTGCGTGTGCTGTAGGACATACGCCACAGATACGCTGAACGATCTGTGAAGAGTCACGTGGGTCACGACCACGAAGAATCTGTTCAAATCCGCGGTACATACCGCCGGAAAGCTTTGCGTCCACAACTTTGCCGTTTTCAACGGTAACGTCAGCTTTCAAGTGGCCTTCGATACGGGTTACCGGATCGATTGCGATGTGTGCTGTTTTACCGCTGGCTGCTGCTCCATTTCTTTTGCAACCAGACATGTTAATTCCTCCTTAGGAATGTATAAGGGCGCACAAGCCGTTAAGCTGGCTCGTAGAACGGGGACTTACCATCAGGGAAGTCAGGCTCAACGCAACCGATACATACAGCGTTCTGTACACACCAGTTAATACCGTTGTTCCATTTGCGTTTGTAACAGTCAGAGTTTGTATCTGGACCTTTACAACCGAGTTCCATGCGACAACCTTTAACATCTGTGAACTTAGTTGCCATAACGTCGTTATCAAAGTCGTCAAGGTATGGACAGTTGTCATGAATGTTCTCGCCGAAGAAAGGAAGCGGACGTCCTTCATCATCAAGAATTTTAACAACTTCACCAAGACCGTCTGCAAGACCATGTTTCTTGATAGCGTCAAGAGCAACAGTTACTGTTCCAACGATCCAGTCAGGATGTGGAGGACAGCCAGGAATGTTAACAACAGGAGTAGCAATTTCTTCAGCTTCGAAGAATTCACGCACGCCTTTGGCACCGGTTTCACTGCCTTCAGCAGCAGGAATACCGCCGTATGCTGAACATGTACCTACTGCGAGCACTGCAGCTGCTTTAGGTCCAAGTTCTTTCATAGCGTCAACCATGGTAATTTCTCTGTGATCAGCTTCGCCGATAACACAGTACTTACCGTCTGCTTCGGTAGGGATACTTCCTTCGACAACCAGGAAGAATTTACCGTCGTATTTGTCAGCAATCTTGTACATGTGCTCGATTGCTGGCTCGCCTTCCCATGCCATCACTGTCGGATGGAATTCGAGGCTGATAACTTTGAGCAGAACATCTTTAATGTGTGGGTTAACAGAGTTCAACAGTGATACAGAACAACCTGTACAACCTGCACCCTGTAACCATAAAACTGGAGGGCGTTCGCCGTTCAGTGAACCGGAAATCGCTTCACAAACAGCTGGGTTGAACATCTGGGAAACCCCGAGTCCAGCCACAGTCCCTGTGCACAGTTTAACAAAATCACGCCTATTGAGACTCATCCCTGCCTCCTTGCATTTGGGCGTTTGTAAACCATAAGTATCAAACGAATCATAACGTTGAAGAACAATAAAAGACGTACATCCTGCTAGCAAAATGTGTCAATAAAATGCCGATAATTTCTCCTGTAATTTATAGAAAAAGTTGATGATATGCACAGTGTGTAATGATTGTTCGATCAATCGATATCTTGTGTGTTATCAAAAAATAATTAATAGCACGATTGATTGAGTAACTAGTTTATACAGTAGCAAGAATGAACGATTGCCATAGGCGGATGTGGTAGGAGGAATAGATTAAACTGATGTGGTAACGAAAGGCGCAAAAAAAAGCACCAAGACGAATGTCTTGGTGCTAACTATTTGAGTTATGTTGAAAATTAATTAGTTTCCTAATCAACTGTTGGCGAATTTGTAAAACCTATTCGCCTGTTAAGAAGCATGGTGGAGTTTCCAAATGGACCTCCCTAAAACTTTGAGTCGTATCAATTAGGTTTCAATGTGAACTCATAAACTTCAGCTTTTATGCTTATCTTGATTAAACTATACCCTGAAACAATATGTTGAGCAACAGTTTTTAAAATTAAATTAAATCTGATCTTTTCAGGGTGTTACGAGTGTTTTAGGGAGAATAATGTTATTTTGTGGCGTTTTTTGTGCCAAGCATTAGTTCGAATTGTTTTAGTTCGTTAGGGGAAATGTCTCGATTTTCGAGTACAAAGTATGAAGCCTTAGTTGCCCCTTTATAGATCTGTTCTGATTCAGGGGTAGTTGTCTTGATTTTTGTTGAACAATTTCTTTTTGGCATAGCTACTCCTTTTTTGGGGCACTATAGCATGTTTTGTTCTCTATATGCGTGTTTCTACAGTTTAAGATAGTTTGTATATCTTCAAAATAACTAATACCTTTGGAAAAACAGATGGTTGCGGCGGGGGGCTGTAAAAATAAATAACGTTTGTTCTAAAAAAAATTTAAGCAGGGTATAGGAGAGGCAGAAGACGGCTAGTTTTTGAGAGCTGACAGAGGTTGACTTATAAAGCGTGTCATGATTTCACCGATGCATGAATTCTATGAGTCATCTTGCAAAAATAGCAGCGGAACTTTGTCCCTTAGGTGAAGACCGAAGGAGACCGGTTAGAGGGCGCTTCGCGCCATCTCCGACAGGGTATATGCATTTAGGGAATGCATGGTCTTTTTTGGTGTGTTGGCTTGCAGCCAGAAAGGCCGAGGGAACGTTGGTTTTTCGTATAGAAGATATAGATCCGGATCGCTCTAAGCCGGAATTTGTTGCTGGCTTAGTCGAGGATTTTTCTTGGCTTGGTTTGGACTGGGATGAGGGTGCTGGGAAACAAGGAGCCTTCGGCCCATATACGCAGAGTGAATCAACGGGGATTTATGAGCAGGTAGTAGAGGCACTTCAAAAGGACGGTCTTGTTTATCCTTGTTACTGTACAAGAAAAGAATTGCGCTCGTTAGCGTCTGCACCGCATAAGGGTGACTATGGCTCTGCTTATCCAGAGATTTGTTTGAATTTGTCAGACGTAGAGCGAAGAGAGTTTGAATCTCAGGGACGTAGAGGTTCGATGAGATTGCATTGTGATAAAGATGCTATTCGATTTTCTGATGTTCTTCACGGCGATTGTTGTATGAGTTGGAAAGATTGCGGTGGAGATTTTCCTATCCGCCGTTCAGACGGTGTCTTTGCGTATCAACTGGCGGTAGTAGTGGATGATATCCGTCAGGGAATAACTCAAATTGTCCGTGGAGAGGACATCCTGCACTGTACCCCTCGACAAGTTTATTTATATGAGTTGCTGGGCTGCACTCCTCCGGAATACATTCATCTTCCTCTTGTTATAGACCATGAAGGTGAACGTCTTGCTAAGCGTCATGGGCATTTTGAGCTGCGCAAAATGCGTGAACAGGGCATTTCTGCCGAGGCTGTTCTAGGGTACATTGCCTATTTAGGGGGCTTGCAACCAACATGTTCGTGTATTGACGTTCATGGGCTTCTTAATGAATTTTCTATTGATAAAATCAATACTCACCCATTGAAGCTTGAAAAAGACGTGATTGAACGTTTAAAAGAGCTGTCTGATGGTTGCTGAGTGACTGTAAAATCTATACGGTGCACTATAAGCTGGCTTGGGTATTTTCATGCAATCAGAATGCCTGAGCATACTTGGCACATTGATAGAAAAGGTTGGGAGTAAGTTATGTCGTTGGATACCGTGTTTACTAAAGAGAAGCTTGAAGAGTTATTTCCAGCTTCAAAGACTGATGAATTCTTCGATGCGTTATACGGAGAGGCTGAAAGTGGTGCGTATGATATAGAGCTCGCTTATGTGGGAGCATCTGACGAACGGCTTGAATTTGCGTTTCATTTGAACCAGCGTAATGGTTCGTGTCTTGCCTGTAATTTAACGTATGGGCTTCCGCAGGTTTTTATGCGTCATCCCATTATTAATGTTAAGGGATTAGTAGAAGCCATTGCTGCTCTTGCTGGGAAAAATGATGTGACTTTTGAAATTGGCAGAACTCATGAGGAGTCTCATGCACGTCATGTTATTCCTTTGGTTATCAAAGCTGCATAGAGCAAACACAGAAAAATTTTAGAATCAGTTAAGCACAGCTGGATTCTGTAAGTTTTGCACAAAAAAAAGGAAGAGAAAATTCTCTTCCTTTTTTTTGTAGATTAGCAATTACTGCTAGTCATTTTTAATACTGCGGGAAATAAATTTGAGGACTTCATCGTAAAGGTTGGCTGGTGCATAAGGTGTGAGAAGTCTTGTTCGGATTGCACCAACCAAGTTACAGGTAAGCACAGAAGTGGTTTCATGAGCAGGTAAGTCTCTAATAGAGCCGTCTTCAATGCCTCTTCGTACATGATACTCAAGTTCGCGTGGTACTTGGTTAAATTTCTCGTACATAATGTCGCGATCTGTCTGAGTTTTCATGTCTGAGTATGGAGAGCAACGCACGAGAACAAGGAAGTGCGATTCCGGTGTTACTGAATAGTCTAAATAGGTACGACAAAAGTTCATAACAGAATCGTAACCGGTATCACCTTGTGCACATGCTTCTCTCAGCTTGATAATGAAGTCATCCAGAACATCCAGTCCTGCTGCAAGAAACAATTTTTCTTTGTTTCCATAATGGTGTGTAAGGAGCCCGAGGGCAACTCCGGCACGTTCAGAAATCTTTTTAAACGTAGTCTCGGCGTAACCATACTCACCAAAGAGCTCTTTTGCAGCCAGTAACAGAGCCTCTTTTTTTGTCATTGTCATAGCTTGACCCAGTAGTTTTAGGGTTAATCCAGTAGGGGTTTGCGGCAACTCAAAACCCTACCTCATAAACTGTTTGAGCACGCAATAACGTTTATCTTACAATTTTTTTTGCGTCAACGTATGAGAAAAATTTTCTGCATTACCATACATAAAAATTGCATATACGGAACAAAAAAGGGGATGTTACCACCTGATATTTCAAGTTGTTCTCATGTGATTGAATGTGTGAATAAAGTGTAAAAAAGTGTTGTAGCTTCATCTGTGCAAACAGCAATTTTATGTCTTTTTTCTTGATTTGCTGCACAAGATAGCGTGAAGCACTGTTTTTATTGATAGTTTTACTGTGAAAGAAATTAGCTCGACCAGTTCGCAAGAGAAGATTCAATAAATTTACAAACGATTTCGTGTGCTTCTTTCCCGTTACCTTCAACGTTGACTGGTTTGTGGAATGCGAAGTGTACTTTTTTTGTAGTATCAATTGGGCCGAATTCTTTACTGAGCTTTCCGTGTCCCCAGCTGTCAGTTTTTAACGCAAGGGGAACGATTGGTACTCCAGCTTTTTTAGCAAGCTTTACTCCAATGGAGTTGAATTTTGACCGATCGAACTCGATACTTCGGGTTGATTGTGGAAAGACTATAACTGACTTTCCTTCATTGAGCTTTTCACACCCTTCAGACAGTACAGTCTTTAAATCTTCTCTCGGGTTTGTTCTTTGAACAGAAATTGGCTCTCTCGATGCCATAAGGTTTCCGAAAAACGGGTAAGTGAGCAAAGAGCTTTTTACTACAAAGGTAACTGGTTTATGGGGTTGGATAATGGCGGGTAAAACAAAGGTCTCAAGTGTACTCATGTGGTTGCCAATGAAGACACAGGGAGATTTGAGTTCAGTAAATGCGGAGAGGTTTTCAAATGAAAGAGAAACTCCAACTCGTTCTAAGGCTTTGATAATATCAAGACTTGCTCGTACCCAGGCTTGGTCTGAAGATTTTCCGAGTTTTGCGTCTTTGTTGGCGAAGTATGCGATCTTGGCCATTGAAGGGTAGAAGAAAAGGGATGGTAGTTTGCTGGAAAGAAAGCCCTTGGCATCTTCTGGGGTAGTATATGTATTACTGTACATTACAGAATAATTTTTCATGTGAGCTCCGGAGAGTGGAAGGTAACGATATCTGCGCTAGCTAGCATAAAACCAAGTAACATTACAACGTGTTAGATTGGGCAGTAAATGAGACCAACTCTATACTGACCGTAGTTGTTGTAAGGTAAAGATAAAGTACTTTTCTGGACAATTTTACGCAAATGCGCAAGAAGAGAAAAAAATATGCATATAGTCAATAAATGTTCATGAAGAACTGTTTTGTCAGTCTGCATCATTTATTGAATGAAATGGAAATGATAGCAAATAGCTGTGAAAATTTTGTTTGTAATTAAGGTGGTAATATGAGTCAAAACGAGCCGGATAAAATTATTTATTCGATGGTTCGCGTGACAAAGCGTCACGGTCAGAAAGAAGTTCTTAAAAATATCTCTCTTTCATATTTTTATGGTGCTAAGATTGGTGTACTGGGTCTTAATGGCTCTGGTAAATCATCTCTTCTTAAAGTGCTTTCCGGTGTTGATACAGCGTTTGAAGGTGAAACTCATGTGTCACCGGGATATACGCTTGGCTACCTTGAGCAGGAGCCTCTCGTAGATGAGACACGTACTGTACGAGAAGTTGTTGAAGAGGGTGTAGGCGATGTTATGGAACTCATCAATGAGTTCAACGACATTAATGCAAAATTTGCAGAGCCAATGGAACCTGAGGAAATGGATGCTTTAATTGAAAAGCAGGCTCAGGTTCAAGAGCAGATGGATGCTAAAGGTGCTTGGGATATTGACTCCCGTCTGCAGATGGCGATGGATGCATTACGTTGTCCACCTGCTGATACTCCTGTGAATGTTATTTCCGGTGGTGAGAAACGCCGCGTCGCATTGTGTCGTCTGCTGTTGCAGAATCCTGACATTTTGCTTCTTGACGAACCGACTAACCACCTTGATGCAGAATCTGTTGCTTGGTTGGAACGTTACTTACAGAATTTCCCTGGTACCGTTATTGCTGTAACACATGACCGTTACTTCCTTGATAATGTTGCTGGCTGGATTCTTGAACTTGATCGCGGCCGTGGGATTCCATGGAAAGGTAATTACTCTAGCTGGTTGGATCAGAAGCAAAAACGCCTTGCTCAAGAAGAAAAGCGTGAGTCTGAGCGTCAGAAAACATTGCAGCGTGAGCTGGAATGGATTCGTATGTCTCCTAAAGGGCGCCATACAAAGTCTAAAGCGCGCATCAGTGCGTATGAAT
>NZ_JADMLB010000059.1 GCF_015482765.1 Halodesulfovibrio sp.
TGGATTCGTATGTCTCCTAAAGGGCGTCATACAAAGTCTAAAGCGCGCATCAGTGCGTATGAATCTCTTGTATCTCACGAATCTGAAGCTCACAGTAAAGATTTAGAAATTTACATTCCACCGGGACCACGTCTTGGCAAGCAAGTGATTGAAATGAAAGACGTGACAAAGTCTCTCGGTGATAAATTGCTTGTTGAAGATATGAATTGCATTATCCCTGCGGGCGCAATTGTTGGTATTATCGGACCAAACGGTGCCGGTAAGTCTACGACATTCAAAATGCTTGTAGGTGATGAGCAGCCGGATTCCGGTGAAGTTGTTATTGGTGAAACTGTGCAGTTTGCGCATGTTGATCAGGGACGCGACACTCTTGAAGCGGGTAAAACTGTTTATGAAGTGATCTCTGGTGGCTATGAGACCGTTAAGCTCGGTACGCAGGATGTAAACGCTCGTGCGTATTGTTCCCGTTTCGGTATTACTGGTGCAGATCAGCAGAAACATGTTGATGTTCTTTCCGGTGGTGAGCGAAACCGCGTACACTTAGCGCAAATTCTTAAGTCAGGCGCTAACGTAATCCTGCTTGACGAACCTACGAACGACCTCGACGTAAACACTATGCGTGCTCTTGAAGAAGCTCTTGAGAACTTTGCAGGGTCTGTCCTTGTTATTTCTCACGATCGTTGGTTCCTCGACCGTATCGCAACCCACATCCTTGCTTTTGAGGGTGATTCTCAAGTTGTATTCTTTGATGGCAACTACACTGAATATGAAGCCGACCGTAAAAAACGTCTCGGTAAAGAAGCGGATCAACCACAGCGTATCAAATACCGTAAGCTTACTCGATAGTTCTTGCTCCTTAACAGTGGCGTTTGAAAAAACGTTCTTGTTAAAGCAACACTGTAGAGAATTGTAATAAAAAAAAGGCAGACTCAATTGAGTCTGCCTTTTTTTTATTGAACTTGAATGTATGAAGTGACCGAGCGCGCTTCAGGGATTCGCTTCGCGTGCTGGATAATTTTTTGTTTTTCTCTTGTAGAGCCAACAATGCCCGTCAGAACAATATTGCATTGTACAACATCGATAGAGATATTTGTTGACCAGACTTCTTTGTCACCAACGAGATTAGTTTTGAGCTTGGTGCTCATAGAAACGTTGTCAGTGGTTCCGCAGAAATCTTTTTTGTTTTTTAACAAGAGATACGGAATAACACTTCGTACACCTTTTACGTTGCGTGCTAAAGAAATGGCGATGCTCCGCTCTGTAAGTGAGTCTACTTCGCCTATGAGGTATACTTTTCCGTTATATGTCTTAACGGAGATGCCCATCGAGCTTACATGATCACTTTTTACAAGTTTATTTAGAACAGATGCTGAGATGACAGTGTCTGAATACTGTTCGCTAATGTTGCGTTCATCAACTGTGGCATTATATATGGCACAGCCGGATAGGGTGTAGCAAAGTGTAATAATTGCTGTAATACAGAATAGCTTCTTTAGCATGTGTGTCTCTCCTGATGCTATAGGGAATTAACGGAAGCTTTTTCTGGCTCGAGCAAGCCACGCAGTCAGACGTGGTTCAACGCCTTGCTCTCGCTGCTGGTAAAACCTGCGCCCTGCGAGATCATCTGGAAGGTATTGCTGGGGAACATAACCTTCCGGGTAGTTATGTGGATACAGGTAGCCTTTTCCGTATCCCCATTCCTTTTGAAGCTTGGTTGATGGATTTCGCAAATGTAAAGGGACAGGCTTTCGCCCATGAGTTTTTATTTCTTGTGCAGCTGCCAGATACGCTGCATAGGTTGAATTGCTCTTAGGAGCAAGTGCTAAGTAGGTTACAGTTTCGGCTAGAGGGATGAATCCTTCCGGCATTCCGACAAATTCAACAGCCTGCTGACATGATACAGCCAGCGGCAATGCATTCGGGTCTGCCAATCCTACATCCTCTGACGCGGAAAGAATCAGCCTGCGGCATACAAAGCGAGGGTCTTCTCCCCCCTCAAGTAAGCTGGCAAGGTAGTATAGTGCAGCATCAACATCACTGCCGCGAATTGATTTGATCATTGCAGATGCGAGTTCATAATGGCTGTCGCCATTTTTATCATGACGCGCGATCACGTCTGGCAATGCTGCTTTAAGTTTGTCGGGTTCGCGTGATTCCGGCGGAAGTTGGGCAATATATTCTACGAGGTTGAGCATGGAACGCGCATCACCATGGGCAATCCCTGCAACCATTTCATAGACACTTTCATCTAACTCAACACCGCACGCTTCGGCACCTTTTTGAGCGAGAGTTTGTAATGAAGTGTTTGGAAGAGGTTTGAGTTTTAGCGTGTGGAGTCTGGACAGAAGTTGTCTTGTAACACTGAAAGACGGGTTTTCAGTTGTGGTTGCAATCAGCGTTATTTCGCCTGACTCAAGAATAGGAAGAAAGAAGTCTTGTTGGGCCTTGGAGAAACGGTGTAGTTCGTCGAGCACAAGTACTTCTACGCCTTTCAACGATTTACGGAGTTGTGTAAGTCCAGCCTCAGGTGCGCTTACTCTAAGCCATTTCAAGCCGGTATGTTTTGCAAGCAATAAAGCCAGCGTTGATTTTCCGCATCCCGGAGGGCCAAACAAGAGCAAGCTTGGAAGACGGGTCGCTTTGGTCAGAGCTGTGATTCGAGCAGAAAGATGTTCCTGTCCTGAAAATTCTTCAAAAGAATTAGGGCGGATTTTGTCAGCAAGAGGCTGTTTTGCCTCCATAGACATTTCTGTACTAACGCTCAGCATTGTTAACTTCACCTTTCCACCATGCGAGGCCTAAGCAAAGCAGGGCGGCTGTTTCCCAACGTAAAATTCGTTTTCCTAAACTTACCGGTTTTGCACCATGTTCTTGAAAGTAGCTTGCTTCTGTATCAGAAAAGCCACCTTCAGGACCGATGATGAAAAGAGTTTTTCCTGAAAGATCAAGTTGTTCAGATGAGAGGATGTCTGATGGAGATTGTCCTTCCCATAGCATGAAGATATTATCGAATTCAGCTGCTTTTTCCATGACCCCCTTGGCGCCTTCAGGGATAGTTGCCAATTCAGGAATCCACGGGTTGTCACACTGTTTTGCGCCAGCCTGCATTTGTCCTTCCCAGCCTTCTTTCACTTCTGTTGGAACTTTTGACTGGGAACGGTCTGCTTGCCAGAACCAAAGTCCTGCTGCACCAAACTCAACGGCTTTTTCAAAAATCCAGCCTCTGCGAACAGATTTGCCCCAACCTATAGCGACATAGTATTCTGTTTCTGGCTTGGCATGTTGAAACGATTCGGTTTGCTCGAGAGTGACAGTGGATTTTGTTGTGTCGGTAATAAGGAACGTACCTTCACGACCTTGACCGTCAAGCATGCGAACCTTGTCGCCACTTTTCATTCGTAAAACTTTGATAGCGTGTTTTGCTTCTTGTCCATCAAGGACGCACTGTTCGTCCCATTTATCTGCTTCAAGAAAAAATGTTTTCATGAATTCTTATCTCATTGTTGTATGTAGCGCAAAAGGCAATAAAAAAAGGGAAGCCTAAGGGCTTCCCTTTCAATTTATTCGTTTGAATGCTTGTTAGTCAACAAGCTTCATGCGTGCTGTGCCATCTTTATAGAAAGGAAGCTCTGCTTTAGTTGCTTCGAGAGAGGTACGTGCACCTTTAACGAGGAACTTTTCGTTATCAGCCGCTTCAACAGTTACGTATGCAAGCGCAACAGAGTGTCCCACACTTGGGCAGTAGGAGCCACTTGTGACATGACCGACTTCTGTTCCGTCTTCAAGTGTTACAACGTCGTCATGGCGTGCAGATCGACGGCCAGGAATGGATAAAGGAATGAGAAGTTCGGTTCCTTCACGGTCTTTTCCTTTACCGATGTAGTCTGCCTCAGAACGAAGCATCCAACCCATACCGGCAGCAGCTGGGGAATGTTTAGTGTCAAGATCCTGTCCATAGAGTGGAAGGCCAACTTCAAGACGAAGAGTGTCTCGTGCGCCAAGACCTGCTGGTTCTACTTCTTCTTGAGCCATCAAAGCTTCCCAGAGGGGAAGTGCATTTTCTGAAGGAAGGTAGAATTCGTAGCCGAGTTCACCAGTGTAGCCAGTACGGCTGATAATTAATGGCTGACCGTTAAAGTCAACAGTACGGAAGTTGAAGTATTTAAGATCGCGTAAAGAGCTATCAAAGATTTTTTCAAGAACATCAAAAGATTTTGGTCCCTGAAGGTCAATTTTAGCTGTCTGGTTAGACATATCTTCAAGAGTCAGATGTTCAGGAAGGTTCTGTTTAATCCAGTTGAAATCACTTTCAATACATGCAGCGTTAACGACAAGCATGTATTCATCTTTTTCAAGGCAGTAAACGATAAGGTCGTCACGGATTCCGCCTTCATCATTTAAAAGAAAACCATAGCCGCATTTGCCCGGTGCAAGCTTTTCTAAATTGTGTGTAACGATTTTAGAAAGCGCTTCACAGGCACCTTCACCAACAAGACCGAATTCACCCATGTGGCAAATGTCATAAATAGATGCATTTTCACGGCAGTGAGTGTGTTCAGCAATAATGCCGGTGTACTGGATAGGCATTTCCCATCCCGCAAAAGGTGCCATTTTGGCACCAGCAGCTTTGTGCCAAGCAGTAAGCGGAGTTTGTAAAAGTTCAGACACAGCAGGTCCTCCCGATTCTGGTTAAAGTGTTGTTGTTTTGTGGTTATGTTTATTAAAGGTCAAAGCCTTCAATAGATTTGTTTCGAGATTTGCGGATTGCTTTGATATCGTCAAGCAAAGAGACTAATTTGCCGTATTCTTTTTTTATGCCAACCCCGTAATGAGAAAGATCATCGTCTCGCTTCATAATATATTTTCGGCATAAGTAACGGTCGTTTAATATAGTTTCAGTTATGCTGACCATAGATTCAACCAGCTCTTCGAAATATGTGGCAATATCGAAACGCAGTTCTTGAAGTATGCAGACCGCTTGTTGAAGCATTTCTGCATACGGGATTTTTTCTCCCTTAATCTTCCGTTTTTTTAATCGTTCAAGAACCATTACTTTTCGAGCTTGCTCGATATAGTTGTAGCGAAGTTGTACGTCTTTATATAAGGCCTTATAGCCATCAAAGACTTCTTCTTTTTCAGGATCATAAAGATACCCATCAAGAACTTTGACAACATTCGCATAAAATTCGTCTGAATAACTGATGATGCGTCGCTGATGTTTTGAAAGCCAAGAGTAGAGAAATTTCAGGCGCTTTTCTTCAGTGTCAGTGTTTTCTACAAGCTCAATTCGCTTGTATGTGATGTGTCCGACAAATTCCCCGCGGACGATATCGTTCAGTCGAAGAATCATGTTTGTAGTGTCTTTAATGATGTTGAGGTCATCAATAGACCGCCCAGTGATGGGGTGAATCACTTCCTGTTTGGCAACTGACAAAGCACGTTCCTGTCGAACGTTTTCAGGGTTGAATTTGTGCTGAGTATATGAAACGCGCAAAATAACAACATGTCGTTTTCTATCTACAAAAAAGCCACCTTCTTCAAGCCTTCGGATAACTTCAGACTGGTCTTCGTCTACTTGTACCAGCGCTATTTTTTCAACAGTAGGGTAGCGTTTCTTTTTGCTTGCAGAAGATATAGTTGTGATGACTCGGTCAGTCTGTCCTAAAACTCGAACCATGAATCTTTCGCCGGCCTTATGCAGACGACGGGAAAAAAGGGCACTTGAGGTTCTGCGTTCTGAACAGATTGTAAAGCCGTACAGCTCCATAAGGTAATGGTAAACAAACAGCCTGTTATGTTCATACTTTTTGTGGTTACCTACTTCGAATTTTTTAGCACGAAGACCAAAGCGTTTGATCTCTGGATCAAGATCTGAAGGGAAAGAGCCGTACACTCCGGCAAGGTGGAAAAAGCCGGACGAGTCCAAGGCCAGTACGTGTGCTCTGTCCATTTCAAGAATGTAGGGAAGAAGCTGCGGATAGTAGTCCAGAACCGACGTGTCGACTTTTCCGAATTCTTGTTTGAATTTTTCGTGCATTTTTCGAGGAATACGGTTTTGAATCGTTTCTATATTCTGCTCAATAGTGCAGTTTTCTAACGGGCAAGCATAGCCATCTGCCTTAAATGTGACATCCATTAATGAATGAAGGATATCAAATTGAAAAATTTCAGAGAAATATTGAAGTTCGCGCTCAAAAGCTACTAGGGAAAAGCCGGGTAAATCTTTGTATTCGAAAAAGTCGCTTTCGAATGACGGAAGAAGCTCGCCGCGTTCAACAAGCGGGTAGTCGTCATTTTCAAAGAAAGGACGCAGCAGACACTGCGTAATCTGGACAGCATCAAGAAAGTCTTTCAGCTCAGAAAGTGTTGTGATGCTGATAGGTTCGCTGAATGAAAAAGTGTCTTTCCATGGTAAGCCGCATTCGCGGAAGGCATTTTTCCAGTGTTTTGGCATTGGCAGTAGGGCTGGCTGTTGTTAAAGAAAGTAAAATATCTATTTGCGTAATAGTTCTATTTGCTTGCTAATCTTTGCATACTATTTTTTTTTCTAAAAAAACTCTAGCTTTTCATTGAAAAAAACCCGTACTCTCATTGCTTGGCGTCTTTGGAAAAAAATGATAATAAATTTCTAAGGCTTTATCTTTATCTAGAGCCAAAAGGGCTAGCCGTATAATGGTCGGCTGTCTTGTGTTCTATACGCAAAAAACGTTATAGAGTGTGCGCTGCAATTTCACATGTTGTGTCTGCACAGATCAAAATATTTTGACTGGGTTATGTCGGATGAATACAACCGCTTGTTATGAAAGAATTTTAGGCATTATTTGCAGTGTCTTTGATGCGTATTCTGCTGTGCTCATTATGCCGGATCGATCAGGTTCGCATTTTTCTGTTGCCAGCAGTTTTAGTCTCGGTGATATGGTTAACAAAGACGAAACTTTTTCTGCAGGTACAGGAAAAGGGCTTGTTGGGTGGATTATCAGTAATGAAGCGCCTATGCTCGTTAACGACTTTGATACCAGACAATACTACCTTGGCTACTACGCACAGAATGAAGAGACCAAGATAAAAGCTTTTATGGGGGTACCGTTAAAAAATGGTGCCGGAGTGTTGTGTTTAGACAGTAAACGGCAGTATTCCTTTTCAAGCAAAGATCAAAAGATACTTCAGCTATTTGCCGATCTTGTTTACGAGGTACACTCTCGTTCCTTTGTAGTTGAAGAACAAGTTAACTTATCACAGCAGTACCATTGCTTACAGGTAATCTACTCTTTGAGAAAACACCTGAAGAAATGGGACTCTTTTTTGTCCAAATTTTTAGTTTTACTTTCTGATACGTCACGTTTTGAATATTGCAGCCTTGCAACTCGGGATGAGGGCGGTCAAAACTACCATATTGAAGGTGAAAACTACCAACTGTTACAGGGTGAAATGGGTGAAATTCCCTACGGTAGCGGGTTGGTAGGCTGGGTGTTTAAAAATAGTACGCCGTTTTTTGTTGAAGGCGGTAAGGCTGCAAGCCAAACTTCTCCATTGTATGGGAAGAAAAAGGGTGTGCCTCAGTTTGTCAGTGTAATTTGTATTCCACTGGAGATTGGGGGTATGACTCGGGGTGTGTTAACTCTTGCTAGCGAGACTTCCAAGGTTATTCCGGAAGAGCTGAAGACTTTTTGTCAGATGGCTTCTGAACATCTCTCTTTATTTTTGGAGAATTTGTATTTGCGCAGCAAGCTGTACGAGGCGCATAGACAGGTTGATGACCTGCAGCGCGCGGCAGCTTACGAACATGAAAATGAAGAACTGTTTTCATTTTCAGCTAAGACCCAAGAGAGCGAATAAATGCTAGGAAAACTCTTGAGCATGTTCGGAAAAGATCTTGCTATGGATCTTGGAACTGCTAATACGCTTCTATATACCAAAAAAGACGGCATTGTACTTAATGAACCGTCTGTTGTTGCAATCGATGTAGAACGCAACAATGTGCTCGCAGTGGGGCGCGAAGCAAAGGAATTTCTTGGTCGTACACCTCAGCGTATCCGTGCGATTCGTCCTATGAAGGATGGGGTTATTGCGGATTTTGAGGTGACCAAGCAGATGATTTCGTACTTTATTAAAAAAGTGATTACCGGCTTTAGCCTTGTTAAACCAAATATTGTTATTTGTGTGCCGACAGGGATTACGCAAGTTGAAAAACGTGCTGTAATTGAATCTGCTCAACAGGCCGGTGCCCGTGATGTTAAGCTAGTAGAAGAACCAATGGCTGCGGCTATTGGTGCAGCACGCCCAATTCATCAGCCTGTAGGAACAATGGTTGTTGATATCGGTGGCGGTACTACAGAAGTCGCGATTATTTCTCTTTCAGCCATTGCATATGCGGAATCTGTGCGTGTGGCTGGAGATGCGTTAAATAACGCAGTGCAAAGATATTTTCAGGAAGAGTTTCAGCTTCTTGTTGGTGAAAACCAAGCTGAACGAGTAAAAATGACTATCGGCTCTGCTTTTCCTTTGCCGGAACCTCTGGTAATGACAGTTCCGGGTAAGGACATTGTTTCGGGTACTCCTACATCTGTTGAGGTAACAGATGAAGATATTCGAATTGCTTTGTCAGAGTCTGTAAAAGCAATTGTTTATGCTGTTCGTAAAGCTTTAGAAAAGACTCCGCCAGAGCTTGCAAGCGATATTGCCGAGCACGGTTTATTGCTGGCAGGAGGCGGTGCCTTGCTTAAGGGCCTTAATGAACTAATCATGCAGGAAACAGGGCTGCAGGTCATCATTGATGAAGACCCGTTGACCACTGTAGTTCGAGGGACTGGTAAGACTCTGGAAGATCGAACTAAGTTTTCAGATGTGTACATAAACTAACATTACTAAGGCGACCCCTGGGTCGCCTTTTTATCTTGGAAGATGAGATGGATTTACAAAAGTTATTACCGGAAGTTCGAACTGCTGTAATTGAATCCGGTGCGTTGATTCGTGAAGCGTGGGATAAGCCGCGCAAGGTGCGGTATAAAGGACGTATTGATCTTGTTACAGAAACTGATGTTACTGTCGAACAGGATGTAAAAGCACGTCTCTCAAAAATTTTGCCTGAGGCTAGTTTTCTCGCAGAAGAAAGCGCTGCTGAGGCTCCGCTAAATGATCTGACTTGGGTTATTGATCCAATTGACGGCACAACAAACTTTACTCATCAGGTGCCTTTTGTTTGCACATCTGTCGGGCTTTGGCACAAGGGCAGAGTTGTCCTTGGTGTAATCAATGCTCCTATAATGAATGAATGCTTTTATGCAGCATCAGGGGCAGGTGCATGGTGTAATGAAAAGCAGATTTTTGTTACTCGAAACAATAAGCTTGAGAATTCACTTGTTGCTACAGGTTTTCCTTATACCATTGCAGAAGATGCTGATGAAATTACAGACCGCTTACGTCGTGTCTTAAAGGCATCTCAAGGGGTACGCCGTTTAGGCGCGGCTGCTTTGGATCTTGCATATCTTGCAGCAGGCCGATTTGATGTTTTTTATGAGAAAGGTCTAAAGCCTTGGGATGTTGCTGCTGGATGGTTGCTTGTTAACGAAGCAGGCGGTTGGGTTACTGAGTACGATGCTGCAAGCGATTTCTCATTATATTCACCGAATATTTTGGCGAGTAACACGCTCTTGCATGCGGAAATGACGAAACTTATGTAAGCAGCAGGGCGTAACGGGCTAAGGAAAAATATTTTTTGCTTTAATTGCCCATACTAGTACAGGTGTCAGCATGTCTGGGAAGTGCTCGTAAAGTGCTTGCAGCTCTTCTGCGTCCACATACAATCCATCCTGTACTTCATCAGGATTCGGCTTAAGAGCCTTGGTTTCGATTGTGGCTGTGTAAATAGAGCACCACAGGGTTGCATCATCAATGTTGACCTGTTGTGATCTCTGGTAGTGGAGCGTGGTTGATGCAAGGTTTAATTCTTTTAGGAGAACCCGCTCTGCTGCAGCTTCCAATGCTTCATCTGCCCCGACGTGTGTCGCTGCAGAAATGTCCCACATACCTGGAGCCAGTATCTTATTGTCTGCACGTCGTTGCAGAAAAAATTTCCCTTGTTTATTATAGATAAGAACAAAAACCGACTTCATGGAAAGTCCTTGCTGGTGTGCCGTTGCTGACGGCATTACTAGGAGTGGTTTTCCATTGCTGTCAACGACTTCAATATGGCTTCCTCTGGAAGTTGCATTTGCTGCTGAGGTATCGGGATACGTAATGTCTGACATGTTTGCTAAAATAGGCCCGCTTGAGGCTGATGGGTATGTTTTTTTTCGATTAGAGAAGAAGGACAGCGCCGAAGTTGCAGCTCTTGAGAAAAAATGTTTTTCAACGCCCTGGACAGAAAAAGAGTTCAGTCTGTCGTTTGAGCAAAAGATTTTTGAAGTTTTCGGTTTAAAAAAAGATGGGGCACTTGTGGCGTATATTGCTATGTATCACACCCCAGATGAGTTGGAAATATTAAACATTGCTACGGACCCTAATTTCAGAAGAAATGGTGCAGGAAAACGGTTACTTGCTCTAATGCTTTGCATTGGGCAAAAATTAGGTATACAACAGGCATTTCTAGAAGTGCGCAGAACCAATATTCCTGCCATCAATCTTTATGAACAGATGTGCTTCTCTCAAATTGGGGTGCGAAAAAAATATTACAAAGACACCGGTGAAGACGCGTTAATTTATCAATGTAATTTAGCAGAATTTACTGAGTGTCCGTGTTAAGTAAGGAGTAATGACCCATGAAAAAGCTTATGGCTGCAAACTGGAAAATGTTTAAGACTGCTCAGGAAGCCAAAGATACCGCAGCTGGGCTTGTGGAGCTTGTAGGCGACCTTTCTGACGATAGAGAAGTCGTAGTATTCCCTCCATTCACTGCACTGCATGCAGCAGGTGAAGTTTTCTCAAAGTATGAAGGCTACTCTTATGGTGGACAGAATGTTTGTGCAGCACTGGAAGGTGCTTTTACCGGTGAAATTTCTCCGGTAATGCTTAAAGATGCCGGTTGTACATGGGTTCTTACCGGACACTCTGAGCGTCGTTCACTTTTTGGTGAAACAAGCGAGCAGGTTGGCGAAAAAACAACTTTTGCACTGAACAATGGCTTAAATGTTTGTTTGTGTATTGGTGAAACTCTTGAAGAACGTGAGGCTGGCAAGCTCGAAGCTGTAATTGCAGAACAGCTTGAAAAAGGTCTCGCTACAATTCCTGATGTTGATGCAGCACGTCTTGCTGTTGCATACGAACCAGTTTGGGCTATCGGTACTGGTAAAGTTGCTGGACCAGAAGAAATTGTAGAGGCACATGCAATTGTTCGTGCTAAACTTCTTGATATTTTGAAAGGAAAAGCCGATACTACCCGCGTTCTTTATGGCGGAAGTGTAAAGCCTGAAAATGCTACTCAGATCATTTCACTTGACAATGTTGATGGTGTCTTGGTAGGAGGCGCTTCCTTAAAGGCTGAAAGCTTCAGCAAAATTGTTACTGCTTAGCAACCGTTTCGGATTGATATAGCTCTTAGGAGGACGTTTCGTGGAAACCTTGATTCTGACCCTGCACGTTGTGGTCTGTCTTGCACTCATTTTGCTTGTTCTTTTACAGGCTGGTAAAGAGGGCATGGGTGTTATCTTTGGCGGCGGCAACCAGTCCGCTTTTGGCGGCGCTGGTGCAGGCGGTCTTCTTGTGAAAGTTACTGCAACCCTTGCAGCTATTTTCTTTATTACTTCTTTGAGCTACAACTACATTGCTAGCGATCGTACTTCTGATGAATCAACCATCATGAATATTCAGATCGAGCAGAAAGCTCAGCCTAGTCCTGACCAGACTAAAAAATAAGTCACTATACGCGTAGCGTATCCTCAGCAATGCTTGTCATTGCATTTAAGCCCAGGTGGTGGAATTGGTAGACACGCTATCTTGAGGGGGTAGTGGGCCACGCCCGTGGGAGTTCGAGTCTCCCCCTGGGCACCATGAAAAATTAAGGGATCACAGAAATATCTTCTGTGATCCCTTTTTTTGTTTTGGGCGTAAAAAAAAGCCCGCTTATGCGGGCTCTTAACTATTGTATTGCTATTCTTCGTTTCGTAAGTCAAAGACTCGCTTTGCTTTACCTTGAGAACGCTCAATGGAGCGAGGTTCAACAAGACGAACTTTTGTAGAGACACCAAGGAATTCTTTGATTGTTTTCTGTATGCGCATTTCAATTTTTTGAAGATTTTTGATGGCATCAGAGAACAAGTTTTCATCAATCTCAACTTGTACTTCAACTGTGTCGAGATTTCCTTCGCGTTTGACAATAATCTGGTAATGAGGTGATGCGCCTTCAGTTTCCAGAATGATAGATTCGATTTGAGATGGGAACACGTTTACACCACGGATAATGAGCATGTCGTCGCTACGTCCGGTAATGCGGTTCATGCGCACATGAGTTCTTCCACATTTGCATGGTGTGTAGTTTAAAGAGGTTATGTCACGTGTTCTGTAACGAATCAGTGGAATACCTTCTTTAGTAAGGGTTGTAATAACAAGCTCGCCTGTTTCACCTTCAGGAAGTTGTTCGCCTGTTACTGGATCGATAATTTCTGGAAGGAAGTGGTCTTCAAAGATGTGCATACCGTCTTTGGCGACAGCGCATTCTATTGATACGCCTGGTCCCATAATTTCAGACAGACCGTAAATATTAACAGCATCAATGCCCATTTTGTCCTGAAGATCGTTTCGCATTTCATCTGTCCACGGTTCAGCGCCGAAGATGCCGACACGTAATGGAAGGTCTCTCATGTCAACGCCTGCCTGTTGGGCGGCTTCGTGAAGAACAAGTCCATAGGAAGGTGTGCTACAGATTACTGTTGCTCCAAAGTCTTCCATGAGAGAAACTTGACGTTTTGTACCGCCTCCAGAAATAGGAATTACAGTTGCCCCGAGACGCTCTGCGCCATAGTGGACACCAAGACCGCCAGTAAAGAGGCCGTAGCCGTATGCATTATGAATAAAGTCACTACGGTTGGCTCCGGCAGCCATAAATGAGCGAGCCATAAGTTCAGCCCAGTTGTTTACATCACGCTGTGTGTATCCAACAACAGTGGCCTTACCTGTTGTACCGCTTGAAGCATGGAGGCGGACAATGTTTTCCTTTGGAACAGCAAAAAGTCCAAACGGGTAGTTGTCACGTAGATCCTGCTTTTCAGTAAACGGAAGTTTAGACAAGTCGCTGAGGCTTTTAATATCGGCAGGAGTAACTCCTGCCTTAATAAACTGTTCGCGATAGTGAGGAACATTGGCGTACACGCGTTCACAGAGGTTCTGTAAACGACGTAACTGAATTGCTTCTAACTCTTCGCGAGGCAGTGTTTCTTGCTCAACATTAAAAATCATACATGACTCCTGATACAATAAGAATAAAATAACTACACGTTTCAGGGGGGATGGAAAGAGGTCACAATCGACAAGTTTTCAGCCCTGAAAGTTCTTTGGACCAGCCAGTCTGCTGGCTATAGCTATGTGCAAACATAGGAAATGCACCATAAGCGGGAGGCGGGTCAAGTGTGTTTTTCAAAATTGTCATTTTTAATGCAAATTCTTGCCTTCTTGTTAATTGCTTATAGACCGTAAATAACGTAGGAAGGTGCAGGATTTTTAGACTGGTAAAGTCGGAGACATGTTTCTGCTGATCTTGCCGGAAGAGAATGTTCATTTTTTCGTGGTCACTGATACTGCGAAAGAATTAAATTATAAGCATTGCATCAGCTGTGCAGACTGCCTAAAGTTAGTCTGCAATCAGTCAACGCAGCCTTAACGAGTGGATGAAAAAATGATTGGAAAAATTGAAAAAAAATACAGCACTGTTTCTTCACAGGAAAAAGTAGCTAAAATTATTGAATGGCTTGAAGATAAAAAAGCTACAGACGTAGTTGTGCTTGATCTTGAAGGCGTTAACTCCTTTACTGACGCAGTAGTTATTGCAACTGCAAAATCTGTTCGTCAGGCTAAAGCATTAGCTGATGAAGTTTCTATGCGCGCAAAAGGTGAAAACTACGAGCACATGCGTGTAGAAGGTAAAGATAATGCTCAGTGGGTGTTGGTTGATTTGAACGACGTAGTTGTGAACATCTTCCTTGAAGATGTGCGTGAATCTTTCAACCTTGAAAGTCTCTGGGCTGACGCAAAAGTTCTGTACAAATCTGAAGCTGAATAGGAAATAGACATCATGACACCAACCCTTTTGCTGATTCTTGATGGCTGGGGCATTGCTCCTGCTAGTGATGGAAACGCAATATCTATTGCAGATACTCCTAATCTCGATCGTTTACTTGCTGACAACCCAATGTCTCGCCTTGCTTGCTCAGGGCGTGCTGTGGGGCTCCCTGAAGGTTTTATGGGGAACTCTGAAGTTGGACACATGAACATCGGTGCTGGGCGTGTTGTGTATCAAGATATGACCCTTATTGATGTCGCGTTGGAAGAAAACAAGTTTCAAAAGAATCTTGTTCTTAACAATGTGATGACATCTGCAAAGGCAAAAGGTGGAACTGTCCATTTGATGGGGCTGCTTTCCGACGGTGGTGTTCATAGCCATATCAGACATCTTTTTGCATTGCTCGAGCTTGCAAAAGAGCTTGATGTTGATGTGTGTGTTCATGTTTTCCTTGACGGACGTGATACCTCTCCGACAAGCGGACTTGATTTTGTTACACAGCTTCAAGATGCAATTAATAAAATCGGCGCAGGCAGGATTGCCTCTATCTCCGGTCGTTATTATGCGATGGATCGCGATAAGCGCTGGGATCGGAATCAGCTTGCCTGGGACTGTTTTGTTCATGCTAAGGGTAATGTTGCGTCAGATCCGCTTAAGGCCATTCAAGATTCCTACGATAACGGAATTACTGATGAGTTCTTTGTTCCTACAGTGATTGTTCCTGAAGGTGCTAAGCCGAAAGCTATGAAAGATGGTGATTCTGTCTTTATGTTTAACTTCAGAGCTGATCGTATGCGTCAGATTGCACAGGCGATGTGTACAGACAGTTTTGCTGAATTTAACCGTGGAGAATTTCCTAGGTTATCCGCTTTGGCTTCAATGACATGTTATGAAAAGTCTTTTGGCCTTCCAGTTGCGTTTGCAAAAGATGATTGTCCTGACCCTCTCGGCGAGGTTGTAGCAAAGCAGGGGGCTAATCAGTTGCGGATTGCAGAAACGGAAAAGTATGCTCATGTTACATATTTCTTTAACTGCGGACGTGAAGAGCCTTTTATCAATGAAGATAGAGAGCTTATTAGTTCCCCACGCGATGTAGCGACATATGATTTGAAACCGGAAATGAGTGTTGAAGAAGTTACTGAAAAGCTTATTGCTGCTATTGCTTCTAAAAAATATCAATTCATTGTTTGTAACTTTGCGAACCTTGATATGGTTGGACATACCGGTATTATTGAAGCAGCTGTAAAAGCATGTGAAACTGTTGATGCATGTGTGGGTAGAGTTTTAGATGCCGTACGTTCTGCAGGTGGTCGAGCTCTTGTCACTGCTGACCATGGCAATGCAGAAGAGCTCCGTAATGCTGATGGTAAGACGCACACCGCGCATACAACAAATCCTGTTCCGGTTGTACTGGTAGATGACACTTCTACCGTTACGCTTCGAGAAGAGGGAATTCTTGGTGATATCGCTCCGACAATCCTTGACCTTTGGAATGTTGAGCAGCCGGAAGCCATGAGTGGTAGCAGTCTTCTTGTTAAGGAGTAGGAATGAGTAACTCCAATAAGCCCATTTCTCCTGTTAAGCCTGTCGGGATGGAAGTTATCTTTTTTTACCCATGCCCTCATTGTGGCCGTAAGGTTCCAATAATTGGGGCAGTTCAGCCTTCCATGGAACGTTGTGATGCATGTCAGAACTTATTTCCGATTGTTCCGGTTGATAGGCGGACATTGCAGTATTTGAAAGTCTCGCTGGCAGACGGTGGGGCAGCTATCGATCCTGACTTTATGTAGTTATCTTGTATGAAACAAAAAACGGCACCTGAATTTTCAGGTGCCGTTTTTTTTGAGCTCATAGTTATTTTTGAGCGCTGTTGTATGCATCAGTAATTCTATCTTTGATGTATGCTCGCATCTCGGCGTCATCTTCATCAAGATTAAAGCAGCATGCGTCTTCACCCATCAAACCACCTGGAACCCAATCACCAAGCTCTTCAGCATCATTGATCATGTCCGCGTAGAAACAAACTGAAAGCCAGCGATCTGCTGGGTCGTCATCAACAACGTCAACAAGCACAAAAAGATCACGTTCAGTCTGCTTGTTGTGTTTAGCACGCAGAGAGAAGCTGACGCCCGGTCTACCTTTAAAAGAGAGAGACAACCCATCGAAAGACAGAAGCAGGTCTTTGTAGCTTTCGAAAGCGGCTTTGGTTTTAGCGTCAGATTCAGTCCAGTCTTCAAGAAGAGCATCCAGCTCTTCACGATGAGAATTATCGGTAAACATACATCTCTCCTGAATAGAGTGTCGTGAAATTAAATACTAAAGGCACTGAAATTTCTCATGAGAGAGAGCTGGTGTCAATACTGATCAAGTTTTCAACCTGATGGAAAATTATGTATCATGTACGCATCTTAGGTATAATCCGATAATGATAAAATGCACAATTTGGTTAAACAGTGTGGTGACTATAACAACTTTCTTATTATAGCCGGAAATATTGATATATGTTTAAAAACAGAAAGTTAATGCACGATTTTTCAAAAATGAGAAAAAAGAATGAACAATTCTGTAAGAAATATGTAGACATTTTTGTAATCTGAACGTACTTCGAACTTAACGAATGGGAAGTGAACGCCCGATGTAGTCTGCTTTTTTACAAATTTGAGAGTAAGCATCCCGACGATTGGGTTCATAATATCGTCTGCTGCTTCAAAGATCGTCAAATTGTACTGTTAAGACTGCTGAAAGGTGCATCACTGTTAGTGTCTAAATTAGTCGAGGTGTTGCTATGGATAATCGTGAACAGTGGGGATCCCGTGCGGGATTCATTCTGGCTGCTGTTGGCTCTGCTATTGGTTTGGGTAATATCTGGCGTTTTCCGTACATGGCGTACGAAAACGGTGGTGGTGCGTTCTTCATTCCTTATGTTTTCGCACTGTTGACCGCAGGTATTCCGTTTATGATCATGGAATTTGGTCTTGGTCATAAATATAAAGGTTCTGCTCCTAAAGTTCTTGCCGCTGTTAACGCTAAGTATGAATGGCTTGGCTGGGTACAAATTATGATCGCAGCCATTATTGCAGTATATTACGCTGCAGTTATTGGCTGGACAATTAACTACCTCGGTTTTGCGTTTGATGGCTCATGGGGTGCAGATACAAAAGGATTTTTCTTTGGTGAGTACCTTGGTCTTACTTCTTCACCAACTGAACTTGGTGGTATTCGTTGGCCGATCTTTGGTGCTTGCGCATTAACATGGGGTCTCACTTGGCTTGCATGTAACTCAGGTATCCGTGGTGGTATTGAGCGTGCTTGTAAGATCTTGATTCCACTCTTGTTTGCTTTGGTTCTCGTATTTATCGGTCGCGTTATTACATTACCAGGTGCAACTGTTGGTCTTGACTTCTTGTTCACTCCAGATTTCTCAAAACTTGCTGACTTTGGTGTTTGGGCTGCTGCGTACGGTCAGATTTTCTTCTCTCTGTCCATTGGCTTTGGCATCATGATCGCTTACTCAAGTTATCTTCCTAAGAACGCGGATATCTGTAACAACGCTGCAATGACTGTTTTTATTAACTGCGGTTTCTCCATGCTCGCTGGTATCATGATTTTCTCAGTGCTCGGCAGCATGGCGCATTCTACAGGACAGGCTGTTTCAGACGTTGCAGGTGCAGGTGTAGGACTTGCCTTTATTACTATCCCTGCTGCAATTAACACCATGCCGGCTCCGTTGTTCTTCGGTACTGTTTTCTTCCTGTGTCTTACAATGGCAGGTGTGAGTTCTCATATCTCAATTGTAGAGGCAGTTACATCAGCTCTTATTGATAAGCTTGGTGCATCCCGTCATAAAACAGTAACTTACATCTGTATTATCGGTTTTTCACTTACTGCGGTATTTACCACAGGAGCTGGTCTGCTGATTCTGGATATCGTTGACCACTTTATTAACAACATTTGTCTGTTGTTTGCAGCTCTCGTAGAAATCGTACTTATGAGCTGGTTTATTGGTCTCGATGGTGTTCGTGATGACGTTAATAAGAATTCTGACTTCTCTGTTGGTAAGCTCTGGGCGTTCAGTCTCCGCATTATTACAGTTCTTGTTCTTGGCTACTCTTTCCTTTCAAGCCTCTACAACAAAGTAACTGTTCCATACGGTGGCTACCCAATGACTGATCTTGTTATGTTTGGTTGGTCTATTTTACCACTGGCAATTCTGGTTGCTATATTCCTCCAGAAAAAACAGTCTCACAAACAGTTCAGACACTACTCTTAATAGAAATTTAAGGAGAAAATATAATGACTACTTCAGCAATTATCATGATGGCACTCGGGCTCGGCGTAACTTGGGGTGGAGCAGCTTGTTGCATCTCACTCGCTATCCGTAAACGCGAAATTTAGTATAGATAAAAGTAAAAGACGCTGCTCTTGCAGCGTCTTTTTTTTGTCCAAAAAAGACTGATAGCTGTTGCAAAAGCAAAATCGTTTTGAATAACAATCAAAAAAAAGCCTCGCATATGCGAGGCTTTTGTCATTGTTGCTATTACTACGATTCTTACTTGTTCATAGAAAGGAAGAATTCGTTGTTGCTTTTGGTCTTGCGCATCTTGTCGAGCAAGAAATCCATGCTGTCGATAGTAGACATAGGAGCAAGGATCTTACGAAGAATCCAGATTTTGTTAAGCATCTCTGTTCCAAGAAGTAGATCTTCTTTGCGTGTTCCGGTTCGGTTGATATCGATAGCAGGGAATACGCGTTTTTCAGCGAGATGACGATCGAGGTAGATATCGAGGTTACCGGTACCTTTAAACTCTTCGAAAATGACTTCATCCATTCGTGAGCCGGTATCGATGAGGGCAGTTGCGATAATCGTAAGGCTGCCACCTTCTTCGAGGTTACGTGCTGCACCAAAGAATCGTTTAGGACGCTGAAGAGCATTAGCATCAAGACCACCGGACAGAACGCGTCCGGAAGATGGGGTAACTGCGTTGTAAGCGCGTCCAAGACGTGTAATTGAGTCTAAGAGGATAACAACGTCTTTACCGCGCTCTACGAGGCGTTTTGCTTTTTCTTGAACCATCTCTGCAACCTGAACGTGGCGCTGAGGAGGTTCGTCGAATGTAGAGCTGATAACCTCGGCATTTTTAACGGTACGCTCCATATCTGTTACTTCTTCAGGGCGTTCATCAATGAGTAGGATGATTAGACAGACATCCGGATTGTTAGCATTGATTGAATTTGCAAGAGACTGAAGAAGAATAGTTTTACCAGTTCTTGGAGGAGCAACAATCAGACCACGCTGGCCACAGCCAATAGGTGCCATAAGGTCGATGACTCTGCCGGAAAGGTTTTCCTTTCCATTTTCCATTACAAGCTGGCGTTCTGGATAGATAGGAGTGAGGTTATCGAAGAGGACAAGATTGCGGGATTTTTCTGGTGGTTCAAAGCCGATTTCGTTGACTCTGAGGAGGGCAAAGTATCGTTCACCTTCTTTTGGTGGACGAATTTGACCTGAAACTACATCACCTTTTCGCAAACCAAAGCGTCTGATCTGGGATGGAGAGACATAGATGTCATCTGGTCCCGGCATATAGCTGTACATTGGTGAGCGGAGGAAGCCGAAACCATCAGGAAGGATTTCTAGAACACCTTCGCCAAAAATGGCTCCATTTTGCGCTGCACATTTTTGCAGTAAAGCAAAAATAAGTTCCTGCTTACGCATGTTGCTAGGGTTTTCAATCTCATACTCTTTTGCAAGTTCCATCAGCTCTGCAGCCGGCTTGCGTTTTAGTTCAGAGAGATTGAGACCCTCGCTAGGATCTGCATTTGGATCGGGGGTAAATTGAGGCGCTGGAGCTCTTCGTGTTTTTTCTCCACGAGGAGCAGCAGGTGTTCTGCGTTTACGAGCTGTAGAACGAGTTGTAGAGGTTCTACGAGGTCTTTCCTGCTTCGCTTCTTCGACGTCTTTTCTAGTTGCCATATAGACTCAAAGGAATGGTTTAATTTGAATAAGAAAATGTACGTATGTACATAGAGTAGCTATGGGACATAGCTGATGACATAGTTAGGGAAGTTTTGTGCGTCCCCCGATGGAAGGACAAAGACGTTGAGCAGTGTCAAAAAGGGGGGACAGAAGAAAACGTGTAATGTATATAGAAGAAAATAGCGTATCAGGAAAAAAATGACAAGAAAGTGTGACTATTTTTTTTCCTGTGCAGCAATTACATCTGCAAACATTTCTTCAATTTGTTCTTGAATAGCTTCTTGAGTGCTATCAGTTGCGTGGGCAATTTCAAGAGTAATGAGACCCATTGCCTGCTCTAACAGACGACGTTCACCAAAAGAAAGTTCTTTATCTTTTCCAATAAGAAGGAGCTCTTTTAAGACGTATGCAACATCTTCAAGGGCACCACTTTTTAATTTATCAGAATATTCACGGTAACGACGGTTCCAGTTTTGGCCTGTGTAGCCTGTAAAGCCGGAACGATCATCAAGAGATGTGAGAAGTTCAAGACCTTCTTCTTTTGTGCACAACGGACGCAATACATTACTTGCGGTTGTAACAGGAACCATAAGGGTCACATTGTTGCTCAGTATCCGGATGAAGTAGAATTCAGCCTCGGTACCGCCAACAGTCTGAGTCTCGATTCTTTCTACTTTGCCTACACCCTGAGCTGGGTATACTACTAATTGATCCTGAGCGAACACAGCGAGTCTCCTTGCAATATCTGCGTTACATCGTGAAACGCGAACCACACTCTAACGCAAAGCGCTCTAAGAGTCTATGGTTATCTAATCGAAGAATTAGGGAAGCTTAAAGGCGTTAGTTGTCTTAACTGCTTCGTCAAAACCTGATGAAACAAACGCTTCAATTCCTTTTCGGGCACCTTCAAGAACCATTTCGACATCTACGGCTTCAGCCTTTGTGAAACGGTTAAGAACGTAGTTTGATACGGAACCATGTTCCGGTTTGCCTATACCTAAACGCATGCGATTAAAATTACGGCTGCCAAGGTGCTGTTCAATGGAGCGTAGACCATTATGTCCAGCATGGCCGCCACCAATTTTAAATTTCATTCGTCCAAGAGGCAAATCTAATTCGTCATGCAGCACTAAAACCTGTTCAGGTTCAATATCAAAATATTTGCACGCATGACCAACAGCTTCACCCGAAAGGTTCATATAGGTCATTGGCTTAATGAGAAGCCAAAAGTCGCGGGATGTCCCTATGTTGCATTTCCATGCATCATATTTTTTCTTTCCGATGGAAAGAGTGGAGCAGGCATCTGGTGAAAAGCGCTGTGCATCTTCCAACAGGTGATCCACAACCATAAAGCCCAGATTATGCCGAGTATTATCGTACTCTTTCCCCGGGTTCCCCAATCCGACGATTACTCCGGAAATATTCATAGCTGTCCTATTAAGTGAATCCGATAAAAAGGAAATGGCCTCACACCGAAGCATGAGGCCAACGAGTTCACTAAGAATTCGCTTAATCTTCAGCAGCTTCTGCTTTTGCAGAACCACGACCTGGTACTACTGCGAGTACTTTAAAGTCGTCGTCGTAGTAAGCAGTAACGTTTGCTGGAAGCTCAAGTTCGCTAACTTTTACAAAGGTGTGAACGTCAAATTCAGTAACGTCAACAACTACTTCGTTAGGAATATCAGCTGGTTTAGCAGAAACGGTGATTACCTGACGGTATTCTTCAAGACGACCGCCGAGTTTTACACCTTTAGATTCGCCGGTAACGCGAACAGGGATTTTGATGCGGATTTCTTTTTCTGCATCAATACCGTAAAAATCTACATGCTGGAGACGGTTTTTGAACGGGTGACGCTCAAGTTTCCAGATGAGACAATCTTTAACTTCGCCGTCGATATCGAGAGCGATCACGTTGGTAAGGCCAGCTTTTTCGTAAAGTTTTACGAGTGGCATTTCGTCCATCTGTACAGGGATGTTTTCGCCTGTAGTGCTGTAGAAGATGCCAGGAACTTTACCAGCTACACGAAGCTGACGGTTAGCGCCTTTACCAAGACCTTCACGCTTAGAAACGGAAAAAGTGATTTTTTCAGACATTAAATGACTCCTTTAAGGTTCCACCACGAGGTTTTTCACTCGCTGCAGACGCGAACTCTATACAAAGAGAACGCTAACGGAGGATTCCGTGTGGATATTATGGATTGCTTTAGCAAGAAGGCCTGCAATAGAGAGTACTTCAAGCTTTTCGCAATGGTTGAGTTTGTCGCCGAGTTCAATAGTATCGGTAACAAAAACTTTTGTGAAAGCTGAGTTACAAAGACGTTCAATGGCAGGGCCGGAAAGAACCGGGTGAGTAGTACAAGCCATAACTTCTTTGGCACCGTTGTTCATAAGAACGTCAGCAGCTGCACACATGGTGCCTGCTGTATCGATCATATCGTCGACAACGATGGCGATTTTATCTTTTACATCACCGATAACGTGCATTGCCTGAGCCTGGTTTGGCTTATCACGACGTTTATCGATGATTGCGAGGCCGGCGTTAAGTCGCTTTGCATAAGCACGAGCACGTTCAACACCACCAGCGTCAGGAGAAACCAATACGATTTCACCTTTTTCGCTCTGGATGCCACGGAGACGATCAAGCATAACAGGAGCAGCGTAGAGGTTGTCTACTGGAGCATCAAAGAAGCCCTGAATCTGCCCTGCGTGGAGATCTACAGTTACAAGACGGTCCATGCCTGCAGTAGTCAGGAAGTCCGCAACAACTTTTGCACTGATAGGAGCACGAGGAGCAACCTTACGGTCCTGACGTGCATAGCCGTAGTAAGGAACAACTGCAGTCACGCGGCCAACACTAGCACGCTTGAGGGCGTCGAGCATAAGGCAAAGCTGCATGAGATTATCGTTAACAGGAGCAGAAGTAGAGAGAACAACAAATACGTCGTCGCCTCGTACGTTTGCACCGATCTCGATGCGGCATTCGCCATCGCTGAAAGTTTCACAAAGAGTTGGTGTAAGCTCGCAGCCTAAGTGACTACAGATAGCTTCAGCCAACGCAGGATTGGAAGAGCCGGTGAGGATTTTTAGATCGCCGTTCATGGTACCATACTGGGGTTATAGTTAGTTATCTGTAAAATGGCTGGGACGGCAGGACTCGAACCCGCGGATGTCGGGACCAAAACCCGATGCCTTACCAACTTGGCTACGTCCCAGTATTTTTACAGATGGTGGAGATATGTGGCAACGCCTTCAGCCTCTAAGGCGGTTGCAGCACGAGCAGCCTGTTCCATCTCTCGATACAAAGCAAAGATACTTGAACCGCTTCCACTCATGACAGCACCTTCAGCGCCGAATTCCATGAGTTTGTCTTTGTACGCCCGCAGCTTCGGAAAGGCCGAGTATACCACCACTTCAAAACTATTAAAGAGCCACAAGGCACGAGAGGAGTGCTTTCTATCTTTTGATGGGGTAGTTGTCAAGATTTCTTTCTTATTATTGCTACCGTTTCTTTGCAGCATTGCGTTATCCCACGCCGCAAATGCCCACGGAGTAGAAATACTGATGTCAGGGCAAATAAGAACAAGCGAATACCCTGCAAGCGATACATCAGACGGGGTTAAAATTTCTCCGATGCCAGTTGCGTGGGCTGGAGTGTTATTTAAGAAAAAAGGTACATCTGCGCCAATGGATGCAGCTAACGTATTGAGATCTTCAGGAGAGAGTGCGCTGGTTGGGCAGTATTTATTAAGATAGTTTAAAATAACTGCGGCATCAGAACTTCCGCCTCCAAGACCGGCACCGTTCGGAATACCTTTTTCAACGATAATATCGAGGTCAGGAAACCAGCCTGTGACTTCACCGAATTTTATCCAGCTTTTATGAATAATGTTTTTTTCTTGGGGGATGGAGAGAGCGGGACAGTCAATTGTCAGGCCGTTTCCTGTGTGAGCTCTAGTTATTGTAATAATGTCGAACGGTTTTGAAAGTGGAAAGAAGAGGGTATCAAGTTCATGATACCCATTTTCTTTAACACCAGTAATTTCAAGGTGCAGATTGATTTTGCACCCAGCGCGAAGCGTTATGGATTCTGGCTGCATACGGATGACTGCTAGGCTTTAATTGTTTCAACTGTGAGGTTTTCGTTTGTGAATACACAGATTTCAGAGGCAATTGCCATGGCGTTGCGGCAAATGTTTTCAGCATCTAATTCGGTATGGCGCTGGAGGCCGCGGGCAGCAGAAAGAGCGTAAGCGCCGCCGCTACCGATTGCTGCTATATTGTCGTCCGGTTCAATAACATCGCCATTACCGCTGATAATAAATACATATTTGGCATCCGCTACAATCAACATTGCTTCAAGTTTGCGAAGGTATTTATCAGAACGCCAGTCTTTCGCCATTTCAACAGAAGCGCGTAGCAGGTTGCCGCCGAATTCTTCAAGTTTTGCTTCACAGCGTTCAAATAAGGTAAAAGCATCTGCGGTTGCACCAGCAAAGCCGGCAATAACTTTTTCACGATAAATACGGCGTACTTTACGTGCTTGATGTTTCATAACAATAGACTGTCCCAATGTGACCTGACCGTCGCCAGCCATTGCAACACCGTTTTCATCTTTTACTGCAAGAATAGTTGTTCCACGAAGTTCCATAACTAATCCTTATTTATGCTTATCGAATACGAATCGAGATTATTCAGAGAATAGGATGAGCTGTCTTGTTGAAAGACAGTAAAATTACTTCCAGTATTCAGCGCGTTCGTCACGTTCTTTTTTTATGAGTTCAAGCGCGGTTGTTTGTTTTTGATCATTAGCAAGTGCTTGGGCTTTTTTGATATGATATGCTGTTTTTTTAGCATCGTTTCGGTATAGCGCACTGTATGCAAGATGCAAGTGCCCATTGAATTGATCGCCACTTTGACCAAGCATTTTGCCATAGAAAAAATGAACTTCTGAATCTTCAGGAAGTTTTTTCAAAATTTTTTGATAGTACGTAGCCGCAGAAGTTGTGTCACCTTTGTCATTCAGCAGTCGTGCATAGTAGAAAAGGGTCATTAAATCGTCTGGATTGCGAACAGCGGCTTTTTGGAGCAGAAAAATGGCTTTGTTTGTGTCGCCTTTAGTGTAATGAAATTTACCTGCTTCCCTGAGAATTAAGTAATCTTTCGGTGCGGCCTTAAGAGCGCGATCAAAATATCCAGCTGCATCATTTATTTTGTTAATTCGTGCTGAGGCAATGCCCAATCCCATGAGAACCATTGGTGTTTGCTCTTGTTTAGCAAAATAAGAAAGTGCGATGGTTGGGTCAGTGAATTGTGAACGGACAAGAGCCTGTACTCGTTTGAAACGAACATCATTTTCTGGGCGTTCTTGTAGCTCTTTAGGCAATGATGCGACACGGTCAGCAAGGTAGTCCTGTCTTTCTTCTACTGCGGGGTGAGTAGAGAGATAGCTTGGCATATTAGAACCAGATTCCCACTTGCGGCGACGGATTTTCTCAAAGCTGTTAGCTAATCCTTTAGGATTATATCCGGCTTCAGTAAGATAGATAAGTCCCATGTGGTCAGCTTCACGTTCATCTTCTCTACTATAATTCAAAAGAGCTGCTTGTCCGGCAGCCATTGAGCCAGTCATAAGCCCACTGGCAACATCGGAACCATTGCCAGTTGTGGCACCGAGGACAGCTCCAGCGAGCATGCCAACGAGACTCATAATTTGAACTTTTTGTGATTTTTCAATGCGACGGGCAATGTGACGTTGCGTAATGTGTGCAAGTTCGTGAGCGAGCACGCCAGCAAGCTCAGATTCATGTTCCATTTCCAACAACATAGCAGTGTGTACGAATACATAACCACCAGGTACCGCAAATGCATTTAGCGTGTCGTTAACAATTACATTAACTTCAAAAGGAAATGGTTGTGGTGGAATATGTTCTTGAAGGCGGTCAAGAACGCCTGAGACAAAGGAGACAATCTCAGGATCTTCGATAATGGGCATTCTGGATTTTACAAGAATGCTGAATTTTTTTCCGAGTTCAAGTTCATCTTTCACACCAAACTTTCCGAACGTGTCAAGAATATTGGACTTCGCAAGATTAGTCGGTGGTAGTAAGACTATAAGCACTGCAACAAGAGCGCACAAAAAGCTCTTCCAAAAAGGAGGTCGTATGATTGTGTGATAATGCTGCAGTGCTTTTTTCATAGTTAGATTACATCCCATACTGGGCCAGCAGGTGTATCACGTACATCTACGCCTAGTTCGGTAAGTTTTTCACGGATTGTATCAGCGGCTTCGAAGTCTTTGTTTTTACGGGCTTCAAGACGCTGGACCATGAGGTCTTCAATAGCCTCAATGGAAATGTTTTTACGAACAGCACGTTTAATTTTGAGTTCCTGAAGGAAACCTTCAGCATTAAGGCCGAAGAGACCGAGGATGGAACTCCATTTTGTAAAGTCTGCAATAAAGCGTTCAAAGAGAATTTTGCCGCCCTCAGACTTACGCATGCTCTTATCTTCAATAATACGATTCATTAAGCGAACAATAGAGAAGATATGTCCTGTTGCACCGGCTGTGTTCATGTCGTCAGCCATTGCAGAATCAAAAGCTGCACTCTGTTCGTCGTATTCGTTAACAACGTCCTCAGGAAGTGCGGCTTTGCTCCACTTAGACTTGGTAAGTTCGTTTGAAACAGCAAGTTTGGTTTCGTAGATTCGCTTAATGCTCTTTTCAGCTTCGTCCATAGCGATAAAGCTAAAGTCGATAGGGCTGCGGTAGTGTTTTGTCAGCAAGAAGAAACGAAGCACTTCTGGAAGGTATGATTCCAGAATATCGCGAATGGTTTTGAAGTTACCAAGTGATTTTGACATCTTCTCAGAGTCAATTTGAACGAAGCCATTGTGAACCCAGAAGCGAGCCATGTCCTGACCTGTAGAGGCTTCACTTTGTGCAATCTCATTTTCATGGTGCGGGAAGATGAGATCCAGTCCACCACCGTGAATATCGAGAGGCAATGGCATATGGCGATGGCTCATAGCAGAACATTCAATATGCCAACCTGGACGACCTGCTCCCCAAGGGCTTTCCCAAGACGGTTCACCAGGTTTTGCACCTTTCCAAAGGGCAAAATCGAGTGGGTCTTCTTTTTCATCACCCGGAGCGATACGGGCACCGGAACGCATGTCGTCAACGTCTCGACCTGAAAGCTTGCCATAATCTTCAAATTCACGAACGCGGAAGTATACGTCGCCGGATTTTGTAGAGTATGCTTTACCTTTTTCAATAAGGTCTTCACACATTGCGATCATGTCGTCGATGTGTTCTGTACATTTGGGTTCAATATCTGCACGCAGAACATTAAGTAAATCCATATCTTCATAGAATGTCTGGATGTACTTTTCAGCGATTTCTTTGCTGCTCAAGCCTTCTTCGTTAGCACGTTTGATGATTTTGTCATCAACGTCGGTGAAGTTTCGTGCAAACAAAACGTCAAGGCCAGTGCTACGAAGGTAACGGACGAGAACATCAAAAACCACGGCAGATCGAGCGTGACCAATGTGGCAAAGGTCGTATGCGGTAATACCACAAACGTACATATTAACTTTGCCTTCAGTAAGAGGAGTGAATGTCTCTTTTTTGTGTGTCAGAGTATTGTAGAGCTGCATGGTCGTAAAATTCCTTCTACGCTTTGTCGAACTGGTCAATACGGCGCTGATGACGGCCGCCTTCAAATTCGGTTTCGAGGAAAAGTTCAGCAAGATTTACTGCAACGCCCGGGCCAGTAACACGTTCGCCAAGACAAAGAACGTTAGCATTGTTGTGCTGACGCGTAAGGCGGGCATGGAATTCGTTTGTTGCAAGTGCTGCACGAATTCCCGGTACGCGGTTGGCAGCCATAGACATACCAATACCGGTGCCGCAAACAAGAATACCAAGCGCGTTTTCTTCCAGAACCTTTGCACACACTTTTTCTGCGTACATTGGGTAGTCTGTGCTTTCAGTGGAGTAACACCCTAAGTCTTCTACATCGTATCCTTTTTTAATAAGGTCTTCTACGATAACAGTCTTAAGAGCAAAGCCACCATGATCCGCGCCGATAAATACTTTTTTAGACATTGATTACCTCTATGTTACTAGCGATCTTTTCGCCGAGTTATGCTTTGTGCTTATGCGCCTCTTTAAGACGCGTGATTTCTTCTTTTAAAAAGCTGATCTGCTTAGCTGCACTGGTCATCTCAAAAGACGGTACGGCAGGTTTCTCTTCATTTTCATCAAGGTGATAGGAAGTCACCTTGCCGAGTGCTGCATACTCTTGCTCTAAACGCTTTTCAAGCTGCTTTATCTCAAAAGAGTGAAGAATGTCAGAAAACATGCGTGTTATGTTTTGTTTCCATACGGAAATTCCAAAGCAGAGGTTTTCTAAGACAGATTTTTCTTTTTCAGGTGCGGAAGAGTCAGACATGGTTTCCTCGTGTGGTTTGCAATGCTTTTTACCATGTAATGGCTGATGTCTCTATAATTTGATGAAACTTGCAGCATCAACATTCAATAAAATTATCCCAATGGGGTTGGCATTGGTTTCATAGGTTCGAGTTTTGTGTCAGGAGGCAGTTTAAGCTCAAGTGCCTCTGGCTCAAAAGGACTAAGCGGAATGTCACGCTTTTTTATTAAAAAAAGCGCACTGCGCTCGGTTCCGGCGAGTACCCTTATTTTGCTGGGAAGACTATTATCATATTTCTCAAAGGAAATAGACATGGATTTGTCTTTTTGCTCCCATGCAATAGGAAGTCCTTGTTTATTTAAGACTAAAATACCGTCCGTCAACTTTTGCAGACTGTTTTTGTCCATACTTTTGTTTGAAAATGTATACGCAATATTAGCATTACCTTCAACGTAGGCAGTTTCGTAGGTTTCAGGAAATAATTCAGAATAGTCACCGCGTAATAGTGCGATGATATCTTGAACAGAGACTGGAACAGGTAAACCTAGACGAACAAGTAGTTCATCACCGGAGTCAGAATAGACTGCGCGTTTGTTGTCCGGTTCATAAATTACGGATCGGGTGTTGCTAATACGTAAACTTGCTACAACGGAGCCAAAAGGGCCGAGGATGTCAATTCGTACTGGATTAGTCCCGTTTCCCCATATTTTTAATGAGGCCCTGTTGCTGTTGTCGGGGGTTTTAAATCGGAAAGATGAGTTGATGGTAAATGGTGAAGATTTTTTTATCTTACGGCTGTTAGCCAAGTATTTTGCCCAAACTTGTTCAGCTTCTGTCTGCGGTGCCTGTTGGTCTATACGAATTTGCGGTGCATGTTGTGCGCAAGCATTTAGAAAGAAAACAGTTATAACTACAGAAACGAGACGAAGCAGATTTTTCATTTATAAATCCTTAAGCTTTTGCTTGATGCGCGCTGGATTGCTATGCCCGTTCAGGGCACGCTGGTAACCCTTTCGAGCTTCCGTTTTATTACCTCTTTGTTTGGCAATGTCGGCGTAATGTTCCCAAATTGTTGGGTCATTAGTTCCCAGAGTTACGGCTTGGGTGATATATGTCCATGCGTTTTTGTAGTCTTGGCGTAAATAATAAACCCACGCTAACGAATCAAGGATATAAGGTTGGCCCGGAGCAAGAGTTGCTGCTGTTTTTACTAAAACTAAAGCTCTATCAAGGTCTTGTCCCATTTCTGCAAGAGTGTATCCGACAAAATTAAGTGCCTTGAAGTATTCCGGATCGTTGCTGATAATTTCTTCCATAATTTCAAGCGCCTGTTTTTGGTCACCTATTGAGTGGAAGATGGATCCTTTAGTAAACATAAGCTCTTGATCTTTAGGCCATACTTTGAGTGCAGAATTGATAGTTTTCAAAGCGTCTTGTGGGCGCTTGGCAGCCATGAGCAATTCAGTTTCTAATTCAAGGATGAAGCGGCTTCTCGGGTCACGTTCTCTGGCAGCTTGAACAAGATTGATAGCCTCACTGGTTTTGCCAAGTTCATACATAAGACGACTGCGAAACTCTAAGCTTTTTGTCCAAGTGGGGTTGTCTTGAGGGATGTTGTTGAGCAGGGCAAGAGCTTTGTTTAAATCTTTCTCGTATTCAAAAGCAATGAGTGCAAGGTGGAAAAATACCTCGACAGGTTTTTTGGCCTCAGCAAAAGGTTCAAGCATGTTTTTTGCTTCTTTGTAGAAGCCTTCACTGATAAAAATAGTCGCAGCTTCAAGAGTAAATTCATCTGAAGCAGGACCAATTTCGACCAATTCAAGTGCCTTGGCAGGGTGATTGAGTTTAAGATTTAAGTTGATAAGTCGTAGCCAGCTGATTTCATTTGAAGTATCAGCAGTGATAAGTTGTTCGTAGGCTTGCTCTGCCAGAACGTAATCCTGTTTAAGTTCGTATAGTCTTGCTAAGTCAGACCATGCTTCAAGCATGCTGCTGTTAGCTTCGGTTGCAGCAATAAGCTCTTTTTCGGCATCGTCATATTTTTTTAGCTGAGTGAGAGCCTTAGCAAGGTAAAGGCGTGTAATAGGAGAGCGTGCGTGTTCTGGACTTTCACGGAAAGCATCGACTGCTTCAGGGAATTTCCCGCTGTCAAAATATAGTAGTCCTATTGCACGGTATGCATCGTCCGACTGAGGGTGTGTTTCAAGATAGTCTTTAACAACGCTAACGGCGTCTTCTAACTTGCTTTCTAATCTATAGGATTCAGCCTTAAGGAGCACAAGCTGGAAGTTGTCGGGAAATGCTTTTGTTCCTTGAGCTGCAACTTTTCTACCGGTTTTGG
This sequence comes from Halodesulfovibrio sp., assembly GCF_015482765.1. Lineage (GTDB taxonomy): Bacteria > Desulfobacterota > Desulfovibrionia > Desulfovibrionales > Desulfovibrionaceae > Halodesulfovibrio. The sequence goes on from NZ_JADMLB010000059.1 coordinate 30,960, forward strand.
TCTTATTGTTTCGAAGATAAAAGTTGGTCGCTTCTATGTAAATTGCAGGAGGCGGCGACAGAGTGAGAAGTTTAGACAGTGCTTCGTCAGCACTTGAATAATTGTTATTTCTCGTTGCTTCTTCAAAGAGCAAATAGTGGTAAGTTGTTGCAGCTTCTGTGTTGAGGACGTCTGAAGGTGCTGTTTGTGGTTCAGGCATGGTTGAAGCACATCCGGAGACGAGCAAAAGCGCGCAGCAGGATATGATAACAGAACGAAAGCGTTTGTTATTTGTACGCATAGTAAGAGTCCATATTAGGGATAGAAGTTTGGGGTGGTTGGAAGACCCCTAGCGCTGAATCCAATCTTTAGAAAAGTCTTTAATTTCTTTAAATAAGTGGTCTCGAATTTTTTGAAGCAGTCGAGCTTCAATTTGTCTGACCCTTTCACGAGTAATATCAAACTGCTCACCGATTTCCCTCAAAGTGACAGGGTCATCAGATAAAAGTCTCTTATGTAGAATCTCAAGCTCTTTTTCGTTAAACGTATGCTCGATTTCATTAATCTTTTGGGTGAGCATTTCTGCCATCTGATGGTCAGAAAGAACATCTTCAATGCCGGGGCCTAGGGCTGGCAAAAAGTCCATTCTGGTTGCACCACCAGCATCATCCCCAACAGGAATGTTGAGTGACATGTCAGACGCATCTAATCGTTGCTCCATTTCAACAACTTGCTCTTCAGAAACATTAAGTTTTTTTGAAAGGGTAGCGGCGTCAGGGTCAAAGCCTTGAGAGATAAGGCGTTGACGTTCTTTGTTGAGGTTATAGAAAAGCTTTCGTTGCGCTTGTGTGGTACCAACTTTTACAAGCCTCCAGTTATCCATGATGAACTTGAGGATATATGCTTTAATCCAGAACGATGCGTAGTAGGAAAACTTGATGCCTTTGTCAGGATCAAATTTGTTTACAGCACGCATAAGTCCGACGTTACCCTCTTGGATAAGGTCAAGAACGTTTTGCATCCAGCGGCGTTGAAAATCCATTGCAATTTTAACAACAAGACGAAGATGAGATGATACGAGACGAAAAGCAGCATCTGAGTCGTTACTTTCTTGTACCCGTTTGGCAAGTTCAAATTCTTCATCCGGCTTGAGCATGGGGAATTTACTGATTTCCCGTAAGTACATACTGAGGGAGTCGGTAGAGCGGGCGCGGGCAGGAGAGCTTTTGTCAACGAATACCGGAAGAGTATCAGGCGTTTCGTTTTCGTCTTCATCAGTAATATCGATAACAGGATCAATATCTAAGTTTTCCTCTTCGTCAGAATCTTCAATATCAAGAAGTTCAACTTCAGTAGCATTGGTCTCTTCTAGGGAATTCTTAGTGATAGTTTTAGATTTGGTCATAATCCTGTTTTTGTATAATACCTTTATAGCTTGGCATAAATTCCACTATGGCAGCAGTCTCTATGTCTGGTTAACCGTGTGAATACGTGCTATTTACCAATACCAAACTATATAGTTTTTGTTTGTTCTTTTCAATGTTTTTCAGTAGACCATTACTTTCTTCAATTGATGATCTAACGCCTGCGTGGCGTGTTTATACCTTTTGGTTATGTTAGGAGTTGTTTGTGGCTGATTTTCGTAATGCCCTGTCTTCAGGTGAGTTCATATTTTTCGATGGTGCAATGGGAACAATGCTGCAAGCACGCGGGCTGACTGCCGGTGTGAGTCCGGAAGTCTGGTGTATGTCTAATCCTGATGTGCTTCAGGGAGTACACTGTGATTATGCCCGTGCCGGTGCTACTGTTCTTACCACCAACACTTTCGGGGGCACATCCTTTAAGTTGCCTGAAGGCATGGATGTTGTTGGCTTCAACCGTGAAATGGCTGCTGCCGCTAAGCGTGCTGCTGTTGAATCCGGAAGAAGTGTTTATGTTGCGGGTAGTGTGGGGCCAACCGGACATTTCTTGCGCCCGTTGGGTGACGTTGAATTTTCTGAGCTTGTTGATGCATACAAAGAGCAGATTAAAGGTCTAGTAGAGGGCGGGATTGATCTGGTTATTTGTGAAACGCATTTTGACGTAGCTGAACTGCGTGCTGCTGTTGTTGCAGTGCGTGAAGTTTGTGATTTACCGGTCGGCGCGTCCATGACGTTTGAAAACGGTATGTCATTAACGGGTTCATCTCCAGAAGTTTTTGTTGAAACAATGCTTAATATGGGCGTTGACTTCGTTGCTACAAACTGTAGTGCAGGGCCAGAACAGATGGTTTCAGTTGTGCAGGAAATGCTCGAATATTCAACAGTTCCTGTCTTGGTAATGCCTAACGCAGGATTGCCTGAGCTGGATGAAGACGGCAACACAGTTTTCCGTCTGGATCCTCAGTCTTTTGCAACGCAAACGCGAGTTTTTGCTGAAATGGGAGCACGGTGTCTTGGTGGGTGCTGCGGAACTTCTCCTGAACATATCGCGGAGTTAGTTGCTGCGGTTGATGAGTTGGAAGCAAAACCTATTTTGCGAGAAAAAGATTGTCTTTGTCTTACTTCTCGCTCGCAAGCTGTTCGTTTTGGTAAAGAGTATCCATCCCGTATTATCGGTGAGCGTATCAACCCGACTGGCAAAAAACAGCTTATTGCAGAACTTCAAAATGGCCAGCTGACATCAGCATTGCTTTTTGCGCAGGAACAGCTTGATTGCGGTTCACCTGTGTTAGATGTGAATGTCGGCGCACCAATGGTTGATGAAACAGTGATTCTTCCAGAATTGTTGGGAAAACTTGTTTCTCAATTCCCTGTGCCTCTTTCAATTGACTCTTCCAATATGGATGCAGTGGAAGCAGCGCTTAAAGTTTATCCAGCGTCTGCTCTTGTGAACTCCATTAGTGGGGAAGAAGGGCGATTGGATAGATTGGGGCCGCTTTGTAAAAAATACGGAGCACCATTTATCATGCTTCCGTTGACAGGAAGTAAGCTTCCAGTCAGCGCGAAAGATCGCATTGCAATCATTGATGATATGCTGAAGAAAGTGGATGCGCTTGGTATTCCACGTCGTTTGATTATCGTTGATGTACTTGCTTTAGCAGTATCATCAAAACCTGAAGCTGCTCTCGCTTGCCTTGATGTTGTTGAGTACTGCACGCAGCTTGGACTTCCTACTACCATCGGGTTGTCAAATATTTCATTTGGGCTGCCAGCTCGTCCGTTACTTAACGGTACCTTCCTTGCCATGGCGGTTGCTAAGGGGCTGAGTTCTTGTATTGCTCATCCGGGTAATCCCCAGATTTGTGAAACTCTTGCTGCTGCAGAAGTACTTCTTGGGCGTGATGAAAATGCTGCTCGCTTTATTGCCGGATTTACTGACTGGAAAGCTGGTTCCGGCACTGTTGTTGCTGGTGGTTCAGTTTCCAGCAGCGCAGCGACAACTGTTTTTGAAGCAGTCGTGAAGGGTGATAAAGATGCTGTCATCGGGTTGATCAAAGCTGAATTAGAGAAAGAGGTTGAGCCGTTTGAAGTTGTAAACGGCATGCTCATCCCCGCAATCACAGAAGTTGGTGTGAAGTATGAGCGTAAAGAGTACTTCCTTCCTCAGTTATTGCGTTCAGCAGAGACAATGCAGCATGGTTTTTCATTATTACGTCCGTTGCTTGAAGAGGATGCAGCAGCTGTAGTTCGTCCTAAAGTAATAATGGCAACTGTTGAAGGCGATATTCATGATATTGGAAAAAATATCGTGTGCTTAATGCTCGGAAACCATGGTTTTGATGTTATTGACCTTGGTAAAGATGTAAAAGCTGAAACTATTGTTGATGCAGCATCTGAGCATGGTGCTAAAATTATTGGTCTTTCTGCTTTGATGACAACGACAATGGTGCGTATGGAAGATACAGTTGCATTATTAAAAGAGCGTGGCATGGAAGATGTTAAGGTGATGGTGGGTGGTGCTGTTGTTACTGCCGCTTTTGCTGAGACAATTGGTGCACATGGTTACTCTGAAGATGCTGTTTCTGCTGTACGTGTTGCCCAATCATTTTTAGAGGAGAAATAGTCAGCATGAAATCTATTAAATCCGTAATTCGAATAGCATTATTTTGCTTAATGGTTTTCGCTGTTTCAGGAGTTCAACCTGTTGCTGCTGAGCCACTTGAAAAAGTTGATACACAAAAAGTTATTAAACTGATTAATAGTGGTAAGGGGAAGATTACAGTTGTGAACTTTTGGGCATCATGGTGTCCCCCATGCCGTGAAGAAATGCCGGATTTAAAAAATACACGTGCTGCTTTTTCCGATGATGAATTATTGTTGGTAGGCATTTCAGTGGATGAAAACGCCTCTTTGGCAGAGAAAGCTGTAGAAGAGTTTGGATTAAATTATCCGGTTTTTCTCGCTGAACCTGATGTTTACGAAGCTTTTGGTATCCAGTCTATTCCACGGTTACTTGTATACGATACCAATAGTAAGCTTATCATAGACCACGTTGGTCCTGTGACCTTCGAGGATTTGAAGAAGCTTATTGAAGAAGTTTTAAAGGAAAAATAGAAATAATGTCTGAACCGTTTATTCGCAAAGCACAGATGCGGGATGTGAAAGTAATTCATAATCTGCTTATGACGTGCTCTACTCAAGGTCTCCTTCTTCCACGTTCTTTGACACAGTTATACAATTGCTTGCGAGAATTTAACGTTCTGGATCCCGGTGACGGGGGAGAGATCATAGGTTGCTGTGCTCTTTCTATTGTATGGGAAGGGTTAGCGGAAATTCGTTCTTTAGCCGTTGATGAAAGGGCTCGCTTAGGTGGGTACGGTCGAAAACTTGTTGAAGAATGTATTGAGGAATCTCGCACATTAGGTATTTACAAAATCTTCACTCTCACATATCAAGATGCCTTTTTTCAGAAGCAAGGCTTCGTAGAAGTGTCGAAGGAAGTGCTGCCTCAAAAGATTTGGGCAGACTGTGTTAATTGTCCAAAATTCCCAGAGTGTGACGAAATCGCCATGCTCTTAGAGATACAACCAGATGATTCTGGAGAGAGTTAATGGAAATCAAGGAACTTACAGTAGTTTATAGCGAAGAACAGATTCAGGAACGTGTTAAAGAGCTTGCTGCGCAGATTAACAAAGATTTTGAAGGCAAAGATCTTGTCGTTGTTTGTGTGCTTAAAGGTGCTTTCATGTTTTTCTCTGATTTATTAAAGCATCTGACCGTTAAACCCGAAATAGATTTTGTGCGCTGTGCAAGCTACGGTAACAGCACTAGCAGCTCTAAAACAGTTTCTTTCACTAAAGATCTTGAGATTTCCATTAAAGGAAAACATGTTCTCATCGTGGAAGACATTGTTGACACTGGTCATACCATCTCCTTCCTCATGTCTCAGCTTAAAGCACGTGGTGCAGAGTCTCTTAAACTCGCTTCTGTTGTTGAAAAAGTTGAGCGTCGCGAAATTGACGTGGTTGTTGATTACCCTGGTTTTACTCTGGAAAAAGGGTTTATTGTCGGGTATGGAATGGACTACGCTGAAAAATATCGTGAGTTGGGAGCTATTTACGAAGCAACTGTAATCGAATAACGGTTTTTGAAAACGTAATTGGGAAGCGTTATGCACATTACCTGTCCAAATTGTTCTACAAAGTTTAGTCTTCCAGATGAAATGTTCAAAGATGGAGCTCAAGCCCGTTGCACTGTATGTGACGAGGTATTTCCTCTTATTCAACCTCAAGAGCACAACGTAGAAGTAGAACCTCAAGAAGAAATAGCCTTTTCTGACTTGCAAGAGCAGGAAGAGACCGTTGCTCCTGAAGGCAATGTTGATGCTCTGATTGGTGATGAAGGGACATTTGGGCTTGGCGAACCGAAGAAAGCAAAGAAAAAGTCTGGTAAAGGATGTCTTATCTTTTTTATCATTCTTCTTTTGCTGGGTGGTGCCTGTGCGGGAGCGTGGCTTTTAGCTCCGGATCTTATCAGGCAGTTTATGCCGATGGATAAAAACTTGCAGAGTGTTTCTGCAACAGCAGCAAATGACGTTTCTCGAATTTCGCTTAAAAACATTAGCCAGTATTACATTACTAATGAGAAAATCGGCCAGATTTTTGTTATCGAAGGTGATGCTGAGAACCGCTTTGGGGTACCTAAAGAGTTAATTAAGGTTGAAGCAACATTGTATGATGCCAATAATGTGGCAATTGCCAGCCAGCAGCAGTTGGGTGGCTCTGGAGTTTCTCTTTTCCAGCTTCAAGTTTTAGCTAAAGAAGAGCTCGCTGACGCATTGAACAATAAGGTTGAAATTTTAACAAACAACACGAACGTGATGCCGACAAAATCTGTTCACTTTATGGTTGTCTTTTATGATCCTCCAAAAGGTGTTGCTGAGTTTGGTGTTAAGGTTGTTGAAGCTAAAAATCCTCCAGTTCAGTAGTTTACAGTGAAAACTCGCGAAATATATATTTGTTCCTCCTGCGGCGCGTCTTCTGCGCAGTGGCGTGGGCAATGTCCGAAATGTAAGGAGTGGAATACACTTGAGGCTCGCACTGTTTCTAAAGAGCAGGCCAAAAGGCGTGGTTCCACTCCTTTAGTCTCTTCTGGTTCTGAAATTATTCCTCTGAAGGATGTGAAAGAAGAAAATCACACTCCGTTCGGAACCGGAATGAGAGAATTAGATAGAATTTTAGGCTCAGGGCTTGTGCCTGGAGCTGCTTTGCTCATCGGCGGTGAACCGGGAATAGGCAAATCAACTTTGTTGTTGCAAGTTGCCGGCGGTGTAGCTGAGGCAGGCAAACAGGTTTTGTATGTTTCCGGTGAGGAGTCTCTTGGACAGCTTCGTTCCAGAGCGTCACGTCTAGGAGCTTTAGACGAAAATTTAATCGCAATTTCGACTTCCAAGCTTGATGATGTGTTGCCAGTATTAGAGTCTTCAAATCCTCCTGATTTGTTGATCGTGGACTCTGTCCAGACTGTTTCTTCTATCCGCGTAGAGGGACTTCCGGGAAGCGTGACGCAGGTTCGTGCTGTCTCAATTGAGTTAATCGAAACATGCAAACGTGTCGGGACATCTCTTTTACTTGTCGGTCATGTAACAAAAGATGGACAGCTTGCTGGTCCTAAACTGCTTGAACACATGGTTGATACGGTTATCTCTATTGAAGGTGATCGCCGGCAAATGTACCGTATGATGAGGGTTATCAAAAACCGTTTTGGTCCCAATCAGGAACTGATTGTTTTTGAAATGGTACAGGACGGCATGCAGATCGTTGATGACCCTTCGACATATTTCTTAGGTGCTCGTGATCCTCAGCTGTCAGGAACAGCTGTTGTTATGGCTGTTGATGGACAACGTCCGTTTGCTGTAGAAGTTCAGGCGTTGGTGAGCCGTAGTTATCTTTCTATTCCACGTCGTACTGGACTTGGTTTTGATGTTAACAGGTTACATTTGTTGTTAGCTGTTTTGGAAAAGCGTCTGCGTTTAAATTTTGCTGAAGTCGATATTTATGCAAAAGTCGGTGGCGGAATGAAGCTGCAAGATCCGGGGATGGATCTTGCCTTGATTGCTGCTGTTCTTTCATCCTTTTATGATCTTCCTCTTCCTCCAAAATCTGTTCTTTGGGGAGAGGTGGACTTGAATGGGCAAGTACGGCCAGTTGCTTCGCATGATATTAGATATCGTCAGGCTACGCGCCTTGGATATCGTCCTGTGTTATGTCCGGAAACGGAACCGGAAACAGGGCTACGAACAATAGTTCAGTTACAGGAAGCTCTTTTTAGTAAGAACGGGTAATAGTACTATTGCATTCTGAATGCGTTGAAGGGTAGCAATGCACCAAAACCTCTTATTGAGTTTTGGTGTTTTTTTTGCCGTTTTTTTCATGATTTCTCATAGGTGTTCTTTGTAAAAGGGTGTATTTTTATCCCTCTGTAAATAAAGGCAAAATGTAATGTTAGATGACATGTATACACAACGTGACGGTGTCGAGCGTCATGAAAATCATACAGCTATGACTTCTTCTCTAGTGCAAGTCGGAGCTGGTGATGATTTATGCGTAGTCTTTTATGTACGCCTGACGTTGCAGTCTGATCTGGCAACAGAAACTCCTGCTTCCTTTTTTGCTGCACACAAAGAAGAAGGCTCTATTTTTTATCTTCCAGAGTTAACAGCGTTGCCTGCTTTGGATGAATATACTGTTGGTAGTCGTTATCTACAATATCATATTTTATTGATGAAACCGCAGGAACAAGGACAAGCAATCGTTTGTCCGAAGTTTGATGCGTTAGGTACCTCTGAATCTGTTCAACTTGGTGTTACTACAGAGTTTCATACTAAAAGTGTAACTGGGGTTTTTTCTCAGTATTTTTTGTCATCTGCTGGACGTGGACATGCTGATCTTTCAGAGGTTGCATCAGAATTGTCTGATGTTTTGCAGCCTGTATTGTTACCTGAATTTGAAAAAGAGACCTCTGTGGACGGTGGTTCAGAAGGTTACTCCTCTGAGTTTGCCTATCCTAATGATGTAACTAATAAATATAATGACGATGTTCCCGTTTCTTTTTTTGATGAAACTGCCAATGAAAGCAGGGATGAGACTTCCCTTACCACAACAGCAAAAGAATTTTTTGAGGACATTGAGGCCGTCGAAGGTAAGGGCAATGCCATAAGTGCAGAAAGCGAGTCAGAAGTTATTGCTGACACTTCTGTAGAGGAAGCTATAACCTCTTCATGCTCTGCATTACCTGATATAGAATTAATTAAAAGTGCATGCAGTACAAACCAGTTTGCTTTAAGGGCAGGGATTCCAACTTTACAGCGTAGTAAAGAACATGAGGCTAAACTTAACCGTTTAATATCCCGTGTAAGTGAATTGTCAGGGATTCAGTCACGATTATATGATCATGCGTTGAATCATGAAGATGATTTGTTGCGGAGTATTGCAGACGAAGTCGATCGTCTTTATTGCGTGTTAAAGGACTCAGCACTTGAATTGCGCATGGTTTCTTTGGAACCTTTATTGTTGGCAATGAAAGAATGGCTGGAAGAAGCAGCGGGTGAAGTCGGCCGGTCAGTTCAGTTTTCTTTAGAAGGGACAGACGTTCAAGTCGACGCAGTTGTTGCCGAAAGAATGATTGAGGCTTTAACAGCATATCTGTCTATAGTCCTTTCAACTTGTTTTGAATATAGCCATTCTATAGCAATATCCTTATCGGTTGAGTACTCTGGAACTGACGTTTTATTACTTCTGATTCATCCTGAAGCAAAAAACGAAAAAGATAATGTGATTTCTACTGCGCCAGCACTTGTGAAACTTCAGTCAGAATTTTTTGATATGCATGGAGCTATGTCAGTTGAGACAAGTGAAAGCAAAGAGAAGTTGATACGAATTAGTTTCCCAGTAACACAGGCAATGGTTGAAGGCTTGTTGGTTCAATGTGGAGATGAGGAATATCTGGTTCCGATAAATCAGGTCTCAGAATGTATTGAATGTAGCACTAAAATGGGCGTTGAAGCTAAAGAGAACAAGGTCATCATTGGTGGTGAAGCAATTCCGTATGTTCGCTTGCGAGAATACGTTGGACTGGAGGGGCAAGGTGGCCATGAGCAATGTGTGGTTATTCAGTCTTTATCTGGTACGTTTGGGTTGATTGTTGATGGTATTGCCGGTGATATGCAAGCAGCTGTAAAAACAGTAGGGCTTCTTTATCAACATATCGAAATGATTTCGGGAGTTTCTATTAAGCCCAACGGAGCTCCTTGTTTGGTTTTGAACTTGCAGCATCTACAAACTGTTGCGGATTGTTTGATAATTAAGTAAAAGTGTAAATATTGAGTAGGCAACCAAACATGATGTAAGTTGTTTGTTCATACTAAATAAAAATGAAAACAAGCAGTAATCTGCTTGTTTTTTATATGTCGAGTCTTTTATTTGGCGGATAGAGTCTTGTGTAGTCCTTTTTGTTCATCTTGTAGTACAATGGGACAGTGACTTTTCCGCGGTTGGTTTGGTAAGATTTTATTGGGTGTAATTCCTAATAAGGATGGACAGTGTGTATACTGTAGTGTACAAGGCCTCCACAGTTTGAGAGAAGAAATTCTTTTAAAGCACACTTATAAATAATTTATAATAAAAATAACTATTAAGAAGGGCGTAATATGACTACTCCAGATGGTGCAATTTTACAGCGTGATAAAGAAACCTATGCTATTGTTCCTCGTACTCCGGCTGGTATGTTGACTCCAGATGTTCTCGAAACTATCGCGTACGTCTGTCGTAAGTATGAAGTACCTATTATTAAAATTACTTCTGGTCAGCGTATGGCCCTTGTAGGAATGAAAAAGGAGCAGGTTGAACCTATCTGGGAAGAGCTCAAGTGGAAAGTTGGCCGTGCGACAGAGCTTTGTGTTCACTACGTTCAGGCGTGTCCAGGTACTGCAGTCTGTAAGCTCGGCGTACAGGATTCTCTCGGCTTTGGTCTTGAAATTGAAGAATCTATGTACGGCAAGCCATTCCCTGCTAAAGTTAAGTTTGGTATTTCCGGTTGCCCAATGTGCTGTGGCGAAAGCCGTGTTCGTGACATCGGTCTCGTAGGAACCAAAAAAGGTTGGGAAGTAATTGTAGGCGGTAACTCCGGCCCTCGTCCTCGTATTGGTGATACTCTTGCTAAGGATTTAACCCAGGACGAAGCACAGGCTCTTATTGAGAAGTTCCTTGATTACTACCGTGAAAACTCAGGAAAACGTGTGCGTATTTCTAAGTTCGTAGAAAAGGAAGGAATTGAGGCAATTAAAGAAGCTATTATGTAGTTTCAATTGTTAATAAAAAAAAGCTCAAAGATATGCATTTCTTGCAGGTCTTTGAGCTTTTTTTTTATACTTATTTTGCTGAGGATACGACTGTTACATCTTCCTGTAGTATGAGCGCCTCAGCGGCGAATTGTTCTAATTTTGGAATAAAGTTTTGAATGTTCTCTTTTGTGTCGATTATTTGTATAAGAAGGGGGAGGTCTTCAGAGATACGTAATATACCCATAGAGTGTATCTTTTTGTCTCTACCGTAACTGTAGAGTCCTCTAAAAACTGAGACACCTGCCAAATCGGCATTTTTTGCTTGTTCCATGATGACCTCGTAGAGGCTTTGTCCTGCAAACTGATCTTTTTCACTAATGTAGATACTTAATCTTTGTACGGTGCCTTGTAAGTGATGCATTCTTTTCTCCTATAGCATTCTACCTAATGAGAGTCCGAGCTTTAGTAGGATAATTCCGGTAATTATTTGACCGACCACATTTAAAAGAAAGTATGGCCATTGTGTAGAGTCTAAAAGGGCTGCAGATTCAAAAATGAATGTGGAAAACGTAGTAAAAGCTCCCATAAAACCGGTGAGGATGATTGCTCTAAAGTCCGGTGACAGCGAAAGTCTGTCTTGTGCGTATGCCCATATTAGACCGAACAAGAAGCAGCCGATAACGTTGACAAGGTATGTGCCAATAGGAAAGCTAATGTTTATTGCCCGCTGAAAAACTCCTGAGAGTAGGTAGCGGCTTAAACTGCCGAATCCTCCAGCACAAAACAAAAGAATAATCTTAGTCATGCTGTGTCCTTGGTTATAGTAATAAAAAATTTTTGGAAGTTATTTTATGGCGTTCGAAATAGAATTAAAATTTGTACATGTCGACCTTTCTGTGGTGCGCGAGAAACTATCAGCACTCGGTGGTTTGTGTAAAGGCAGACATCTGGAGCGTAATGTTGTTTTTGATTCTCCACAGCGTGAAATGAAAGAAGAAGGTAAGTTGCTGCGTCTACGTACCAAGCAATGGAAAGACTCTCATGAGACTGTTCTTACATTGAAACTTCCTCCAAAAGGTGACATTCCAGAAGACGTCAAAATATACGATGAACGGGAAACATTAGTCGAGAGCTTTGACGGAACCTATGCTATTCTGGAAGGACTGGGATATGACGGTGCGTTCCGTTATGATAAAATGCGTGAAGAGTGGATGCTCGATAATGTTGTTATTTGCCTTGATGAACTGTCTTTTGACACTGTTATTGAGTTGGAAGGCGAGCGCGATGATATTTTATCGCTGGCAGAAAAATTAGTTTTGCCCAAAGAAAGTGCATCAACAGCAACATATCATGAGCTTCATAAGGCTTATCGGGAAAGGCTTGGGCTTGCGCCGCAGGACAGTTTTTATTTTTCAGAAGAAGAGTGTCAGAGTTTGCTGAAAACACTATAAAAAGTATGTAGAGGACTTTTTTTCCTCTTCTACTGGTTGTAATTCCCGTATCTGGCATTAACAATACTATATGCAATGGATTCATTATGGCTGAACATCATAGACCGGATTTTGATTCTGACATTCTACTAGAAGAAGACTTGAAGGAGCCTCGAAAATTTCGAGTGCTCATGCACAATGATGACTATACCACAATGGATTTCGTCATTTTGATTCTTGTTGAGGTGTTTAGAAAAACAACCCAACAAGCCACACAGATTATGCTGAGTATCCATGAGAAAGGCGCTGGAGAGTGTGGTATTTACACCGCAGAAGTTGCAGAAACGAAGATTGCAATTGTACGCGCTCGTGCCAAGGAAGCTGGCTATCCTCTAAAATGCACAATGGAAGAGGTGTAATATGCTGAGTATGCATTTAGAACAGGCAATCGCTAATGCGGTTCATGAAGTTCAGGAACGCAATCATGAGTTTTTAACCCTGGAACATCTTCTTTATGGGATAGCACAGGAAGATCAGGGATATTTTATTCTTGAACAGGCCGGCGCTGATGTGCCGTCGCTGTTAAACCGTGTTGAAGTCTTTTTTTCATCTCACCTAGAGCCGTTGCCTGAAGATGTTCCGACTGAAATTATCCGTACGATCAGTGTGCAGCGGGTGTTACAGCGTGCTGCAATGCAGATGCAAGCTTCAGGTCGTGAAGTTGTTGAGATAGGTGATGTTCTTGCGGCTATTTTTGAAGAAGAAGATTCTTATGCTCTTTACTTCTTGCGTCATATGGAGGTTACCCGTCTAGACATTCTGGAAGTTGTTTCTCATGAAATGGACGGAAGCGAATGGGCAATGATGGGCGAAGAAGGCAGCAATGAATCCCGCACAGATTCTCTGACTGAATTTTGTGTTGATTTGACAGAAAAGGCTAAGCAGGGAGAGATTGATCCGTTAATCGGCAGGAAAGCTGAATTGGAACGTACTATCCAAGTATTAGCTCGTCGTCGGAAAAATAACCCGTTATTTGTTGGGGAGCCCGGAGTGGGTAAAACAGCATTAGCAGAAGGGCTTGCTGTTCGTATTATCGACGGCAATGTTCCGGAAAGCTTCTATGACGCACAGATCTATGCTCTTGATATGGGTTCACTGCTGGCGGGGACAAAGTATCGCGGTGACTTTGAATCACGTTTGAAAGGCGTTATTCAGGATCTTAAAAAGATTGAAGGTGCAATCCTTTTCATTGATGAAATCCATACGATAGTTGGTGCCGGTGCAACGACCGGTGGCTCTATGGATGCGTCAAATATTTTAAAACCGGTTCTAGCAAGTGGTGGTATTAAATGCATAGGTTCAACAACCTATGAAGAATACAAAAACCATTTCGAGAAAGATCGAGCTCTTTCCAGACGTTTCCAAAAAATTGATGTTCCAGAGCCGACCACTGATGAGTGTATGGCTATTTTAAAAGGTTTGAAACCTTATTATGAAGAACATCACGGTGTTCGATACAGTCAGCCTGCAATTAAAGCTGCTGTGGAACTTTCTGCCCGCTATATTACGGAGCGCTTTTTACCTGATAAAGCTATTGATGTAATTGATGAGGCAGGTGCTGCGTATCGATTGCATGGAACACATAGAAAGAGCAACACTATTACTGCGAACGATATTGAGCGTGTTGTTGCTAAAATTGCTCGCATACCGGAACAGCGTGTCTCTACCGGTGATAGGCAGAAGTTGTCTGGTCTTGTTGATGACTTGAAGGCTCAAGTTTACGGACAGGATAAAGCTGTTGAGATCGTCGGTAAGGCAATTTTACGTAGCCGTGCCGGATTAGGTCGTGATGACCGTCCGACGGGTTCTTTCTTGTTTTATGGACCGACTGGTGTTGGTAAAACAGAATTGGCTCGTCAGCTTTCAGAACAGTTAGGGGTTCAATTTTTACGATACGATATGAGTGAATACATGGAGAAACATGCTGTATCCCGCCTTATCGGAGCGCCTCCGGGATACGTTGGATTTGATCAGGGTGGTCAATTGACGGATGCGGTGCGCAAGCATCCTCATGCCGTTGTTTTACTCGATGAAATTGAAAAAGCGCACCCTGACATCTTCAATATCTTATTGCAGGTAATGGATTATGCAACGCTAACGGATAATTCCGGCAGAAAAGCTGATTTCCGTAACATTATTCTGATCATGACATCGAATGCCGGTGCCCGTGAAATGGCAGCTAAGTCTATTGGATTTGGCGCTCAAGCTGAGGTTGATGTTGCTCAGCGTGGATTAAAAGCTGTCGAACGTACCTTCAGTCCTGAGTTTAGAAACAGACTTGATGCAATGGTTCCGTTCCATGGTTTAGGAGAACCTATCATGGAACGCATTGTAGATAAGTTTGTGACTGAACTTGAAGAGATGCTGAAGTCAAAACGTGTGCAGATAGAATTAACTGATGCTGCACGTAAGCGTCTGGCTGTTAAAGGATATGATAATGCTTTTGGTGCTCGTCCAATGCGTCGTGTCATCAGAACAGGTCTTGAGGATGCGATTGCACATGAGGTTCTGTTCGGTGATCTTCAGAAAGGCGGCATTGCAACCGTTGATGTGAAGGATGTAAAAGCACCGCAAAATGCTGATGACTTAGGCTTGAGTATGACATTCTTGCCATTGAGTTCTAAAAAGAAAAAAGCAGAGTAGATTCATCAACAGTGCTGCTGTTTGCTCAACCGTAGACAGTAGCGCTGTTTTTTATCTACCGACCAACGTAAGGCATTTTTTATAAAAGTAGCTATGACGGTATATTTACTTTCAGACGATGATGTAGCCTTTCCGGATCCAGCGTTAGCGGATCGTGAGGGACTACTTGCTGTCGGCGGCGATTTGCGTGTTGAGCGCCTTGTTAATGGTTATGCAAACGGAATTTTCCCGTGGTACGATGATGATTCGCCGATTTTATGGTGGTCTCCTGATCCTCGTTTTGTTTTATTTCCTCAAGACTTACATATTCCAAGAAGTCTGCGCAGAGTGATTAACTCTCAAAAATTTACTGTAAAAGTTGATACAGCTTTTGAAGAGGTTATTCGTAATTGCGCCAGTTCTCAACGACCAGACGAAGATGGTACGTGGATAGTAGAGGATATGGTCAAAGCGTATTGTGATCTTAACGAGGCTGGTCTGGCGCATTCAATAGAAACATGGCGCGGGGATGTGTTAGTCGGCGGTCTTTATGGTGTTTCATTAGGTAAAGTCTTTTACGGCGAGTCAATGTTCTTTAAGGAGTCAGATGCTTCTAAGGTTGCTTTGGTTTGGCTTGCTCGGTTATTGGTTGCGGCGGGCTTTGAGATGATTGACTGTCAGCAGGTAACAGACAACTTAGAGCGTTTTGGAGCTGTCGCGATCTCAAGAGATGACTTTTTAACACGCCTGCATACAGCGCTTGACGCGCCTACTATTCAGGGGCAATGGACTTTTCCCGAAGATTTTTTCCCATTATGATACAAAATCCCTGCTCAATTGAGCAGGGATTTTTATTAGTAGCATCTGTTGTTTTAAATAATATTCGGCTCATGCTGGTCAAGGTCGTAAAAGCCTCTAAATGCAAAAGGGAGCGGGTAGTCTGTTACTTTGTCGAACCTGATAAACCCCATGCTTTTGCCCTCTGGGATCGTTGCTAATGGCATCGTACCTTGAGGAACCGGAAAAGTCAGAGGCATAACTTGTAGTTCCCCAAGGCGTGAATGGTATCGCTTCTCAAGGTAAGCTACAATCGCATCTGTTTCATCTTGAGTGAAACTTTCCAGAATCATCTGTTTAGTATCATCCAAACTTCCAGTTAGATGGGGTTCCAGCTTATATTTTTCGCAGTCAGTATCAATACACATGAGCACGTTGGGGTCTTGCAGTTCGTCTTCAGGGATGTCAGAACGAAAGAGGTGTACCTGTACGTTTTTTCGGCCTTTGAAGCTGCGTATGGTTACGGAGATGGTATATATTCTGTCTGTAGGCTCGGTACCAAGGGCGGGTGCAAATTTTTTCTGCATAGATTCCCTCCACGGAAAGTAAAATTCTCTATAGTTATTAATGGTATGTGATTGTAGTGTTTGCTGCAACAGGGTGATTTATTTTTTTAGTAAGACGTTTTACCTAGTGTTACAGATAGAACTGTTTAAGAATATGTTAACGTTTCAATGCGTTATACTTTGAAATTAATGAGGACGTAATGCAGGATACGCTGTTTAAATTAGAAACATCATTCACTCCGCAAGGAGATCAGCCCCAGGCTATTGAAGAATTGACGACCAACCTCGAGCAAGGGGTACAAGATCAAATTCTGCTTGGTGTTACAGGTTCGGGTAAAACTTTTTCTGTAGCTCAAACTATAGCTCGCGCTCAGCGTCCAGCCTTGATACTGGCGCCAAACAAAACTCTGGCAGCCCAGTTGTATAATGAGTTTAAAGAACTTTTTCCCCATAACGCGGTGGAATATTTTGTTAGCTATTACGACTATTACCAGCCTGAAGCGTATGTTCCTTCCTCAGATACATACATAGAAAAAGACTCTTCTATCAACGACAATATTGACAAGCTGCGTCATGCCGCAACACACGCATTGTTAACTCGTCGGGATGTAATCATTATTGCTTCAGTATCGTGTATTTATGGCCTTGGTTCTCCAGAGTACTATGCCAAATTAGTGATCCCTGTTGAAGTAGGGCAAGCCATATCTATGGATGATATAATAACCCGTCTTGTTGAGGTTCAGTACGAGCGGAATGACTATGATTTTCACCGTGGAACATTTCGAGTTCGCGGAGATGTATTAGAGGTTATTCCTGCTTATCATCATGAAAAAGCGTTACGTATTGAATTTTTTGGTGATGATATAGATGCGATGCACGAGATTGATCCGATTACAGGTAATATTATTGGCAGCGTTGGTAAGACCGTAATCTATCCTGCAAGTCACTATGTTTCAGATAAAGACAACCTGAAGCGAGCTGTTTCTGATATCCGTGATGAGTTGCAAGTACGTCTTGCTGAATACAATGCGGGGAATAAGCTTGTTGAAGCACAGCGGTTAGAACAGCGGACAATGCTTGATCTCGAAATGATTGAGGAGATGGGCTACTGTACAGGCATTGAAAACTACTCCCGTCATTTGGATTGCCGTAAAGAGGGTGATCCTCCTGCTTGTTTGCTTGACTATTTCCCCAAAGACTTTCTTTTGTTCATAGATGAAAGCCACATTACTGTGTCTCAAGTTGGCGCTATGTACAAAGGTGACCGCTCTCGTAAGAGTACTCTGGTGGACTTTGGTTTTCGTCTTCCTTCCGCATTGGATAACCGCCCTCTTGAGTTTAATGAATTCCTAGAGCGTATAGGGCAGACTGTGTATGTTTCTGCTACGCCCGGTAAGTGGGAGTTGGAACGTACTCAAGGGCTTGTCGTCGAGCAGATTATTCGCCCAACGGGTTTGGTTGACCCTGAACTTGAAGTTCGACCTACAAAAGGCCAGATGGATGATTTGCTTGGGGAGTGTAAGCAGCGCATAGAGCGTAATGAGCGAGTACTTATAACAACTCTTACAAAGCGTATGGCTGAAGACCTTACTGAGTACTTTAAAAATATGGGTGTGAGTACAAAGTATCTACACTCAGATATCGATGCTCTTGAGCGTATGGCCATTATTCAGGCATTACGTAGAAAGGAATGTGACGTTCTTGTAGGTATTAACTTGTTGCGAGAAGGGCTTGATATTCCGGAAGTTTCTTTGGTAGCAATATTAGATGCAGATAAAGAAGGTTTTTTGCGTTCTGTAGGTTCGTTGATTCAGACGTTTGGTCGTGCAGCTCGAAATGTCAGTGGTAAAGTAATTATGTATGCTGATACCATTACAAAGAGTATGAAGGCTGCCATGGGAGAAACTGAACGAAGACGAGAGAAGCAGATTGCATTTAATGAAGAACATGGAATTGTTCCGCAGACAATTGTTAAGCGTATAGAAACACCTTTCGATACTATTTCTACAACTGCTCAAGATACAGAAAAAGGCAAGAAAGGTAAGAAGGGGCTTGGTATAGCGCCTGAGATTGAAAATGATCCTAAAAAGCTTGCGAAAATGATTTCTAAACTTGAACGTGAAATGCGTGAAGCTGCTAAAGAACTTGAGTTTGAAAAAGCAGCTGAGCTGCGCGATCAAATTCATATTCTTAGGGAACGTCTGCTCGAAACCGGTTAATCTGAGGAACCGCATGAAGTTACTTTCTAGGTCTTTTCTTGTTCGACTTGTTCGCCTGCGAAACCAGCTTGGAGTCTTTTGGCCGTTAATGGTCAGTCAGGTTTCCATTTTAGGCGTAGTTGCTCTTGCTGTGTATGGGTACATGGAGCTGGAAGGCTGGTCCATGTCTGATGCTATCTATATGGTTGTTATTACTCTTTCGACCGTAGGCTTTGGTGAAGTTCAGCCGTTATCAACAGAGGGACGTATCTTAACGTCTTTCTTGATCTTAGCCGGGGTTGGTAACTTTGCATTTATTCTGGGTGCCTTTTCTCAATTATTGGTTGAAGGAAAGTTTTTTCACATTATAGGGAGCCGCAGGGTGCTTAAGACAATTGGTAAATTAAAAAATCACTGTGTTGTATGCGGGTATGGTCGCATTGGTTCTGTTGTCGTGAAAGAAATTGTTGCGGAAGGGCAAGATGTTGTTGTTATCGAGAATGACCCGGAGGCAATAGCCCTTATTCAAGAAGAGGGGATATTGTATATAGAAGGGGATGCGACATCTGATGATGTACTTCTTCAGGCGGGGACAGCAAATGCCAAGAGCCTTATCACTGCTCTTTCTGAAGATGCTGCAAATGTTTATGTAGTTCTGAGTGCACGTGAAATGAATGCAGACCTTCATATTGTAGCAAGGGCAAGTTCGCACCAGCGCGTGAGTAAGTTAAAGCAGGCGGGAGCAGACTCTGTTATTTTACCAAACCACATTGGCGGGCTGCGATTAGCACAATCTGTATTGCGCCCTACAGTT
This sequence comes from Halodesulfovibrio sp., assembly GCF_015482765.1. Lineage (GTDB taxonomy): Bacteria > Desulfobacterota > Desulfovibrionia > Desulfovibrionales > Desulfovibrionaceae > Halodesulfovibrio. The sequence goes on from NZ_JADMLB010000059.1 coordinate 50,167, forward strand.
ACCAGCTTTATGGAGTTGGCTAATAGACGCAGCACGATGGATATTCAGATGGAAGAACTTACCATCCATGAAGGTTCATCACTTGTAGGGAAAGATTTAATTGAATCCGGTCTCCGTCCTAAATTTAACCTCATTGTTATTGCGATCAAAAAAGATGGGGAAGATATGATATTTAATCCGGATGGCAGGACGGTGCTGGAAGCTGGAAACACAATTGTTGCTGTAGGTGCTCAAGAAAAGCTCGAAGAATTTGCGCGACTTTTATAACATCTTTATATGTAAGAGTATTTATTTAGAATATGCTATTTTTTGCCTCTGTTTATATATATAAACAGAGGTGGCTGCCTTTTTGTTAACATATTGTTATTTATGGAGGCATGCTTCTCTGTACGTTAGAGATATTTAAGAGTGTGGAATAGTGTGGTATATGACCATATTCCACACTTTTTTTATAGATTCAGTAATGGTTGCTGAAAGACAATGCACTGGACAAGAGGGGGTAAGGAAAGTATCCAGCGTGTCTAAAATGTATTAGCGTATAAGCGATCAGTGCCGACTAGGCATGTAGAGTACGTAAGGGGCTAATGCCATATTATTTTGCTAACAAGTTGTAAGCTTGCTTACACAGATCACATAAGGTGTCGCATGTCTGATTCTACCACGCTGTCTTTTGATGAAGCTCAAGAAAGGGTTCTCCAACTTCGAAGTGAACTCGAGCATCATAGTTATCTGTACTATGTTCAGGATGCTCCTGAGATTACTGACGCTGAATATGATGTATTGTTTCGAGAATTAAAAGGGTTGGAAGAGTCATATCCGGACCTTGTTACAGCTGATTCTCCGACGATGAAGGTTGGCGGTGAGGTTCTGCCCAGTTTGAAATCGCAGGATCATCGTCTGCGAATGTTCAGTCTTGATAATGCATTTAATGGAGAAGACTTTTTAGCTTTTGTTGAACGCATTAAGCGTCAACAGGCAGATGCTGAATTAGAATTTTGGGTTGATCCTAAGATGGATGGTCTCGCTATGGAGATCATTTACGAAAATGGTTCTTTTTCAACTGCACTAACCCGTGGGGATGGCACAACCGGTGAGGTTGTGACACATACTGTTCGTACCATCAAAAATGTACCACTTCGATTGCGCGGCAACCGTGTTCCAACCCGCTTAGAGGTTCGAGGTGAGGTTGTTATCAGGCGCGATGCGTTTGTAAAGCTGAATGAGTCGCAGCGTAAGTACGGAAAGAAGGTTTTTGCTAACCCTCGTAACGCTGCGGCGGGATCTGTGCGTCAGTTGGATTCATCTGTTGCGGCTGCTCGTCCGCTTATGTTCTTAGCGTATGGCATCGGGGTCGTCGAATGGGAAGGTGAGGAACAGGCGTGGAGTACACAGGAAGAAGTCATTAATGGTTTATCTGACCTTGGTTTTACTGTTCCTCCTGATGCTCAATTGTGTGGTAGCCCGGATGAAGTGAATGCGCTTTTTGAACAGCTCGGTGAAAAGCGAGATTCCTTACCGTTTGAAATAGACGGGATGGTAGCAAAACTTAATAATTTAGAGTTGCAAAATGCTCTGGGCTTTACAGCAAGGTTCCCGCGATGGGCGATTGCATTTAAATTTCAAGCACAACAGGCCGTTACGAAATTGGAAGAAATAGCTATTCAGGTAGGGAGAACAGGTGTTCTTACTCCGGTAGCTATTTTAGAACCTGTAGAGGTCGGTGGTGTTATTGTTTCTCGAGCAACTCTCCATAATGAAGATGAGATTCAAGCCAAAGGGCTTATGGAAGGGGATACTGTAATCGTTCAACGTGCTGGCGATGTAATCCCTGAAGTAGTTCGTGCTCTGGTTGAAAAGCGTGATGGCTCAGAAAGAGAATTTGTGTTTCCGAAAGAATGCCCAGTTTGTCATTCAGAAGCTGTGCGCGAAGAAGGTGAGGCTGCTTGGCGTTGTATTAATGTCACATGTCCAGCTGTGGTAAAGCGTTCCATTGTGCATTTTGTATCAAAAGCAGGTCTTGATATACAGGGCGTGGGAAAAAGCTGGGTAGAAAAGTTAGTCGACAAAGGGCTAGTAAAAGACCCAGTTGATCTGTTTGAAGTTAAACGGCTTGACCTTATGCAATTTGAAGGAATGGGCCCTGTTTCTGCACAAAAATTCGTAACAGCACTTGCCGAGGTTAAAAAGTCTGCTTTGCTATCTCGTTTTATTTGTGCGCTTGGAATTCGTCATGTAGGAGAACAGACAGGAAAAGTTCTTGCAAAGACGTATAAAGATCTTGATGCATTAGCTTTGGCAAACGTGACAGAACTACAGGAACTTCCTGATGTAGGCGCTGAAATTGCTGAATCAATTGTTGATTTCTTTGACAATGAAGCGAATAAGGCAATGCTTGATCGATTTAAATCCATCGGGCTTGATCCAAAGCAGGAAGAAACTGCTGCAATAGATACTGAGCACCCTTTAGCTGGTAAAACAGTCGTTTTTACAGGTTCAATGACAACCAAACGATCTGAAGCAAAGAATATGGCTGAAAGTGTGGGTGCAAAAGTTGTCGGAAGTGTTTCGAAGAAACTGGATTTTCTGGTTGCGGGTGAAAAAGCAGGAAGTAAGCTTGCTAAGGCAGAGCAACTCAGGATAACAATTTTGTCGGAAGGTGAGTTCTTATCACTATATAAGGGTGAGTCTTCAACGCAGACTATGGACTCAGAGGTTGTGGCGGCAGCTGAAGAGACTCCTTCCAGTATCAAAGAGAAATCTGAGGATTCTGATAATGCTGTAGCCTTAGAAGAAAAGAGTGATGTTGCGGCGGAAGCTGACGAACATTTTTCTGAAGTGGTTACAGAGAAAGAGAATGCAAAGAGATTTGATACAGGTGGTAAGGAGGAAGGGAAAAAGAAAAAACTATCAGCAGATGCATCAAACGGACAATACAGTCTGTTCTAGTGTCTGCTGAGGGACTTCTGCATTCAATATATTTTGAATGAATGGGACTATTGTCTTAAAGAAGAATAACCGTCGTACATTCGGAGGAATGACATGAGTGTATCTATAGTTGTAATGGGTGCTAATGGTCGTATGGGTGCAACAATTGCGCGTATGGCGCAAGAGAGCGATAAGTACGAGCTTGCTGCCGTTGTAGAACGTAAGGGACACGAGGGACGACTTGATTATTGGGGCTGTGAAGTTTCAAATGATCTTGATGAGGTGCTTGGAAAGGTTGGTGATGCTGTCGTTATTGATTTCACCATACCGGCTGCCAGTCTTGAAAATGCAAAGATTGCAGCAAAGCACAATACTCCGATTGTAATGGGAACTACTGGTTTTACGAACGAAGAGCGTGCTCAGCTTGAAGGATTGGCTAAAACATCTCCTATGTTTTGGGCTCCGAACACAAGCGTAGGCGTGTATGCTCTTACTCAAATTTTGCCTGAATTGATCAAGATTCTTGGAGAAGATTACGACCTCGAGATGGTTGAACTTCACCATAACAAAAAGAAAGACTCTCCAAGCGGTACAGCAATGCGTCTTGCTGAGTGCCTTGCAGAAGCTAAAAAGTGGGATCTTGATAAGGTCGCTAATTATCACCGTGAAGGAATGATTGGCGAGCGTCCTAAAGAAGAGATAGGTATTCAGACTATTCGCGGCGGTGACGTTGTGGGAGTTCATACAGTGTATGCAATGGGACCGGGAGAACGCATCGAAGTTACTCATCATGCACACTCTCGAGAAACCTTTGCGGCTGGTGCTCTTCGTGCAGCATTGTGGCTGGCGGGACGTGAGGCAGGAAAACTTTATTCTATGTCGGATATTATCTAATGAAAGTAGCGCTTCTTCAGCTGAACCCTGTTGTGGGTGATGTTTCTGGCAATATATCTAGAATTGCCGAAGCAGTAAAAAAAGCTGCGAAAGATGGAGCACAGTTTTGTGTGACTCCCGAATTGTCTGTGTGTGGATATCCTCCACGTGATTTATTATTGCGTCAGGATTTTATTGATGGGTGTCAGGATTCTCTTAACACTCTTGCGGTGGAGTTGAAGGATATGCCTCCAACGTTGGTCGGTGTACCTATTCATAACCCTGATAGTGTCGGTAAGCCTGTTTTTAACGCGGCAGCACTGATTGCTGACGGGAAGTATTCTATTGTTGCCCATAAAACTCTTCTTCCAACATACGATGTTTTTGATGAAAACAGATATTTTGAACAAGGAAAACTGCGTGGGCTGGTGACCGTAAATGGTCTGAAGGTCGGCATTACTATTTGTGAAGATATTTGGAACGATAAATCGTACTGGAAGAACCGCAGACAGTATACGCAAGACCCTCTTGGTGCTCTTGTTGAAGAAGGCGCAGAAATGATAATTAACCTTTCTGCTTCTCCATTCACATTAGGAAAACAGTTTGTTCGTGAACAGATGTTATCATCAATGGTTCAGCATTATGAACTTCCTTTTGTGTACGTTAACCAGGTTGGCGGCAATGATGACCTTATTTTTGCAGGAAAAAGTCTTGCCTATGCAGCAGATGGAACGCTTGTAGGAAAAGGTAAATCTTTTGAAGAAGATATAGTTGTTGTTGATCTGGAAACAAAGTCCGGTCGTGTGGAATTGGAAAATGCCAGCGACGAAGCACAGGCATGGCATGCTTTAGTTCTTGGGACTAGAGACTATGTGCGTAAGTGTGGTTTTAAAAAGGTTGTACTGGGACTTTCCGGTGGAGTAGACTCTGCTTTAACTGCGGCAGTTGCGGCGGAAGCTCTCGGTGCAGAAAATGTCATCGGCGTGCTTATGCCGTCTCCGTATTCAAGTCAGGGAAGTATCGATGACTCTTTGGATCTAGCCAACCGGTTAGGCATTCAGACTGAAACCATTGAAATTGAACCAATGCTTAAAGCGTTTCTTGGTTCTCTTACCCCTGTTTTTGATGGTGCAGATACTGATGTGACCGAAGAGAACCTTCAAGCTCGCATTCGTGGCAACCTGCTTATGGCTATATCTAATAAATTTGGTGCGTTGTTGTTAACAACTGGTAATAAATCAGAATTAGCAGTTGGTTACTGCACCATCTATGGAGATATGGCTGGAGGGCTTGCTGTTATTGCTGATGTTCCAAAGACGCTTGTTTGGAAAGTTTGTCGGTGGGCAAATGAGAACTGCGGGAATAAAATTCCTGTAGAGATTATTGAAAAAGCACCGTCAGCTGAGCTTCGTCCTGATCAGAAAGATTCAGATTCTCTTCCTGAATATGAAGAGCTTGATACTATTCTCCGTAAGTACATTGACGAGCGCTTAAGCAAAGAAGCTATCATTTCTCAAGGGCATGCGCGTGAAGATGTTGAGCGTGTTGTGTGGCTTGTTAAAATTTCTGAGTTTAAACGCAGACAGGCTGCTCCGGGGCTACGTATTACAGACAGAGCTTTCGGAACAGGCTGGAGAATGCCAGTTGCCAGCAGGGTGAATTTACCGCAATAATTGATTGAAACAGTAAAAAGCGTGGGCCAAACGGCTCACGCTTTTTATTTTTATCAGACTGATTCGATACGTACGCGCTGGCTGTAGTATGCAGCATTATCACCGACGTCCGTTATATGCTCTTCAATTATTGCATTAGGGCTTCGGTTATACATCATCCACCCGCCACGTCGGATAATAACTGCTTCTGGATGTACCGTAGAGTCAGCACACGCTTGTATTGGCAGTTTACCTATTGGAGATACGAGAAGCGCAGAGCTTTCAGGTTCGATACCGTTTTGTTCCAGTGTAGTAGGGTGGAGGTAAGCTTTTAGTTGTTCCTGCTGTTGTTCTTCCGGAATTTGTGAATGCTCATAATCCTTATTAATTAATGAGAGCAGCGTTAATGGGAAGCTGGCATCGCGCTGTGGTTCTGGATGAAGATAAGGTTCAGGCAATTGGTATTTACCATCAGGATGACCAAATATGAAATCACTGAAAGCGATTTGCTTACGATCTGTCGGTAGAAATCCCTTTTTTCTGATCATCTCTAAGGGCTTTTCTGTCAGATTCGTTATGGCCGGTGTATTCAGTGCCTGTTGTAAAATCGCATTGCGGTCAGGAAATGGTATATTCAAGCGTTCAGCAAGCTCACGAATTATGTCGTAGTCAGCTTTTGCTTCCCCTGTAGGCTCTACGACCTTTGCGCTGTGTTGAATGTAATTGTGGAAGTATGACCCTAAGATATCTTCCTTTTCATAGATAAGTGCGCAAGGAAGAATAATGTCAGCCCGTTTGGCGGTATCGTTCATAAAAGCATCTACAACCACAACCATATCAATAGAGGTAAAAGCTTCTGCCATTTTCACAGCATTGGGTGTTTGGTTGATTGCATTTGTACCATCACACCATAAGAACTCAATATCTCCGGCTTTCAAAATTTCATCAGCAAGTTTGGGAAGTAGCAGTTTGCGAGGAGGAGTTTCTCTAGAACGCCATGTTGAATTAAAGTTTCTACCTGTGCTGAATCCTGCGTAACTACCGGCTCCTTTTTTACCTACGTTTCCAGAGAGCATGGATAACGCGTTTATGAATCGTACATTCTCTCCTCCAAAAACATAGCGTTGGAGTCCCCATCCAATAATAGTTGATACAGCTTGGCTTTCGTCGCTGTAGACGGAGAAAAGCAGTTCAAACTCTTTTAGAGAAACACCACATAGTTTCAGAAGCTCATTACACTTAAGCGTATTGAGATAGCTCAGAAATGGTGTGCTGTTTGAAATGTGACGCGTTATGGCATCAGAAAATCCCGTTTCTGAGAGGCGGGCGAGAACTGCAGCAGCAAGAAAACGGTCTGTTCCCGGGCGCAGTTGAATGTGCTTGTCACTGAGGTGGATGCGCTGTCCTTCTTCTGGAGAAGCAGGTGAGATACTGATTATTTTGCATCCTGCTGCGCGTGCTTCATTGAAAAGCTTGGCTGTGTGGACAGAAGAACGAAATACATCTCGCCCCCAGTTAACAATGTAGTCAGCATTAAGGAGTTCAGCGGGGTCGTTTTGGTCTAATTCTCCAAAATCAAGAATACTTGCTTCAATGATAGCATTGTCGCAGAGCGCCCCACGTGTGGCAGATGCACCAAGTTTTCCGAAAAGGTAGCGGCTTGTATCAGCAATGACTCCTCGAAAGCCGTACCCTCTGATATGGAGCATGCGTTCGGGAGTATTTTGTAGCGATGAAATTTTATTGGCGATCGCATCTAAGGCTTTTTCCCACGAAACAGGGGTAAAGTTATCCCCTTTACGCATTAGGGGTGTTGTTATGCGTTTTGGGTCAGCAATACGGGTTAGAGCATGTTTTGCTTTTTTACAGGTGAATCCTTGAGTAATGGGGTGCTCGGGATTGCCTTTGATGGACAGTGAACCATCATCATGAACTGAGACAATTGTTGAACAACAGTCAGGACAGTCCAACGTGCATGCTGAAATGTGTTTCACGTTTTTTCTCCTAAAACGGCATTAGCATTGATACTTGAGTTACCCTTCAGCGTGTTCGCTGTATAGCCTTATAGGTAGGGCAACAGTATACGGTGACAGCACATGTGGCCTTGTAATGTTATCAGATAATTTTTTACATACTGTGCTGTTGTTTTTACAGCCATTAAAAAAGAAAAAGCCGGTTAGTCCGGCTTTTTTGTTGGTAAATTTATTGAGCGTGTAGTTTTGTCCCCGGAATGATGGGGATATTGTTTTCTGATAGAATTTCTACAGCCTGATCTGTTTTATCAAAGCGGAAGATCAAGGTTGCGTTTGTGCTGCCCGGCATAACAAATGCGTACATATACTCAACGTTAATGCCATTATTACCGAGAGTGTCGAGGATATGGTTTAACCCACCCGGTTTGTCTTCTACTTCAACAGCTACAACATTTGTTTTTCCAACAGTAAAGCCTTTATCTTTAAGTACGGATTTTGCGTTTTCACTATTGTCTACGATAAGGCGCAAGATTCCAAAGTCTGTTGTGTCAGCTAGCGAGAGAGCTCGAATATTAATGCCATTCGTTGCAAGAGTGTTTGTAACTTCTGCAAGGCGACCGGCCTTGTTTTCCAGAAAAACGGAAATTTGTTCTACTTTCATGAGCAATGCCCCTTATGGTCTTCAGATACATAGAGATAGATTTTTATTTCTACCATTTGAAATTGCGACGGGCAATATTTAATACAACATTGTCAAAAATTGACATTGAAAATTTGTGATGTGCAGAATTCATCGATTTAAAAAAGTACGGATTGTGCCGATTTTCACACAATTTCATGCTTGCAAGCTGGTAGATGTGATGTATATTACAGATTCTGACAAATAGATTGATTATTCAATGAATAATCAATCAGAGAATATATACATTTAAGAAGGGGTGTGTGGTGTCGTTATCTGTACATTCTGGTGTAATGAATTTTGGTTTTTTACAGACCGACAGTGCACCTGCAATAGAAAGAAGTGTGGGAATTATTGGTGCTGGCCCATCAGGGTTGGCTGCAGCGGGGCTATTGGCAAGTCAGGGGTATGAGGTTCATGTTTACGATAAGCTTCCCAAGCCAGGGGGGCTTATGGTTTTCGGTATTCCAAGTCATCGAATTCCTGTGGACAGGATTAACAGAGGTGTTCGTGATCTGGAAAGACGCCTAGGTGTCACCTTCAGAACAAATACGAAAATATGCTGTAGTGCTCCAATGCATGAAGAAGAGGGCGATCATTTTGCGGCAGACATTCTGAGCTTGTCTGATTTAACTGATAACCATGATGCTGTCGTTGTCTGTTCTGGTTCATGGAAATCAAGAAGATTAACTATAGAGGGGAGCTCTCTGGACGGAGTGTATTCCAGCCTTCAATTCCTTTTTCCAATCCGTGCAATAAAATATGCTCACAGTAACGTTTCTATGCCGGATGTAAGTGGGAAAAAGGTTGTGGTTATTGGAGCTGGGCACTCTGCTGTTGATGTTGTTGATTCGGCTCGAACTCTTGGAGCTGAAAGTATCAGTCTGGTGTATCGAAGAACAGCTGCAGAGGCTCCTTGCGGTAAATTTGAAATAGATCGCATTCAGGAAATGGGTGTTTCATGGCTTGAGAAACGTTCTCCTGAAGTTATTCAGGGCGTTAACCGTGTAGAAAAGCTTATTGTCCGAAATTCTCTTACTGACGAGCTTGAAGAGATGGAGGCTGACGTCGTTGTTAGTGCCATTGGTGAAATTCCAACTCCACCTTTTCAAAAAGAACTTGGTTTAGAAAACGTGCGCAAAGGCGATGTCCGATGGCTTAATATGACCGCAATGGACAATGTTTTTGTAGCGGGAGACGTTCTGACCGGTCCGAGCAAAATTGGTAAAGCTGTATATAGTGGGTTAAGAGCAGTACGGTCATTAACTAATTGGCTGGATTTGAAAGCTCAGTCTCGTGAAAATGAATACAATTTTGAAGCGGATAAAATTTCGCGGTAGCAACAAGGAGTAAGTGACCAAAATGGAAGAACAGAAGACACTTTTTGTTGATTACTCTAAATGTATCGGGTGTGAGACCTGTGAGGCTGTTTGCCGATTTTTGTATGATACTCCGCGTATCGCAATGTCCCGTACTATCGATGGAGAAATTGTCCCTTTGTACTGTCAGCATTGTGAGAAGGCTGCGTGTCAAAAAGTTTGTAAACGCGGTGCAATTTCACGCGATGGAGACGGTGCAGTTTTACATAATGCTATGAAATGTCGTGGGTGTGAAACAAAAGACTGTTTGATTGCATGCCCTTACGCAGCGTTTTTTGCCACATGTAAAGGTGTAGCAGTTGCAAAGTGTGACTTATGTAAAAAACGTCGTGCTGAGGGAATGCAGCCTGCATGTGTAGAGATGTGTCCGTGTGATGCTATTAAGTACGTCGATCGTAACAGTGTTGAAAGGCTTAAGACCGAGGCTTCGGAAGAAGCTTTTAAGCGTGTAATGGCACACATCCGTCCTAAGAAATTTGTCGATTAGTTAGACGACAAGGCTAGTAGGGCGGTCTATTCTAAAAATAGAATGTTGTAAGACGGTGTGAAATGAAAAGGTGGAGCTTAGCTCCACCTTTTTTTATGCGTTATTACGTAAGTATTCCAGAATGGTTTCGGCATGCTCAGCAGTTTTAAATTTATTGAAAACCTGCTCGATGACGCCATCTTTCCCGACAAGAAAGCTTATGCGGTGTATTCCGTCATACGTTTTTCCCATAAATTTTTTTTCTCCCCAAACTCCAAATTTTTCAGCAATTTCGTGGTTTTCGTCAGAAAGAATTGAAAATGCTAAGAGTTGTTTTTGAGAAAATTTTTCTAATTTTTTGATGGGGTCGGGGCTTATCCCTAAAATAGCAATTCCCATAGAGTTGAAAGCGTCAAGGTTGTCACGCAACCCTACTGCTTGCTTTGTTCACCCCGGGGTAGATGCTTTAGGGTAGAAATAGACAAGAACTTTTTCTTTATTCTTGAAGTCCGCTAAACATACTTCTTCACCTGCTTGATCCATGAGGCAGAAGTCTGGAGCGATGTCGCCTTGCTGTAAAGGATTCATGGCAACTCCTTATCAAAAAGATACATGTTTCTGGATGGTTCACTATACTAATGTCTATAGCTTATTAATCCATCGCTGTGTGGTATTATGGAATACTAAGCTATTTGCTTTTATATTTGTAAAACTTGTTTGAGTAAATTTTCATTGAGTAAAAAACAGGTGTCAGCATGAGTGATTGGCAAGTGAAGAAAGTTGTAATTTTGATGCGTCATGGAGTTCGTGCCCCTAATCAAACTATGGAACAGCTCTCTGCATGGTCAAAAAGAACATGGCCTGTCTGGTCTGTTTCTCCAGGGAACTTAACCGAAAGAGGGCGGGAACTTTTGCTGACATTGTGGCGTAGGCTTGCTCAAGAAGAACCATACAGGAATATTCTTTTTGATGGAAAAGGGCGTGTAAAAGAAGACGATATCTATGTACATGCCGATGTTGACGAACGCACGCAGTCAAGTGCTGCTGCATTACTGGATGCGATTTCACCTCAAAAAAAACTTGGATATTACGTCTTAGAGGGGAAAGAAAGAGATCCACTATATCACCCCATTCAGGGAGATGTGTGTCATGCTTCCCGTGAAAAGGATGAGGCCGAAATTGTAGAGCTTGTTGAAACAACGTTTTCTGTTCTTGCCGAAAAATACTCCGAACAACTTTACTTTGTAAATAATTTGCTTGGACCAATACCCGACGACACTTGTAGAACATATGGTGTAGATTCTAGCTGCCAGTTACTAGATTTAACCCCACGGGTTAACTTCTCAAATAGTGGCAGAACCGTAAGTCTACGTGGCGCACTGGGAATCAAGGCGACACTTATTCAAAATTGGCTTCTGGAATATGCAGAATGGCCGGATAGACTTCCCGGATGGGGGCGGATTACCCCTGAAATTCTTTCAGGATTGCTGATTGCTCGTGCAGATATTTTTAACTGTATAAATCGGGAAAACAGATACGCACGAGATAGAGGGAGTGCCATTTTATTGGAAATGATGCAGGCTCTTATGGGTACGGGTGAAAGGGCAGGCAATTCAGCTAAATTCATTGTTTATGTTGGGCATGATACAAATATTGCACACATCAGTCAGACTCTAGGATTGAACTGGGATTTGAAAGGATTCGCCTTCAATGACATTCCTCCAGCTGGTTTGTTACAGTTTACATTATGGGAAAGAGCGTCAGGAGGGCAAAAAGTGACTGCTGATTTCATTTCCCAACCTATGTCCGTCCTCCGAAGCAGGGAGCCAGATCGCGTCAGCCCATACGTATCCATTATTCCTTTAGAGTTTTCTACAAATCAAAACGCTCAAAGAGCTTTCGCTGTTTCGTTGGAAACATTTGAGCGGAGCGTTTTGCAATGCATTAATTCGGAATGTCTTCCTGTTCGTGATGGAGCGAGAGCCTTGGTGAAGCGTACAAGCTTTACAAGTTAACATAATCACAATGCGCTTTTTTTGCCCTTTTTAATTAAGTTAGTAAAAAAAATAACGGAACGTTATTTCAATAAATGGAGCAACGTAAGAAATCGTACATCATAAAGGTGGGCGTACATCAGAGGCGAGTAGAGGTAACAAAAAAGCCCGTATGAAACTTCATACGGGCTTTTGCTATATTGGATAGAGTCGGTTTATTTAAAATTAAGTCTATCTGTAATGTTGTATTGGATCCAGCGAGGGTCAAACCACTCTACTGGTGTTACTGGAATGCCTGATACGATGACGCCAAAGTGCAGATGATCACCGCCGGACATGCCGGTGGAACCGGAAATGCCGATAACATCTCCTTGGTTAACGACAGAACCGACGGATGTACGTATTTCTGTCATATGTGCATACAACGTTTGTAAACCTAACCCATGATCTACAATCACAACATTTCCGTAAATACCGAGGTTACCCGTGTATACTACAGTGCCTTTATTCGCGGCTGGAATCGGCGATTGCTTACGGGACGCGAGATCAAGTCCTAAATGTGTTTGCTGGTCAATAACTTCGCCATTATACATGTAACTTCTTCGGTCTCCGAAGCCTGCTCGTGTAGCGGAGTTAGGGAAACGCAAAAACTTGCTTTTCCATAAGATTGACGAAGAGGTTTGACGTCCTATTTTGATAAGTGCAGCTCGGTTTTCTTTACGAATTTGCTTGTTTACAACAAGAAAACGTTCCAGATTTGTTTTTGCGTTAGGAGTGTCTTTTGCAAAAGCAGGCATCTTAGTGTTCAAAAAACGATCGCTTAGACGAATTTTGTCGTGCCTGAATTTGCGGGAAAGAGGGTTAATTGAAAAAGGCTGATTGTACACGTTGCCAGCAATATCCATTGCGTATGCAGTCGGGTTGTACTCTTTTTTATCTATGTCATGTGGGAAGGCAAACAAGCAAATGTAGGTCCCATCAGCTTGTTTGTAACCTGGGAAGAACAAGTCATTTACCTTGACGCCGGATGTATCTACAGGCTCGGATACTGTATAAGCAATTACGCCGGTCCCGCCTTGCCATATGTTTGGAGGCAGAGACTTAATAGCAATACTTGGTGGAGTATTGTCCATCCGCATGCTTATTACTTTCCGTGTAGTGTTTCCTTTTCCGAATGCGGCAAGGGATGTGTCAGTAGCAGTCACAATCATCTCAAACGCGCCATCGGATACGTCTGCGTTTGCAAGGGGAACATTCAGAGTGATAGACTTTTTACCTAACTCAAAATCTGTTGAGTATAATGGTATGGTTTTAGAGTTTTTACGAACTGCGATGGAAAGGTTTTTTAATTCTGAAGTAACATCATGCAACGATATAGTGACCGTGCTGTTTTTATTTACTCGAGCATTTTCTTTATCAACAGCAACAATCGGACCTTGCTGGTCTTTAAACAAAAGCCAGCCAGCAATTGCACCGCCGCAGATGAGAGATAAGAATACAATGAAGAAAAAGGTTTTTTTAAGGCTCGCCATGGGCAGTCCCTTGTACAACGTTAATGTGATGGAACGGGGTAATAATTAATATTACCTAGGACAGGAGTTTATATTGGTGCAGTTGCAGCTTTATAGGTAAAAAAGCGTGCGCCGACACGATGGTTATAGATAACCATAACCCAAAAAATCGATTATTTCATGATATTTGTGAATATGTCGGAGAATGCGGATTGATGATAGTTCCAGCATCCTGATAGAGCTATATGCACAGCAGCCGGACAGAGTCTACCTAGATACATGGAATCTAACAAGTCAAAGTATCAGCTGCTATGCATATTATAGTCTTGGCGTTACGTGTCTAAAGCATCCATTAGATCTATTGTAAGGCGTAAAAAGTCTGCCTCTGTAATAATTCCAACAAGAATGTCTTTTTCAACTACAGGTAGACAGCCATATTTATGGTTGAGTAGAAGTTCAGCAGCATCGCGAAGACTCGCTTGTGGAGCAACCGCGAATACATCGCTGCGCATTATTTCAGAGACTGGAATAGAGGCTTCTATTTCGTCTTGAACTTCTCGGTCTATGTCGGCAAGTTTTGAGAGTGTTGAAGAAAGAATGTCTCTATGGGTAATAATTCCCACAAAAATATTTCCATTTTCGACGACAGGAATATGCCTGATTCTCGCTAGCTCCATGAGAGATTTGGCAGCCATTAGTGAATCAGATTTTTTAAGTGTGAACAGATTCGTGGACATCAGGTCTTGTACATGCAGCATAATTGTCTCCATTGATTTCTAATTTACACAATGTTCATATGATGTTGCAGAGCTTCAAGTCGTTGTGACGGTTGACTTGTGTTAAAAAATCTGCTTCTCAATCCCGACAGGTATGATGTCCAGTGTAACGTTTGGCTGTTTTTCTGACTATGACTATTTCACGTTAAAGGAATGTTATTTTGCCGTATGATTTGAAGCGTAACAGAGAAAGAATGGTTCGCGAACAACTTGAAAAGCGACATATCTCTGATCCGAAGGTGCTCCAGGCGATGCGAACTGTTCCACGGCATAAATTTGTGCAGGATGCAATGCGGCTGAGCGCTTACGAAGATAATGCGCTACCAATCGGATATGGGCAGACAATATCTCAGCCGTATATTGTTGGACGGATGTCAGAAGCTCTTGAGGCAGAATCTCAAATGAGTGTGCTTGAAATTGGTACTGGTTCCGGCTATCAAGCAGCAGTACTCGAGGTTATGGGGCTTACGGTTTATTCCGTAGAAAGAATTCCTGAGTTGCATTACGCTGCGACACGCCTTTTTGCTGAACTCGGTTATACCTCTGCACAATTTAAACTTGATGACGGTACACTGGGCTGGCCAGAACATGCTCCATTTGATCGAATTTTAGTGACTGCTGGTGGCCCTGAAATACCAAAGCCTCTTGTTGACCAATTAGCTGATCCCGGTGTCCTGGTTTTGCCTGTTGGGCGAGCAAAACGTACTCAACAACTCGTGCGAATACGAAAAAATAACGGTGACATCACACTGGAAAAGCTGGGCAGCGTTGCTTTTGTTGATCTGGTAGGTGCACACGGATGGTAACTTAATGAAGTTTATGTCACGGATGATGGACTGGGTTTCCCGATCTGCCCGTTCTACAAAGGCTAAATGGATTCTCGCTGTTATAGCATTTACTGAATCGATAATCGTTCCGCTTCCGCCTGATTTATTACTTATCCCAATGGCATTGACCAATCGGCAGAAGGCCTTTCATTTTGCAGCCATTTGTAGCGTTGCATCGGTTTTCGGTGGTGCAATTGGTTATTATATTGGATATAATTTTATGGACTATTTAGGGATGCCTATTGTTCGTTTTTACAATTTGTCCACTGAATATATTGCAATTAAAGATTGGTACGACACGTATAACGCTTGGGCTGTGGCCGTAGCAGGCTTAACAACTATTCCATATAAACTGTGTACGTTGTCGGCGGGTGCATTTAAAGTCAATTTCGGTATTTTTATTATCGCTTCCGTTCTTAGCCGCAGTCTGCGTTTCTTTGCGATCGCTGGAATTATCTACGTTTTTGGCGAACGAGCACGTTATTTTTTAGAGAAACGTTTTGATTTGGTTCTGATTGTGGCTCTTATTCTCGGAATTGCCGGTTTTGTTGCATTGAAATTTCTCTAATGGCTAATTTGTCTACATAGTTACTTGACTGTGTGGATAAACTGCTTATGTAGCCATTAAATATAAGGAGTTGCAAACATGTCTTCTTGCAGCGGTTGCTCCTCTTCCAAGGAAATTACTCCTGGGAAAGAGATTAAAGCGAGCCCAAAAAAGAATATTCAGGATGAGATGATTAACTGTACGCTGGATAAGATCCGCCACAAGTTATTCATTATGAGCGGTAAAGGTGGCGTGGGCAAAAGCTCTGTTACCGTAAATACTGCAGCAGCACTTGCTGCTAAAGGGTTTAAAGTAGGAATTTTGGATGTTGATATCCATGGTCCAAGTATTCCTGGCTTGCTTGGCGTTAAAGATTCAGGCCTTGAAGCTGATAGAGGCGGGTTGCTTAACCCTGCGCAGGTGAATGAGAATTTGTATGTCGTTTCTATGGATTCTTTGCTGAAAGATAAGGATACTGCAGTGCTTTGGCGTGGTCCAAAGAAAACAGCTGCTATCAGGCAGTTTGTATCTGACGTGAATTGGGGAGAATTAGATTTTCTGTTAATCGATTCCCCTCCGGGCACAGGTGATGAACATATGACTGTTCTGAAAACAATTCCTGATGCTACATCTGTCGTTGTGACTACTCCGCAGGAGGTTTCTCTTGCTGATGTGCGTAAGGCTGTTAACTTCCTTCAGTATGCCAAAGCAAATGTTCTTGGTGTTGTTGAAAATATGAGTGGCCTTGCTTGTCCTCATTGTGGTGAAGAGATCGAGCTGTTTAAAAAAGGCGGCGGTAAAAAGCTTGCTGAAAAATACGGTCTTGAATTCCTTGGTGGAATTCCGCTCGATCCTGCAACCGTAGTGGCTGCAGACAGAGGTGTGCCTGTTGTCATGCTCGATGAGAATACCGCTGCCAAAAGTGGTTTCCTTAATCTTGCCGATAATATTGTGAAAGCATTGGACTGTAGTCTTGAATCTGTTTCTTCAGATCATTCCTAGGTTTTACTGTAAAGAATCCGATGCAGGGTGATCCTTGCAAGGTATTTGAAAAACCATGACGGGTTGCGTCATGGTTTTTTTATATAAAATTAAAAAAAATACTTTAAATAACCTTAGATCATATCAATATATTATAATTTGGTGTCCTAGCAGTCTTTGCACCTCGTATGAACTGTGGTACACAGCGTTATCTTGAATAAACCAGCTAGAGGTAGAGCACACATGTTTAATTTGGCGAACAAGATTACCATGTTCAGAGTATTGTTGGTTCCATTTGTTGTTGTACTATTGTACTTCCCGAATAAGACCACATGCTTACTTGCATTTTTTCTTTTTTCACTTGCGTCTTTTTCAGATCTGGTTGACGGCTTTATTGCCCGTCGCGAAGGCATGGTGACAAGTTTTGGCAAATTTCTTGACCCGCTTGCAGACAAGCTTTTGATCTGTTCCGTACTTATTATGCTTGTGGAATTAGGTTGGGCTCCAGCCTGGGTTGTGATTACGATTATTTGCCGAGAGCTTATCGTAACCGGTTTGCGTGCTATGGCAGCAGATGAAGGGATTGTTATTGCAGCTGATAAATATGGGAAGATGAAAACTGTTTTACAAATGCTTGCACTTTCCCCAATGATTATCCATTATCCACTGTTTGGGTATGATGTTGCCATTATTGGTGAAATACTTCTTTACATTGCGTTGATCCTAACTGTATTTTCTGGCGGCAATTATCTGTTCGGTTTTTACAAAAACTGGTTAACACAGGATGAGCAATAACTAAATTTTTGCTGAGGCATACGAAAGAAGGTACTTTCCCCTTTTATGTTAGACTCGCAAGGAAAATACATGAAAGAACTTGAAGAATTGAAAAGTAGGTTGCGAAATTGCCTGCATACAATTCTAGAGCTGGAACCTGATCTTGATGACATTGAATTGAGTCACGATTTGCGTGATGAATTCGGAATGTTGAAGATGCTGATTGAGCGAATCAATGAGATGGAACTGGTTGAAGATGATGTTGCGCGTATTGAAACAGCAACAGCTAACTTCTTGGAAGAGCTACAACTCCCTATTTCACATGTAAAGGTTACTGCTGAAAAGCGTCGTTTTTTACAATAACTATGTTAGTAAAAAAAATTTTGCTGGCTTTCTCGATTTTGCTTAATCTGACGCTTGTTGCTTATTTGTTAATGAGTGATAATGGCCTGAGTAACTATCAGACCCTTAAAGCTGACACGTATACATTTACTCAACAGCAGGATATGCTTGATGAAAAGGCATACCAGCTGAGTCATGAAATACGACTTTTGCAAAATGATTCAGAATATGTGGAAAAAATTATAAGGGCCCGTCTAGGGTTTGTTAAGAGCTGTGAAATATTATATATATTTCCCGATAGTAAAATAAAGATTCCTGCTGGAGTACATGAATGATTCAAGCAAAGATCAAGTGGTACAAGGAAGTTCTGGAACTCGATCCTGGTTCTAAAGTATTCTTTCCGCTTGCGCGCCTTCTAGTAAAAGAGAAGGATCTTATTGAAGCTGTTTCTGTCCTTAAAGCGGGACTAGAGAGGCATCCTGAGCATTTTGAAGCTCGTTTGCTTTTATTGAACTGCCTTGAACGGGTAGAGGATTTCGATCAGATAAATACAGAATTAGGTGCCCTTGGAGAGATCCTCAAACGGTATCCTAAGTTTTGGAAGATTTGGGCCGGATTGCTTTCCGCTGAGCCGGGGTCGCAGGATGCTGCTTTAGCTATGACTTTTCTTGCTGCTGCATTTGAAGAGACTCCAATTACTTGGCGTGATGTAATTGATAGAGGATTACAGGCATGCTTAGAAGAGAATGCTGAGAATATTCTTCTCCCGCCACCAGACCTCACACGGCAGACTGCTCCTGCTTTTGAGCCTATTCAATCCAATGAAGCCGTATCGTTGGAGCATGAGGTTGCAGAAACGTGTGTGCCGTTAACTTCACCTAACGATGTTTCACAACTGAAAAGTTTAGCAGAATTAGAGGGTGAAATTCCGCTTATACGCAAGCAAGATGCCGTATTTAATGGCATGATGGAAGGGGGGGAGTCCATTTCAGAGCGTACATTGTCCATGGCGCAAATCCTTGCTGACCAAGGTGATCTGAAAGGTGCTCTCGAGATCTGTGACGAACTCACAGAACAAGTAACAAGCAGGGAAGAGCTTGAGAATATTACTGAGCTTCGAACAGCGATTCTGGCAGACAGAAACAATTCTGTGCCGGAAAAAGTAGAAACGGTCACGAGTAAGGACAGAATAGTTCATACTCTTGAAGCGTTAGCTGAACGTTTAGAAGCCAGAGCTTCGTAAGCCTTTCCATTTATAGTTTCAGGAGATTGCATTGCATTATTCATTGAGATGTGGTGTTGCTTTATGCGCGCTTATAGTCTTATTAACTGGTTGTAAACAGAGCGTTAATAATACATGGCGCGAAACAAAAGGGTACTACAACACATATTTGAATACCCCTGCTAAACTTGAATTTGCTGAAGTTGATGCCGATACAGCAGAAGAAAAGCTTGCTGTGATGTATACCCCGATTGGGGAAGAGTTAGAGAAATTTATTCGTGTAATTGATGCAAAAGACGTTTTTCCTGATCTAAAGTGGGTAGAGGCGACCATGGAACGTTTCCCATGGCTGTCTGGAGTTGCTGTGGTCAATCTTGAGGGGAAAGTGCTTATGCAGCGTCCAGCTGTGAGCATGAAACCTTTGAATTTTGCCCCGCTTCTTGATGAAAATAAAGACTTTGGATTCCGAAAATTACGTGGCTATGTTGACGAGACGCCTCTTGGTAATGAAGCATATGTTGCTATGCCGTTTTTTGCAGATAATGAAATGAAAGGGCTTGTTGTAGCTCACTTCGATGCAAGAAGTTTAGTTGAACTCTCTCCGCATTCAGAAGAGCTGATTGTACTTACTGGAAAACACGTGCTTTGGAGTGGAAAGTATCAATTTGAAAATACACCGTTTGCTCAAATTGATTGGAAGCAAATGCTTGGGAATGAAAGCTATGGTGTGTTTAATGAAAGTGGTCAATCATTCACATGGCTTGTAAAATACGTTGGGGAGATCCCAATTGTATTTGGTACAGCAGCAGGGGAAGAGTCTGCAAGCTAGTCTGCATCATTATTGATGATAGTGAACAAACTGTTTGACTCTATAAAGTATTGTGCATAGAGCAAGCTTTCATCCTGCATAATAAAATTAAAGGGTACCTGTGTAGTTAAAGAACACAGGTACCCGTTTTGTGTCAGGAGATTACTAGCTAAACAACTTCGTGCTTGTTACGGGTCGTATTATATTTTTCGGGTAATTGACAAATCCCAGTTCCATTGTAGTATGAGTGAATTAATTTTTATTCATAGATAGTTAGGAGTAATTCCATGCGCCAGGTAACCGTTACTGAACATCTCTTATTGCATCAAACAAAGACTCCTGATGCTTCCGGTAAGTTTACTGCACTTTTTTATGATTTAATTTTGGCTGCGAAAACCATTTCTAAGACAATGAACAAAGCTGGTTTGCTCGATATTTTGGGGGCAACTGGTGAAATTAATGTTCAAGGTGAACAAGTTCAGAAGTTAGATGCGTACGCCAACCGTGTGCTTATTCACCGTATGGAGCGAACTGGTGTTCTTTGTGCTATAGCCTCCGAAGAAAATGCAGATTTTATCCGTATTCCAGAGCAGTTTAAAAAGGGTGAATATATCCTCATCTTTGACCCGCTCGATGGTTCATCTAATGTCGATGTTAACGTTAACGTTGGAACTATTTTTTCTATCCTGAGAAGAAAATCTCCTTCGAATAATGATGTAACATTATGTGATGTTTTGCAGAGTGGTGTCGAGCAAGTTGCTGCTGGCTATTTCCTTTATGGCCCATCGACAATGCTTGTGTATTCTACTGGTGATGGCGTGCATGGATTTACCCTTGATCCAAGCGTCGGGGAGTTTTTATTGTCGCATCCTGACCTACGTATTCCTGAGCAAGGTAAAGTTTACTCTGTAAATGAAGGCTACTATAAGTACTGGGATGATGCGACCCGTGAAGCTATTGAGTACTTTAAGGGTGAGAATAACCCATTAGGCAAGCCTTACTCCGCTCGTTATATCGGGTCACTGGTAGCAGATTTTCACAGGGGGCTTTTGAACGGCGGTATCTATATGTACCCTGCGGATTATCGCAATCCAGGTAAACCTAAGGGCAAGCTTCGTTATTTATGTGAAGCCTCTCCTTTGGCGTACCTTGCGGAACAGGCTGGTGGTGCTGCAACAGATGGTATAACTCGAATTTTAGAATTACAGCCTGAAGAACTTCATGAAAGAGTTCCGTTATTTATTGGTTCTAAGCATGATGTTGAAGCAGTTACTGATATTTACAAAAAGAGCCGTAAGGCATCTAAATAGTAGTGGTTATTAGGCCACGGATATATGTATGCTTACGTTAGGTATTGAATCTTCATGCGATGAGACCGCATTTGCACTTGTTCATGATGGAAAACTTGTAGATAGTGTCATTTCTACTCAGATAGATATTCATGCTCTTTTTGGCGGTGTTGTTCCGGAAATTGCTTCCCGTGAACACTATCGTCTGATCGGGCATCTGTATGACTCTTTGTTAGAGAAAACAGGAATTAATTTTGAGCAGATAGATAATGTCGCTGTTTCCCGTGGTCCCGGCTTGTTAGGGAGTCTTTTAGTTGGTGTCGGATTTGCGAAAGGCCTTGTTGCCGGAACAGATAAAAAGCTCATTGGTGTGAATCATCTTCATGCACACCTATTAGCTGCTGGCTTGGAACAAGATATTCAATTCCCTGCACTTGGTTTGCTGGTTTCCGGTGGGCATACACAGATTTTCTTAATTAACTCCGCTGATGATTTTGTGGAGCTTGGTAAAACGTTGGATGACGCTGCGGGTGAGGCCTTTGATAAGGTCGCTAAAATGTTGAATATGCCATATCCAGGCGGTAAATATATTGACCAGCTTGGCAAATTGGCAACTCCAGATAAGAAGCGTTTTACACGGCCATACCTTGACAATACAAATCTAAACTTTAGTTTCAGTGGGTTGAAGACGGCTTTAAGCTTGTACATTGATGCTCATTCCCATTTAAAATTACCTAGTCTTAATGATGTTGATGACCTTTTTAATGGGAAAAGGGATGTTGCAGAGCTTGCAGAGTTATGTGCCTCTTTTAATTTTACTGTTGCTGACACGTTGCGAGTGAAAATGCAGCGTGCCATTGATCAACGTAAGGAGCAGGGCGGTTCCGTTAACAGTATAATTGTTGCTGGCGGTGTTGCTGCGAACAGTGTAATTCGTAACACTATGTTAGACTTGGCTGCTAAGAATAGTATTGGATTAACACTGCCTTCATTTAGTCTGTGTACAGACAATGCTTCTATGGTTGCTTATATGGGTGAACAATTAATACTTAAGGGCTATTCACATGGTTTGGATTTAGATGCCATTCCGCGTGGTAGAAAGATTCCGCAGGACTATCTGCGTAGTTTGTGTTAAAAATTAAAGGGTGAGCCGGAAAACTCTGCTCACGCTTGACACTGTCTAATAGGCTTACTATTTGTAGTTTTCAGCAAATATAACCTCCTGTAGATATTTGCTGAGTTCTGAACGTAATGGTCACATGACCAAGTTTTTAATGTTTAGTAAAAAAGGAGCGAACAATGGCTGCTCAAGTAACAGATAGCAATTTTGAAGCTGAAATTCTCGAATCTAAAATCCCTGCGTTGGTGGATTTTTGGGCTCCTTGGTGTGGCCCATGCCGTGCAATGGGACCTGTAATCGACGAGCTTGCTGCTGAGTATGAAGGCCAGGTTCGTATCGTAAAAATGAATGTTGATGAAAACCCAGGTACTCCGAGCAAGTACGGTATCCGTGCTATTCCTACCATTATCCTTTTTAAAGATGGTGAAGTGCTTGAGCAGGTTACTGGCGCAGTTTCTAAAAGCAGCATTCAGGATATGATTACCAAGAAGGCTCTTGGCTAATGAAAAAGTACGATTGCTTTGTAATCGGGGGCGGTCCGGCTGGAATGACGGCCGCCCTTTATCTTCTTAGGTCGGGGGTGACAGTGGCGATGGCTGAAAAGCTGACGCCTGGCGGACAAGTTCTGCAGACCGAGGAAGTAGAGAACTACCCGGGCTTTCCAAAAGGGGTTAAAGGGTACGAACTCGCGGATGTTTTTGCAGAGCATCTCGAGGGGTACGAACTGGATCGTTATAGTGAGCCAGTTACCTCTCTTCAACATGCGCATGGTGCGAATAAACTTAAAGTGGGTGATCAAGAGATTATTGCCCGTTCTGTCATTATTTGTACTGGCGCTCGTTACAAAAAGCTTGGTCTCCCTAATGAAGAGTTTTTGACAGGCAAAGGCGTATCTTATTGCGCTTTGTGTGACGGTAACTTTTTTAGAAATCAAACAGTCGCTGTAGTTGGTGGTGGTAATTCTGCTTTAGAAGAGTCCCTCTATCTGGCGAAGTTGGTAAAAAAACTGTATCTCATCCATCGTCGGGAAGGCTTTCGTGCTGCAAAGTACTATCAAGATAAGATCAAAGCCTCTCCAATTATTGAAGTTGTAAAAAACACCATTGTCAAAGAGTTGCATGGTGAGAACGGCTTGACCGGGGTACTCGTTAAGAACTTGAAAACTGAAGAAGAGCAAGTGCTGCCAGTAGATGGCCTGTTTGTTTTTGTTGGTTATGAGCCAAACAAGGAGCTGTTGCCTGACGGCTTGCAGACCGACGAAACAGGTTTCATTTTAACAGATATTGAAATGCGTACAAACCTTCCGGGAATCTTTGCTTCCGGTGATTGTAGGGCAAAGCAATGTCGTCAGGTTACTACTGCGGTTGGTGATGGTGCAACTGCAGCAAACTCTGCCTTCCTTTACTTGGAACAACTCAATGCGTAGAACGCTGCTTCGCTTTTTAGCTATTCTCCCTCTGTTAAGTGTTTTATCTGGTTGCGGTATCATTGACTATTTTTACCTGCCGCCCCCTGAGGATACAGCTCAGGAAATTTTTGAAGCTGGTAACGATGCTATGCGTGACAAAAACTACGCGCAGGCAAAAGAGTACTTTAATACTCTTAAAGACAAATATCCGTTCAGTCCGTATGCAATTGAGTCTGAACTTTCCTTGGCTGATGCGTACTTCCTCGATGGTGACTATTTGTTAGCCGTTGATTCATACAAGGAATTTGAGTCGTTACATCCACGTCACAAGGCAATTCCATATGTATTGTTCCAAATTGGTAATGCAAACTTGGAAAGCTTTGTTTCAATTGACCGCCCTCAGGATAACGTTGCTGAAGGGTATGAATATTTGACCCGCCTAAAGGAATCTTATCCTGGAAGCGAGTATGCAGAAAAAGCCACAGAGTTAATGCAACGTGCTCGCAAGCTTATGGCTGCTCATGAAGTCTATGTTGCAGACTTCTACTGGAGACGCGAGAGCTATGGTTCTGCTTATGAGCGTTACAAATATGTGATGCAGAATTTTAAAGACGTTCCAGATTATCAGGAGTACGTTAAAGAGCGTGCTCGACTTTCCTACCTTAAAAAGACTGAGCAAGAAGCGGAAATTCTTCGCGAACAGGATCAAGGATCATGGAAAGATTATTTTGACTGGTTGTAATATACTTATTCAACTGAATTAAAAAAAGCCTGTGTAACTATCGTTACACAGGCTTTTTTTGTGCGTTATGAGGAAAGTCCTAGCTCAGCACATTGTTCCAAGAGGCTTCTGTCAAGGATGTGAACATGGCGTCCGTCAGTAGATATTATGCCTTGTTCATTCATTCGTTTTAGTGTTCTTGAAAGTGCTTCTGGGGTTGCCCCTATGACCTTTGCGAGTTCTTTGTGGGACATTGGTAGGTAAATGGTAGATTGATCGGAAGATATAGTTTGTGGATCGAGCTTTGCTATAAATGTTGCTATACGCTGAGGGACTTCTTGAAGGGAGAGTGTGCCCGCCAATTCCATTGCATCTCGTAGGCGTTCAGAGACCTTTTGAAGCATAGAGAAAAGAAAAGCGGTGTCTTTATCAGCCGCTGCAAAAAAGCTTTGTTTTGAAATTGAAACAACACGGCAAGGAGTTAAAGCTGCAGCTGTGACAGGAAAAGGTTTTTTCCTGAATGTAGAGCACAGGCAAAATGGCTCCCCGTCAGTCAGAACAAAAAGTGTTTGCTCTTTTCCTTCTGGCGAACTTTTGTACAATTTGGCAGTTCCATTTAGCAGGATATATAATCCAGAAGGAGATTCGCCTTCTCCAATAATGATCTCTTTGGCTTTGTAGGTCATTTCAACAGCGCCGTTTAAAAGGATGGGAAAGATCGTTGTAGGAACATCAGCAAAAAGTGGGAGTTCCTGAAAAGCTTGCTCTAATGTTTTCATTTTATGCCCTGTTGATATATGTCAATGCGCAATAATATCTTTTGGTTAATACCATTGGTATGTTCTAGAGGTATTTCTACAAGTTACGCGATGGTAGCTAAAAAGCCCCGTTAGCTCAATCCCTTTTGAAAACGGGCTGGTTTAGTATTGTTTTTAATACTATCGCAAAAAATCCGCTTTTTTTAGAGCAAGAACGGAGGTTAGTTATGCTGACTAGGTTAAACACGAGCCTTTCGCGATTTGTCCTAGTGTTGGCAGCGTGTGTCGCAGTAAGTTTTTTGGAAGTTTCATTAGCTATTGCAAATCAATTAACCTTTGAGCCTGAAAAGACATATGGGGCCGAACAGGCTCGTAAGGTGTCACGTCCTACAACACGCTGGGTGACTACTGATCACAGTCGTCATCCTGTTTTACAGCAAGAGTTTTCATCACCTGAAGAGGTTACTAGGGCATGTTTGACCTGCCATAATGAAGCATCGAATCAAATTCATCAAACAATCCATTGGACGTGGATTGATCCAGCTGACAGTGAACGTCTAATGGGGAAGAATGGCTTAACGTTGAATAATTTTTGTATTTCAATTCATTCCAATGAGCCGCGATGTACTTCTTGCCATGCGGGGTACGGCTGGAAAGATGGCCAGTTTGATTTCAATAAAGAAGAAGCAGTGGATTGTCTTATTTGTCACGATACAACCGGCACGTATGAGAAATTTCCAACAAAAGCCGGTTATCCCGTAGAAGCTCCTACTAAGTTTGGGAAAAAAACGTTTCAACCTCCGAACTATACAGTAATCGCTGCATCTGTTGGTCGGCCTACACGTGCCAACTGTGGTGCCTGTCACTTTTATGGGGGAGGGGGCGATGGCGTTAAGCATGGAGATTTGGATTCTTCATTGTATAATCCAAGCCGGCAACTTGACGTTCATATGAATTCAGAAGGGGCTAATTTTACTTGTCAGCGCTGTCATTCTACAGATGCTCATTTTATTTCAGGAAGGACTTACAAGCAGCCAGCCTTTACCGATCGTAGAAGTCTCATTGAGGACGATTTGGTAAAACGAATTTCTTGTGAATCATGCCATACGGCAACTCCACATGCTGTTGGACACAAAGCAAACGATCATACGGATAAAGTGGCCTGTCAAAGCTGTCATATTCCAGCTTTTGCAAGGGTAAAACCTACTAAAATGTACTGGGATTGGTCTACAGCAGGTAAAATGAAGGATGGTAAACCATACAAGGTTAAAGGTGCATTTGGAAAAGCTTCGTATATGACGAAGAAAGGTCACTTTGTGTGGGAGAAAAATGTTCAGCCTGAATACTTCTGGTACAACGGAAAAATGGATTATCTTTTGGTAACGGATAAAATTGATCCAACAAAGGTTGTAAAGGTTAATTTTGTTGAAGGTGATAAGGATGATCCAGATTCTCGAATTACTCCGTTCAAAGTGCATAGAGGAAAACAGCCGTATGATTCAGTGAACATGACCATGGCTATTCCTCATCTTTTTGGCAAAGACTCTTCTGCATTTTGGAAGGGCTTTGACTGGAATGCCTCACTGACAGCAGGAATGGCTGCGGCTGATGTTCCGTATAGCGGTGAGTATGGCTTTGTTGAAACAGAGTATCATTACCCCATTACGCACATGGTTGCTCCTAAGGAAAAGACACTGTCATGCAATGCTTGTCACGTAAAAGATGGGCGGCTGGCAACTTTGTCGGGGTTCTACATGCCGGGTCGTGATGGGAGTCGGACTGTGGATATTCTTGGGTGGGTTGCAGTCCTAGCTGCATTGATCGGTGTTATTGTTCACGGTGTGATGCGTGTAATCAGTAAGTCAAAGAGTGAACAGGAGTAATTATGTCTTCCAGAAAGTTATATCTCTACACTCGTTTTGAAAGGTTTTGGCATTGGGCGCAAGCCTTGTTGATCATTATCTTACTAGTTACTGGCTTTGAGGTTCACGGTACTTTTCGACTTTTAGGATTCGGTGTGGCCGTATCAATACATAATTTTTGTGCATGGACATGGTTAGTTCTGTATGCGTTCATTGTTTTTTGGATGCTCACAACCGGAGAGTGGCGGCACTATGTTCCGACATTTGTAAAAATGTTTGAGGTGCTTCAGTACTATATTTCAGGAATCTTTAAAGGAGAACCACACCCCGTACCCAAATCAGAACGCATAAAACATAATCCGCTTCAACGGATTACCTATTTGGGAATTGTGTCTGTTTTAGTGCCTTTTCAAATTGTCACTGGTTTCTTGTACTATTTGTATAATGATTGGCCTGTGTTTGGGTGGGAGCTGAGTCTTTCTGTGGTGGCAATCTTACATACAGTCGGAGCGTTTGCCATGTTGGTGTTTTTTGTAATCCATGTGTACATGACAACGACTGGGCACCATCCTTTCTCACATATTAAAGCAATGTTTACTGGCTATGAGGAATTGGATGAGGACAACGTTGCTTGATAGGAAATAGGTAAGGAGTGATTTTTCCTAAAAAATAAACAAAAAAGCCGCTGAAGATTTCAGCGGCTTTTTTGTCTTGAATGATCAAGAAAATTGTTGTTTGGCTGGGACGGCAGGACTCGAACCCGCGGATGTCGGGACCAAAACCCGATGCCTTACCAACTTGGCTACGTCCCAGCAGCAGCAACAAGAGCGTGTATAGTGGGGAGTGCTCTTCTCGTCAAGCAGAAAATATATTTTTTTTATATTTATTGCACGTTAGATTACCTTTTTACGCTCAAGAGAAAGAAGTAAAGACTGTTTGAGCTTTTAACTTCTTGAAAATACTTTGTTTTTATATGAGGTGTGAAGTAGGGGCTACACAGAACTCAACTTTTATTTTTTTATTTAAATTTCAAAGCATTTCGAGTCTCTGCTCATAATATTATCGTAACGCATCAATGTGGAGTGGTCTATGACAATGAGGGCAAACAATGTATGGGCAATGTTTGGTTGTATCTAATAAAGTGTATGTCCAGTTTCCTGAGTGCTTCACATAATCAACTAACAGGGCAAAACCACAACTGCAGAATCTTTTTTGCATAATTACCTCGTTGTTTATAAAAGTTAACAGGTGGTGGCTAATAAAAGCCAGTGAACTGGCTTAAAGGGGGGTAACATGCCTGTATAGCGAGCGTGCTGGAAAAGCATACGTTGTAGAGGCGCTTTTTTTGCGTGGTAGCACTGTTACTAATTCCTACGGTTGATGGTGTTCATAGGAATAATTTGTACACCATACAGGCATGTTACTGTCTAAACAAAATATATCTAAGTGTCATTAATCGGTCATGGCTACTAATAGTCGCGTGCTGACCAGACAATTTTTCCAATCATTCGGAAAGAGAGAAGTTCATCTCCTTGAATGGTGATTGGTGAATAACTTGGGTTATCACTAAGTAAAGTTATTTTTCCATGTTCCGCCGCAACTCTTTTTACCATGATAGAATCTTCAATTCCGACGGCATAAATACAATTTGAACGTAATGTTGTTTGAGATTGGTCAACCAACACGGTGTCACCTTGCAAAATGAAAGGCTCCATGCTGTCACCAATAACATCCATAAGAACCATGGTTGAAGGAGTGCCTTTTTGTGCTAGCCAAGATTCTTTGAAAACATGTTCTTCTATTGGAGTGGCTTCAACTTCATATGAGCCATCACCAGCACATAATCTAGCAAAAACCTTCGGTACAAAAAATGTGTCAGAATTGTTTTCAGCGTTGTTGACCGGAGCCTGTGGTTCGCCCTTTCCAAATTCAAGCCAATCGGCTGACAGTTTGAAAGAGCGGGATAATGCAAGAACCCATTTTTGAGGAATAGAATTTCTGCGTTTAGCCTGAGTGATAGCGGAACGGTTGACTCCTAGCGCTTTTGCAAGGTCGTGTTGCGAAGCAATAGGAGTGTTTTCTTTTACCCGCGTGAAAAATGTGTTGAAATCTATCATAAGTTACTCATAGGTTCTGGGCATAGTTAGAGCACCATTTGATGCGTGTTGATATATATAAACATAGCGAAAACTTTTTTCAATCATAAAAAGTACAACGTATAAAAATGACAAAAAGCCTCCTCACAATTGTGAGAAGGCTTTTTGTTTCAATTGAGGCAATCAGCTGATTGACTACGGCATCTGGACAAAGATTTCTCCACTGCTGGAGTCAGGCATGCCGAAGTATCTGCTTTTTGCAGTAACTTTAAGACGATACAGAGTGGATATCTGGGTAGGGCAGATTACAGTATTAAATACACCACCGCTGCTGATCAGTCCAAGTTCATTAGGTGTGAAGGTAAATTCTTCATCGCTCTGGAAAGGACAGCCTGGACAATCTGCTTGATCACCTGCTTTCTGAATCTCAATCAAGAGTTCATCAACGTTTCGAACATTACCGGATATTTTCCCAGATACATTAATACAAGGGCTTTTTACCGAGGTTTTGATGTCTTCAAGTTCAAAAAGATCGGCTGAGCTTGCTGGTGTTGGATCGCTTTTAAATCCACAGCCTGCTGCGGTGAGTAAAAGGATACAGCCTGCCATCAGGCATACAAGGCGTTTAGTTGGCGTCATTTTGTTCTCCCCACAAGAGCTTCCACTCTGTAAGTTGTTTTAATGCATCCATAGGAGTCATGTTGTTAGTATCTAAATCTTTCAATGCAGTTACAAGAGGATGATCTATCGGTTCCGTGTTCGCAGGTGGAGTTTTGGCCGTCTTACTTTTTACAGGTGTTTCCGGCATACCGGGAAGCAGGCCTGCCATAGTGGCGGCAACTTTGACCTGATTTGAATTTTGTGAATTACTTTCGAGAGATGCGAGAACTTCTTTTGCTCTTTTTACAACATTAGCAGGTACTCCTGCAAGGTTCGCAACTTCAATGCCGTAACTTCTATCAGAAGGTCCCGGAACCAATCTTCTGAGGAAAACGATTTCGCCTCCCCATTCTTTAATGGCAATGTTCATATTGTGAACACCGGCGATTTTTCCTTCGAGTGCGGTGAGTTCATGGTAGTGGGTTGCGAATAGAGTCCGAATTCCTTCAGACTTTCTACAAAGTTCTTCAACTACAGCCCAAGCAAGTGATAAGCCGTCAAAGGTTGAAGTGCCACGTCCAATCTCATCGAGAATAATGAGGCTGCGCTTAGTCGCTTGTCGTAAAATACGAGCAGTTTCCATCATTTCTACCATAAACGTGGACTGCCCTTGTGCAAGGTTGTCTGAAGCGCCCACTCGAGAGAAGATTCTATCAGCTATTCCAATACTTGCTTCTCGTGCAGGGACAAAAGACCCCATTTGAGCCAAAATGCAGATAATTGCCATTTGGCGCAATACGGTAGATTTACCTGCCATGTTTGGACCGGTTATGAGTAGAAGTTTACGCTTGTTGTCGACACGCAAGTCGTTTGGGATGAAGTTCGAACTTCCTTGAACAGCTTCGACTACTGGATGGCGACCGTCCTTAATAGAAATATCTGTTTCATTATGTAAAGACGGTTTTGTCCAGTTCCACTTCCGTGCTGCTTCGGCAAGGCTTTGCCAATAATCAAGTCCGGCCAGAACATCAGCCATAAAAAGTAGACGTGAACGAGCATCGGCAATGGTTTCGCGCATTTTTTGGAATAACTTATACTCAAGGCTTTTTCGTTTATCCGTAGCTGCAAGGAGTTTTTCTTCCAGCTCTTTTAGCTTAGGTGTTGAGTACCTTTCGGAGTTCGCGAGTGTTTGCCTGCGTACAAAATATTCTGGGACATCTGCAACTGAGCCTTTGGGGACATCAAAAAAGTAGCCGAAGACTCGGTTGTACTTCAGTTTCATTTTTTGAATGCCTGTCGCACTTTGTTCTTCCTGAAGGAGTTCTTCCAGTTTGGATTCACCGTGTTCACTTAACTCAATGAGTTCGTTCAGATCTTCATGGAACCCGTGTTTAAATAGCCCACCTTCTGTAATAAGGTGCGGTGGGTTATCCACAAACGCTTTTTCAAGTAGTTCATGATAATCTGATAGGTTGTCCCAGTGTTTGAGCAATTTGGTAAGCCAAGGAGGAAGCGTAAGTTGTTGCTCGTCATCCATAGTAGAGTATTGCTCGGATGCACCCGGAACAGTTTCAAGAATTTTACGAACGGTCGGAAGCGTGCTGATACTTTGACGTAAAGCGACAAAATCTTTTGGTGCTGCTCGGTTAAGTTGTATGCGTGTGCTGAGTCGTTCTAAATCGTACACAAGGTCGAGGGCAGAGCGGATATCTTTGCGCAATGCATCGTGCGTAAAGAAGTACTCAACTGCATCTTGTGTTTCTATGATTGGAGTTGTGTCTCTCCAAGGATGACGCATTCGTTCAGCAAGGAGGCGTCCCCCCATAGGAGTGAGAGTGTGATCCAAGACTTGCCAAAGTGTTCCAAGACCTTTTCTTCCATCAAGGGTTTTAAATAACTCGAGATTCTTTTCAGTAATGTCATCAAGTATCAGATGTTTTGAAAGGTTCAGCGGTTTAAATCTGGAGAGATGGGTTAGTTCACTTTTTTGTGTCAATTTCAGGTAGGTAAGGAGGGCTCCACACGAACGAACCAGCTCATTACTTTTTTCAAGACCCAGTGCTCCAAGTTCGACGATGTTTTGTGATTCTAAAATTTTTTCTGTGCTGCGTTTCAGATCAAAAAAAGCTTTAGCTGGCTTTTTAAGAATAATAGTATTTGTCAACGCAAATGAAGGAGGTGGAGTTAAATCTTCAGGGATAATCAGTTCCCTAGGACTCATTTTTTGTGCCCATTGCCAGAGGTCCGGCTGTTTTTTCAACTGCATTCCAGACCAGTCGCCAGTAGAGTAGTCAACCCAGGCAAGTCCACCGCTGTTTGTTTTAGAGTCCCAGCAAAGTGCGCCTAAAAAGTTGTGCCCTTTAGCAACTAAGTTGACATCTTCAACAACAGTACCAGGAGTTAAAATTCGTTTAACTTCACGTTTAACAAGCCCTTTTGCCTCACGTGGATCTTCGACTTGTTCGCAGATAGCGACATTGTGTCCTTTTGCGAGAAGCTTAGGCAAGTACGTTTCCACTGCGTGGTAAGGGACACCGCACATTGGGATTCTAAACTCAGAGTTTGAGCTGCTTCTGCTTGTAAGCGTAATCTGAAGGTCGCGAGCTGCAACTTCAGCGTCTTCAAAGAATAGTTCGTAAAAATCTCCCATGCGGTAAAAGAGGAGACAATGTGGATACTGGTCCTTGATTTGAAGGTACTGCTCCATCATGGGAGTCAGTTTAGTAGGGCGATTTGCAGTCATTATAATAATCGGATGTCAAAATGTTTGCGTTGCAGCATGGGAGCCATGCCAGCGTGTTCCCTGTATATATAGGTGAAAAATGGCGTTGCCCAGAGACAACGCCATTTTCTGAAACAAAGTATGGTTAAGCGTTTAAAATTAATCCTGAAGATGGATTCTAAACGCCGCTGTATGCCAGTTTCTACACTTAGGACAGCTGTAAAAAGTTTCGAGTCGCCTGATGCCACAATGGCTGCATACAAAACGTTTTACATTGCCAATTTGATTTACAAAGAAACTGAGTTGATTTTTAAAAACCGGTGAAAGCGGTTGTTCATTCATGGCAAGGCCTAATAACTCCATACGGGCAGCCCAAAAGTTTGGGTTTAGCACCATGGTTTTAGCAAGCCATGCATTGGCCTCTTCAATGTTTCCATCATAAATGTGAAAACGTGCGCAGTAGTACTGGACAATGATATCCGGTTCCTGCGTGTCGAGAACTTCAACAACAATTTTACAAAGGTTGGTTGCAAAGTCATCTCCGCAAGTGTCTGCGTACGTATCGAGAGACGTATAAATGTGTTCGAGCATTAAAAAGCGCATGCTTGGTGTAATATTAGCCAGACCGTCTTTTAGAATGGAATGGCATTTGCGAACTTCGCACTTCTGTGCAGCGAGTGTGAATTTCGCAATCCAAGCTTCAACAGAGCCTTTGTAAATACGCAAAGCTTTATTGAACGATTTTTTAGCTTCGCTTTCATTACCAAGAGACAGAAGGTCTTCACCGTGGAGTACCATATAGTGGGATTGCCCTATACGGTGTCCTAACTTTCCATATAGTCTGGAAGCATCGAGGAAGTTTCCGACTTCAGCATAAAGTACAGCCAGTGATTGAAGGATTTCTTCAGTATCACCCGCGAGCTTTTGTGCACGCTCAAAAGATTGAAGTGCTCTGTCCATGAAACCACCGCGTCGGTAGTCATGCCCAAGTTCAAGAAAAGCTCGAACTCTAAACTCTTCGTCAAGGCCGGGGCGAGCAATCAAATTGTTTCGCAGTTGAACTGCGCGTTCAATATCACCTTGAGCGCGATAGAGGTTTCCGAGAGCAATATAGATCTCGACAGCGTCAGGATCGTTGCGAACCGCTCGGGACAGTTCTGCAATAGTTTCCTTGGTATCGCGTTCGCCGTGGGGTGTTTCAAGCGTTGCAGGAACAGTTTTCTTTTTACCAGGAATCAATCGACTCAGCATGGACATTGGCTGCCCTCCGTAAGTTGCGCTTACGCCTCAGTGTCTTTTTCTGGAGTACCTTCAGATTCAGGCTCAATCTCAGGCAGATTTGCTTTTTCATCAAGAGGGTTAGTACGAAGAGCGTTTACTTCTTTTTCAAGTTTTTTAATCTGCTTGCGTGCTTTTCGGATAGCAGAACCGAGGCGTACGCGTTCGAGCAGGAAGAAGAAAGTAACTGCAAAGGCGCCAAAAACAAAAGCACCAAGAATGAGAAAGTAAATTGGAAGTGGAATAGTTTCCCAAGATTGGTAGAGCAGGTCAACTTTCAGAGTAATAGCCTGAGAAAGTTCAGCTGTGTTCTGCTGGAAGAAAACCATACAGAGGAAAAATACCACAACAAGCAAAAGCACCTTAATAAAACGCATAGACAACTCCTTATTACACGCCCTACGGCAGGTCATCAAATTTTGGTTTCAGTTTAGCATAGGTACTCTGAAGATGCTCAGAGATAAGCCGTACATCGGCACATGTTGCCATAAAGGAAGAGTCGCCTTCCCATCGTGGAACAATGTGGTAGTGAAGATGCTCTCGGATGCCGGCACCAGCGGAAGTACCAAGGTTGAGACCGATGTTGACCCCAGAAGGGTTAAATGTTTCTCGAATAATAGTGGTGGATACTTGTAACAAATCCATTAACTCATGCGTCACATCAGCAGCAAGTTTGGTTATACAATCCGTATGCTTATACGGCATAACCATGATGTGCCCAGTGTTGTATGGATATTTATTCATGATGATGAAGTTTTTTTTGCCTCGATATAAAATCAGGCGTTCTTCATCTTCGTCAGTATGGTCAGGAATGCAAAATACGCATGTATCAGGTTTGGGGCCTAGAATGTAGTCAATGCGCCACGGCGCCCACATATGTTGCATGATAAGTCCTAATGTCTTTCTGAATGAGTCGGGGAAAATTGTTCGGTTTTTATGAATCGTGGTGAGTCATCGCATATGCCGTACAATCCTATCATTATTATCCCTTGCCGATTTACACGGGAAGCGCCGGAAGAGCAAGATTAAGGTTGCAAAAAAGAGGTTGCCGATTCTCGTATTCATCACGCAGCATCATAGTTTTTCTGGGTAACTGTCTATTATTGCCTAGCTTTTAGCATGCGGTAGGCAAAGTCAAGTTGTTCCTGTCTTGTCTTTACTCTTTCATCGAGCTTCGCAAACAGCGTTTTTCGCAACACTTCTCCGAAGACCGGACCTGGGGTAAAACCAAGGAGCTGCAGGTCTGACCCTGTTATGTCGAGTGTAGTGTTTCGTAAGTAGGCAAGGAAATGAGAAATATGTTTTTTTACCATTTCCGACTTTGTTCGAGCCATAATGTAGAGCACTCCCTCAAGTGGAATTGGTGCAAGTGTTTTATATAACTCGCTATATGCTCCTTCAGGAATTCTGCTGACGTGGTTAGTTACGGAGTTAACAGTTTCGCGCAGTTCCATAAAGTCAGCATGCTGTTTGGGTGCTAAGTTTAGTCGCTCCAAAACTTCTTCGACAACGTCAGCCTTAGAGGCGGAGGTTAGCCCAAGGAGGTATATAATCCAAGGGGCCGGTGAAGGCTCTGTATACAGCATGCGATACCATTCTACGACTTTTTCAATCTCTTTAAGGACAATGTTTTTATTAGGAGCAAGCTTTAGTGCTGGATGTATGGCTTCTAATACTGAAAAGTCCTGCATTCTGACGAGAGACTGGTAGGGGCTGACCTCGTTAAATATCGATTGTAGTTCGTGGAAAATTCGAGAGCCGCTTAATTTAGTAATTAACTTAAGTTGTAGCGCATTTTTTATAAGTTTTGTTGTTTGAGGCCCAATAGCAAATTCAAATCGTGTTTCAAATCTGATTGCACGTAAGATTCGGGTAGGATCTTCAACAAAACTTAGAGAATGTAACACACGGATTAATTTGTCACGAATGTCTTTCTGAGCTCCGAAGAAATCGATTAATTTACCGAACTTATCGTGGCTGAGTTGAATAGCTAAAGCGTTTATTGTGAAATCTCTGCGATATAAGTCCATTTTTATTGAAGATAGTTCAACAGTAGGAAGGGACGCCGGCTGTTCGTAATATTCAAGACGTGCTGTCGCTACATCAAGACGTTCTTCTTCTCCTGCAGCATTCGTATATATAATGATAGCAGTTTTAAATTTTGTATGCTGCCTGACTCGTCCACCAAGTCGGTGAGCGAATTTTTTAGCAAAGGCTATGCCGTCTCCCTCTACAACCAAATCTAAATCAAGATTTTTTCTTCCTAAAAGTAAGTCACGGACAAAGCCACCCACGACATAAACTGCAACGTTAAGACGGTTACCAAGTTCACCCGCCATGGTAAGTAATTCAAAGTGATGTTCTGGTAATCGCTCTTTTAGCAGATGGAGTACATTTCGCTCTTTGGTTTTGTCAGCAAATAACTTGTCTGGGACGCGTGAAGGCTCTTCTACAAGGGTATTGATCAAGTCAGTTCGGGTGATAACACCCATCAGTCTTGTATCAATAACTACAGGGACAAGGCGCTGCCGCTTGCCAACAATAATTTCCATAACAGGGTATAGGTCATCATCAGGTTTTACGGTTTGGAATTTTCTGTTCATATACGTGCTGGCTGGCGCGCTGCCTAACCCGTGAGAACAGGCTCTAACTGCTGTCTGATATTCAAGATATCCTGTAACGATCGGATTGGCAGTGCTTTCAAGAAGCGGAATCGCTTTTAACCCATAGCGATTCATGATTGATTCCGCCTTGCACATAGGTACTGTTTCGTATTCAAAAATTGCCGGAGCCGTCATATGCTCGCGAACGGTTTTTTCATGATGTATTGACGAATACAGCAGACCAAAAAGCTCATCCTTTACTTCAGATAATGGTTTGCTTTTTACAGAAGCAGAGGCTGCAAAGTTATGACCGCCGCCTCCCAGAGATTGGCAAATTTGTCCTACATTAACTGAGTGGATTTTACTTCTTGCTACAACTTGGACTCTGTCACTCATGCGGCATATGGCAAACAGTACTTTTATTTCCTGCATATCAATCATTTTATGAGCAAGCAGGGCAAAGTCACGGACATAATGCGGCACAGATGTTTCTGCAATAACAACAGGAATGCCGTTGATATCATGGGTTGTTGCAGATTCTAACAGACTGTTAAGAATGGAAACTTGTTCAACCGTTAGTTCTCTCGTGGTTAGCTCGGAGATGGTATTAATATCCATCCCTTTTATTTTAAGCCAGCCGGCAGCTGCGAAGTCGTGTTCAGTTGTAGAGTTGAAAGAGAAAGAGCCCGTGTCTTCATAAATACCAAGGCCAAGCATTGTGGCTTCTTCTGGAGTTACGGTCAGCCCTTTTTCTTTAATTAAGAGAGTGATTATTGACGTAGCAGAGCCCCAAGGCTTTACAACAGATAAAGCAGCCGGAAGATCATCGTCGGAATCCGGATGATGATCGTAAAGGTGTATTTCGATATCAGGGTTCTCAAGTGCTGGGGCTACATGAGTAATGCGTCCGCGTTGTCGGGTGTCAACGATCACTAATGTTTTGACAGTGGTGAAATCAATTTCTTTTGCATCTTTAAAGTTAAATAGGTAGGTCGCGCTTTCAATAAAAAAGTTTCGTAAGTTTGCTTCCTGAGAACCAGGAAACACCAACACTGCGTTGTCATAAAGTTTACTGGCAGCAACAATAGCAGCAAGGCAGTCGAAATCGGCATTAGCATGACCAGTGATAAGAACTGGAGCGGGGATGAGAGCTTTTGGGTTGGAACTCACGGTTACATCCTTGAACGCGGGTGAAATTGCTTGTGAATTTGTCTTAGCCTGTCTGCCTGTACATGGGTGTATATCTCGGTTGCAGAAATATCGGTATGTCCAAGAAGAAGTTGTACTGTCCTTAGATCAGCTCCGCCATCTAGCAAATGTGTAGCAAAAGAATGTCTGAATGTGTGCGGTGAAACACTTTTATGCACCTCAGCTTTAAGGACATATCGTTGGACAAGTTTCCAGATAGCTTGTCGTGTTAGTCCTTTCCCGGAGCGATTTAAAAATACGAAGTCTTCAATAGGAGCAAAGTGCGGACGCCAGTCTCTCATATAAAGTTGTAAAACCTGCATGGCTGCATTGTGCATTGGGACAATGCGATCCTTAGAGCCTTTACCATGAACTCGTAAAAGGCCGCTTTGAAGATCGAGATCTACCGGCTTTAATGTTACGCATTCTGTAACGCGTAATCCGGATGCATAAAGCAATTCAAGAATCGCACGATCACGAAATCCTAGTTTTTTCTTCATATCAGGTTGTTCAAGTATTGCTTGAACTTCTTCTACAGATAATACGTCTGGGAGTGTTTTAGGTAGCTTAGGATTTTCTAAGTATTGAACAGGATTAGCATTTAAGTAGCTTTCATCAAAACAATATCTGAAAAACCCTCTAAGCGCCGACAGATGTCGAGCGAGACTTCTACTGTTTAGACCTCCTCGGCGTAGATGCATAATGTAGAGGAAGATCGACTGATCGGTAACATCTTCGATGTTGTAGTTCTTATCTTCCAGAAAGAGCAGGAAACTGCGTAAGTCAGTTTCATATGAGGTTAACGTATTTTCTGAAAGACCTCGAGTCACAAGAAGGAATTGTAGGTAGCTGTCAACAAATGGGTGACTGACAGGTGTTGGTTCGTGTGGAGTTGTGCTCATGATAACGTTTGCCTGCTGTTAAAGAAAGTATTCGAGGATATATTTACCTGCTGTGAACAGAATGAAAAATGTCAGGATTAGTTTTAGCGTGTTTGCTGGAACAAATTTTTGGCATAGAGCCCCAAGGTACATTCCAGCAATACCGCCAAGGCCGAATAATATGCCTAAAAGGTAGTCCGGCGCAATTACTTGTGCAGGGTAAATGTATGCCAAGATCTGATATATGCCGACACCGGCAATAGAGGTGACGAATGTTCCCATAAGGCATGCGCCGGCAACTGTATAAATTGGTAAACCAAAAAATGTAATAAAAAATGGGGCAATGATG
This sequence comes from Halodesulfovibrio sp., assembly GCF_015482765.1. GTDB lineage: Bacteria > Desulfobacterota > Desulfovibrionia > Desulfovibrionales > Desulfovibrionaceae > Halodesulfovibrio. The sequence continues at coordinate 88,771 of NZ_JADMLB010000059.1, forward strand.
GCGCCCCCGCCAATTCCGTATATTCCTCCGATGATACCGACCAGTAGGGTTAGGGCGAAAATACCGATTGTCGGAGCAGAATAGGTATCTCCTTGAAACGAATAGGATATTCGTTTGAAAGAAAATTCTATAGTTTTGGTGTGCCCTAGCTTTTGAATTTTTATAGGCTCTGATTCAGAAGATCTGAAGTGGACTGATCGGAACAAGCGATACCCGATGTAAAGAAGTACGCTGCCAACGAAAAGCTTGAATTCAGCAGCATCCGGAAGAAATTTTATACGGATAATAGCGCCGATGACAACGCCCGGAAGTGTGCCGGCTATGACGGCCCAAGTTAATGGCCAAACCATTCTTCCTTCACGCATATAGCGAAAAACGCCGCTGGGAATGGCAACTATGTTAAAGAGTTGGTTTGTCGCACTGACTGAGGGAGTTGTGTATCCGAGGACAGACATTTGGAAAGGAAGAAGCAGAAAGGCACCTGAAAGCCCGCTCATTGAAGCAAAGAAAGACAGAATAAATGAGATTGCAGGCGGGATTAGTGGATGAACTTCGATGCCGGCAACAGGGAATAGCATGGGCTCTCCATTGTAAGTGTCAAAAGGGGATAACTTTTGGCAAGGTTAGTAAAGAATTTCCATTATTCTCCGATAAGAGCGCAATATGCAGCCCGCGATAGCGTCGCTCCTGCATGGGGTTGAGGTTTCCATGTTGACATATAACGCGTGGTTTTTGTGTTTTCTAATCTAGCGATGGCACTAAGGAGTCTTAGTCTGCCGTGCATTTGTTGCACTACAGAATAGCCTTCGCTTTGTTTTTTAGTAAGGAAGAAATTGTATGTGGAATTCAAAAAAGATTCAATATCTTGCAATGGGTGGACTTTTTATCCAAGCAGTAGCCGGCATTGCCGTGTGCAGCATCAGTAGTTTAAGTCAATCATATTGGCTGGTTTCAATCTTGTTGACTGCTGTTGTCTTTTTAGCTTTGTACACCGCAGCCTCCTACGTTGAAGCGGATGCCCGTAAGCTTGAGAAATACATTGCTGAAATTTTGAATGATAATTTTGATGCATCTCCTCCTTTGCTGAATTCAGAAAGTACAACATCAACGTTGGTAAAAAAACTGATTGAAGAGCTTAAGCATGAGAAAGGTGTTTTGTTAGGAGTCATAAAAGGTCTTCCTGTTCCGTATCTTTTCGTAGATACAGATGAAAGAGCACTTTTTACGAATCAGGAATGTTTGGACATGCTTGAAATTGATGGGGCTCCTGAGTCCCAGATTGGAAACACTCTTGGTGAGATATTTTATAACGATTCGACTCGTGAAACGGCTGTCGGTCAATCAATAAAAAACGGAAAAGTATTTAAAAACCTTGAAGTAACAATCAATGGTCATAAAGGCGGGCAGTGTCATGTGCTTGCCAATGTTTATCCTTTATATAATCTCGATGGCGGCTGTGTTGGTGGGTTGTGTTTATATTTGGATATGACAAAGTTGAAGCAACATGAAGAAGAACTTGTTGCGCAGCACGGACTCATTGCGGCATCAGCAGAGAAAGTTTCTGTGATTACTGAGCGGTTATCTGCATCGTGTGCTGAAATTTCTTCACAGGTAGACGAGTCATTAAAGCTTTCAGTTACTCAGCAAAATGGAACAACAGATGTTGCAGCTGCAATGGAGCAGATGAATACTTCAGTTGTGGATGTTGCTCGAAGTGCTAATGACGCATCTGATCTCGCAGAGTCAACTCGATCAAGCGCAACAAAGGGCGTGGAAGTTGTTCAGCAAGCTCGAAGTGTTATTACAAAAGTTCATGAACATGCAACTGAATTGAAAAGCGATATGCATGAGCTTGGCGGACATGCGGAATCTATTGGTGATATTATCAGTGTTATTAATGATATTGCGGATCAAACGAACTTATTGGCTTTGAACGCAGCGATTGAAGCAGCTCGAGCTGGTGAAGCGGGAAGGGGCTTTGCAGTTGTTGCAGATGAAGTGCGTAAGCTAGCAGAAAAAACTATGCAGGCTACTACGGAAGTTGGTAGCGCGGTTGACGCAATTCAAGTTAGTGCAGAAAAATCCATTGTCTCTACGGACTCAGTATCAGACGCGATTGATGAAAACACACGACTATCAGCTGATTCTGCTGAAGTTTTAGATACGATTGTTAGCATGGCTAACGCAACTGCTGATCGGGTTCGTGAAATTGCTGCAGCAGCAGGGGAGCAATCAGCCGCAAGTGATCAGATATCTGCTGCCGCAACACACATCAATGAATTGGCAAACGATAATACAACAGCAATGAATGAGTCTTCCCTTGCTGTTAGCGAAGTTGCCCGTCTTGCTTCTGAGCTTGCAGTTTTGGTCGCCGAGCTGCGTGATATTAAATAATTTTAGGAAACTGTCCTTGAGAAAAAAGAAAAGGTGCTTGGTAAATCAAAGCTTCAGAGAATTCTTACATACTGGTTTGTTGACCGATAATCATTCTCAAGGTATACACACAAACAGTGTAAAAACTTTTTTATACGACTAAGTAAGGAACAGAGCTTATGGCAGAGCTCTTTTTTCCCGACCGGTAACGGGATATATACCCTAAGGAGAATGCAAAGCTATGGCAGAGTTCAAGCTTGCTGACCGTTTGGCCGCAGTGCCACCGTATCTGTTTGCACAGATCGATAAAGTTAAGGCTGAAGTAGCCGCTCGTGGTGTTGATATTATTAGTCTCGGAATTGGCGATCCGGATACACCAACACCTCAATTTGTTATTGATACCATGCGCTCTGCGCTGGATGATGCGGTAAATCACCAGTATCCTTCATATGTTGGCATGAAAGAGTACCGTACTGCAGTTTCTGACTGGTACAAAACTCGTTTTGATGTTGACCTTGATCCTGATAATGAAGTGGTAAGCCTTATTGGCTCAAAAGAAGGTATTGCACATTTCCCGCTTGCTTTCGTGAACCCGGGCGACCTCGTTCTTGTATGTACTCCGAACTACCCAGTTTATGGTATTGCAACTGAGTTTGCCGGTGGGCAGGTTCAGTATGTTCCGCTTCTGGAAGATAATTCCTTCCTTCCGGATCTTGATGCAATTGATGAAGCTACATGGGAAAAAGCTAAAGCAATTTTCATTAACTACCCGAACAACCCGACTGCAGCGACAGCAGATGAAGCGTTCTATAGAAAGTTGATTGATCTTGCGAAAGCTTACAATGTAATTATTGTTGCAGATGCTGCATACACTGAGATTTACTACGATGATGCCAAAAAGCCTCTTTCCATTCTTGAAGTTGAAGGTGGTAAAGACGTAGCGATTGAGTTTAACTCACTATCCAAGCCTTACAACATGACCGGTTGGCGTGTAGGTATGGCTTGCGGTAACGAGCAGCTTGTTCGCGGTCTTGGTAAAATTAAAGAGAACGTAGACTCTGGTATTTTCCAGGCTGTCCAGCTTGCTGGTATCACAGCGTTGCGTGAGGGCGAGCCGTTTGTTGCAGGTCTTCGCGATATGTACAAAGGACGTCGTGATATTGTTGTTAATGCTCTTCATAAAGCAGGCATTAAGTGCAACATTCCAGATGCAACATTCTATGTTTGGTCTCATGTACCAGACGGTTACACCTCCTCTGAGTTTGTAACAAAAGTTCTGGAAGAAACAGGCGTAGTTCTTACTCCTGGTAACGGCTTTGGTGCACCTGGTGAAGGGTACTTCCGTATCTCTCTTACAGTAAATGATGAGCGTCTCGAGGAGGCGGTATCTCGTATTCAGAAACTGTAGTTGCATTTATTTGCCTTGGCTCGAACATGGGCGATACAGATGCGAATTTGACCGCAGCCATTAATGAGATAGATTCTCTTGATGGGGTGTCTGTTCAGAACAGTTCTCCAATTTTTCGAACAGAGCCACAGGACAAGAAGGATCAATCATGGTTTGCAAATCAGGTTGTCTCTGTTACATGTTCAGAAAGTGTAACTGCGCATGACCTACTGAACAACCTTCTACAGATTGAAAACACGTTGGGAAGGGTGCGTGAAGAGCGCTACGGCCCTCGGGTGATTGATCTGGATGTATTGTTGTTCGGTAATGACGTTATTGAATCGGAAGACCTTATTGTACCGCATCCGCGTATGACGGAAAGGGCTTTTGTGCTTGTTCCGTTACTTGAGATTGCACCGCAGTTGCAGCTTCCAGATGGCAGGGGGCTTTCAGAAGTTCTCAGCACTCTGGAGTTCAAGGTAGAAGCTGATCAGATCTGGCAATAATTTATCGCAGGGAGAGCTCGCGTGATTAAATGGGTTGTTCTTTTAGTTTGTGGCTGGCTGCTTTTTAAACTTGTTACAAATGATAACAAGAAAAAAACAGAGAAAAAGCAAAAAGATATGGAAAAGAAAGTTGCTACTGGAGATATGGTAAAAGATCCAGTCTGTGGAGCTTTTGTTTCTCTTGATCAGAATATTCGCATTCGTGATGGAGAAACCGTTCATCGTTTTTGCAGCTATGAATGTAGAGACAAGTTTTTAGCACGCCTTGAGGAATCAGGTCGAGCAATCACCAAAGAAGATAAAGAAGAGTCAGCTGAGTAGTTAGCTATGAAAAATTGAACCGGAAGTCCACATGGACTTCCGGTTTTTGTTTTGTCTATTTTTTGAGTGTGTGAGGCCAGTTTGTAAGTTTTTTGTGCTGGACAGCTTAAGGTTATATCTTATCCGACAAGTCTGAAAGAAAGCCCAAGGATTGATATTGAGTCGTAACTTTATTTGACTGAATCAAGTTTGAGATTTGAAAAAAGCTCTCGCAATGGATGGGACATTTTTAGAAGTGGTTGTTTGAGGTTTGGTTGGGGAAAAACAAACGAGTAAAATGGTGCATTCTGAAATGAAGAGCTTTGAGTTGATGTCAGCTGAATTTTAGACAGGGTATTGAAACGGAAAAATAGAAGCTTAGAGAGCAACAAATAAGTTCTGAAAAAAAGAGAAAGACCGAAAACGTATGCAGAGCAGAAGGTGTAGTTTTACACCTCTTTTTTATGTCTCATAATGTATATTATGTTAACTTTTATAAAAATAAGTTCTTTTATTACAGGATCTTGCTCTTTTGTGGATAATTGTGAAACAATCGATAAATGTCTGTATATTTAATTGTTCCATATTCTCTTTCTAAGGCGTTTTTTATGAAAAATAAGGCTGGGCTATGGATAAGAAAAAAAGATGTGTCTGAGGGGTTCTCTGTACTGTCTTATGAATAGAAAAAAGGAAATCCTTAAAACTTACTTTTAAGGATTTCCTTTTTGTGGTTGATCGTATTTTTTCTAAGTTTACTGCTACAATTGCGACTTAGGAGTGATCTTTTCATAGAGGTCTCTTGGAAGTACTTCATCATTGGCTCTTGGTTGAGTTTTCCAACGATTGTGCATCCAGAACCACTGATCAGGGTACTGCTTAACGACTCGTTCAACGGCATCAGTGTAGAAACGGGTTATCTGCTGGATGTTTTCTTCACGTGTTCCTTTAAGAGTTGTTGTATCCAGCGGCGGCTCAATAATAAACTTGTAGCCCCCCTTCTCGTCTCTGACTAAAAAAGTCGGCAATACAAGAGCTTTTCCTCTGAGAGCCAAAAAAGCTGGCCCTGAATTCACTGCAGCCGTTTCACCTAAGAAGTCTGTGAATATTGCTTCTTTACGTTTCGTATTATGGTCAACCAGGAATGCTGCAATTCCATTCTTTTTTAAGGAGCGCAAAACGCTGAACACCGCGTTTCTATGGGAAAGTACTTTAGCTCCCCTTCCTTCTCGAAGGCGAAAAATCAACTCATTAATGTCTTCATTTTTGTTGGTTCGAACCACAACCAGAGGCTGTGCTCTGTGGGATGCCGATCCAATTTCTCCTAAAAGACCTGCAAGAACTTCCCATGCACCCATATGGGCTGTAGTTGCAACAATAGGCCTATTGTTGGCAACAATGCGTGAAAAAGCATCTTCAGGATACTGGATTACCAGTTCATTAATGAATTTTTCGTTGATTTTGGGTACTAGAAATATTTCTAAAAAGGAGCGGCAATTGTGCATGAAGCTTTTTTTCGCAATGACAGTCGCTTCTTCATGATTTACGTTAAGATGCTGTTGGACAGCGTTGACCGCAAGCTTGCGTCGTTTAGGAAGGCTATTCCACATGACAGTGCCTAATGCGCTTCCTAATACCTTTGAACTGTGCACAGTCATTTTCGTGCCCAGTGTGTAAATGGCTGAATATAATAACTTCACGTCTATCCCTTAAAGTAGTTCTTTAAGTTTGTTTTCAAGTCTAAGGCGTTCTTTTTCCAGATAAACATCATCAAGATCCCCCTCTTCCAACGAGTAAGGTTCACCGAAAATAATTTTTACTTTGGAGAAGGGTAAAGGAATTTGAAATTTATCCCACGCTTTTTGGAATGAGTATGATTTGGACATTCCAATGCGAATTGGAACCAGTTTTGCTTTACTTCTGTGAGCAAGGAACACTGCGCCCTCTTTTGCTTGATGTCTTGGGCCGCGAGGACCGTCAACAGTAATACATCCGAGATAGTGAGAGTTTTTCATTGTTCTTGCTACTCTCAAAAGTGCTTTTACACCTCCTCGGGAGCTGGAACCGCGGCTAGTAAGCAATCCAAGTTTTTCTAATACTTGTGCCAATAATTCACCATCGCTACTTTGGCTGACTACTGCGATAATTTGCAGTTGGCGACGCACATGCATAAGTGGAAATAGCTCATCATGCCATAGACATGTGACCATCGGTGTTCCATTATCCCACTGTTCGTCAAGCTTTTCTCGCCCTACTTCTTCGAAACGTAATGTTTTGCACCATACTTTGTAGACATAGTAAATAGCTGAAGAAATTAAGGGAATGGGTAATGGGATCTTCACTAAGCAAGCTCCTCGTGACTTTCAAACTGTAAGGTGTAAAGTCTTTGATATAGCGGGCTGTTTGCCAGCAGGGATTCGTGTGTTCCTTCATCAACGACTTCACCGTTTTTCATAACAAGAATTCTATCAGCCGAGATAATAGTTGAAAGACGGTGAGCAATAACAAGGCTTGTTCGATCTTTCATGAGGTTTTCAAGGGCCTTTTGAACAACTTTTTCTGATTCAGAATCAAGCGCACTGGTTGCTTCATCAAGAATCAATAGTGGAGCGTCTTTTAACAGTGCACGGGCAATTGTCAGGCGTTGTTTTTGACCTCCGGAAAGGCGAACGCCTCGTTCTCCAACAATTGTGTCATACCCGTTAGGGAATTCTGTAATGAAGTCATGAGCATAGGCAGCTTTTGCTGCTCTTTCAACTGCTTCTTTAGAGCTGTCTTCTGAAGAGTATGCGATGTTGTCGGCGATTGAAGTATCGAACAGGAAGGCATCCTGTGAAACGATAGCAACATTTTTGCGTAAGGATTTTAAAGTAAGACTTCGTGAGTCTATTCCGTTGATAAGAATTTGGCCTTCTTGTTGTTCGTAGAAACGAGGTACAAGGTTTACAAAGGTAGTTTTTCCTGCGCCACTTGGCCCAACAATAGCCACCTTTTCGCCTTCTTTAATTGTAATATTAATATCTTTTAAAGCTGGCTGGCTTGTAGAGTCGTATCCGAAAGTAACATCTTTGAAGGAAACTTCATGTATCCCTTCAAGTTGTTGAGAGCCATCAAGTTCAACGTTGATATCTGGTGAATCTAAAATTTCAAAGACACGCTCTGCCCCTGCAAGTGCTTTTTGTAGGGAGTTGTTAGCTGAAGTAAGTTCTTTTACTGGGTCATAAAGCATTACCAGTGCAGCAACAAAGGAGAAGAATGTGCCTGCAGTTTGCTGGCCTGCGATAACTTGTGAACCGCCGTACCAGATAACGAGGCCGATACCCAATGCGCCAATGAGCTCCATAATAGGTGAAGACATTTGGCCGACGATTGTTTGTTTAAGAGCTAATTTGGCAATTCGGCTGTTTTCGACACGGAATCCGGCTTTTTCACCTTCTTCGTTTGCGAAGGCTTTAACTACTCTGATTCCACTGAATTTTTCTTGCAGGAAAGTAGTCATGGCAGAGATAAGAACCTGATTCTTTTTACCAAGCTTGCGAAGTCTCCGTCCGAAATGGATAAAAGGGAAAAGTGCGAGAGGTAAAACCAGTACTGCCCATGTCGCTAAGTATGAATCTTGGTAGAATACTACAAAAAGTAAGCCAATCATCGTTAATAATTGCCGTACCCCTTTAATTACAGAAGGAAGGCTGCCTCGGATTTCAGCAACATCGTTAACAACGCGAGACATAAGCATGCCTACCTGCTGCTCTTCGTAGAATTTCAACGGTAGACAGATAATTTTGTCAAAAAGTTCGTTGCGTAACCGTTCAAGTACTTTCAAGCCACAGTAGGTCATGAAGTAGTTTTGAGCATAACGCCCTGCTCCTTTGGCCAATACTAAAATAAAGTAGGCAAAAGGAATAAGCATCAGGTATTCACTGTTTTTATTAATGAAGATGTCATCTAGCGCAGGTTTAATCAGGTATGCCGAGGCGCCTGTCGTGGCTGCAACTACTGCCATTGCGATTATAGAAACCACAATAGATGCTTTGTAGGGAAGAAAGTATTTAAGAGTTCGTTTTAAGAGTTTACCGCTGTTTTTAGGCAGTTTCTTTAGTTTTGCCATGAGTTAGTTGTCTCCACAGATGACTTTGTATTTAGATATTCAATAGTTTTTGCAAAACTATATTGCTTTTTTCGATTTGACGACTTGCGGGTCTGCGTATCTATTAGTAAGAGGAGGCTCGCAATGAGTAATACTGAATTAAATTGTCTTTCCCTGTCCTGTCCTCAGCCTGTTATCCAGTGCAAAAAATTAATCGAACAAGAAGCTCCGTCAGCCTTTACAGTATTAGTAGATAATGATGCAGCAAAAGATAATGTTGTACGGTTCCTTGCATCCAAAGGTTATTCTGCAAAATCAGACCGAATTGAAGGTGGTTGGAGCATTTTAGCCACTGCATCCAATGCAGATGCATGCGAGGTTCTTACTGACGACGAGTTGGAATCAGTAGACAGTAGTATATGCGTTTTTATCTCTTCTGCCACTATTGGCATTGGTGACGATGAACTTGGTGCTAAGTTGATGAAGAACTTCTTAGCTACGTTGCCAGAACTTGGCAAGTCTTTGTGGCGTATTGTAATGGTTAATGGTGCCGTTACTCTCGCAACAGAAGATAGTCATGTTTTGGAAGAATTAAAAGCCCTTGAAGCAACTGGAATTGATATTTTGGTTTGTGGAACATGTTTGGACCACTTCTCCATGCTGGAAAAAAAGGCTGTGGGCGAAACTACAAATATGCTGGATATCGTAACCAGTATGCAGGTAGCTGCAAAAATAATACGACCATAAATATATGTCAGAACAAAATAAAAAGTTTTCTCAAGACCGACGCGGACGTCGGACTGGCTTTGATGATCGTGATGAACGGTCTCAATCAGGTAAAGATTCTGCTCATCGTGATGGTGAGCGTAGCGCAAAGCGTAATGATCGTTCTTATTTCGACAGTAATGGGAAATATAAGGGACGTCCAATTGCTGAAGGTGAAGGACGACGCAATACATATAATGATTTGCCGGAACGACGTTCCGGTCGCCGTAATGATCGCCCTAACACTGATCGCCCTTCCAGTGGTGGATATAAAGGGCGGCCTGTAGAAGGTAGAGAAGACCGCCGTGATGGTTTTGATCGCTCTGATTCTCGTCAGACTGATCGAGAATTTCGTCGTGATGACCGTCCACGTGGCGGGCGTAGTGAATCTTCTCGTGATCGCCATGATTCTAGAGGACGTGATGAAAGCCGCTCCCGTAATTCTTCATGGAGCCGGAGTGAACGTTCTGACTCAGAACGTCGTTCCTCCCGAGGTGGATATCAGGGGCGCCCTGTAGAGCGGAAAGAAAAAAGCCGTGGTGATTTTGATCGTGGCGATTCTCGCCGTCGTTCAGCGCAGGAATTTCGTAATGATGATCGTCCACGTAACAGTCGTAACGAATTTTCTCGTGATCGCCATGATTCTAGAGGACGCGATGAAAGTCGTTCCCGTAATGCTTCTTGGAATCGGAGTGAACGTTCTGACTCAGAACGTCGTCCATCCCGAGGTGGATATCAGGGACGTCCTGTAGAACGAAAAGAAAAAAGCCATGGTGATTTTGATCGTGGCGATTCTCGCCGTCGTTCAACTCAGGGAAGTCGCAGCGACGATCGATCATACAATAACCGTAACGATTCTTCTCGTGGTCGTTCCGATTCTAGAGGGCGTGATGAAAATCGTTCTCGTAATTCTTCATGGAATCGGAGTGAGCGTTCTGACTCAGGACGTTCGCAGCACAGTAGACGTGATGGTAATGAAGCTTTTTGCAAACGCCCAGAGCGCGGTAAGAGTGATGCTTCCCGTAATGATTCAAATTACCGAAATCCTAAAAAGGATACTCGCCCTCCTCGTCCAGAAAAAAAACCGTTTGTTCCGGCTAAGCCTAGTGTGCCAAACCTGAACGAGCCATTACGAATCAACAAAGCGCTCGCTTTTGCAGGTATCTGTTCTCGTCGCGCAGCTGATGACTTGATCGCTCAAGGTGTTGTTTTTGTTAATGGTGAAAAGGTTGCAGAACCGGGAGTAAAAATTATTCCAACCTCAGATACGTTGGAAGTAAATGGCGAGCGTGTAGTTTTTGATACTGAAAAAGTTGAACCACTGTACGTATTGCTACATAAACCTGTTCAAACGGTTTGTACTGCAAATGATCCTGAAGGACGTCCAACAGTATTGGATATTCTTCCTGAGCAGTTTAAGGGTAAAAGGATTTTTCCTGTAGGTCGACTCGACTTCTTCTCTACCGGATTATTACTACTGACCAACGATGGGGATTTGACGTATCGTTTGACTCATCCTAAATGGCACCAGAATAAAGTGTACCGAGTTCGTGTCAGAGGCGATGTTTCTGAACAGATTCTTGATAAATTCCGTAAGGGAATGACACTTGAAGAAGGTGATAAGTTAGCTCCGGTTGAATGTAAAATTATTGCTACGGATGAAGGTAATACTCGAGTTGAAATGGTATTAACTCAGGGGATTAACCGTCAGATCCGTCGTATGTTCCGAGATGTCGGGCTGACGATTCTTAATTTACACCGTATTAAAATTGGCCCAATTCAACTTGGCGAATTAGATAAAGGTGAAAGTCGAGAGCTGACGCAAGAAGAACTTGCTGAGCTTTATGAAGCAACCGGCTTATCGAAGTAAAATAAAAAAGCGAGTGGGATTCCACTCGCTTTTTTATTTTTTAGTATTGTCTTCGATGTCTACACCTTCGGGAGGTGTAAAGTTGAAGATGAGGTTACTAACAGACTTATTAAACAGTACATTGTTAAAACGTATGTCGTTTATGTTGCCATAAAAGTCAGTTATCTTGAGACGAGAGATGATACCACTTGATTCATCTACCCAAATTTCAGCTTCGGTCAGGTTTGCTGTGGGTTCTTTAGGAAATAAAAGGTAGTTTCCTTTTTCTTTTCCGTCTTCAATGTAGAAATCGTTATCAACATTGGCATCTCCAAGCAGGAATCTCAAAGCATTCTGACTTTCGTTTGCAAGATCTCGTGGGTATTTATATACGACTTCTTCATCTTCAAGGTAGTTCCAAACAGCATCTTTATTTACGATAAGCAACTCGTTGAACGGCTTATTCGTAACCCATCGAACAAGTTCAGGACGTTTGATAACAAAATTTCCTGTGCGTACTTCTTTGCTTCCACTATCTTTATGAATGAGAGTTTGAGAAAAATCTGCAGTTATTGTCTCAGCTTTTCCGTATGATTGCGTGAGGACTTCGAGCCCTGCATTCGCAATTCCTGAAAAAAATAAGAAAAGTGTACAAGTCAGAATAGCTACAGTTTTACTATTTTTCATATATTATCCTGTTGGTTGTTCTTTTTTGGCAAGTACAGTACGTGGCTTGCTTCCATCAGCTGGCCCAACAATTCCATCCTGCTCCATTTGTTCAACAAAGCGTGCTGCTTTATTGAATCCGATTCTGAATCGACGTTGAATAAGTGAGATAGATGCTTTTCCATTTTCGATAACAAAAGCGACGCACTCTGCATAAAGAGGGTCGTCAGCTGTTCCGCTGTTGCCTCCACCGTTCATAGAGCCAGAAACATTGCCGGTTCCTTCTGTTGCCCATTCCACAAAATCAACTTTGTAGGATGGCGGAAGTTGTTTTTTCCAGTGGGATACCACAGAAATTACATCTTCATCACTAACGAAGGCACCATGCATACGCGTTAAGCGACCACCACCCGGTTTGAAAAGCATATCACCTTTACCGAGTAAGTGCTCTGCCCCGACTGTGTCAAGAATTGTACGTGAATCGTGTTTGCCAGTAACTTGAAATGATATACGGCATGGGAAGTTCGCTTTAATTAAGCCGGTTACAACATCAACACTCGGACGTTGAGTCGCAAGAATCAAATGGATACCTGCAGCTCGAGCAAGCTGTGCGAGACGCACAATGCTAGTTTCGACTTCTTTTGCAGCTGTCAACATAAGATCAGCAAGTTCATCAATGATGATGACCATGTACGGAATCGGTTGTAAATCTACAAGATTTTCAGGTTTGTCATCACCCATTTGCTTTAATTTAGCATTGTAACTTAGTACGTTACGTACACCCATGCGGGACATTGCTTCATACCGCTTGTCCATTTCATGCACAGCCCAGTCTAGCGCATTTTTAGCTTGGGACATATCTGTAACAACAGGATGTACCAAGTGAGGAAGGTCTGCATATACAGCAAGTTCAATACGTTTTGGGTCGATTAGCAGTAGTTGTAAAGAGTCTGGAGTTGTTTTGAACAGTAAACTCATAAGCACTGAGTTAATAAATACACTCTTGCCCTGTCCTGTTGCGCCAGCAACAAGAAGGTGTGGCATTTTTGCCAGATCAGAAGTGAACGGAATACCCGAAATATCTTTGCCGATAGCAAGGGTAAGTGGGTCTTTAGATGCAGTAAAAGTTTCGGAGGCAAATAATTCTCTCAATGATACTAGTTCTCTAATTTCATTAGGAATCTCAATGCCAACAGTATCTTTTCCTGGTATAGGCGCCTGAATGCGGACAGAAACGGCACTTAATGCCATTGCTATATCGTTTGATAAGTTTGCTATTTTACTTACTTTAACGCCTGGGGCTGGTTTTACCTCAAACATTGTGACAACTGGTCCAGGGGTGATACGCTGCAGCTCGCCGTGAACATTGAAATCTTCAAGGCATTCCATTACCAAACGCCCTTTTGTTTCCAATACTTCGCGCGGAGTTGATTCAACTTCATCGTCACTACTAGAGAATAAATCCAAAACTGGTAATGAGATTTTTTTACTTTTTTTAGCCGCAGTACGTTTAACTTCTGGGAAATCCAGTTCGGCTTCGAAAGGATTGCCTTCACCGATGAGTGATGCTTCTTCACCAGTTGCTTTAATAGGATCGTCAATAATTACTGAACTGAATTCAGCAGTTGGCACCTCTTCTGGAGAAGCTATCTCATCCCATATCTCAGGTTCAGCATCAGGTAAATCAAGTGATGAAGGTTCACTTGAAAGGTCTTCAGCTTTTTTACTAAATAGAGAACGTCTTGCTTTTTTTTCTTTGCTAACTTCTTTTGATTTCTTCGCCTTTGGCTTCTTCTTTGTAGTAATAGGCTTTTTAAGGAGTGGCTTTTTAACTTCACCAATATATTTTTTTAGCCATGTGAATAGCCCTGCCCATGTGCCGCCCATAATAAGTTGAATTGAGCAGATAGTGACAAAGGTCCAAAGAAGTGTACTACCTATAGGTCGTAAATAGTACCAGTTGACAGAAAAGAGCACGTCTCCAAGTAGTCCACCACCTTGGATTTCTCCAACGGTCAGTGGCACTGCAGAACTGAGCGAGCAGATACTGATGCCGAAGAGAACAATTCCGGTCCATCGCCACCATTCAATACAAATTTTCGAAAAAAAGCAGCGAACACCGGATGCAAGAAATCCAAGAGCAAGAAGGTACGAAGACAGGCCAAACAAGTCTACAAGAAGACCTGAAAGGTAGGCTCCAAATAATCCAGCAGCATTATGAATAGATTTAGGCGAACTTACGATATGGTTGAGGCTTGGATCGGCCTGACTAAAAGTAGCAAGGCTGATAGTAAGCAAGATGCCCCAGAACGTGATGAATAAAGAAAAAAGTTCGCGAGTTATACGTTGCGTATTCGTAATACCATCCTCCAGTAGGAGTATTTCCAATTTTATGACAGAATATAATATTATATCAGAGTCCAGAGAGACAGGCTAACCACTTAGTTTGTCAGGAATCTGATAACCTCGGTTTACTGTAGTCATAATATGGGCTGCAATCAACAGCAGATTTTTCAATGTGTTGAAATGAACAACTTTTTTCACTTGTAAAATAGCATAAAAAAAACGCGCTTAAAATAAAGCGCGTTTTTTTATACAGTTGGGAGCGAAGCCTTAAGAGTTTTCGCGACCAAGGTACTCACGGGTGCGAGTATCAATTTTGATTTTGTCACCGATATTGATGAATAATGGTACGTTCACTTCAAGGCCAGTTTCAATTGTAGCTGGCTTCGTAACGTTAGATACGGTGTCGCCTTTTGCACCCGGCTCTGTGTGGGTAACTTCAAATACAAGAGCTGCTGGTAATTCAAGAGAAAGTGGATCACCATTGTAGAGCATTACTTTTACTTCCTGACCATCTTTAAGGAAGTTTTCAGCGCCACCGGATTTTTCGGTGCTCATGTAATGCTGCTCGTAAGAGCCAAGGTCCATTAATACAAGGTTGTCGCCTTCCATGTAGAGGTACTGCATTGCAGAATGTTCGATATCTGGACGACCAACTTTTTCACCGGAACGGAAGGTGTTGTCAACAACGCGACCAGTAAGCAGGTTGCGAAGTTTTGTGCGGATCATAGCGCCGCCCTTACCCGGTTTGAAATGCTGAAATTCTACGATTTCGTATGGTGTGCCGTCCAAAAGGATTTTAAGACCACGTTTGAAATCAGTGGTTGAGAACATGTATTCCTCCAAGTCGTTCCGATTGGTATCGGAAAATTAAATTCTAATCTTCAAGGTGCTGAAATAATGCTTGCACGGCTAGTGCGTAACTCATCATGCCGAAACCAGCAATAACACCGATGACATGTCGACCAATAAAACTTTTTTGTCGCAGTGGTTCGGAGCGGGCAAGTACATTACTCAAATGCACCTCGACCACTGGAAGCTCAATCCAAGCAAGACAATCTGCTAAGGCAAGGCTTGTGTGAGTATATGCGCCGGCATTTAAAACAATGCCATCAACACCCTCTTCTCTAGCCTGCTCAATACGATCAATCAGTTTGCCTTCTGAATTATTTTGATAAAATTCAAGAGAAACGCGTTGAGTATTTTCACCCAGAACTTTTTCGAGAAGCTCGGGTACGATATCCATAGTACTATTGCCATAGATTTCCGGCTGACGTTTTCCTAATGCTCCAAGATTAGGACCATTAAGAATCAATATATTGTAACCGGCCATGCGTACTCCCTTTGTCTTTACACATTGCTTTTATACCATTAGGAATGGTGGAAACAAACGGGTAATATTTTCCGAAGCGCTGCTTGTTGTCAAGCTCGGCGTTGCCTTTACTAACTATTACCAAAGGCCTCTCATGCAACCAAATCTTATTTTAGAAGACACTATATATACTCTCGAACAACTTCAAGAAGTTGACGTGCCTCAAATTGCACTTGCCGGTCGTTCAAACGTTGGCAAGTCCTCGCTTATTAATGCATTAGCTGGACGCAAAAATCTGGCTCGAATCAGCTCCACTCCTGGTAAAACTCAGTCTATCAACTTTTATAGAGTTGATCCTTGGAAATATTACCTTGTTGATCTTCCAGGCTATGGGTATGCAAAAGTGTCCAAAGCTGATCGTCAAAAGTGGGCAGAGTTGATTAACCAGTACCTTATTTCAACTCCCGGCTTGAAAGCACTTGCCGTGTTAATAGACAGCCGCGTGCCACCACAACAGATAGATATTGAGCTGACAAGCTATGCCCGCCAAATTGATCTGCCTCTTATACCAATTCTTACAAAAGGTGATAAGTGCAAACAACGAGAGCGAGACGCTAAACAAAGTGAGTGGGCAAAACTCCTTGGTGGAATTAAGCCTATTATTTCATCTGCATCGTCAGGGCTTGGTCTTGACAGAATCTGGCATGCCTTTGCTGAACATGCCATGGATCCAGAAGAGTTTGCCCGTATTGATGAAGAGGTGAAAAAAGCAAAAGCTGAGAAAAAAGCACTTCGAGCTGCCCGTGCAGAAAAACGAGCAACTGAAAAACCAAAAACTAAATCTAAAAAAGCTACTCCTTCTAAAAAGAAAAAGAAGAAAAAGTAGCATTGGATAAGGCGTTGCACAAAAAGGTGCTACGTTGCTTTTTTGCTGAATGCAAGAATTAATCAGGTGAGTTCACATGTGATGAGCTCACCTTTTTTTATTTGAAGTTTCTTCTTATGAAGAAGGAAAAACGACAGAAAAAAAGTTTTGAATAACTGAAAAATAAAGAGCTAAAAAAAATAATTAGTATAAAACATCGTGAAGGATGTGTGTTCGCTTATAATGAATATTTGTGCGAAATAAGCTTTATCAAGTCTTTTTTTTGCTTTTTTCAGTAAAATTATGGTGTAAATTGCAAATAAAATGATTTTATTGTGATGCAAATAAGGATTTTTATAGCAAAAATCTGGAAAATTACCCTTAATTATAAAAAAAGGGACACACTTTGAGTGCGTCCCTTTTGTCGTCCTAGTAAGCAATACTTTTACATACTACCACTTTTTCTTACGCTGAGCTTCGAGAGCAACAGCTTGCTCTTCAAAGTTTGCGAAACCAGCCTGATGGAGAGCATCAAGAACGGTTTCTTTCCAATCCCAACCTGCATAGATTACAGGTTTATGGAATTTTGCTCGGAACTGTTCAAGTTCCTGACGGTAGAACTTCTCTTTTGGAGTTTCAATTGACTCACGAAGCTGTTCATGAAGACGAGCGATTTCACCTTCGTACCAGTCAAGAATGTCCTGAGCATTTTTGTATTTTTTGAGAATATGTCCGTATCCATTTTCATTTAAAAGAACACGAATTTTCTCAAGGTATTTATCACCAAGCCACTGGCCGAGCTGCTCAGTTTTAATGTTCTCCTGTTCTACTTCAGCCATATCGTTTTTGGTCTGGAAGTAAGTGTCAGGTACTACTGATGCAGAAACAATACCGGCAATTGCAACAAGGCCACGAAGGATGGTGCTGTTAGAAACACCCTGTCCGCAAAAGCCGACTTTTTTACCGTATTTTTGACCGGTAAAGATAGTGCAAAGAATTGCCCAAATTACTGCAGGGTCTTCTTCATCGTAGATATGAGAAAGACTTGCATTGTCTCGGTCAGTAGCAAGAACCATCTGAGTCATGTCGTTGGAACCAATGGAGAATCCATCAAATTCCTGAATGAACTGCTTGGCAAGAATTGCGTTACTTGGGATTTCAGACATGAGGATGATTTTCAAACCATCTTCACCACGCTTAAGTTTGTGAACCTGTTCGAGGTAGCGGCGCATTGCTCTACCCTCTTCAAGAGTACGAACAAACGGAAGCATGATCTGAAGGTTAGTACCACCGTATACACCACGAGCAAGTTTGAATGCTTCGATTTCCCAGTCATGAAGGTTACGGGATACGCCGCGGTAACCGAGCATTGGGTTATCTTCGAAGTGTTCGAACAAAGAGCCGCCAAGAAGGTTGCGGTACTCGTTGGATTTAAAGTCGGTGGTTCTGTAGATGATGTCTTTTCCGTAAAAAGCCATGGCAAACAGAGCAAGACCCTGAGCCAAAGTTTGTACGTAGTGCTCTTTACCGGAACGGTATCCGCGGGACTTAATGATGGTGCGGATTTTTTCTGGAATTCCACGCATGTCACGGATTTCTTTCTCAAGACCGGAGGTCAGAGCAACTTCAACACGAACCTGTTTAACTTTATGGATTACATCCATTACTACAGGGTCATTTGCAGCTTTTGCTGTGAGTGCTTTTACAGAAGCATCAATTTCAGCCTTGCGTCGGGTGCTTTCAGGATCAGTGCCGGAGAGTTTGAGCAATTCATCAGAGAAGCCCATAACAGCGGAAACATGATCTTCAAGATTTTCAGAAGTTTTGAGTACATCGAATCTGCGGGTAGCAGTTTCCATGTACGCGTCGAGTTTGTGATCAAGCTCGCGCATACGTCGATGAACAGCAAGTACTTCATCAGTACCGCGAGGCTGTTCATTTTCAGTCAGTTTCTCAATTTCTTCAGAAAGACCTGTGAGGTGCCCTACGTACTCACGGAGGTTAAAGTCAACACCAACGATACCAAGAGCAAGCTGCTCACGAAGTACTTTGGTGAGCTTGCTTTCCAACTCATGAACTTTACCAGCTACTACACGGTCAAGTTCACCGGAATCGTAAGCTTCAAGAGCTTTTGGATGGATGGAAATGTTACCAAGCATAAATTCTGCACGGAGCAGACCAACTTCGAAATCGGTTACATTTCTGAGTCTGGAAAGGAAGAGTGACTGGCCAACGTCTGCGAGAATGAGGCCGACTTTGGTTTTGGTTTCTGGAAGTTTTGCAAGATTCATTTCGCCGCCAACTTCTTTGAGAGGAAGAAGACCGCGGTAAACCTTGCCACGAGTACCGTCAACAGTGATTTCTTCACCGTCAAGGTTTCGGAGAACTTCAAGACGCTGAATACCGATGATTGCTGGAATACCAAGTTCGCGGGAGGTAATAGCTGCGTGACTTGTGTCACCGCCAACGTCTGCGAGAATGGATGAAGCAATACGCATGCCCGGTACCATGTCAGGGTCGGTACGTTCAGCAGCGAGGATGTCGCCTTTGTTAATTTTGTTCAACTCAAGAGCTGATCGGAGATATTTTACACGTCCCTGACCTGCGCCACGGGATGCACCGTTACCTTCGAGGATAACTTCTGCATTAGCAGCAGCTTTTTCATCCACCTCAAGACGGCGCATGAAAATAGTATCAGGATGAAGTTCAAACTCTTCATTCCAACGGGTTTCAGGACGAGCCTGCACAAACCAAAGGCGATCTGCATCATCAATACAGAATTCTGTATCCATGATCATTCCGCCGTAAGCTTTGGAAATACCACGCACGCCACGTGCAACTTCTTCAGCCTGTGCAAGAGAAAGTGACCAGCGGAAAGCTTCGAGGTCAGGTACGTCCACCATTTTGGTGCCGCCCTTTTCTTCGTAGACAATTTTTTTGTCTTTGCAGCCCATCTGACGAATAACAACTTCCTGCATATCGTCACGCTGGAACACATAGAATTTATCAGGGGTAACCATGCCGCCTACTACTGCCTCACCGAGACCATAGCTAGCATCAATGGAAACTAAGTCTTTTCTGTCTGTACCACGACAACCTGTAGCAGTATCTGCGGAGAATGCAGTACCGGAAATTACAGGGTTAATCATACGCATGATGCAAACAGAAAGAGAGGTGTTTTCAATGGCCCATTCTTCTTTTGCTTTAATAGCAATAGTTTCGTCACCGGTTGCTTCTGCACGAGCCATAGCGTCCAGAATAGCTTCACGACGGTAGGTCATTGAGCGAAGGTTGTATGCAGATGCGCAGTCCCAATGGTATGCTTCAACACATCTGTTTTCACCAACGATGTTCAGGTAAGTATCCTGAAGTCCAGCGAATGCTTTTTTACGGGAATCTTCACCGGCTGCGGATGAGCGAACCGCTACTGGAACGTCTTCAAGACCTGCTTCTTTGCAAATTGCGTTGTACGCGTCGCGTACGCAACCGGTTACACTCTCAGGCAGCTCGACAGAAAGAATGCCTGCTTGAACCAGTACTGAACGCTTACGGAGTTGGTCAATGCCTTCTGGAGAAGTTGCAAAACCTTCAACAACGTTGTTTACAAATGTTCTTGTCTTAAGAGTAGTCTGAGCACCCTCAGCTTCAGCTTCAGCACGAATTTCTTTAGCAATATTACGTACGAATTTCTGAAGGAATTCAGGGTCCTTGTTGATCTCTGGGTCATTCCAGTCAATTCGGTTGTACTCTTTGTCAACCATGGAGCGAACAAGTGAGGCGTTCACTTTCGTTTCATCCATGAGCTGGTGGAAGGCTATGGAAGAGATTGCACGAAATTGCGGAGCCCGAATACCGTCAACCTGACTAATAATAGCGGTGTTGTAGTTTTTACCACCGACAAGAAGCTCTGCCTCTTCACCAATGGCTACAATGTCTGCGCCTGTAAGAACCATTTTTTTCTGAAGTTCTTTGATCTTAGTCGCTTGTGCTTTAACACTCTTGGAATCGTCAGCCTTTTTCTTGGCCATCAGTCTTTCCTCCTGGAAGGACTTATCACTTTAAAAAACCGGAAACTATAACTTATAGAGTAAAACTCTACGCCCATCGTTAGAATTAGAATTTAGTAAACAACTTTTTTTATAGGCAATACCTACACGGTGGTTATTTAATGGAGAGTCCTGTCAGGGACTCTCCATACTCTCTAATCCTTACTCATGCACTGCATGAGACCCATCTACGCTTCCAGTTTTTCACCACAGAAGGGGCAGAATGCCATGCCTTCCATGGAGAGAGGCTTCTGGCAAGCCTCATTGCTGCAGCGGCGAGGAATTGGACCAAGCTCAATAAGCAGGTCGCCTTCTTTTACCGGAACCATCACTTTGGTTTCTTTGTAGTCAGCAGTTTTCAGTACGCGTTTAACCATAGCGTCAACTGGACTGATAACAGCTTTTTCCTGTTTCATGATCGAAACGTTGAAGAGTTCTTCACCCTTTTTAACTACATCACCCGGGTTAACATACATAACCCAAAGGTCACCGTTAGATGGTGCTGCTATATGAAGTGGATTGTTTGGATCCGCTTTTTCGGTTCCAGAATTATCCTCTTCCTGTGGTGTTTCCACCTGAACATCATAACTCATTATATCAGAGTCGAGAACATAACGCACAACACATTTGCCATTTTTTGCAGGTTCTGAAACGTGCAAAATAGTCATGGAGTGTGGTTTTGCATTATCATCTACAAAGTGTAGTTCTCTACCTGTCTCAAGACCTTCAAACCAGACATCTAATGGAATATTGTTCGGGTTACCAAAGTCACGTCTGAAGCGAACAGTCTTAAGTGCGTCTGCCGGATGGTTGAGGAACATTACAAATTCCTCATCTGTCGGCTTGCGGCGTACCTGATTAATGAAATCAACTTCTTCTGCCGCAAGGTTGGCATCTTCCAATGTAACCAGTGGAGATACTTCGGTGCGGCTTTCAATGGCGTGTTTCCATTCAGTACCGAATGCGCTCTGGTATACCCAATCCGCAGGGAAGCCAAGCGGAAGTTTACCAAATTTGCCAAGAAGTAGGTCACGGAAAGCATCGTTGCTATCTTGATAGATAGCAAGGCGTGCTTCTTTCATTTCTTCGCTCAGCTCATGTTCTGAGAATTTGGTAACGTATTCGAGCACTTCCAACAAGTAGCGAACTTCTTCTTTGCCGCCACGTTTGTAAGCATTTGTTACCGCAAGAAACGCAGTATTCCAAGTGATCTGAGAGCCAGGTGTTACGTCGTGGTAACGAACAACTTTCCGGGTTCCAGCAAGGAATTTGAGCATGTATGGAAGAAGGTGAATGTACCCTTGCTTCAGTGCGCCTTCCTGAGAAGAAGAAGTTGCTCCGCCAGGCATTGCGTGATGTACAACATCGTGATCAATTCCCTGGAAGAACGGTGCAGTATATTTATCGTAGTAAGGCATGATTTGCTTAAGTGCAAAGTTGCATTCGCGAATCATATCCTTATTGAGGTTAGTTTTTAAACCAAGCTCATCTTCCATATAGGCCGCAGTAGAAAGAACTTCACCCTGCCCGTACCAGCGAACAGCAGAACCGAGTCCGGTGTCAACAATGTGTGCACCAGCTTTTGCAGCAGCACCAACTGTCGGTACAAAAAGACCGTCTGTGTAGTGTCTATGGTAGTGGGTAACAAGTGAAGGCCACTGTTTACGGATTGCGGTGATCAGTTCTGTCATAAAGCGTGGAGGGCAAACGCCAGCCATGTCTTTAAGGCCGAGAATGATCATTTCAGAAGCTTGACGAGTACTTACGCCAGCCACATCAGCAACCATTGAAAGGATCGCTTCTGTTACCTGTAAGTAGTGTTTAACATCAAAGCCTTTTGCCCATGAAAGAGAGATTGCCGGCTCAAAAACAACTTCTTTACGGTTAAGAGCTACTTCAGCAAACGGACGCATGTTCTCGACATGGTTCAAGAAGTCGAAGCATCTGATAACATCGTAATGGTCACAGATCATTTCACCTGTTGCTCTCATTAAGTTCTGCGGCTGCGGTTTGTAGCCAAGAACGTTTGTTGAGCGGATGAGGATCTGTTTAAGTGTTTTTGGAGCGAATTGATTCCACTCTTTTGCTTCGGAGAACGGGTATGTCATGTTCGCAAGCATAGCTACATGGAAATGTGCCCCGCCGCCATTTTCAATAGAGAAGAATCCGCAGTTATCAAGGTACGGACCGATAATTTTGTCTTCAGCAAGACGGAATCGGTTGCCACTGTTAGATTGTGTAAGGTCACGCGGTGTTGTGTCACAGAAATGTACGTAGTCTGTGTCGCGTACAAAGTCTAACAGAGCCTTGCGGTCTCCTTGCGGATATGCAGGCGCAGCCTTTAATACTGGCAGATCGATAGAAGGTAATACCGGTTTGAACTCACCGATGCGTGGAGTATCTTTTGAACGGTACTCACCGAGTTGAACATGAGGGTTAAAGCCCTTTGCAGAAACTTCTGCAATCAACTTGGAAAGGCGTTCCGCTTCAGGAGCAAGATCTGTGTAGCACAGCAGTTCAGGGGTATTGCCAATAAAGTTAGTAGTAAAGTCGCCCTGTCTGAATTTAGGGTGACGGATAACCTGTTTGAAGAACGGAATCGTGGTTTTTACGCCGCCAATGGAATATTCGTTAAGAGCACGTTCCATTGTTCCCAGAACTTTTTTCCAACCACGACCATATGAGATGAGCAGCGCACCAGCAGAGTCGTAGTTTGAAGGGAAGTCATATCCTGCAGACAGGTTGGAGTCGATACGGATACCAGGACCACCAGGAGAGATGTATCGAGATACTACACCGCAGTTTGGTGCAAAATCATCCTGAGGGTCTTCACAGTTGATGCGCAGCTGCATAGCCATTTGTGATGGTGGAAACTCTTCCTCTTTGAGGCGAAGCTCTGCACCAAAGGCAACAGCAATTTGTTCTTCAACAAGATCAATACCGTAACGAACTTCAGTAATACCGTGTTCAACCTGTAACCTAGTGTTAACCTCAATAAGGTAAGGTTCCCCATCAGGTGTTACAAGGAATTCAACAGTAGCAAGTGAATCGTATCCTACAGCCTTAACAAGGCTACGTGAGTATCCTTTAAGGCGTTCGCGCAGTTCAGGCGTAATGAGTTCAGAAGGTGATGGAGTGATTTCCACGAGCTTCTGGTGGTTACGCTGGATACTGCAATCACGCTCGTCAAATGCGAATACGTTCCCGTGTTTGTCGCTGATTACCTGAATTTCGATGTGGCGTGCGGATGCAAGGAATTTCTCAATGTAGAGTCTAGGGTTACCGAAAGAAGCCTGCGCCATAGTGGACGCTTTGATAAAGGCGCTTTCAAGCTCTTCCTGATTCTGGATTAAGAAAATACCGCGACCACCACCACCGCCTTCTGCTTTGAGCATAATCGGGAAGCCGATTTCATCGCAGAATTTGCGTGCGGTAGGAATATCTACAGAGCCCTCGGAGCCTGGTACAACAGGGACGTTAAGTTTTTGTGCAAGAGCACGAACTTGAACCTTGTTACCAAGTAAGTTCATTGATTCTGCTGTAGAACCAATGAAGATGATACCTTCTTCGGCACATCGTGTAGGGAATCTGTGATCTTCTGAGGCAAAGCCCCAACCCGGGTGAATAGCAACTACGCCGCGTTTTTTTGCCAGACTAATAATTCTGTCAATATCAAGGTACGCTCGAGGGTCAGAACCAAGTAAAAGAAGTTCTTGAGCGGCTGATGCGGCAGGAGACGTTTTATCGATATCTGTAGCCGTCATTACAGCTACAGCATCAAAACGCTCGCGAATTGAGCGACAAATACGACGGGCAGGAATGCCCCTGTTGGCAACCAAAATTGGTTTGCCTTTCACTTCTTCCATAATTTCTTTAAACGTCTTAATCGCCATTCAATCCTCGTTATGCAGCGTCGGTGACATTTTGCAAATAAATAACCCATCGGGTGAAATAATCACGGGTGGAGGGAAATACTACCGTTATGAATAATCTTCTCTTCGTCTTTTTGTCGAAGCTTAAGACCACCATCTTCAGAAATACCCATTATCCTGCCCGACCGATTGATTAGATCACTTCCGTGGATCCATACTTCTCGCCCCAGCCAAGCAAGTTGTTTTTCAACACTCGAAATTAATTTCGCGGTAGTATACTGAACAACCTGTGCGTTGTAGCAAAAATGCATGTAGTCTACAAGTGTCTGCCACACCTGTAATATCGGCAGTGTTTGTTCTTTTTTGCACAAACACCCGGCAGGAACTGCCCATTCATTGCGTAACTGCTCTGCTGGCGGGTGAGAATGCACATTTATTCCAATACCTGCCATTAATTTTCCGGCTCGTTCTTCAAGTAATATTCCGCCAACTTTTCTATCGTCTACTAAAATATCGTTCGGCCATTTTATTCGAGCATTATAGCCGAGCTCTTGAAGTGCCTTTGCTAGTAAGAAGCCAATTACTAGTGAGCCGAGTTCGTTAGCAAAGAATCCGGTGGATGGTAGTCGCAACGCTGCATAAATATTTCCTTCTGGAGAATCCCATCCCCTTCGTAACTGCCCTCTTCCACTTTGCTGACGTGTTCCTAAAATTGAATCCCATTCATCTAATAGTTCTTGTTCATTGAAAATGCGGGCTACATCCAATGTGGAACTACATACTCCACTGATGAAAATATTTGCCGGAAAATGTGGCAAATCGTCTGCTAAAAAAGAAAATTTGTGTTGTTGCGTTGGTAACCATCTTCGGTCGAGTAAGGAGTTCCAACCAGTATGCGAGTTGGCAATTTTTGCAGGTGTTGTGTCAGAGCAGATCTCTGGTATTGCTTGATTGATAATAAAACAAGTAGACATAAATGCTGTCCATGAGCGTATCTATGAGGTTTTTCTTGGAAACTATCTTTGCATGCAGTATGACTAAGAGATGAAATTTTATTTAGTCGGCGGCGCAGTACGCGATATGTTACTTGGTATTTCTCCAAAAGAATACGATTTCGTATTTGATGGAACAGTTGATGAATTTATAAGCCGCAATCCTAGAGCACGCAAGGCTGGAAATGATTTCAATATTTGTATTCTTAACGGTATAGAATATGCTCCGATAAGAGGGACTTCTATACAGCAAGATTTACAATTTAGGGATGTTACAATTAATGCTCTTGCCCTTGATGAATGTGGACAACTTTATTCTTTGCCTCGTACATTAAGCGATTTAGAAAGAAAAATTTTACGACCCGCTTCGGATACAGCTTTTATAAAAGATCCACTACGCGTTTTTAGGGTTGCACGTTTTGCTGCGGAGTATTCAGATTTTACAGTACACCCTGATGCCATTCGTCAAATGCGGATAGTTTCTGAGAGTGGATTACTGCAGTCGTTAACTGCAGAGCGAGTTGCACTTGAACTAATGAAAGCTTTGCACGCGGCACAGCCTGGACGTTTTTTAGAGGTCTTGAATGATGCTGATTGCTTGGAGCCATGGTTTTTAGAGTTGAGTAGGATGTCTACAATTCCTGCCGGTCCCGTAGAGTATCATTTATCTGATTGCCTTGCACACACTGTAAACGCTGTTAATAAGTGTGTCCCAGATAGCGTTGCCTGCTATATGGCTCTTTGTCATGATCTTGGAAAGCAAGAGACACCAGAAGGCTTGCTTCCTCGCCATATTGGGCATGAAAAACGTGGTGAAGCGCTTGCACGGCAGCTAGGCGAAAGATTAAAGCTTCCAAAGCGATTAATTAAGGCTGGCGCACTAGCGGCTCGCCAGCATATGAAAGGGGGTGACTACCCTTCCCTGCGAGCTGGGACAAAAGTTGATCTATTATTGTCCCTTCATAAATTGGAGTTGATGGAACCTTTTTTTGAAATGGTTAAAGCTGATTCAGGGAAAGATCATTTTTTGAGCGCAAAGCAGGATTTGGACGTTGTTCTCTCGGTTTCTTTGCCTTTAGAAAAGCAAAACCTGGGAGAGGAGTCTGGTATTTTTTTGCGCCAGCTCCGATGCATGAAATTAGCGTCTTCTTTTTCCAGAGAATAAAAAAGCCCCGAAGAAAAAATCTTCGGGGCTTAATTTTAGAGAGAGTTACCTACTATTTGAAAGCTTTTTCAAAGTTAGGAACAACCTGTTTTTTACGGCTCATTACGCCGTCAAGCCATACGGAGTCGCTACCTGCAACGCCGAATGCTTTTTCAACAACTGATGCGTCGTCAGAGCAGATGAGCATTTCAGAGCCTTCTTTCATAATGTCTGTGAGAAGAAGGAATACGGAATGACGACCGTCTGCTTTTACTTTAGCAATTTCTTCTTTAAGGCCGGACTTAACAGCGTCGAGAAGAGAAAGATCAACTACTTCAAGCTGGCCGATACCAACTTTGTTGCCGTTCATGTCAAAGTCTTTGTAGTCACGGAAAACAAGTTCTTCCATGGTTGCGCCATCAACAGCGGATTTAACTTTGAACATGTCCATACCGAGAGCGGTAGTGTCAGAAACGTTAGCGAGTTTAGCGAGAGCTTCTACTGCCACTTTGTCAGCATCGGTGCAAGTTACAGACTTGAACATTACGGTATCTGAAAGGATAGCGCAAAGCATGCCGCCTGCAATACCAGCAGGGATTTCAAGACCGTAGTGGTCGTAGAAGCCTTTGATTGCTGTACAGCTACAACCAACAGGCCATACCCACATTTCGAGTGGGTTAGATGTAGTGATATCGCCCAGTTTGTGGTGGTCGATTACGCCACAGATTTCAGCATCGTCAATATCAGCAGGAAGCTGTGTTTTATCAGAAGTATCGACGAGCCATACTTTCTGTCCTGCAACAGAAGTGACAACTTCTGGAGCTTCAAGGCCGAATTTTTCAAGAACGAATGCAGATTCAGGGGTAACTTCACCCTGTGCTACAGCTTTTGCTTCGATGCCACGTTTATTGAGTGCATCCGCAACAGCGATTGCAGAAATGATAGAGTCAGTGTCCGGGTTCATATGTCCCAATACGAGTACTGCCATGGTAATTTCCTCCAGAAATTGTTGTAACGCGTTGTTCACGCCTATTTCCAAACTGAGTTTGTGACAGATAGCACAAACTAAATCGGCTGCCAAGTGCTACCGCGTTACTAAATGCATTTTTTTTATCATGCAGAGACTTATAAATTGGTAATAACTACCACGGCAAAGAGGAAAAAGAAGAAGGAATAGTAGGCATGACGGACTCTAAGGGAAAGAACTCCGCCCAGAGCGGCGAAGAACCATAAATAACTCCAAGAAAGGCCAGAACATTCAATAATAGAGCCATAAACGTCATATGAAATGGAGATCGTGCTAATTAGCACAAGCAGGTACATAAAGAAGAAAACAAAGTTCACACCGAAGGTTTGAAGCAAGGCTTTGTTAATAATTTTATGTAAAAAAAGTTGCTCATCTACTACGTTTTCAGGATGTGCCAAGGCAAGTAGTTCATTGTGATGGCTATTATGGCGCTGGCGAAGTGTTTGTTCAAGGTAAGGACTGATTAACGCCGCAGGCATTGCCAATACCATTGGTATTACTAATTGGGATGGAAATTGTAATGAAAAAAAGCTGGCTGCGGCTAACGTTGCAACCAGCGATGCAGTTCCATTTGGGGGGATGTAGGTGCCGACTGGAAAGAGGTCAAGCCAGAACAATTCAAAAAAGATAGCAGCTGGAAGCGCGAGCTCCCACTCTCCTGTTATTATTGCCCAGAAAAAGCCAATGGCTAGCGGGCGCTCAACAAAACCTAAATTAATGTTAGTTCGCAGCAGCGCTAGGATGGCAAAAAAAAAGCGTATCCACTAATCCAAGGAATTGAAGAAAGTTGAATAACAGGAAAAACAGCATCCATTACTATAACCCCTTAATTTGTAATGGTTGGTTTGGGACACAACGAAAATCTAAAACGATTTCATGGTTGGCAAAAAACTTGAGACACTCTTCATCGTGATCTGAAATAGCAATGTGATCACATAATTGTTTTTTGCCCGGTGCATAATGCAAATTACCGATGTTTATGGATTCGAAAGAAAAACCTTCATCATGAATTCGTTTAGCATCATCACAGTCGGCAACAATAATTAGTGTTTCTTGCAGGTTGTTGCTCTGAGCATATCCCATAATGTCTGAGATATGGATGAAGTCTACAGAAATGCGTCCTGGAATTGCTAGCGTTGCAATTTGTTGACGTAAAACGTCATCTGCAAAGTCATCATTTACTACAAGCAAATGCTTAGCGTTGGTATAGGGGATCCAAGTTTCGATGACTTGTCCATGAATGAGGCGATTGTCAATGCGTATCCAAGCCATAACTTACTCGTTTACCTTACTTCGTAGGATTTCACCGGCCATAACGATTCCCTTCCCACCCGCATCTTTTGCTTCAATGGCAAGTCGATCAAGTGTCATGGTGCGACAGCCGAAAACTTTAAGAAGCATTGGCAGGTTTACTCCGGTTAATACTTCTAAATGACGTGTGCCCAGCAAAGAGAGGCTTAAGTTTGTCGGGGTTCCTCCGAACATATCGGTAAGAATAAGAACTCCTCGACCTTCATCAACATTTTCAACCATATCTTTTATGGCAGCGACTGTTTCAGAAACATCTTTTTCGCTATCAACACTAACAGTTTCACAAGAAGATTGTTTCCCCATAATTACTTCAGCAGCACTCAAAAGAGCTGCGCCATAGTTTGTATGGGTAACAATAACTACACCAATATTTTTTTCTTCGGGAAATGTAGTAGACATGAGATTATCGTATTATTGTTGTTAGCTTAGGCGTTACGCCAAGGTAATATGACGATGCTCTTTTGAAACAGCAAAGTCTGATTTTTTTAAGAATTTGTAGATGGCCTCAGTTACTGCGACAGAACGATGGCGTCCACCAGTGCAACCAAATGCTATTGTGATTCGGTAACGCCCTTCTTTCTCCATTTGTAACAATGTAAAATGCAGTAAGTCTTCAAGTTTTTTTAAATAGGTCTGCCCCATGCTGTTTTCAAGAACGTACTCAACAACAGGGGTATCCTGACCGCTATACTGACGCAACGTGTGATCATGATACGGATTCGGCAAGAAGCGTAGATCAAATATCATGTCAGCTTCTGAAGGCGTGCTATGTTTAAAGCCAAAGCTCATTATATGAACTTTAAGCCCTTTTGCATCGTTTTCTTCAGATTGCCATCTGCGTTGTAAAACCCGCCGCAGGTCATGAATAGAATACTCAGATGTATCAAAAACAAAGTCTGCTTCTGCTCTTGCAGCAGTCATAAGCATTCGTTCATTGGTCATGGCCTGTTCAAGGCCGATACCATTCCCCTCAAAGGGGTGCGGACGTCTAGTTTCTTTGTATCGTCGTAAAATGACATCTGCCCGCGATTCAAGAAAAATCACAGTTGGCGAATATCCGTTGGCAATTAATGTTTGAATGATTTCTGACCATTCGCTTTTTAATGTGCACTGACGAACATCCAGACCCAGAACAACCCCCTTATACCCTTCAAGACTGCACCCTGTTAGTACATCCATAATTTGTGGAGCCATGGATACAGGCAGTCCGTCAATGGTGTAATACACCATATCTTCGAAGACCTTGAGGGCGCTACTTTTGCCAGCGCCAGAGAGGCCGGCAACAATAATAACGGGGATTGCGGGTTGAGAAGCAGATGTCATGACACTCTCATGTTAGGCGGCGGATAAAAGGTTCCACAAAGCATCTTGAGAATCAGATTCCATAAACAGCTGCTTGAAATCATCATCCTTAAGGAGTCTTGAAATTTGAGCTAAGATGCGCAAATGAGTTCCTGCAACATTTTCAGGAGCCAAAACCATAAAGAAAATTTTGCATGGTTTTTGGTCTAAGGCATCAAAATCCAATCCTTCGAAACTTCTACCGGCAACAACAACTATTTTATCGAGTGAAGGAAGTTTTCCATGGGGAATGGCTATACCATTTCCAATTCCTGTTGTGCCGAGTGCTTCGCGCTCCATCAGGACATTAAAAACTTCTTCAGCATCGAGTGCTGGATTTTTTTCTACAACAGGAGCCAGAAGCTCCGCCAGCGCCTCTTGTTTGGTGCTGGCGGTAAGCTCCGGCAATACAAGTTCTTTTTCCAGGTATTCACCCAGTTTCATTACAGTTCCTAGAGGACGGGGTCGATCAGGCCGAAATCATTATCTTTTCGGCGGTAGATGACGTTAACCCGTTCGGTTTCGGCATTAAGAAAAACAAGGAAATCATAGTCCAGTGCGTCAAGCTGCATTGCTGCTTCATCGAGATCCATAGGTTTTGGTGTAAAATTATCTACACCAATAATTGTACGTTCTGATTCTGCAGCTTCTTCTGGAGGCATACTGCCTTCTAGAACAAAGCGTTCTGCACCCTTGCGTTTCGTTTGCAGTTTTTCCGTACGACGGATGATCTGTGCTTTGAGTTTGTCTCGAACAAGGTCAACCGTTGCATACATGTCTTCAGACTGTTCGGTAGCGGAAAGAGTTAAGTTATCCGATACAAGTGAAATTTCGGCTTTGTGGCGGAAATTGTCAACAGAAAGTGAGACTTGCATTTCCAAGTGGTCAGGGTTCGGTAAGAATCTGCCAAGCTTACTGAAGCGGCGTTTGGCATATGCTTTCAGGTGATTGGAAGGCTCAAAGTTCTTGAAAGTGAATGCGATGTTCATAGTGCCTCCTAATTGGATACTTTTGAAACCCTGTGAGTCAGCTGGTTTCGCTTCTAGAATACCACCTTTCTCTTTGATGATGAAGGGATATTCATTGCGGTACGGTATTTAGCAACAGTTCTTCGTGCAATGTTAACCTGTAGTTTTTCCTTAAGAATTTCTCCGATTTTCTCGTCACTTAATGGTTTTTTAGTATTTTCTTCGCTAATAAGTTTTTTAATGAGGGCTTTAACGCTCTCAGATCCGACCTGACTACCATCATCAAGGCCAATTGCACTGTTGAAGAAGAACTTCAGTTCGAAGATACCGTGCGGGGTCGAAATATACTTATTTGTAGTGATACGGCTTACAGTTGATTCGTGCATGCCGATATCATCAGCAATATCTTTAAGAATGAGCGGCTTTAACGATGTCACACCGTTAAGGAAGAATTCTCTCTGATATTTAACAATACTCTCAACTACCTTATATAAAGTTCGTTGCCGTTGGTACAGACTTTTTATCAGCCAAGAAGCGGAACGCATCTTGTCCTGATAGTAATCTTTTTCTTCCGTATTGGCAGTTTTTGGTAGTTGCTCTGTTAATTCACTCAGTTGCAACTGAGGCAACCCGTCCTCATTGAGGACGATGACAAAGTCTCCTTCATATTCATAGATGTATACGTCTGGGGATACATAATGTGGCTCCCCGCCGCTGAACCGTGCCCCCGGCATAGGGTCAAGGCTTTGAATTACATCAAGATACTCTTTGAGATCTTCAAGAGAAATTTTGTATTTTCGAGCAAGTGGTTTGTAACGACGCTTTTCCAGATCTTCAAGATGATTAGTAATAATATCTACCAAAATCGGGTCACGGTCGTAATTTAAAGCTTTTACTTGAACAAGCAGACATTCCTGAGGTGTGCGAGCAGCTACCCCCACAGGATCGAATTGTTGAATATGGCTGATTAGGTATTCAACTGTTTCAATGTCGCTATGAGCAATTTGCGCCAGTTCTTCTGCAGATACGTGAAGGTACCCGTTAGAGCTGATGTTACCAATGATGACTTCCCCTACTTTTATCTGTTCTTCAGTAAGAGGAGAAAGCATCAATTGCCAGTTCAGGTGTCCATCTAACGTCGGGGCTGGAGCAAGACGAGCTTCAAAGGAGCTCATTTCTTCCAGTGCTTCCGATTCTCGCATTGAAACCTGTTTGGTTGTGCTTGAGAAATCGCCCAGATAGTCTTCCCAGTCAGCGTTATTTGAAAGCTCTTTGTCGTAAGCTTCCTGTTCATCTTTACGCTGTTCTGCGGCAGACGTTTTATCTGGATTCGCGCTTTCCTCTAAGGACTCTTCCAAAAAAGGATTCTCCAGCAGCTCTTGCTGAACGGTTTCAGCAAGTTCCACGCGGGATAGTTGCAGCAGTTTGATTGCCTGCTGCAATTGCGGGGTCATAACAAGCTGCTGAGCGAGCTTTAATTGTTGGCGAAGTTCAAGAGCCATATATAAGAATGTCCTATGTGGTTCGACTAGCTAAAAAGCTGAAATATAATGTATGAGTACTGCCTATCAAAAAACATTCCAAATCAGATAACTGACCTCTTTTTTGCCACATAGGAACGTTATATGCAACCAAGAAAAAAGCCCGTTGTACGGGCTTTTTTCTACTGCGTATGTGCAGATTATATTTTTTATCAAGATGCTAGAGACTAAAACCTTCTCCAAGGTAGACGCTACGCGCCTTAGGGTTATCAACAATTTCCTGCGGTGTGCCGGATAGAATGATTTGCCCTTCATAAACAAGGTTGGCTCTATCACATATTTTTAATGTTTCTCGAACGTTGTGGTCGGAAATTAAGACCCCCATGCCCTTATCACGCAATTTTCTGATGATATCTTGAATGTCGTCTACTGCAAGTGGATCGATCCCCGCAAACGGTTCATCAAGAAGAATAAATTTAGGATCGCGAATAAGAGCACGTGCAATTTCAAGACGGCGGCGCTCACCACCGGAAATGTGCATTGCATGTGTATCTCTGATGTGTGAGATACCGAATTCATCCATCAATTCTTCTGCGCGTCGTTTCTGCGCGTCACGGGAAAGTTCAGTCTGTTCAAGGATAAGCTGTAAATTTTGGTAAACAGTGAGTTTTTTGAAAACAGAGCTCTCTTGTGGAAGATAGCTTAAGCCAATTCTTGCCCGTTCATGCAGTGGCCAATCAGTGACAACCATGTCATCAACAGTAACAACACCGGCGTTTGGCTTAATAATGCCAATGAGCATGTAGAATGTCGTTGTTTTACCGGCACCGTTTGGCCCCAGAAGCCCTACGATTTCACCTTGCTCCATTTTCAGATTGATATTGCGGACAACTTCACGTTTTCCATAAATTTTACAAAGCCCTTCGGCTTGGATAACAGACATCTATTTTTTAACCTTGTTGCTTGGTGCAGAGAAAATAGCTTCAACAGGCTGGTTGGAAGAACCGAGCACTTCACTTCTATTTTCATTTACCCAAAACTTAATGATGTTACCTGCAATAGTATTTTTGCCTTCACTCAATTTAGGGGAACCGGTCATAACAAGCAGTTCATCTTTTAGTGTGTACGTGGCTTTGTCGCAAGTACCATGTCTGTCGTTTTCCATCTTAATGCGAACATTACCCTGGGAGATAATTTTTTCAATTTTACCAGGGTTAACACCGGTAGCGCTTTCGCTTTTAGGAGCATTTGGATCATTCTGGAGGTATACTGTTACTTTATTTGCCCACATATCAGCCTGTGGGTGTTTAACGACAACGTTGCCGATGAATACAACAGTTTGTCCATCGGCACTGTATGTCATTTTTTCAGAAGTAACTTTTATGTCATCTTTTGCTGGTGCTGCAAATGCTGTTGTCGCAACCGCTAACAGACAAAATGATATCATCAGAGTTCGTAAAAGAGCTTTCATTATTTTTCTCCACCAGTTGCTTCGTCCAGCTTTTCAGCACGGAAGTTTACAACCACATTTCCGGTTGCTGTAATCATATTTTCATCAAGATTCCAACTTGCGTTGTCGGAAGAACCATTGAAACCTTCTCCAGTAAAAATAACATTACCTGTCATAACTAGCAGTTTTTTCTTATCTTCAAAAGTCAGTTCACTGCTGGTAATAGTACCTTTCTGGTTGGTTACAGTCACATCACCCCAAAGTCGGGCAACGCCTTTATTTTGATTGATGGTACCGTTGGGCGCTACAATATGCACCTCGTCACGGTCTGGCTGGACAAAATACATAATATCTGGGTTTGCAAGGTCTATTATGCTTTCGTCCTTTTGATACCATCCGTTGGTAGCCTTTAGCGTCCAAAGCTCTTTGCCAGCTTCGCCCTGCTTTAACTCTATACCTTTTAAAGAAAGGTCTACGTTAGTCTCGGCACCGTTTCCGATTGCTTCTTTTACTTCATCTGCAATTTCTTTTTCAACAGAGCTATGCAGATAGTAGAGACCGCTGCCAAGTAAAGCTAACATTGCTCCCCAAATCAACCACTTTTTCATTTAACCACCTATGGAATTAATAATTCCCTCAAGTTTGCCTTGAGCGTGCATGATAAAATTCAGTGCTTCGCGGACTGCGCCATGTCCTCCGGAGGCTTCAGTTTGCAGAACAGCTATTTCTTTAACTTCGGGCATTGCGTTTGCCACAGCGATGGGAAGGCCAACCGCCCGCATAGGAGCGATATCAATCCAGTCGTCACCGATGTAGGCAATCTGATGCCAGTCGAGATCATATTTTTCTTTAATTTCTTCAATGCAAGTCATTTTTTTTAAATGCCCTGCATAATAGTCTGTGATCCCAAGGTCGTTCATACGGGTGGCTACAGACTTAGCGTCAAGCCCGGTAATAACTCCCACAACAAGATCACAAGACTGAGCTGCCTTAATGCCGAGTCCATCAAGCACATTGAATCGCTTTGTTACATTGCCTTCACTGTCATAGTATAGCCCACCATCGGTAAGCACGCCATCACAATCAAGAACGATAACTTTAATATCTTTTGCGAGAGCCTCAGCTTTCATAATTCATGCTCCACAGTGCTGAAAGGTCTCGTAAAAGATGCGGAAGTTTGGCAACAGGCCAACTATTTGGACCATCGCAAAGAGCATTGTCTGGATCTGGGTGGGTTTCAATAAATACACCATTTACACCAGCAGCGACTGCTGCGCGGGATAAGCGAGGAACAAAGGAACGGTCTCCGCCTGAAGAGCCTCCCTGCCCGCCCGGAAGTTGGACTGAGTGAGTTGCGTCAAAGATAACAGGAACTCCGTAAGACTGCATGATTGGAAAAGAGCGGAAATCAACAACAAGATTGTTGTATCCAAATGAAGCTCCACGTTCTGTCAGCATGATATTTTTGTTACCAGTAGAAAACAGTTTATCAAGCGCCGGCTTCATATCCCAAGGAGCAACAAACTGACCCTTCTTAACATTAATAACACGACCAGTAGCAGCTGCTGCAATAAGGAGGCTTGTCTGGCGGCATAAGAAAGCCGGAATCTGCATAACATCTGCCACTTCAGCAACAGGTGCAGCTTGTTCCGGTTCGTGGATGTCAGTGACTACAGGTAAGCCTGTTTCTTCTTTAATTCGTGCAAGCCATTCAATTCCTTTAGCTAGCCCTGGTCCTCGGAAGCTGGAAAGCGATGTGCGGTTAGCTTTGTCATAGGAGCTTTTGAATATAGCCTTTAAACCAGCCTGTTCAGCAGCTTCTTTTACAGCATGTGCGGTGTCCAGTGCGAGTTCAAAGCTTTCCAACGCACAAGGACCGGCAAAAACAAAAGGTTTTGTTGTCAGTTCTGCGTACAATGCAGAACCGTTTTCGATATGTTTCATTTCGGTAATCCTGTTTAGGAATGTAAAGCGTAAAATTACTCGAATACATTGGGGATTGAAAGAGAAAATCGGGACATGCGTACATGTCCCGATTTTTAA
Source organism: Halodesulfovibrio sp. (assembly GCF_015482765.1). Classification (GTDB taxonomy): domain Bacteria; phylum Desulfobacterota; class Desulfovibrionia; order Desulfovibrionales; family Desulfovibrionaceae; genus Halodesulfovibrio. Next base: position 124,896 of record NZ_JADMLB010000059.1, read on the forward strand.
GTATGACAAAGTCATATAGATCCGACGGCTGAAAAGGAATGATATAACGTCCCTTTCCAAGTATTCTTATTGTGATGTGTTCCGTTGGGAAACTGATCAATATTAATACATAACAGGACTCGGGACTGCCTAGCTCGTCGGAGTAATCTCTTAGATTATTTTTTGTTAGCTTTAGAAGCCTTAATGAATTCGCGGAAAAGAGGATGCGGATTCATTGGAGTAGATTTAAACTCTGGGTGGAACTGACAAGCAAGGAACCATGGATGGTCTTTTACTTCAACAATTTCAACGAGAGTTTCATCTGGAGAAACACCTGAGAAACGCATACCTGCTTCTTCAAGACGCTTGTAGTAAGCGTTGTTGAATTCGTAACGATGACGGTGACGTTCTGAGATCATTTCTTCACCGTATGCTTCCTGAGCGTTTGTTTTTGGACGAACTTTACATGGGTAAGCGCCAAGACGGAGTGTGCCGCCTTTGTCTGTGTCTTCGTCACGTTTTTCAACTGCTTCTTTGCGGAAGTCATACCATTCAGTCATGAGGTAAATGAGCGGCTCTTTCGCGTTTTCATCAAATTCAACAGAAGTTGCGTCTTTAATACCCACTACATTGCGTGCATATTCAATAACTGCGAGCTGCATACCAAGGCAGATGCCGAAGAAAGGTACTTTCTTTTCACGTGCGTAGTTGATTGCAAGCATTTTGCCTTCAACACCGCGATGACCGAAGCCACCCGGAACAAGAATGCCGTCGAGGCCTTTCAGTTTTGATGCAACGTTCTTAGTGGTTACTTCTTCAGAGTTCACGTATTCGAACTCAACAGTAACACGGTTTGCAAGACCACCATGAACTAATGCTTCGTGAAGGCTTTTGTAAGCCTCTTTAAGATCAACGTATTTACCGACAATGCCGATTTTTACGCTGCCTTTAGGATTATTGAAGTTGTGAAGCAAGTTCTGCCATGGAACGAGATCTGCGTTTTTCGCTGGGAGGCGGAGCATGATCGCAATTTTCTGGTCAAGGCCTTCGTCGTAGAAAGCAAGAGGTACTTCGTAAATATTTTTTACGTCTGCGCAGGAGAAGACAGCATCGCGGTCGACGTTACAGAAGAGAGCGATTTTGTGTTTGAGGTGGTCATCAATTGGTTTCTCACATCGGCAGATGATCATATCCGGCTGAATACCAATTGAGCGAAGCTCTTTTACACTGTGCTGTGTTGGTTTGGTTTTGTGTTCACCAGCAGCCTTAAGGTAAGGAACCAAAGTAAGGTGAATGTACATGCACTGCTCACGACCAAGGTCGGTACGGAGCTGACGGATTGCTTCAAGGAAAGGAAGACCTTCGATGTCGCCAACAGTACCGCCGATCTCGATGATTGCTACATCAAGATCGTCACTGGCAAGGCTGAGAACACATTTTTTGATTTCGTCAGTAATATGCGGAATAACCTGAACAGTGCCACCAAGGTAATCGCCGCGACGTTCTTTAGTAATTACTTTGTGGTAGATGGAACCGGAAGTGTAGTTGTTTTTCTGAGAAAGAGGCACATTGAGGTAACGCTCGTAATGACCAAGGTCGAGGTCAGTCTCAGCACCGTCATCCGTTACATACACCTCACCATGCTGAAACGGGTTCATGGTACCCGGGTCAACGTTGATATAAGGGTCGAGTTTCTGAATGGTTACATTTAAACCTCTAGCTTTAAGGAGGACACCAATTGATGCAGCTGAAAGGCCCTTCCCTAAAGAAGATAAAACCCCACCAGTAACGAAGATAAACTTAGTTTTCATTCTTTCTCGCCTACGACGTAGTTATTAAAAAATTAGTTAATGACCAAAGTCACGTATATTCATTTCGAACGTATCTCGTCCGTATACACTTTTTTTGAAGTTACGTCAGCCGTTGACTGTTACCGCCGACGCAACTATAACTATCAGTCCCGAATTATTAAAACGGTGACTTTTTTTTTGCTTTCAAAAACCGTGAGTCACTACCCGAACTACTCGGGTAAGTAAAGCGACTTTTTGTAAAGCCCCGTGTTAATCTTTTTTTAGGAGAAACTTGAGCAATGACCCAGGTTAATACTCTGGTAATTACCGGCTATGGGACGAACTGCGAAGTTGAATGCGCGCATGCAGCAAAAATTTCTGGAGCTGATCGTGTTGAAATTAAGCATTTTTCAGACCTCATTTCCGGTGACACCAGTTTAACAGATTTCAATTTTTTGATTCTGCCGGGTGGTTTTCTTGATGGTGACGATCTGGGTGCTGCTCAAGCTGCCGCAAACCGTTGGCGGCATGCTAAGACAGAGCAAGGCGAACCTCTTCTCGATCAACTTAAAACCTTTTTTACCAATGGTGGCATTATTTTTGGTATATGCAACGGCTTTCAGCTGCTTGTAAAACTTGGATTACTGCCGGCAATTGACGAATTGTACTTTGAGCGTCAGGTTTCCTTATCACATAACGATTCTGCCCGATATGAAGATAGATGGGTGCATCTTAAAGCAAATGCACAAAGCCCATGTGTTTTCACAAAAGGTGTCGATACGTTATATATTCCTGTGCGCCATGGCGAAGGAAAAATTATTGCAAAAGATGAAGCAACACTTACTGCTCTTCAAGAAAATAATCTGATTGCTCTGCAATATATTGATCCAGAGTCCGGTGACGTTACACAGGAATACCCTATGAACCCTAACGGTTCCCCACTGGGTATTGCAGGCTTAACCGATCCTTCCGGTCGAATCCTTGGTATGATGCCGCATCCGGAAGCATACAACCACCCTACCAACCATCCGGGCTGGACTGCTGGTAAAGAAGCAGAACTCGGCACCGTTTTAGTTAAAAACGGCATAGACTACTTAAAGAGTCTGTAGCAGCTTTGTGATATAATATTTAGTTGGCTCCGGCTCTTGTCGGAGCCACTATTATTTCCAGGAGCGAATATGATTCCATGCTTTATCTGTAAAAAAGATTCAATTGGAGGATTTACCTATGGTCTTCCAACAACCCCTTTATCACAGCATGTTGGATTGTGCCCTGAACACAATACGCTAGAAAACAAAAAAGCTGCAATTCTTCACTGGATTGAAACAACACAAGCAAGCGTCAGTGCTTTTAATGAAGCAAATCTTGCCCGATACGCTGAACCCGTGGAATACATGTTGACGGTATATTATCTCGCTGGTGGTTCCGCTGTGTTCAGATGTACAAAATGGAATGTTCCAGACAAAGCCACGTTACAGATTATGGGACTGGATGGTCGTTCTTCCTTTATTCCCTTGGCACACATTGAACTCTTTGAAGTTGTTCCGGTTGACGATCCGAATAAGTTTACTCCCAGCGCTTCTGTAAACGAACGATACTCCGTTGTAGACGGGGTTCCCACCTTACAGCGGTAATTCCTATTTTTATTATAGCAGAGATTGTGGTTAGTTACAAAGGATTCTTCAATGATACAGCAAAGTTCACCAAAAATTTTAATTACAAATGATGACGGAATTCATTCCCCGGGAATTTTAGCTGCAATTGAAGCTGTGTCCTCTTTTGCTGACGTGCTTGTTATTGCTCCTGCCTCCCAGCAAACAGCTATGGGGCGTGCGTATCGCGGGAACCCTGACGCCCGTTTAAAAGAAACTTCTCTTAGAGTCGGGAATGTGGAGTACAAGGCTTTTTCTTGCGAAGCGACCCCTGCGAGAACAGTTGATCACGGGTTAAAAGTTTTATCGGGCTATCGTCCTGATTTTATTATTTCAGGAATTAATTACGGAGAGAATCTAGGATCGAGCATTACCAGCTCCGGTACAGTCGGGGCAGCAATGGAAGCAGCGCATAGAGGGATTCCATCTATTGCTGTATCGCTTGAAACGCCAGTAAACACGCATCTTACGTATTCTGAACAAAATTGGTCTGCAGCAACACACTTTTTACGGCATTTTACCCTGAGGGCATTGGAAGATGGTTTTCCTCATGGAGTGGATTTATTGAAAATTGATGTGCCCAGCTCTGCCTCTTTAGAATGCCCTTGGCGTGTGACCAGACTTTCTCAAAATTCATATTATCGCTCAGAACTTCCATCGCCTTCAATGGATAGCTGTTTAAAAGATTCTATTATATCAAAAGGTCTTGTTCAGGGAGAACCTGAAGACACAGATATTTATGCTATTGCGGTGGATCAGGTTGTTTCAGTAACACCACTTTGCCTCGATTTTACTGCTCATGGCAGTATGAGTGCCCTTAATAAATGGGGAAAATAGTAAAAAAGCTCTTCAACATGTTGAAGAGCTTTCGGTTATTCGAATGTTAACGTGTCGCCTGTTGCAATCGCGGTATTATTAGGAAGCCATAATCTCCCCCATCTCCCTGTACAGTGGCATGCGAATGATTTCTGTACCTTTGCTTTTTTGAAAAAATTTCGAATTTGATAGAGTTGGGGAATTGGAGCTGTTCTTAGGTGCAGCCCGCCAACAATTGCAGCAATTCTTTTTTCACCTGTTACTTCTTGAGCTCTTGTAATTATATTACATATCCCAGAATGGCTGCACCCTGTAATTATGACAAGCCCATCCTTCCCTTTCCAGACAACTCCTGTGTCATCATAAAGAAAGTCTTCTACAAAGCGTCCGTTGTGTCGGGCAATTCCAAATGCACCGCCGCCTTTGAAGTGCGAATTTCGTGGGATTTCTCCAAGAAACAGAAATTTGTTCTCAATAAGCAACGGGTCTTTTGATTCACGAACTAAGAATTTTTCACGCACATCATGTTCATTCAAGCCCGCATCTAATTTTCGAATGCATACCGGCTTTCCGTTTGTAATTTTTCCGACATGACGCTCTATAAAGCAATCCGGATGGCAGGTAAGTGTTGGGCGATTCTGCCGTGAAGAAACAAGGTTACCGAGTGCAGGAATTCCGCCTGCATGATCATAATGACCGTGAGATAATACCACGTGGTCAATATTACTGAGTTGGATCTCAAGGGTTTCTGCATTTCGTAGAAAATCGCTTCCCGTTCCAGTGTCGAGTAATACTTTATCTTCACCATCTTCAAGAAGAAGTGAAAGTCCTTTTGCGGGGATAAGGTCATCTCTATTTGAATTATTTTCGATGAGGACGGTTAGTGTAAGCATCTAGTTTCCTTTTCTCTTGTCGAAGTATGTACTGAGCATGTTCGTACTGATAAAGATTTATTCCGTGTTTGATAGTAATTTCTTTTCTAAGTAGGTTGCGTCAGTGCCTACTTGTGATTCTTTAATACATGTTTTTATTGTGTCGCAAAAACGCTCTAACTTGCAGACATGCACTTAGTGCCTTCTTGAAAAGAATAACCGTAACTTACAAAAGATGATGTTGGGATTGCATCATCAAATTTCTTGTCTATCAATATGTTAGATACAAAAATAGACTAAATAAGTAGTAAAACGACATGGTTGAAAATCAAAACAACGATACTTTTCCATTGACATAGAGACTCTATACGCCGATTTTACCAGCACATTATTTAACGTATAATTTGTTTGTAGGGGTTGTTATGAGTTATAAATGGTTATTTCGTGTATGTGCTGTTTTTCTGTTGCTTTTTGGTCTGATTTGTACCCCAAATTTTTCCTTTGCTCAGCCTTCTGGAAAATTGGTAATCTTTCATGCCGGCAGCCTTTCAGTTCCTTTTGCTGCTATGGAAAAAGCATTTGAAGCAAAATATCCTGATGTAGACGTACAGCGTCAGGCTGGCGGTTCTACAAAGCTTGCTCGCCTTATTTCAGAGGTCGGTAAGAAAGCCGATATTATGGCTTCTGCTGACTATGTTGTAATCAACAAAAACCTTATTCCTAAGTATGCATCATGGAACGTAAGGTTTGCGTCAAACCAGATGGTACTTTGCTACACAGATAAATCTAAATTTGCAGATAAAATTAGCAGTGAGAACTGGTACAAGATTCTTCAGAATAAAGATGTAGTATGGGGACATTCTGACCCTAACCTTGATCCATGCGGCTACAGAGCTTGTATGGTTCTTCAGCTTGCAGAGAAGTTCTACAAAATAGATGGATTAAATGACAAGCTGATTGCGAATCGCCCTGCTAAAAATGTTCGTCCAAAGTCAGTTGAACTGATTTCTTTGCTCCAGTCTGGACATATGGATTATGCGTGGGAATACCGTTCCGTTGCGGTTCAGCATGGTCTTAAATTTATCACCCTTGATCCTCATTTAAACCTTGGCGATTACAAACTGACTCCGTTCTACAAGAACGCTGTTGTAAAAGTTACCGGAAAAAAACCTGGTACATTTATTAACCGTAAGGGTAAGTCCATTACTTACGGCATCACTATGCTGGATGATGCGCAAAACAAAGAAGCCGCAGAAGCTTTCCTTGCTTTTATGCTTTCTGCTGAGGGTGGAATGCAGATTCTTAAAGATAAAGGACAGCCTCCTTTTATTCCTGCCCGTACTACTGCGGAGGGAATGGATGACATGCCGCTTTCTCTCAGAAAATTCGCAGAAGTTCGTAACTAGCTATGAGCTTTGATACTACAAGCCGAAGAAAGGGCTCGCTTTTGCGAGCCTTTTCCGGCTTTTTCCATTCTTTCTGGTTTGCTGCTTCTTCCCTTTTTCTAGTTCTATATATTGCCCTCCCCCTAGGAAAAACCATGACCGCTCCAACCATTGAGCGGCTTTTGGAAACCGTTAAAGATCCAGAAGTGATTGCTTCAGTCTGGCTGTCCATGTCGACTGCAGCCACTGCCGGCATTTTGGCATTGATTTTAGGGACACCACTTGCTTACTTACTGGCGCGTTCTCAGTTCCCCGGTAAACGGTTAGTTGAAAGTCTTATTGATCTGCCGATTATGATTCCACACCCAGTGATAGGGATTTCAATCCTAACTGTCACCAGTCCAAATACTTTATTTGGAAGTTTTTTGGAGTCATGCGGGATCGAAATTATGGGGTCGAAAACAGGGATTGTCTGTGTCTTGTTTTTTGTAGGACTTCCTTTTTACATTTCGGCTGTAAAAGCCGGAATTGAGTCTATTCCTGTTCGATTGGAAAAGGTTTCCCGTTCGCTTGGTGCGAATAAAGCGCAAACGTTTTTACGTGTTACGTTTCCACTGGCATGGAGGCATATGCTTGTGGGCATAATAATGTGTATGGCGCGAGCATTAAGTGAGTTCGGAGCCGTTATTATTGTTGCTTATCATCCGATGATTGCGCCTGTTCTCATGTACGAACGTTTTACTGCGTATGGCTTATCGTGGTCACAGCCTGTTGCTGTAATCCTTATTTTAGTAAGTCTGCTGTTTTTTATCGGGATGCGCGCAATTCCACTGCCGGACAAGGATTCGATATGATTCAAATTCAAAATCTTACTATTGATTTGCCAAATTTTTCAGTCTCTGATGTCTCTTTGCATATCCGTAAGGGTGAATTTTTTGCGATTATGGGGCCTACCGGTTCTGGGAAAACTCTTGTTATGGAGAGTGTAGCCGGCATTGCACCGCCCTATTCCGGTAACATTTTGATAAACGGAATTGATGTAACTACTGCTCCTCCAGAAGACCGAAGAGTCAGTTTAGTGTATCAGGATCATTCCTTGTTTCCTCACCTGACGGTCTTACAAAATGTTATGTACGGTCAGCGGTATCAAAACATACCAAAACATGAGGGTGAGTCTATTGCTCGTGACTTGCTGGATACTTTGAGTCTTTCCCATGCTGTGGATCGTAAACCAATGCGTCTTTCAGGAGGAGAAAAGCAGCGTGTTTCAATTGCTCGTGCTTTAGCATGTAAGCCAGATGTTTTGTTACTTGATGAACCCCTTTCTTCTCTCGACCCACAGTTTAAAGCAGATTTTAGATCTGTTCTAAAAGACATTCATAGTCGGACAGGTATCACCATAATAATGGTAACCCACGATTTTGTGGATGCGTTAACCCTTGCAGAACGAGCAGCTGTTATTCATAAGGGGAAGTTGTGCCAACAAGGAAATGTGCATGATATATTTCACCACCCCGTGACCCCGTTTGTAGCTGATTTTGTAGGTATATCGAATGTACTTCCAGCGACCTATCGGAACGGCCAATGCATGTTGTTTGATGGTAGGTTGATAGTTCCTGCTGGCGAGCAAAGTTCGAATGAAAAAGCGTTAGTGGCAATAAGGCCGGAACATGTGGCGGTTCGGGAGAAAAACAGTTTTGCCCCTGAATGGTTCAGTGTCTCAGGTACATTATCTCAGCTGGACAAGCATGGTTTTGCTTGGCGCGGCACAGTTCGGTGCGGGGATCAGACTGTGGTGGCAACGCTAGACCCTAACGCAGTATTTTCAAATACGCTTAAGCCTTCAATGAACGTTTTTATTGGTTTTCCTAAAGAAGCGATGCACTACATGTGTGGGTGATAACAGTATGCCTAGCTTGCGCTTAAGGGTGATCTTCTGTATCTCATAGAAGTAATGTCTATTTTTTGCATAGGAGAATCGCAGGTATGAAGATGACGAATGTATATCTTATGTTTTCAGCTGTGTGCATTGCGGGCGGAATATATTTTTTTTATCCCGATGTGATAACTAAATATTTGGATACGGTAGTCGTTGCATTTGCAGCGCTTGCCTATTTTTTATTTATTCGTCCTTGGCTTAAGCAAAAGCTTGCTGTGAAGAAAGAAGATGTTTCAGAACACAATATTGATACAAAAAACGAGTAGTGCTTCGGCACTACTCGTTTTTAATTTTATTTTGCCGAGTCGGTGATGTCTTTGTAACTCGGTGGCACATCCCACATCGGGATGGATACAACGTTATCCTTTTGTTTTAAAAGCTTGTCCAAGTGTACGACTCTGATGTCTTGATTCATATATGTTCTGAAGTAACAACGCTTCCGTTGTAAGTCGTATACCGCTGTCCATTGTGTATAATCAGCTATATTCGAGCCATTTCGAGCAAGTCCTTTGGCGATGGAAACATTACTGATGAGCATGAAAGCTTGGTTTAGTGCTTCGTCAGCCGTTCTTGTCGGAGTTGCTGCATTGCGTAGAAGCGCTGCACGTACGAACCGTGATGGTGGTGTGTAGTCTCCCGGTATTCCCATCATACCGGTTCCTTCACCAATGGCTGTTGCTGTGTATTCTTTAAATTTTTTCGATGGAATGTTTTCAGCTGACAAATTTATGTAGTTAGATAAGTTTTGTAGATGCCATAGGAATTGTGGCGAGTTGGTGAACACTCCGACAGGATTTTTAGCGATAACAATTTCCCCGGCAAGTGGTTCGATAACGATAGCATTACCGGCGTTGTCTATGACGATCCAATGCATTGGTGGAATGGTTCCCAGCTGTTTATTTTTAACACCGACGATTTCAATATCTTCAAGCGCATCTTCTACGCCTTTCAATGAACCGCATGTGCCTAAAAGAAAAGATACCACATCTGCCGGAGCCATCATGCGTGATGCGGATTCGCCAACAGGTTTTGCGTAGTTTGCCATGTTCGGGAACCAGAACCCGCCTACATATAGTCCTTTTTCGTTGATTCCGTCGATGAATATGCGCTCATCCAGTATGTTGGTTCCAAGGAAGGCATAAGTGTTTTTCCAAGCCATCCCTTTTTTATTGTTTGGTGTAGAACTAGCCCAGTTTTGATCTGCTGGGGAAAACATAATGTTCGATTTGAGAGGCGTCCCGAATTCGAGAGTGCGGGCAAATATGACTGCCCCGTCCGTTGCTTGAACTTGAATGCCTGTGCAGGCATTCGCAACGCCTGTAATGGTAAGGCACAAAATTGTGCAGAGAATTACATATAAATATCGTGGTATATTTTGCATGATGTTCCCTTTTGTTTATGAAAAAAAATATAGGGTACGATTGTATCATAAAAAGAAAGACAAGGCAGATGGGAACACCAAGGATAATAAAAAAGGCGACACAATGTGCCGCCTTTTTTACTGATAAAACTATGATGTTATATTGCGTCAGCCAATTGGGCTTGTTTTCGCAATGAATGGCAGAGGATATACACAATTGGTGTATCAATAAGAGCAATTGTCAGTTTGATGAGCCATTGTCCTAAAATGACTTCTCCTACCGGAAGGATACCCCAAAAAGCGATTGTAACAAAAATTGTAGAATCAATGAGTTGAGAAATGACTGTCGAGGCATTATTTCGGAGCCATAAATGTCTTCCGTTTGTCTTTTCTTTCAACAAGTGGAAAAGCCATATATCGTGTTTTTGACTGACAAGATAGGCAACAAGTGAAGCGGCTACAATGCGCGGTGTACTGCCGATGACAGCCGAAAAGCTTTCTTGCCCATTCCAGAATGGAGCTGAAGGCCAAGTTACTGCGGCCCACGCTAAAGCAGATGTCATTAGCAACGTAATGAAACCGCATTGAACGATATTATTTGCGCAGTCCTTTCCCCATATCTCACTTATTACATCAGAGATAATAAATGTGATTGAGTATGCGAGCACCCCTGCCGGAACAGCAACTCCAGCAACCATAATAATTTTGCTGGAAATAAGTGCAGCAACAACAAGCCCGCCAATAAACAGGCTCAACAGCAAAGGAAGAACCTTGCGGTCTAAAGAATCCATAATCGTAACTCCTTCGGATCAACACTCCTAAAGATGGGCTTTAGTGCCCTTCGCTATCGGGGAAACAGCCCCGGGCGAATTAATAATTACCTGCGCACCCCTTGCCATTTGTGTTTTGTGAAGTCAAACTAATGCCGCCTATTAGATGATAAGGAGATGGCAAAATGACAATTACCAGAAGTCAGGATAAAACGGACCACCTTGAAGTGCTCGGTAAAGGTGGAGAAACAAAATATACTCTTGAGGGCCCTCATTCGGGTATTCTTGAAACGTTTCCTAACAACTACCCTAACCGACCATATATAGTCAGTGTAGAATTTCCAGAGTACACGTCGTTATGCCCGATGACAGGGCAGCCGGATTTTGGGGTAATCGTTATGGAATATATCCCAAATAAACGTATTGTTGAGTCAAAAAGTATGAAGCTGTACTTTTTTGCGTATCGTAACCACCAGTCCTTTATGGAGACTATCGCTAATACTATGCTTGAAGACTTTGTGGAAGCGCTTGAGCCTTTGTGGTGTCGCGTAAAGGGGTTGTTCAGCCCCAGAGGCGCTACAACACTCCATGTGTTCGCTGAACATTTTGATACAACTGCTGAAAACATTGACGAAATTAGAACTGTTGTTTCCGAGTGGAAGCAGGAAGCAAGTCGCCATACTTCATAACACATAGTGGGATTGATTTTTAAGGGGAGCATAGCTCCCCTTTTTTTATGGTTTGTGTTGTAATTCTGACAGGATTGTAATGAAGTTTTGTATGCTCTATTGTGCGTTCTGTTGTATGAGAAAAGTGAGTAAAGAATAGTCAACCTCTTACTGCGTTGGCTTATTAATATTTCAGTAACAAGGCGGGAGAAGAGCATGCCAAATGCTACAAAAATACTTCTAGTTGAAGATCAGGAAACAGCCGCAACATACATAGCGAAGGGACTCCGTGAAGAAGGTTTTGTTGTTGATGTAGCTCATACGGGGCCTGATGGTCTCCATTATTTGCTAACAGAAGAATACTCCTTGGCGATCCTTGATATTATGCTTCCGGGACTAGATGGCTTGAGTATACTTGAAACAGTAAAGAAGGCAGATAGGCAGGTTGCGGTTCTTTTTCTTACAGCACGTGATGGCGTAGAAGATAAAGTACGGGGCTTAGAGCTTGGTGCAGACGATTATTTGGTGAAGCCGTTTGCATTTGCAGAGTTGTTGGCGAGAGTCAGAGCCCTTCTTCGCAGATGCTCTCCTGTTGTTCATGCTGAAACCGAACTTGCTGTTAGTGACCTTACCCTTAACCTGCTGACTCATCAGGCAACTCGTGCGGGAAGAGTTATTGACTTGACCCCTAAAGAGTTCGCTCTATTACAGCTTTTCATGCGTCGAAAAGGCGAGGTGATTACCCGTACGGTTCTTGCAGAGCAATTATGGGGAATTAACTTTGATTGCGATACAAATGTTGTTGATGTTGCTGTCAGTCGATTACGCATTAAAATTGATTCAGAGTCTGAAAGTAAATTGATTCATACCCAACGTGGAGTCGGCTATGTCCTTAGAACTGGGGAGTAGGTTTATTTCATTACGGACATCATCTCTTCAGGCTCGGCTGGCGTTCTCCTTTGCTGTTATTACAACATTGATAGTGTTATCGACCTCTATCCTTCTTTATTCAGAGCTTAAAAATCAGCTTCGAATTGAAGACAAAGCTGAGTTTATAGAGTCAACAACTTTTATTGGAAAGGCTGTAAAAACTCTTTCTAATACAACGAATTCGGAAAGCTGGCAGCTGATTTGGGAATATGCCGTAAACGCTCACGGCAGGCTTGGTGTACGGGTTTTTTCTACGAACAAAGAGTTGTATCTTTCAACACCTAATATGAGCATTCCTCCTGAGGTTTTTGCCCAGTCTACCCCTGCGACTTATGATGTTTGGATAGATCCCAAGTCTGGAATAGAATATCGAGTGACATCATTTCGAATAAATACTTCTCCAGGGCACTCTTGGAGGGTCGATGCTGCGTATGACTTAAGCCCGACGAATAAATTGCTCAGTGAGTATCGATGGAATCTTGCTATGGTTTTAGTAGCAGGAATTTTGTTATCTGTTGGCATAAGCTGGTTTGTCAGTGGATATGGTCTACGCCCTCTTCACCATGTAACTTCCCTTATGCGCGGTATTTCTTCTGAGCACCTTTCTGAGCGTATTGGTGAACAGCCGTGGCCTAGAGAAGTGGCGAGTCTCGCCAGTTCTTTTGACGCCATGCTTGAAAGACTAGAAAAAGCGTTTATTGTGTTAAGTCAATTTTCTGCTGATATTGCGCATGAAATGCGAACACCTGTGAGTAATATGCTTTCTGCAGCCAGCGTGACACTTAACCGTGATAGAGAACCTTCTGAATACAAGCAGACGTTGGAAACTATTGAAAGTGAGGCAACCCACTTATCAAAGTTGATTGAAAATATGCTGTTTCTCGCTCGTACAGAACATATGAAAGATACATTACATGTTGAAGTTTGTTCAATTGAAGAGGAGTTTGAATTTCAGAAAATGCTTCTGGAGTCTTTGGCTGAAGAACATGATGTCGAAATCCGTTACGAAGCTAGCGGAACTGTTATTGCCAATAGGGATTTATTGAGACGAGCTTTAATGAATCTTGGTAGTAATGCACTTCGTTTTACTCCCCAAGGCGGTCATATTGTATTTGCTTCAGAACGTGCGGGTGATTTTGTAAAGATTTTGGTGACGGATACTGGAGCAGGTATTGAAGAAAAGCACTTGCCGCATATATTTACTCGCTTTTATCGAGCCGACACAGCCCGTTCTGATCGTTCAAATGCTGGGCTTGGGCTTGCCTTTGTTCAAACTATTATGACAGCTCATGGCGGGAACGTGACAGTCGAATCAAAAGTTGGCAAAGGGACCACATTCACCCTGCTGTTTCCTATTCTAACAACACTGTAATGTTCATGTTTGTTTTTTGTTGTTGGTGGCATCATATACTTTCTTCATTGAGTAACAAACTGCTGGTATTTTACCTGAGGTTTTAGATAGATGAATGGAGAAAAGTTATGAGGCTTGCTCCTCAGCTAATGACCGTCGTTGTGTTTATGTGTATCAGCGTCGGAGCGGTGTTAACAGTTTTTGCTAGTGGCGATGCGGAATGGCCGAAAGTTACCGGTCAAGTGGTTTCAGTTGATTTAGAGAGTTCGGTTTTTGCGGTTAAGAGTAATTCTGGACAATATATGACATTCCATATTGCTCCTGATTCAAGAATAATGCTTCGTTCAAACAGTTTATTTAGTAAAAAGCGGAAAGTTCAAATTGAGTTTTTGAAGACAGGACAAACCGTTTCTGTGAAATATTATGGAGCTGGTGAAGAAAAGGTAGCGAGGCACATAAAGGTTTTTTTGGACGGAAAGGCCGTGAGTGCTTTCCTTTAATTCTGATGCTTATGATTCGATCAAAAACAGAAAGCATGAAATAAAACCGACATGAATTTGTCGGTTTTATTTTTATACATTGTTTTCAAAATGATAAAAAATGGAAAACGATCTCAAGATGGTGTTTATTCCTCTTTTACGACGTTCTCTATGTGAAAATGAATGTCATTCGCGAAAGTTCTTGCCTTTCAGAATGAGGCAATGTAAACAGTTGCTAACAAAGATAATTACTGGAGGTGATTAGGAACAATGAATGAGCCTTTGGGTATCTTTCAAAGCTATCTTAAACGAAAAGGGCTTAAAGTTACTACGCAGCGGGAGTTTATCCTGCACGTATTTATTCGGCTTACTACACCTGTAACAGTTGATGCGTTATATCGTGAAGTTGTTAAGCTAGACCCTACAATTAGCATTTCAACCTTGTATAGAACCATTAAACTTATAGCCGGGTGTGGGCTTGCAAGCAGTGAACAGACAGAGGAAGGTGCTATTCATTACAAGCCGGTTGGTGAGTTACGGTTTGTGATGGTATGTGAGTGTTGCGGGACTGAGACTCCTTTTGCAAATCCTTATTTGGACTGTATTCATAACGAAGCGTCTAGGCAAAAAGGGTTTGAACTAAGGAGATGTCATACCGTTATTTATGGTATCTGTAGGTCCTGTAGAAAGCGAGAAGTCGCATTAGAAAATACTTCACTTCCGGTTACAGCTTAGCCCTGTTTTATTGTATTATTTAAGATTTTTACCAGTCCATTTTCTGCATTGTTTTGCAGAATTTTTGAAAGTCCGTCTGGCTGATGCATTTCGTATCAGCATAACAGTTAGTTGTGGCTCGAATACTCGAGTCATGGAGACGGACACCAATGTATCGTACGTATCGTATTCCCCTTCTTATTCTTGCTGCTCAGTTGGTTTTTACAACCCCTGTTAATGCAAGTTCTACGCAAGCTCAGTCTCTTGCTGCGGGTACTATTGCGGTTGAGCAAAAAGCCCAGAAAAAAATTAGCGCATGGCAACAGGAAAAACATGGTGTTATTGCGCAGATTAATAATAAGCAGGTAGAGCTGGAATGGCTTACCCATCAGAAAAATAAATATTCCCGCTACATTGATACTCTGGAAAGTAATATTTCAGAGATGAAACGTCAGAAGCAAGAACTCGAAAATATTGCTAATGCGGTAACTCCCCTTCTTGAGCATACTGTTAAGAAACTTGAAGCATTTATTGCGCAAGATCAGCCTTTTCTTTCGGCAGAACGTGAAGAGCGTATTCAGAACATTAGAAAAGCTCTTGCCGATCCTCATTTAGAACAAGCTGAGCAACTGCGCCGAGTTCTTGAAACTCTTGAAGTGGAAACCGGTTATGGTTCAGGCATTGAAGTCGATAATGAGGATGTCGTTCTCGATGGACAAGCGTTGCGGGCTGAAACAGTCAGGGCTGGGCGCCTTGGGTACTACTGCATCTCTCCAGATAAAAAACAGGTAGGGATTTGGTCTCCGAAACATAAGGAATTTGTTGCTATCAGTGATGCTGATAAGCAGGCAGTTCTTTCGTTGCAAACAATTGCTCGAAGAAAGCAGATTGTTGAGGTAACGCCTCTTCCTTTGGCTGTTGAAGTAGTCGAGGTTGATGCTTCAGAAGCACCGACTAAGATATTAGCCAGCCGTTCCACAGTTTCGGAGAAAGAATAAATGCGTATTTCATTTTTAGCTATCGCTACTACCTTGTTTTTTATTTGTTCCAGTACTGTTTCGTATGCAGAATCTGCTCAAAGTATTACTCCTCAGCAATGGCAGCAAACTCTTAAGACATTAAAAAAATTAAACAGTACCCACAAGAAAGATGTCAAAGAAGCTTTAGAGCTTTCGACACAGAACAGAGTTCAATTGACGAGTAAACTTGCTCAGTTGAAAAAATCAGTAACGAGCACTGATAAACAGGTGGATGAGCTGACAAGTCGTTACCAGCAGTTACTGAAAGAAGAGGCAAAGCTCACTAAAGAGCTAAAGAGCCGTCGTGAAGAGATCAAGACATTTGAAGGTACCGTTCGTACTGCTGCTAAGTTATTACAAGACCGCTCTCGAACCAGTTTTTATACACAGCAGAACCCTGATCGTCTTAATGCCTTTTCAACGTTGCTTGCTCCGGATCGCATGCCAGGATTGACGGATTTAACAACGTTAATTGAAATGTACTTTGAGGAACTGCAGGCAACCGCCGATGTCTCCCGCTACAAAAGTACAATTATTGGAAGTGACGGGCAGCCTGTTGAAGCAGAAATACTACGCACAGGTACAGCTTCTGCCATGTTTAAGACGTTAGAAGGCGAGACTGGTTTTTTAGAGCTGACGGGTAATGGTGCTGTCCCTCAGAGTGTTACAGGTATTTCTTCTGAACTCCACGGAACTATTGCTGCCGCATTTGCTGGTGAGCAGTTTCTTCCATTAGATTTTAGCCATGGCGCAGCGTTTATACGTTTTATTGCTGAGGAAGATACTTGGAAGAAAATTGCAGCAGGTGGTGCCTTGGTATGGCCTATTCTGGGCATCGGTGCCATCGCCTTACTTCTCGCATTTGAACGTTTTATTACCTTAAGTCGATTACGTCGTTCTTCCCCTAAGGAACTTCAGACAATTTTAGGGCATGCCGAGCAAGGAGATTGGGAAGAATGCCGTTCTCTGCTTGCTGAACGAAGCACTCCTACCTCCCGTGTATTACGTTCTACGCTCAATAAAGCACAAGGCAGTGCTGCTGCTCTTGAAAAAAGTATGGAAGAAGCATTGATGATTGAACTTGCTCGAATGGAACGCTTCCTACCAACTATGCAAACATTGGCGGCCGTAGCTCCCCTTCTCGGTCTGCTTGGTACTGTTACAGGTATGATCAATACGTTTCAGGTCATCACTCTGTTCGGTACCGGAGATCCTCACATGCTTTCCGGTGGTATCTCAGAAGCCCTCGTTACCACTCAATTGGGACTTGCAGTGGCGATTCCAATTATGATGCTGCATCACCTGCTCAATAGTCGTGTTGATCGTCTTGCAAACGACATGGAAGAGAAGGGAACTGCTTTGATCGCTACTATTCTCAATAGGAGATAGGAATGAATATCTTATCTCAATTATTAGAACAATACCATGCGGGTGGCTTGGTACTAATCCCTATTATTGTGACCGGACTAGTAATGTGGTGGCTGATTCTTAATAAATTGTGCCAACTAGTACAGTTTACAAAACATGAGCGTCCCGTTGACCAACTGCAGAAAAATCCGCCACCGGAATGGCATTGGCAGCATTCTCTTAGGCAGGATTTTGAAAAATTGCGTTGTAGAGATGATGAGGTAAATCATGCTTTGATGGCGACTTTGGGGAACACATGTTGCCAAACAATGGCTAAAGGAGTTTCCACTATTGCCCTACTTGCCGCGGCTGCTCCGTTACTTGGTTTATTGGGAACTGTGACCGGTATGATTAGTACTTTTACGATTATTGCTGAATTTGGCACAGGAAACGCCAGAGGCTTAGCTGAAGGGATTTCTCAGGCACTGATTACGACGCAGGGAGGTTTGCTTGTAGCAATCCCCGGCTATATCGCTGTTAACATGCTTCAGCGTCGTATTAGCGGGTTAAAGCAGCGCATTGATTTATTTTTAACGTATCTCGATGAACAACCTTTTCCTGTACCGTTAGAGTCAGACACATCATCAGAAATATCTTTTCGGAGTAGTTCCAATGGCTAATTTTCGAGGGCAAAGACGTCGAAAGCAACAAAGCGAGCTTAATATGACACCACTTATCGATATGGTGTTTATTCTGCTTATCTTCTTCATCGTAACTACTTCTTTCGTTAAAGAAGCAGGTGTAGAAATTAATCGTCCTGTTGCCAACACCGCAGTTGTTAATGAAAGCACTAGCCTCATTATTGGCATTACAGAAAGCAATGAAATATGGATTGAAGGAAAAATCTATGATGTCCGTTCGGTTCGTGGCTATATGAACCGCTTTTTGGCGGAAACTCCAGAAGGGGCTGTGGTTATAACAGCAGACAAGGAGTGTCGCAGCGGGCTATTGATTAAGGTTTTGGATTCATGTCGTGAAGCCGGTGCCACTAATTTAAGCGTCGCAGCCAGGACTCCATCATGATGACAGCTCCTTATCGTTTAACACAAAGCTTTTTCTCACTAGTGCTGGCATCAGGACTTGCGATATTGCTTTTGTTGGCACCTGTTTTTTTGAAACAGGAAGTAGATCCTTCTAATGTTACGCGCTTTTCTCAACCAGTATCTCTTAAAAAATTGACTCAAAACACTCCTGAAGAGGAGGAACCGAAGCCGGAACAAGAAGAGCCGAAACCAGAACCTCTTACAGCCGAGCCGTTGGCATTATCGCCGGTTGCAGCTCCTCCTGTTTCACCATTTCAACCTGAGCTTTTGAATGTGGATCTTGCTATAAATCTTGCACAAGCTGTGGCTGTAGCGATCCCTCGTCAGAGTGGTGTGTTGTCTTTAGGAGCAGTTGATGAAGCGCCTGTTCCTATTTTTACACCGCCTCCTATGTATCCAAATCGTGCTCGCAGAAGGCGTTTGGAAGGCAAGGTAATAATAAAAATGATTGTGACATCACAGGGGGCAGTTCAAAAGCCTACTGTGGAAAGTGGAGAGAATTTAAAAATGTTTAGCGAATCAGCGTTAAAGGCTGTGAAAAAGTGGCGCTTTAAGCCCGCACAATTACATGGAAAGCCTGTAGCCGTGTTGGTTACACTTCCATTGGAGTTTTCATGCACAAATTAATGTTACCGGTATGCTTTATATTGAGTATGGTGTTTATCCTCCCTGCTTCAAGTGCGTATGCAGGAAGAAATAATTCGATCAAAATTAATGCAGCGCTAAAAGCATTACAGCAAGACAAACCTGAAGAATCAGTGGCTTTACTTCAGCATATTTTGGAGCAAACCGAACCAGATGTCTCAGCTTTGATTATAGCTGGGAATGCTTATATGCAGCTTGGTAAAAATAAGAAGGCACTTGCTCTTTATCAAAAGGGAGTCAGTATCTATCCCAATGATTTGGGATTGCTTCAGAATAAAGCGATTGCTTTGTATTATCTGCAGCAATTTTTGCCAGCAGGTGATGCGTTTATTCAACTAGCTGAAATGCAGAAGGCTAAGGGCGGCGCAGCTCAGGCTAATGAAGCGCCTGCTTGGTTCAAAAGTCAATATCAGGCCGCAGTTTGTTACTATAAATCAGAGCATTATAATAAAGCTCTTTCAACAATGCTTCCTCTAACCTCGGAGGTGAATAAGCAAAGCTTTGATGCAAAAAAACTGTTGGCTCATATTTATGTTGCGCTTGAGCAGTGGAAAAATGCATCTGCTCAGCTTGACATTTTGGTTAATGAAAAACCAGAGGATAGGTCGTTATGGCTTTTGTTAGCTAATATCAATCTAAGAATGAATCGAATTGCGAGCGCCTCTTCTGCTCTACAAGTTGCTCACAGTATGAAGGCTCCTACTCGTTCTGAGTGTGTGCGGCTTGCAAAGATGTATATGCGTGCAGATGCTCCGCTGCTGGCAAGTAAAATATTAACAGAAAGTCCTGAAAAACTAACTGCTTCGCAATTAGATTTGTTGGCAATTGCTTACGAGCGGGCAGGATTTATTAATAAGGCTGTCGAAACTCTCCAAACCGCCTTGGCGCAGGAAGATACTACAAAGCGTCATTTAGAGTATGGCAAGCTTCTTTATCGTAACCAGTTATATGACAAGGCTGTGGAGCCGTTGAATGTAGTTTGTTCTAAAACTAAGAAAAAAGGGTTACCACTTTATTTGCTTGGACAGTGCTTTTTAAAAATGAATGAATATAAAAAAGCTTCCACCCTTTTTGCTCAGGCTAAAAAATATCGAAGTGTACGTTCTAATGCTAAAAATGCGCTCTCTTTGATACAGCATATTGAGCGAATGCAGCAGGATAGCGTGACAGGGTAGCTCGCAAGTATATACAAGAGAAACAGGGAAGGTTGTTATGGCAGCGTTACACGAAGTAGATGCAGTAGAAATATTAAGTCTTCAAGATAACTATATTGATGTGCTGACAATGGATAGTTCGGACGTTGTGCAGCGCCCTGCCCTCTTATCTAAAACAAGTGACCATGCGGGGGACTTGCTTAATAGTCCACTGGCAGAACATGGCTATTCTGCTTTTATCACAGTTACATTTGGTGACGATAAAAAGAGTATGCTTTTTGATTTTGGTTGCTCCGAAAGAGGAGCTGCTTTTAATGCCGAATTACTTGCTGTTGATTTGACTCAAGTTGACGAGCTTGCATTGTCGCATGGCCATTTTGATCATTTTGGTGGAATGGAAGAACTTGTTCGCTTAACTGGAAAAAGAGATCTTGAGCTTGTTGCTCATCCAGCTGCTTTTAAAGAACGATTTGTAAAGACACCATCTGGACTTGCTTTAGCATTTCCTAAACTGAGACGAGATGAAGTACAGAAAATGGGGATTCGTATTCATGAAACCACTTCTCCTCATAAGATGCTGGATAACCATGCGTTGTTTTTAGGTGAGATCCCTCGAAAAACTTCTTTTGAGAAAGGTATGCCTAATGCCTTTTATTTGGAAAAAGGAGAACAGCATCATGATGTAATTGAAGATGATTCCTCAATGGTTTTTGTTCTTCGTGATAAAGGGTTGGTCGTTCTTTCTGGTTGCGCTCATGCCGGCATAATAAATACAGTGAAGCATGCCCAGAGTGTAACCGGAGTTTCAGATATTTATGCTATCATGGGCGGTTTTCATTTGTCTGGGCCGTTTTATGAACAGTTTATCGGTCAGACTGTTGAGGCGTTACAGGCTCTGTCTCCCAAATATATTGTGCCTGCTCATTGTACCGGGAGAAAAGCTACGCAGGCTATAGAAAGCGCAATGACTGATGCCTTTATTTGTAACATGTCAGGAACTACTATGAAGTTTTAACGTCTCACCAGTGTGATGAGTTTCAGAGTTCCTTAAGTGTAAAAAAAAAATCTGGAAATGGTAGTATGGTCGTTCGTTCTTTTTTACAACACAAAAGGACTTTCAAATAACTGGTAAAAATATGTCTAGTTGATGAAAATGAAACTCACAATCATTTTTATCGAATTGAAAATTGCATAGGTCATTACTTTTGAGCATTTTCTGTTGTAATTACATTGTATGTTCCAAGAGTTATGCGAGAATTTTGGCCGCTAAAAGCAATAGAGAAAATGTGCACAAGGCACAAATTAACCACAATACTAGTGTATGAAGAAACGTGTTTTTATGCATGATACTCCTTCTTCTTAGCAATGAGTCTCATAGAATTTGTAGGGAATTCTAATTGGTTACTGCTAGGTTTTGGCACGGAGTGCCTGAGTTGGCTATAAATACATGTGGTGTGGTTACAATGAGCTCAGTCAGGGTGTGAAATTCACGCCCTTTTGAGCTTGTTTAAAAAGCTTGTTAAAATAATCGGGACGAAGAACGTATGCCTTTCACGTTATTTCGCCCCGATTGTTTTATTATTTGTTGTTGATTCCTTTTCCTGTGGAGCCACCAGGTCCTGTTCCGTAGTCTCTATAAACTTCTTCACCGGCATTACCAATGGAGAAGCTGTCTGGGCGCTGGCTCGGAGGATAGTCTTTAAATGTTTTTAACTCTTCGAAAATAAGCTCATTAGCTTTGTAAAAGATAAAAGTATGGTTGATGAACCAATTCCAATATGTATTTGAATTGTAGTCGGCTCTTTCAAAAGGATCACGACGCAGGTTAAATATTTTGGGTAAACGGAGCCATACAAATGGTTCAGCCCAGAGTGCCAGAGTGTGTTTGCGTTGTTCACCGTATACGACTTTCCATGCTGTCGTGTAGACCTTTTCGGACTGTTTCCCGATGTTCGCTGTGCCCACCCTTCCCATGCTGCCGGCACTCGTGTTGTAATCAGATTGTTCGTATCGAATGGCGACAATTTGTGCGTCTGAGTTATAATAAATAAAATGGGTTCGAGGGGATGTATCTACTTTTCCGGAAAAATAGTCAGATTGGTTAAATCCATCTAGGTGAACTTTGAAGTTTTTCCCGTTAGCCTTGTACCCTGTTAATAACTTTTCTTTGATTTCTGGATCCCCTGCTGCTGCAAGTAAGGTCGGCATCCAATCCAATGCAGAAACAAGCCCGTTAAGCACTTTGCCACCTTTCCAGTTGCCCTGCGGCCATCGAACGAATGCAGGAACGCGGTACGCTCCTTCCCAGTTTGTTTCTTTTTCGGAACGATAGAAAGAAATTGCAGCATCTGGCCAAGAGTTACCATGTGGGCCATTGTCTGTTCCATAATAGACAATAGTGTTGTCAGCGATTCCTTTTTCATCAAGGTAAGTAAGAAGTTTTCCAACATGCATGTCATGTTCCATCATGCCATCATTGTAAAAACCTTGACCGGAAATACCTATATGGGAGTCTTTGACATATGTGTACAGATGCATTCTTGCGGCATTCCACCATACGAAGAAAGGTTTTTTAGCTGCAATAGCTTTGTCCATAAAGCCGATAG
>NZ_JADMLB010000015.1 GCF_015482765.1 Halodesulfovibrio sp.
GGCATTGGAGATATGTAGAATGAAGTTAGCATTTGCAGGTAAAGGCGGCGTTGGTAAAACAACTCTTACCGCATGGATGGCAGATTATCTCGCTCGAAACGGGCAGAACGTGTGGCTGGTAGACGCTGACACAGCACTTTCCCTTGGCGAAGCCTGCGGGATTGATAGAGGCAGTTTGCCAGAAGCCCTTATTCACCGTGAAGATTTGATCCGCGAGCGAATCCGGCAGGAAAACACCAGCATGTTTACACTCAATCCTGACGTAAGTGACTTGCCGGAAGCTCTTTCCGTAGAACTTCCGGTTTCAGGAATCCCTACACAGAGTGTTGTTGCCGGATCAAAACGCCTGCTCGTGATGGGAACCGTAACAGGAGCCGGAGGCGGCTGCGCCTGTGCTGCCAATACACTTTTGAAAGCAATTCTTGCGCATCTCGTTCTCGAAAGAAACGACTGGGTGCTGGTAGATTTGGAAGCAGGAGTGGAGCATTTAGGACGCGGAACCGTTGCACATGTAGACGGTCTTGTTGTGGTTTCTGAGCCAAGCATGCGAGGTCTTCAAACTGCCGCAGATGTTGGTTCCATGGCTGCTGAGCTGGGATTACAGAAACAGGTTCTGGTTCTTAATCGTTCAGACGCGGAATCTCCAAAATTACCTGAGCTTGATGGACTTCCTGAAAGCGTAGTTTCTATGCCGTACCTGTCTTCGCTTGCATCCCGTCAGCTTGAAACAGGCAGCGTGCTCGGTTTGCGTGATGAAACAATTGATGATGTTGTTGAGCGAATTCTGGAGAAATTTGGAGCCCGGATATAACGCCTTGTGCACAATGAACTATGGTATTCATAGCTGTGTAGGAGATTGGGCAATATTTTCGAGCGGATAATAATTTAAAAACAAAATGGCAGCCAACAATTTGGCTGCCATTTTGTTTTTTTATCTGTCGCCTTTTTGGGCGCTGAACAGGGCGACGCAGCCCTTTACTTCTATTTTTACGTTGGTGAAACGGGATTCGAGTTCGTCTCTTAAGCCGGTTCGATGGTCACGTGTGTTCGTAAAAATACCTTTGTTATTGTAGAATGCCATTAATTTTTGCGCAGCAAAGTTCTGATGCACGCCGTGGCTCAAAATGGTTGAACCAAAAATTTTACCGCCTTCATGCAGGTATTCAGATAGAGAATCTAAAATGGTTGCTTTTTCTTTGATTGCGCCCGGAAGGCAGTGGAAAAGATAGTTGATGCTGATGGAATCAAACGGCTTGCATGGCAGGTTTAATGGAGAAAGGATATCAGCTTGATAGATTTCCGGCTTGAAACGTTTTACTCGTTCTGCGGCTTTTTCAAGGCTGTTGTTATTAAGATCCAGCAGAGCAAGGCGTCTTTTTTGTTCGAGTAGGCATTTGTCGAGGTAATAGCCTGTACCTACACCAACATCTAAATGATTGAGTGTAACGTGCTTGCGGTAATGGTGCCTCAGGTTTTTAGTTGGACAGCGCCAGACAACTGAGTTGGAAAAGCCGAGAACCCATAGATCGTATATAGAGAGAACAGGTTTTGTGTAAATAGCCTGTCCTGCGTGTATTGCTTCTGAATGTTTCATTATAGTATCTCCTCATCAGGTCATTTGATGATGAACCATTGGGGCTGAATGCATGAATGCTGCATGTGTATTTTGGACGCAGCACAATCTGCAACTCCTATCGCATGAACTGTGTTCACGAGAAGTTAAAAAAGTAGTGAATTGAAAAAGAATTGTGCGTGCGATGTAATCATCAATAATATCAGACTATAGAGACGCAGAAAAAGCGCCCTGCATGTTGCCACAGGGCGCTTCCTTTGCTGATAGCCAATGCATGAATACAACATCATTAAACATAACGAAAGTTGAAATCATGCTGCAAGGAGGTACTGGCGTTGAAAAGAGTCTTATCACACTGATATGCAATAAGACGTCATTCAGGTGACAGTTTGATATTTTTACAAACCGGCGCGGCTGCACTCACAGATCACAACAACCGCACCGGCTTTGGGAACGAGGGGTTTATGTTCCCAAAAGCGGGAAAGGAAAGCCGAAACCCACTGCTGTTTCAAGCTGTCATTCTGGCAGGCTGCAACAAGCTAACTTGTTGGCGCGTGCCAGAATAGCAGACGTATGTAAAAGCCCCTTCCGCGGATGCTACGGAAGGGGCTTTCGTGCTCAGAACTCTATCCGAGGATAGCTTTGAGGTCTTCTTCTGGAGTGGAGATAGGCTTGATGCCGTAGTTCTCTACCAGAACGTTAAGGATGTTCGGGCTGATGAATGCAGGAAGAGAAGGCCCGAGACGGATGTCTGTGATACCGAGGGAGAGAAGAGTGAGAAGAATTACAACAGCCTTCTGCTCGTACCAGCTGAGTACCAGAGACAGTGGAAGTTCGTTAACGCCGCATTCGAATGCGCCTGCAAGTGCGATAGCAATCTGGATTGCAGAGTAAGCATCGTTACACTGACCTACGTCGAGGAGACGAGGGATGCCGCCGATGTCACCAAGTTTCTTATCAAAGAAGCGGAACTTACCGCAAGCAAGAGTAAGAACAACGGTGTCCTGCGGAGTCTGCTCTACAAACTCGGTGTAGTAGTTACGTCCAGGTTTTGCGCCGTCACAGCCGCCAACGAGGAAGAAGTGGCGAATAGCACCGGCTTTAACGCCGTCGATTACTTTGTCTGCTACGCTCATTACAGTGTTGTGACCGAATCCGCAAAGTACGCTGCCTTTATCTACAGTGTCTGTAAAGCCAGGCTGTGCGAGAGCACGTTCGATAACCGGAGTAAAGTCTTTGCCCGGACCGATATGAGTGAGGCCAGGCCAGCCAACAAGACCGGTTGTGAATACGTTGTCTTTGTAAACGTCCTGAGGTTTCTGGATGCAGTTGGTTGTAAAGAGGATAGCACCAGGGAACTCAGGGAATTCTTTATGCTGGTTCTGCCATGCAGTACCGAAGTGACCGTAGAAGTGGTCAAATTCTTTAAGTTTCGGGTATGCGTGACACGGAAGCATTTCGCCGTGTGTGTAAATGTTGATGCCTTTACCTTCAGTCTGCTTGAGAAGAAGGAAGAGGTCCTGAAGGTCGTGACCGGTAACGAGAATCGCTTTACCAGGTACGTGACCGAGCGGTACTTCAGTAGGTTCTGGATGACCGAAAGTACCAGTGTTTGCTGAATCAAGAAGTTCCATTGCGCGAAGGTTTACTTCACCGCACTTGAGGCAGAGGCCAAGCCATGCCTGAAGGTCACGTTCTTCTTCGTCGTAGCCTGCAGCAAGACCGGTGTATACGAAGTTGTATACTGTGGAATCCTGCTGGCCGAGAACTGCAGCGTGGTCTGCATAAGCACAGAGGCCTTTAAGACCGTAAAGAAGAAGCTGCTTAGCAGAGCGGATGTCTTCATCAGTGTCAAAATTCTTAATGGAATGTGCTTCACCCTGCGCAACGAGACCATCGATGGTGTCAGCTGGTTCAAATGCACCTGGACCGCTCTGGAAATGAACATCAAGTGCTTTGCGGTGTGCTACGATTTCGTTAATAAATTTCTGGAAATCTTCAGGGGTGAAGTTAACGTTAGTTAATGTTGAAAAGAGCATCTTGGCAGTAAAGTGACCAAGGTTGTTGCTTTCGTCACCTTTTTTCAGTGCTGCAAGAGCAAGACCGCGCAGAGCGTAGACGGTGAGATCCTGAAGGGCAGCGACGTCTGCTTTTTTGCCACATACGCCGATTTTATCACAGCCAGTACCTTTGGCTGTCTGCTCACACTGGTTACAGAACATAGGTAACTCCTTTGATGGAACATTTACTTGAGTTTCTTCGTCAGATTTGAAGAGCTTTTTAAAGAATTCTAACATACTGGTACACCTCGTATGGTATAGGTAATTTTTGTGTATCTCATCTAACGACAACTGGAAAGCTGTTAAGCGAAAAATTGATGCGAGAAGGAATTCTCGTTGCCGTTGAATGCAACCTACCTATCACATGTGTTTTATTCTGTGACGCGGGTCAAAAAACATGGATAGTGTGCAGAAAAAATATTTTTTTTCTGATTTCCACAGTTCATCGTATTGAATTTCTCACGTCCACACGGCAAGGAACATTATATACGGGGTTCGCTCGGGGTGTTTGAAGCCGAACATGGTCTTTGCTTGCAAGAAAAAAGAGAAAAGTGTATTTTTTCTTCTTGACGAGCAGGTGGGTAATGCGTAAATACCATCTTCGCCGTAACGGTGTAGGCGCGTAGCTCAGTGGTAGAGCACTACCTTGACATGGTAGGGGTCAGCAGTTCGATACTGCTCGTGCCTACCAACACTGACGGATTGTAGGGAGGCGATAGCCTCCCTTTTTTTTATATATATTCGAAAATTTTCAGGAGATGCCATCGTGAACGTGTCTATTGAAGGACAAGTTGTAGAGGTAGCAGCAGATGCAAGCTGCCGTGATGCCCTGAGAGAAGTACTCAGCGGTAAAAAATTCAAGACTGTGTTGGCTGCAAAATGCGGCACGACGACGCTTGATCTCACTGCAACTATTCCGGCAGGTTGTGAAGAAATCACGCCTGTCTACGCGGACACGACGGAAGGTCTTGATCTGCTCAGACACTCTACTGCACACATTATGGCTGATGCAGTTAAACGTCTGTTCCCTTCCGCCAAAGTTACCATTGGTCCTTCTATTGAAAACGGCTTCTACTACGACTTTGACGTAGAGCGTCCGTTTACTACAGAAGACCTTGAAGCTATTGAAGCGGAAATGACTAAGATCATCCGTGAGGCTGCTCCGTTTACTTGCGAAGTTGTTTCCAAGGATGAAGCAAAAAAAGTGTTTGCTGATATGGGCGAGACCTACAAGCTCGAACTTATCGACGCAGTTGATGACGATGTAGTGTCTATCTACCGTCATGGCGAATTTGCAGACCTTTGTCGCGGTCCTCATCTTCCGACTACCGGATACGTAAAGGCGTTCAAACTCATGTCTGTTGCCGGTGCTTACTGGCGCGGTGATGAAAAGAACCCAATGCTTTCCCGTATCTACGGTACCGCATTTGCTGATCCAAAGGCGCTTAAAAAGTACCTTGCCCGTCTTGAAGAAGCGAAAAAACGCGACCACCGTAAACTCGGTGCAGCACTCGACCTTTTCAGTTTCCAGGAAGAAGGCGGCGTAGGTATGGCATACTGGCACCCTAAAGGTGCTCTTATCCGTACCATCCTTGAAGACTTCGAGCGTAAAGAGCATTTGAAACGCGGGTACGACATTGTACAGGCACCGCAGATCCTTAAGCGTGAGCTGTGGGAACGTTCCGGTCACTACGATAACTACCGCGAAAACATGTACTTCACTGAAATTGATGAAGTGCCATACGGCGTAAAGCCAATGAACTGTGTAGCGCACATGCTTATTTACAAGTCTCATATGCGTAGCTACCGTGATCTGCCAATGCGCTATTTTGAGCTTGGTGTAGTTCACCGTCACGAAAAGTCCGGCGTTTTGCACGGTCTTATGCGTGTACGTCAGTTCACTCAGGATGATGCTCATATTATTTGCCGCCCTGATCAGCTTCAGGAAGAGATTGTTGGTGTTCTTAACTTTGTTAAAGACATTATGAATGTTTTCGGTTTTGAATACTCTCTTGAGCTTTCCACCCGTCCTGAAAAATCCATTGGCGACGACGCAGACTGGGATCTGGCAACAGAATCCTTGATTGAAGCGCTTAAAGCCATTGATCTTCCTTACGAGATTAACGAAGGTGACGGTGCATTCTACGGACCTAAGATTGACATCAAACTCCGTGACTGCCTTGACAGAGAATGGCAATGTGCTACCGTTCAGTGTGATTTTACCTTGCCAGAACGCTTTGACTTAGGGTACGTGGGCGAGGATGGTGAACGTCACCGTCCTGTAATGGTCCATCGCGTAATCCTTGGTTCTGTTGAACGCTTCATCGGTATTCTTACTGAACACTATGCTGGTGCATTCCCAACTTGGCTTGCTCCGGTACAGGCACGCGTGTTGACTGTTACTGATGCACACAACGAATTTGCAGAAAAAGTAAAGGCGGAACTTCTTAAAGAAGGCATCCGCGTTGAAGCAGATACTCGTAATGAAAAGCTGGGCTACAAAGTTCGTGAAGCCCAGGTTTCTAAGATCCCGTACATGCTAGTTATCGGGGATAAAGAGATTGAAGAACAAGGCGTGAACGTACGCATGCGTAAGGGCGAAAACCTTGGTCTGAAATCCGTTTCGGAAGTGGTAGAGCTTATTAAAGCTGATTGTGAAGAACCGTTTAAAAGCGGAGGGTTAAGCTATCGCTTTTCCTAAGTATCGTCGGCAAGAGCCGCAGGATATGACTAAGCGCAACGAACAGATTCGTGCGCGTGAGGTTCGTGTTATTAGCGAAACCGGTGAGCAGTTAGGTATTCTTAACAGAAACCAGGCTATCGACATTGCTAAAGAAAAAGGACTCGACCTCGTTGAGGTGGCTGCTAACGCTGAACCACCTGTCTGTAAGATCATGGACTATGGTAAGTACAAGTTCGAGCAGAAAAAGAAGAAACAGGAAGCAAAGAAAAATGCTGCTGTAGTTCAGGTTAAAGAAATCAAAGTTCGTCCAAAAACTGACGAACATGATTACCAGACCAAACTTAAGCACGTTCGTCGCTTCCTCGAAGCCGGTGACCGTTGTAAGGTTACTGTGTTCTTCCGTGGACGTGAAATCGTTCATAAAGATCGCGGTCTTGCAATTTTGGAACGGGCTATGGAGGATACCAAAGATATCGCAAAAGTGGACCAGATGCCACGTTCCGAAGGACGTACCTTGCACATGCTGCTGGTACCGACTGCGAAAAAATAAGCATTCTGGCTTGATTTTGTGATTGATTTGGAGCAATATCCCCGTTTCGCGTAGTCATACTTGTTATTCTGCGCTTTGCTCAGAGGAATTTTTCTGAAAACTCCCTGTAATGCAGGGGGTTTTCTCTCGCGTGCTGTCATTACGCTGTAGAATGGCAGTGCAGCAATAACGGTAAGGAGATTAACATGCCAAAGATTAAAACCAGACGTGGCGCTGCAAAGCGTTTTTCTTTGACTGGTACCGGCAAGTTCAAACGTCGTAAGCAGAACCTTCGTCACATCCTGACAAAGAAAAGTGCTAAACGTAAAATGAACCTCGGTCAGTCTGCTATTGTTGATAAAAGCAACGAAAAAGCTGTTCGTCGCATGCTTCCAAACGCATAAGACGTATCAACTTAGTATATAACTTTTTTCCGCGCTCCGTTGGCACATCTCTCGCCTCACGGAGTGACAAAGACCCTGGAGGGTATCCATGCGAGTCAAGAGAGGCTTGGCGGCTCATCGTCGTCATAAGAAATATTTGAAGATGGCTAAAGGCTTCCGTGGCGGTCGTTCTAAACTGTACCGCACAGCACGCGAAGCTGTAGAAAATGCATTAGTATATTCTTACCGTGACCGTAAGACAAAGAAACGTGAGTTTCGTCGTCTTTGGATCCTGCGTATCAACGCTGGCGCCCGTTTGAACGGTCTCTCCTACAGCAAGTTCATGCACGGCCTGGCCCTGGCTGGCATCGAACTGAACCGTAAGGTCCTTGCTGACCTTGCAGTTCGCGAAAAAGAGCACTTTGCACAGCTTTGCGAAATCGCAAAAGCTAAGCTGAGCTAAGTAGCACTTTTCAGGTATGAGCCTGATTCACGAATTAGAAAGCCTGGTTCAGGAGCTTAACAGCGGCCTGGATCAGGCTTTTTCATTAAGCGAAGTGGAAGATTTGCGTGTAGCCTTCTTGGGCCGAAAGGGTAAACTCGCGCAGATCATGCAGCGTCTTCCGGAACTTTCTCCGGAAGAGCGTCCTGAAGTTGGTAAAACTGCAAACATCGTTAAAGGCAAACTCACAGGTATGCTGGATGATTGCAAAACCAAACTTGAAAACGCAGCAGAAGCGGACAAACTTGCAAAGTTTGACCCTTCAATGCCGGGACGTATGCCATGGCAGGGTTCTTTACACCCTGTAACTAAAGTAATGACTGAAATCTGTGACATCTTCAAAGGCCTCGGCTACGACATCGTAACCGGCCCTGAAGTTGAAAACGATTTCTACAACTTTGAAGCGCTGAACCTGCCTCCAGAGCATCCGGCGCGTGACATGCAGGATACCCTGTACGTAACAGATAATATTCTTCTGCGTACACACACATCCCCAATGCAGGCACGTACTATGCTGAAGCAGGAGCCACCGCTTGCTATTATCGCACCGGGTAAAGTGTACCGTCGTGACTCCGACCTTACACACACACCTATGTTCCATCAGATCGAAGGTCTGCTGGTTGGCGAAAAAGTAAGCCTTGCTGAGCTTCGCGGTACTCTTACTGCTTTCTTGCAGGAAGTGTTCGGACCGGAAACTAAAGTTCGTTTCCGCCCAAGCTTCTTCCCGTTCACCGAACCTAGCGTTGAGGTTGATATCTCTTGCTGCATGTGCGGTGGTGAAGGCGTTGTGGACGGTCAGCCTTGTCGTGTTTGTAAGCAGACCGGCTGGGTTGAAATCCTTGGTTGTGGCATGGTCGATCCAGAAGTATTCAAGAAAGTTGGCTACGATCCGGAAAAATACACCGGTTTTGCTTTCGGTCTTGGTGTGGAACGTGTTGCAATGCTTAAATACGGCATTGGTGACCTCCGCATGTTCTTCGAGAACGATGTGCGTTTCCTTAACCAGTTTATCTAGCAGGGGAGAGTAGAACCATGCTTTTAAGTATCAACTGGTTGAAAGAGTTTGTTCCGTTTACCGGAACAATTCAGGAGCTTGACGACGCGCTGACCATGCTTGGTCTTGAAGTGGAAGAAGTACTTCATCCATTTGAAGGCATTAAGCCAATGGTTATCGGTCACGTTGTTGAGTGTGAGAAACACCCTGAAGCAGAAAAACTTTCTGTATGTAAGGTTGATGTTGGCGAAGAAGAGCCGTTAAACATTGTCTGCGGTGCACCGAACGTTCGTAAAGGACTGAAAGTTGCTGTAGTTAAAGTCGGCTCTGTAATGCCTGACGGCACCAAGATCAAAAAGACAAAACTTCGCGGTATTCCATCCATGGGTATGATCTGTTCCGAGCGTGAGCTTGGACTGTCAGACGAACATGATGGCATCATGGAACTTCCGGAAGAACTCGTACCGGGTGCAAACCTTGTTGAGTCTCTGAACCTTGATGAAGTAGTGCTGGATATTTCCATCACTCCTAACCGTGCTGATTCTTTGAGCGTTCTCGGTATTGCTCGTGAAGTCGCTCTTGCCTTTGATCTGCCGCTCACAGTACCTGAATACAATCTTGTTGAGTCCGGCGAAGATTGCTCTGAAGAAGTAGCAATCGAAATTGCCGACGCAGATAAATGTTACTGCTACTACGGTCGTATCCTCGAAGGCGCTGCAATTGCACAGTCTCCGGCATGGATGCGTTACCGTCTCGTAGCTGTTGGCTTACGTCCTATTTCTAATATTGTAGACGTAACCAACTACATCATGATGGGCTTTGGTCAGCCTCTCCACGCATTCGATCTTGACCGTATTGAAGGTGCAAAGATTGTTGTGGACACTGCTGAAGAAGGTGAAAAGTTCGTAACTCTTGATGAGCAGGAACGTACCCTTAAAGCAACTGACCTTATGATTAAAGACGGCAGCAAAAGCGTAGCACTTGCTGGTGTAATGGGTGGCGCAAACAGCGAAATCCACGATGGTTCTACACGCATTTTCCTCGAATCTGCTGTGTTCCAGCCTGCATCAGTACGCCGCACAGCTCGTCGCCTTGCTCTCTCATCTGATGCTTCTTTCCGCTTTGAGCGCGGCGTTGACCAGCTGAATTGTCCAGAGGCAATGGATCGTGCAGCAGCAATGCTTGCAGAGCTTACTGGTGCAACCGTTCGTACAGGTATCTGCAAAGCAGAACCTAAGCCTTGGGTTGCTCCTGAGCTTCAGTTCCGCCCTCAGCGTTGTCGTGATCTTCTTGGTGTAGACGTAGAAGATGCTTTCTGCAAAGCTACCCTTGAAAAACTCGGTTGTACTATTACCGGCGCAGATACTGCTGACTGGACTGTAGTTCCTCCGAGCAACCGTCTCGACTACGAGCGCGAAGTAGACTTTATTGAAGAAGTGGCACGCGTATACGGCATGGACCGTATTGAGCCTGTTCTTCCTCAGGTTAAGCGTACTCTTGAAGCACGTAATGACGACTGCAACGAATACGAGTTCTGGTCTTTGATTAAAGCATGGGGCTGCGGTCTCGGTCTTAACGAAGCTATTAACTACTCTTTCGTTGGTCACGCAGATCTTGATCTGTTTAATCTGCCAAAAGACAACCGCATTACTATCATGAACCCGCTCTCTTCTGAGCAGGATGCAATGCGTACAGAGCTTGCTCCGGGTCTTTTGCAGAACCTTCGTCACAACTTGGGTCACGGCAACATGGGACTGCGCCTGTTTGAACTTGCGCATATCTTTGAAGCTGATGAAACAAGTGATACCACTGTTCGCGAATCCGGCCGCCTGAACATTTTGTTCTACGGTGACCGTTTTGATTCTGCGTACCCGCGTATGGCTTCTGAAGCAGAATATGCTGATATTAAAGGCTGCGTAGAACATCTTCTGGCGCATCTTCACGTGGGAGTACCAAGTTTTACTCTCGTAGAAGATCATGCATGGATGTCTCCGGCTGTTAACGTTGTAGTAAACGACCAGAAGGTCGGTACCATCGGTAGAATCAATCCAGAAATTGCCGATGCCTACAACGCTAAAAAAGATGTTTGGTTTGCTGACCTTGATACTGACGTGCTTCGTACTATGTACGTTGCAAGCAATATTAAATTTGCAAGCCTTCCTGTGCACCAGTCTGCATGGAACGACATCACTGTAATCGCACCGATTACTCTTAATGTTCAGGCTATCTTTGATCAGGTTGCTGCAACTAAACTGCCGCTTCTTGAAAAGATGGAACTGATCGACGTGTTCGTGCCTGAAGCATCAGAAGGTGCTGAAGAAACACGCAATTTGACCTTCCGCCTTACCTTCCGTCATAGTTCTAAGACATTAAAAGATAAGGATGTGGACAAAGAGCGTAAAAAGGTGGTTAAATCTCTCGAAAATGCATTGCCGGTTCGCATCTAATTAGCGGACAGCTCTGCAGGGGAGACGTATGAAAGCAAAGACCTATCGTATCGGAGAGGCTGCTACCCTGCTGAACTTAAAGCCGTATGTACTGCGGTTTTGGGAAACAGAATTCAAACAGCTAATCCCTATACGCACCCAGAAAGGGCAGCGTATGTATTCCGAGCAGAACGTGCTTTTGCTGCGGGCGATACGGCATTTGCTTTACGAACGCGGATTGACCATTGAGGGTGCTCGCAAGGTGCTCGGTCAATATGAAGAAATGTATGGCTCTATCACCGGTCCGGATCAACCCGGGCCGGAGATAGAGGCTTTTTGCGCAGGTAACGGCACCGATACCCCTTTGTACGCAAAGGAGAGCGGTGCCATTGATGTTGAGGAGATTATAACAGAACTCACATCACTGCGTGATATGCTTATAACGGGTCGTCGCTGATGCCCCGTCTTTTTTGTGCGGTTCGTCTAACGGAGGCAATCGCACCAGCACAGTACCATAACCGGCGAAAGCCACAGAGAAGATACTATGATCCTTTCACCTTCGTTATTGTCTTCTGACTTCGGCAGACTTGCTGAAGAATTACAGGCACTCGAACAGGCAGGACTTAAATGGGTACACTGGGATGTCATGGACGGCATGTTTGTACCTAATATTACTCTTGGAGCACCAATTATTAAGCGTCTCCGTAAAGAGAGTAACCTCTTTTTTGATGTACACATGATGGTTCAGCAGCCAGAGCGCTATGTTGATGACTTTGTGGATGCCGGTGCAGATATGGTTGTTGTTCATGCAGAAGCAACCAACCACCTTGAACGTACTATTGCGGAAATTAAGCGCAAAGGTGCACAGGCTGGCGTAGCACTCAATCCTCACACTCCTCTTTCTGTACTTGATTATGTTCTCGATGAACTGGACATGGTACTCATCATGAGTGTTAACCCGGGTTTCGGCGGTCAGAAATTTATTCCTTTCAGCATGCGTAAAGTTGCAGAACTTTCCAGCATGATCAAACAGCGCGGTCTTTCAACCCTTATTCAGGTTGATGGCGGAGTTGATCCAAATAATACAGCAGAACTGGTTCGTAACGGTGCAGATGTACTGGTATCCGGTTCCGCATTTTTCGGGTTCCCGCCATACGCAGAACGCTTAAAGACTTTTGAAGAAGTAGCCCGCAACGCATAGCGAGCTTTTTGAAAACTGTTATCACCAGTTGTCATGGCGGCGATTAATGTCTATCGACTGCCACAGCAACCAGCTGGAAAAATTTTATTGCATCATTCTTTTAGGAGGAAACGATGCCGTCTCGTAAAGACCTCGCCAACGCAGTCCGCGCACTGAGCATGGACGCAGTGCAGAAAGCAAACTCTGGCCACCCAGGCGCGCCAATGGGCATGGCAGATATTGCTGAAGTTCTCTGGAACGATTTCCTTAAGCATAACCCAAGCAACCCTGCATGGGCTAACCGCGACCGTTTTGTTCTGTCTAACGGCCACGCTTCAATGCTTATTTACTCTTTGCTGCACCTCTCCGGTTACGACCTGAGCATCGAAGAGATCAAAAATTTCCGCCAGATGGGTTCCAAAACTCCTGGTCATCCAGAATACGGTATGACTCCGGGTGTAGAACTCACTACTGGCCCTCTTGGTCAGGGCATCGCTACCGCAGTGGGTATGGCAGTTGCTGAAAAAGCTCTTGCTGAACACTTCAACCGTGACGGTTTTGAAGTTGTAGACCACTTCACCTACGTATTTATGGGTGACGGTTGTTTGATGGAAGGTATTTCTCACGAAGCATGTTCTTTTGCCGGCACTCTTGGTCTCGGTAAACTCATCGCGTTCTGGGATGATAACGGTATCTCCATTGACGGTAAGGTTGGACACTGGTTCGACGAAGACACCGCTGCACGTTACGAAGCATATGGCTGGCACGTTATCCGCGACGTAGACGGTCATAACCCTGAAGCAATCAAGAAAGCTGTAGAAGAAGCTAAAGCAGAAACTGCTAAACCTTCTCTCATCTGCTGCCGCACCATCATTGGTTTCGGCGCTCCGCACAAGCAGGGCACTGCTGCAACTCACGGTGCACCTCTTGGTGATGAAGAAATCGCAGCTACTCGTAAAGAAATCGGCTGGGATCACCCTGCATTCGAAATCCCTGCTGATATCACTGAAGCATGGGATGCTCGTGAGCGCGGTGCAGCTGTTGAAAAAGAGTGGGACGGCATGTTTGCAAGCTACCAGATTGCACATCCAGAGCTCTCTAAAGAATTTATCCGCCGTATGGCTGGCGACCTTCCAGAATCTTTCGAAGATCTTGCACAGAACGCAATTGATGCAGCAAACGCTGCTGCTAAATCTGCTGCAACCCGTAAAGATTCTCCGGTTGCTCTTAACGCATTCGGCCCTGCAATGCCTGAACTCCTCGGCGGCTCTGCTGACCTTACCGGCTCAGTAGGCACCAAGTGGGAAAAGTACGAACTTCTCTGCAAAGAAAGCTGGAGCGGTAACTACATGTCCTACGGCGTTCGTGAGTTCGGTATGGGTGCAATGATGAACGGTATGGCACTGCACGGCGGTATCATTCCTTACGCAGGCACCTTCCTCGTATTCTCTGACTACGCTAAAAACGCAATTCGCCTTTCCGCTCTCATGGGCATCCGTACTCTCTGGGTACTTACTCATGATTCTATCGGTCTCGGCGAAGACGGCCCTACTCACCAGCCTGTAGAACATCTTGCTGGTCTGCGCCTTATCCCTAACTGCCACGTATGGCGTCCTTGTGATACTGTTGAATCCATCGAAGCATGGAAATCCGGTATCGAAACCAAGAATGCTCCTTCATGTTTCTCCATGTCCCGTCAGACTCTGCCATTCATGGCTCGTTCTGAAGAGGCACTTGCAAACGTGAAACGCGGTGGTTACGTACTGCGTGACTGCGAAGGTACTCCTGAGTGTATCCTTATCGCTTCCGGTTCTGAAGTAGGTCTCGTTGCAGAAGCATACGATCGTCTTACAACAGCAGGCCGTAAAGTTCGCGTTGTTTCTATGCCTTGTACCAACGTATTTGACGCACAGGATGCAGAGTACAAAGAAAGCGTTCTGCCTTCTTCTGTTACTGCTCGTGTTGCTGTTGAAGCAGCTGCAGCTGACTTCTGGTACAAATACGTAGGTCTTGCAGGCCGTGTAATCGGCATGACCACTTTCGGTGAGTCTGCTCCTGCTGGCGAACTCTTCAAGCACTTCGGCTTCACTGTAGATCATGTTGTAGAAGCTGCTGAAGAAACAATGCGCTAGGACTGGTTTCAGTCTGCCTTTCCGGTAACGAATTATTCGTCGCTGGAATTGCTTTCAGCTTGTTGAAAGCATATGTGCAAAGAATATATGACCCGAACATGGTTACCGTGTTCGGGTCTTTCTTTTATTCACCGTTTTTTTTGTGTACTATGTAAAAGTATCCGGTTGCTTACTCATAGTAAAAGTAGTTGCAGGGTAGGCGACGGTGTGGAAGAACATTTGGAGTCACCGCGTAGTGACATTCAAATATCAAACAGGTATGTTTACACTTGGTACCGGCATGATGCCGGCTACCTTCTTGTATCCCGAAACGTTTTTAATCAGTTACCGATCATAACTGGAGCACCATGAGCAAGATTCGGCCTCTTCCTGCCAAGAAATTGCGCGCAAAACTTGCGCTTTCCCATATTCCATACAAAAGCAGCAGCGATATTAAGCTGGATGCTGCCAAGATTCATGCACCACAGCCTCGTGCTATGCAGGCGCTTGAACTTGCGCTGAATATTAAGGACAACGGCTACAATATTTATTTAGCAGGTTGTGCAAACCTTGGTCGAAATTACATGCTGCAAGAGTTCCTGCGTGAACGGGCGAAAGCACTGCCTGTTCCGCCGGATATGCTGTATGTGAATAATTTTGAAGATCCCGATGCACCGATTCTGCTGACAGTTCCGGCTGGAAAAGGGCGTGCGTTAAAGCAGGATTTTTCGCAGGCAATTTCAAATGTCCGTAAAGAACTGCCGAAACGTTTTGAAGGTGACAGCTACCTTAAGAAACGAACCATTC
Source organism: Halodesulfovibrio sp. (assembly GCF_015482765.1). Lineage (GTDB taxonomy): Bacteria > Desulfobacterota > Desulfovibrionia > Desulfovibrionales > Desulfovibrionaceae > Halodesulfovibrio. Next base: position 15,249 of record NZ_JADMLB010000015.1, read on the forward strand.
TTATGGATCAGTTTGCAGAAGAGCGTGATTCTTTATTTAAAGAAATGGATTCCATTGCCGGAAAAGAAGGCTTCCATATGGATCTGGATGAGCAGGGAAGCATTACCCTGTACCCGCTCATTGACGGTAAGCGTCTTTCTGAAGAAGAATTTGAACGTGTTGATGCAGCGCTGAAAAAAAGCCTGAAAGCAAAAGGCGAAAAGCTGTTGCAGGCGCTTAACACCTTGCTTCGTAATATGAATAATGCTGAGCAGGGACTGCGCACCAAAGAAAAGAATCTTGATAAAGAGCTGACCACAGAAGTTCTTGATGAACTGTTACAACCGGTTATTAAAGAATACGAAGAATGCTGCCATAGCGAAACACTGGCAGAGTTCTTTAAAGCGGCTCGGGAAGATATTTTAGAAAACGTGGAAGCGTTGTTGCCTAAAGAAGCTTCCAATGCTCCGTTGTCACTGCCTGAGGCTCTACAGCAACAACACCCTGAAGATGCTACCGCACCATACGAAATCAATGTGTTTGTTGACCACTCTGAGACCAAAGGTGCACCAATCATTCTTGATGATCATCCGACTGTTGCAAACTTGCTTGGCTGCATTGAACGTGAAGCAGAAATGGGTGCGCTCATCACAGATTTCTCTTTGATTAAATCAGGTTCATTGCATCAGGCTAATGGCGGTTTCCTGTTACTTCATATTGAAGATATACTTTCCCAGAGCGGTTCATGGGAAGGACTTATGCGTGCCCTGCGTTCCGGTATGGTTCGTATTGAGGACAGTGAAGAAGCACAGGAGACAACAAAAACAAAAGGTATTGAGCCGGAACCGTTGCTGCTTGATTTGAAAGTAATTCTTATCGGCGCAGAAGAAATTTACGAACAGCTGTTAGAGTCTGATGACCGCTTCCCGAAACTCTTTAAGATCAAGGCACATCTGAATGATGCAATGCCTCGGAATAAAGACGGATACGCAGTATACATGCACCGTATGGCGGGGATTATTGATGATTGCGACCTGTTGCCGTTTACCAAAGATGCAATGGCGGAAGTTATTGATTACGGCTCCCGCATTGTAGAAGACCAGACGCGTCTCTCTTTAAAATTTCCATTGCTTAGAGAAATTATGATCGAGGCATCCGCGCTTGCTTCTATGGATAAAAAGAAAGAAGTCGACGGAGCCGTTGTTCATAAGACCCTTATTACACGCCATTACAGAAATAATCTTTATGAAGAACTGTTCTTCGAAGAGTATGACCGGGATCTGATAAAGGTCACTACCCTTGGAGAAAAGATCGGTCGTGTAAACGGGCTGTCAGTTTCCATGTATGGTGACTTCGAATTCGGTCTTCCACATCAGATTGCCTCAACAGTAGGTGTCGGTCATGGCGGTGTTATCGATCTTGAACGTGATGCACAGCTCAGTGGACCAATTCACACTAAAGCTATGATGATTTTGAAGAGCTACCTTATCGGTATGTTTGCTCATAACAAACCGCTTGTGCTGACAGGGTCTTTATATTTTGAGCAGGGTTATGCCGGTGTTGAAGGCGACTCTGCTTCCGGCGCTGAATTGGCGGCACTGCTTTCAGCGTTAGCTGAAGTTCCGGTTTCACAGGCTCTCGCCTTTACTGGAGCCGTTTCTCAGAGTGGTGAAATTCTCGCTGTAGGCGGTGTTACCCGCAAGATTGAAGGGTATTTCGATATATGTTCGCGTCGTGGTCTTACAGGGCATCAGGGCGTTATTTTGCCGAAAGATAATGTCGATCAGCTTATGCTCAAACGTGAGATTGCAGATAAAGTCGAAGAAGGGCTTTTCAGCATCTACCCGGTGACACATATCGAAGAAGCACTTGAACTGCTTACCGGTATGAAGTGCGGATCAAGACGCAAAGACGGTTCGTTTACGAAAGATACTCTTTTTGATCGTGTTGACCGCCGCCTGAAAGAATTAGGGCGTCTAGCTACTCATGCATACAAGCAAAATAAAAAGTAACGGTTGCAACCTGTTACTTCTTTAGTGGTATTGCAAGGCACGGCTTGCGGGCATTGTGCTGTGTATGTACTATGCAAATACATATATTGTTTTTGAGGGTATATGGATTCTTGTTCTGTGAGTGTCATAATTCCTGTCTGGCATGAAGGTGCAGGGATTAATGATCGAATTACACACGTATATCAACGTGCAGCAGAAGCTTCCTGTTCAGTGGAAGTCATTGTGGCAGACGGGGAACCGGAAGCCTCAACTCTGGCTGTTATTGAAGATGACGATGTGATTCAGGTTCGTTCATCACAAGGGCGTGCTTCACAGATGAATGCCGGAGCGGCTGTGGCATCCGGTGATATTTTGCTGTTTTTGCATGCAGACACCGTTCTTCCTGTCGATGCTTTTCGACTTATTCAAGAGGCACTGATATCAGGAAAGAACACAAGCTGTAGTGCAAAGGCGGGGGCATTTACCCTGTCTATTGCCAGCAAGAACTGGTTTTTATACCTTGTGACAATGCTATCAAACTGGCGCAATAAGATGACCCGTACACCATACGGCGATCAGGCTCAGTTTTTTATACGTTCATATTTTGAAGAGCTTTCAGGATATGCTCCTCTTCCTATCATGGAAGATGTTGAGATTATGCGCAGGATTCGGAGACGTAACGAGCCTGTTGCAGTGATTGATGCTCCTGTTTCTACATCTGCCCGCAGGTGGGAAGCAGAAGGTATGTACAGATGTACGCTACGCAACGTGCTGTTGCGTTTTCTATACGGAGCAGGCGTTTCTGCTCAAACACTTTCGCATTGGTATCGCGCCATGAAGGGGTAGTTTAATGACCGACACATGTATTCTTTTTTTCATTAAGTATCCAAGTCACGGCAATGTAAAAACACGGCTTGCCAAAGTTGTTGGCGAAGATGTTGCTACCTCATTGTACCGTCATTTCGTACAGGATATGCTCAAGGGTTTTGAGAAGGTAGAATCACAACTGCGTATTTGTTATGCGCCTTGCGGTACAGAAGAACCAGAAAAAGAATTTAAAAGCTGGTTAGGCTCCCAGTATGTTTACCGTGAGCAGGAAGGAGACGACATTGGTGCTCGTATGAAGCACGCAATGCAGTCTGCTTTCGATGAAGGTTTTCAGCGCGTGATTGTTATTGGAAGCGATATTCCGGATTTTCCACCGGAGCTTATCAACAAGGCATTTTTAGATCTGGATATGCAGGACGCAGCAGTAGGCCCATCCTATGATGGTGGTTACTACTTGATTGGTTTCCGTAAAGATACTTTTGCACCGGAAGTGTTTGATGACATTCCTTGGTCAACACGTGATGTTTATCGCGCTACCCTTGCAAAAATGCAGGAAGCAGATCTTGAGCTTATCCGCTTACCGGACTGGAATGATGTTGATACCATATGGGATTTGAACCTGTTGTTCAGAACAAACCGCAACAGTTCATTCCGTAAGTCTTCCACATATGCAATACTGCGTGAACATTCCAAGCTTATTCGTCAGTACGATGTGGATCTGCCGACTCACTGTCGTCTTGATGAAGATTAGCAATACCGACAATATCAATAAAAATAGCCTGTATCGTTCGATACAGGCTATTTTTTTGCATTGGTACGAGGCTACACTGCGAAATAAATGTGAAGGAGGTATGCAGGTAGTCGCAAAAATTGCTCTATTATTCAGTAGGAGCGTAGTAGCAGCGCTTAGGAGAATGGATTTCTCCAGCTTCTTTAAGCTTTTTAATGGCTTTGGATACTTCTTTGCTGTCTACACCCAAAACTTCAGCTACTTCACCGGGACGAACAGGTTTACCTGCGTTTTTCATTGCTTCAAGAACTTTCGCTTCCATTGGGAACTCCTGATGGTTTTTATTATTGGTACAGATTCCTATTATCGATAGAGGCGGAGGCTGTCAATCAATATGTCAGAAAAAATAATCGTAGAGAGCACATTTGTTTTGTCGTGAGGGGTATAGCTTGTATAACATCTGCCCAGTTTGCTTGAGAAAAGTTTATATCTGTTGCCCTTAAGTGCTATACAAAGGTACTATAGTGTACTTGTCGTAAATTCAGGTTGTAGTCTGTACCAACTTAGCAGGAAAGGGGAGCAAAGTATGTTTGCAAATAGATGGCGAACCATATGCGCACTTATTTTTGCGTTATTATGTATTATATTCAATTGGCAATGGGGCGTTGGAATAATGTTCTTACTGTGGGCAATTCGAGATATTGCAGATGGCGAATCTCGTTTTGTTGAAACCATAAAACGCTCAGAAGAACTTGTACTGTATGTTCTGGTCATTTTTATGCAACTTTTCTTTGCACTATTCTTCTTGGTTGCAGACTTTTCAAAGAACGATTTTCTATTGTGGTTCTTGTAAAGAACACTATTGTTCATAGGAATAAAAAAGATCGGGATGCAATGTATCTCGATCTTTTTTTCTTTTTAGTAAAGAGTTTTACTTTGTTATAGATTTGTGTTCCTTTATATATATTTTACATTACGATAGAGAATTTCGATAAGTATAAGAACCTGTCAGCGATGGTTGAAGGTTATATAGTTGTTATTTTCGGTTGTTTTTCGTTATTCATGCTCTTCGGGGGGAATATGGGGTGGAGTTTGCAAACCCGACTGTTGAAGGCGTTTTTCCTGCTGTTTATAGTGAGCTGCTATGTGATATTTTTAGGAATAACTGCAATATATCAGGATAAAGTAGCCGGAAAAGAAGAGTTGGTGCGGATCGACCAGAACCGTGCGGTGAGTATCCGGACTGCATGTCTTATGGGAGACTTCAACGTCCCTTTTGCAGATGTTCGGATTTTAGCAGACATCCTTTCTTACGGGATGGATGGTGATAAAGGCGCAACAGAGCGTGCTGTTCGCGTGTTGTATTCATTTGCTGAAAACAAGCGTGGGTACGGACAAGTTCGTTTTCTTGATGCAGGCGGATTTGAAAAAATCCGTATCAACCGAGACCTCGGTCGGTTGAAAATTGTTCCACAAGACAAGCTTCAACCTAAAGCACATCGATCATATTTTAAGGCAGCACAAAATCTGGGGGCGGGTGATGTGTATGTTTCTCCACTTGATCTCAATATAGAAAATCAACAAATCGAAGTACCGCATGTTCCGGTTATCCGTTTTATGACGCCTGTAGTCAGCGGACATGGTGACCGACTAGGGCATGTTGTGCTTAATTTTTATGCGGCAGAAATGCTTGAGCGTTTTCGGGATGTTGCATCTGATAACCTGAGTAATCCAATGCTGCTTAATGACAAGGGCTACTGGCTTGTTTCAAACGATAAAACGCTTTGCTGGGCATTTATGTTTGAAGCACCTGATACGCAGAACAGCGAGAATACTTTTGCCGCACATTATCCGGTAATTTGGCAGCAAGTTCAGCAGGGAAGTGCAGGGCAAATTCGTAACGGTAACGGCCTGTTTACGTGGCGAACTGTAAATCCTGCATTTGCGGTTTCTCCTAAAATAGGAGAAGGCGTTCAGGCATATCCTCCCGTTGCAATCAGCCCGTATAAATGGGTTGTTATGCAGCATGTCAGTGCTGAAAAGCTGACTGCAATGAAAGAACATATTTTTACCACCTGCGCGTGGGTTTGGATTGTACTTTCAGCCATAACTGGACTTACCTTGTGGTTTACATTGTTAACCATTCAGCAAAGTCAGAAACATCGTGATGAGTTAGAGGTCTTGGCACATCATGACTGGTTAACTGGACTTTCGAATTTGCCACATATTTTTTCTAAACTGGAAGTAGCTTGCGACAAAGCTGCTCATGATGGCATTCCGTTTTTTGTTATCTATATTGATTTGGATGACTTTAAATTTGTGAACGACAGATATGGTCATGAGTCCGGCAATATTGTTTTGCGTCATGTTGCCTCAGTATTGCGGAAAAATGTACGTCTGACGGACACCGTGGCACGCATTGGCGGAGATGAATACGTCATTCTTTTGGAAAGCATGTCTGCATCGGATAAAGCTCAGGAGATTGCGTTTAATATTCTTACGTCGTTCGAACAGCCGGTTAAACTGGAGTGCGGCAGCAATGTTTATGTAAAAGCAAGTATTGGCATTGCAGGCTGGACAAAAGATATTACAGGGCCGGACGACTTAATGAAACGCGCGGATACGGCCATGTATGAATCGAAAAACGAAGGGAAAAATACCATTTCTCTATTCATGGAAGGGCAGGATAACGTAGCCTGAGTTTATGAAAAATTAAGAGATACAGTATGAGAATGATGCGTGAGTAATCACGCATCATTCTTTTTTTTGCTTGCTGAAAAGGAGTGAGACAAGTTTAGACACCCCCTTGCAACGGGCAAAAAAGTATGACAAACCCGCCGCAGAAAAAGGTGCACAGTGCGCCTGAAGATTTTTTTCGTCATAGTGATTCCCTAATTTTTACAGGAGCAGCGACATGGCATCAATTGGAACCCCCTTAACTCATTCTGCAACAAAAATTCTGTTACTTGGCTCGGGTGAGCTTGGTAAAGAAGTAGCCATTGAGGCAATGCGCCTTGGTGCGGAAGTTGTTGCGGTTGACCGTTACGAGAATGCTCCCGCCATGCAGATTGCTCATCGCTCTTACGCTATCAATATGCTTGATGGCAACGCGTTGCGGGACGTAGTGGAAAAGGAACAGCCGGATATGATTGTTCCGGAGATCGAGGCTATTGCGACTGATACCCTTCTCGAACTGGAAAAAGAAGGCGTAACTGTAGTTCCGACAGCCAAAGCCACTTGGCTTACTATGAACAGAGAGGGCATTCGCAGACTGGCTGCTGAAGAGTTGGGTGTGCCTACCTCTAAGTATCGTTTTGCAGACACTGAGGAAGAATACCGCGAAGCTGTAGCAGAAGTCGGTATGCCGTGTGTGGTAAAGCCTGTCATGAGTTCTTCCGGTAAAGGGCAGAGCACCGTAAAAACTGAAGACGACATAACCAGCGCGTGGACATATTCTCAGGAAGGCGGACGCACTGGCGGCGGCAGAATCATTATCGAAGGCTTTGTTGAGTTCGATTATGAGATTACGCTTCTGACAGTACGTCATGCTGGTGGTACAAGCTTCTGTGAGCCTATCGGGCATTATCAGGAAGACGGTGACTATCGGATGTCTTGGCAGCCGCAACCAATGTCCGCCACTGCTTTGGAACGTGCACGGGAAATTGCCCGCACAGTAACAGATGCTTTAGGCGGATTTGGTATTTTCGGGGTAGAACTTTTTGTGAAGGGCGATGAGGTTATCTTCAGTGAAGTTTCACCACGTCCGCATGATACAGGACTTGTGACTGTTATTTCGCAGAACTTAAGTGAATTCGCATTGCATGCCCGTGCTATTCTGGGCTTGCCTGTTCCTGAAATTGTGCAGCGCGGTGCGGCAGCTTCAAGCGTTGTTCTGGTGGAAGGAAACGGAACAGGGGCAACCTTCTCTGGTTTAGATAAAGCATTGAGCGAGCCGGAAACACAGCTTCTTCTTTTCGGCAAGGCAGAAGTGCAGGGTCGTCGTAGACTCGGTGTAGCCTTGGCATTGGATGAAGATGTAGAAAAGGCAAAAGCTAAAGCAAAACGTGCTTCTTCCGCTGTTACTGTGACGTTCTAGTAGATAGTTGTTGTTCAGGGTGTGTTTTCTTTCAGGAGAGCACACCCTGATACGTTTGCGGGTTGCAAACGTATCAGGTGTGAAAAGCAGAATATGGTTAGTCACATTTAGAGTTAACCACCCAAAGGGCGCACTCTGTAAATTGACGGAGTAAGTCAGTTGAAACACTTCCAAAGAGGAACTCTTCCTCTTTGCTTATACCGCGGCGACCGATGACGACGGTGCCGTGGTTTCCTTCCTTTTGAATGGCAAGAATATCTTCAGCTATGGAATCACCGGTGGTGCAGACTTTGGCGTCTTCAAACGGAGAACTGCAGCTGATAATGTATTCTTCATTAATGGCCTTTTTGTGGATGCCGCTGCTAGCCAGCAATCCACGCGCCTTTGCTAATTTGCGTTTGTAATCAACAACCAGTTCGGCGCATTCTGCACGCCAAAGCGCCTCAGATTCAAAGAGATCTTTGTCCGGAAGCCGTTCAATAAAGAGCAGCGTTACAAGTACGTCCGGAACTGATCGGATCATTCTGGCGGTGTATTCCACTGCTTCAAAAGAAGGCTTGGAAGAATCAAATGCCACAAGAATATTGTAGATGTTCATACTTATGAATACCTCCCGCGGGCTGACGTAAATACGGGGAGTTCGTGAAAACATGTAAGCAGCGCGCTTACAAACTCCGTAACTGATGAATAAAAAACGGTATTTTTTGTAGAAAAGTGCATGCAAATATTGTTGAGGCTGTCTGGGATATACGGATATTTCTTTTGGATGTTGGCAAGGCGGTATGGCATGGCGAGTGCCATATCGGCAGTTGTAATAGCCACTGGGTGTTGTTGAGTCGCTAATTGTTGTGCTGTGATTTCACGTTGTCCGGTTAACAGTAGCAAAATACTTCCAAGTCCGAATAAATCCAGAGCGTATGGGTTGTCCCGCAGCCCGAATGTGTAATCAAAATCTATCCATCGCCAGTCTTTTGTGCCGGATTCTATCAGCAGGTGGTCACGCCGAATGTCGCCATGTTGTTCTCTGTGCTGATGCAAAAATTCTATAGCTCTCACCGCGCCGATAAATTTAGCAAAATAATCTGGGAATATCGTGTGGAAATATTCCTCATGGGAAACAGTGATGCGATCTAATGCTATATCCAGCTCAGAGCCGTAGATAATGTCTAATATTCTGACACAATTTCCCTTCTCATCCATCACGGTTCTGCCTTGCATAAAGCGCATATCACCATCAATGAGTTTCAGAATTCGTGATTCCTTACGGGGACTCCGGTAGCAACTTGATTGAAGAGTTCCGATGCGGATATCGAACTTTTCATAAAACTCGAGCTTGATAATGTGATGCCTACCAGTTTCCAATTCTTTGCATCGTTTTACCCAGTATTTAGGATCTTCCAGACCAAAACGCCGTTCTGAAAGATTTTTGGTAACGAGGTAGTGTTTGCCTTCAAGAAGCATGACGTCACCATAGTCAATAGACATAAACTCGGTGGTATCCGTAACAATTCGTCCGGCATGCTTCCTTGGAAATTGCGGTTGATACTGCGTAATAATATCGTAGGCGCGTGTACCCATTCGTACATCCTGTGTGGATAGAGTGGTAAAGCGTGAATCAGCCTTCGAGTTCGTCTTCCATATATCGACGTATGGACTCAACGCGTCGTCTGTTGACGCCAAAGTCATACCAGCCTGTTCGAGAAGCTGATCGCACATGGATTTTGTCGCCCGCAAAAAAGAGCTCCAGATCATCGGTGAACCCGAGGAACATAGATTTGATACTTACACGGACATAGTGACTTGCTTTTTCTTCCAGCTCAGCATTGGGAAGCTGCTGGACGTATTCAACAAGCAAAGGAAATATGGCAAGCGTGCTTGCTGTGGGAACAAGCGGCTCAATGTAATGACTGTCTGATTGCGGCAGCTTACTGCAGACGCAGTTAGGGGAAATTGGGCAGGGAGAAAGGACGCCGTCGGATGTGTCCATTTCTTCCACTTTATCCAGCGTCGTTGCATTATAGTTGGTGTCTTTGGAAATAATACCGAAAAGAGAACGAAGTCGCATAGTTCACCTGCTTGTAAAATACTGCCGATACTTGTGTGGTATTGTGCCATGCGTACAGGTAAGGGCAAATGAAAGAAGTCAAAAAGTGGCTTAATTCATAAAGTAATCATCAGGTGAATGGGGCTAACGATTGTTTGCTCTTAAGGAATAAAAAAAGCGCCCCACATATTCAGCGGGGCGCTTTGGATTCTAACAATGTGTTACATTTTTAAGTTTATCTGTTCCGGCGACAGCTTCATTTCAAGCCGCTTCGCGTATTTTGACATCAGCAGACACGGAACGAAGTAGAGAACAGCCGCGGTGGTCCACAACTCCATAGAGGCAATCATGAGGCGGTTATCCAGTGCTTTTGTAACAGAGGTTAATTCCATTACCCCGAGAACTGTTACCAGTGAGGTGTCTTTAAAAATTGCGATGAACAGCCCAACTATTGGCGGAATCATTTGTTTCAACGCCTGCGGCAGAATAATCTTTCGCATGGTTTGCCAGTAAGAAAGTCCGGATGAGTATGCTGCTTCAACCTGTCCAGCAGGAATATTCTGAATTCCACCACGGACGATTTCTGCAAGGTACGCTGCTGTAAAGAGAGTCAGCGCGATTGATGCAGACCAGACTGTGTTGATAAAACTGTCAAAGAGAACCGGAATCAGGAAGTAGACCCAGTAGATGACGATAATCAACGGGTTACCACGGATGAGTTCGATGTAAAGCAAGCTTGGGATACGGAAGATTCTGTTATCGGAACTACGTCCAAGCCCCACAACAAGCCCGATGAAGAAGCTTGCGAAGATAGCAACAATGGCAATGATGAAAGAGAGAGAAAAGCCGCCAAGACCCATAAACAGGTCATCACCAGTTGCATTCGGGAACTGCCAGATGAGCATGGTTGGCAGTTCTCTGAAAATGACAGACCAGTCAAAGTTGTAGAACCCTTTTCCAAGGGAAAACAGCAGGCCGGCAAGAATAAGCAGGAACGCACCTTTGCTGATAAGAACAAGCGTCTTGTAAACTTTTTTGAGAATAAGCTGTGTGGTATTAACCTGTACACCAGCCTGCATGGTAACTCTGCGGCGTTGGCGCATGTAGCGGGCCACAGGGTTAATGAAAATTTTGTTAAGGCAGCTCATCGGGATAAGCAGGAAATTAATAAACATAACAGGCAGGCTGTTTTTTCCATTGCTCGAAGAGCGGATGCGTCCGTCTACCCCGTTAATGATAAAAGCGATAACGAGTGAGAATCCAAGGTAGAGAACAGAAGCGGCGGTCGTTGCTTCAAAGCCTTTAAAGGTTAACGCTTCTACCTGCTGTGCCTGCCATGTAAGGTCTGCAACACCGACAACCATAGCAAGTGAGGTGTTCTTCATGTTGTTGAGGAACTCACTGCCGAGGGGCGGGATAATTTCACGGAATGCAAGCGGCAGAATGATCTTCCGCAATACTTGCATGTAGGTAAGGCCGGAAGAGTATGCTGCTTCAAGCAAACCTTTCGGGATAGATTGAAGCCCTGCACGAATAACTTCAGCCATAAACGCACTGGTGTAGATGCCTACTGCGAATGTTGCAGTCCAGAACTCAAACTGTGTCTCAAAGAGAATTTCTCTGCCAGCTTCAGGCAGTGCTTGTGGAAAAGCAAAGTAGAAGAAGAAAAGGATAACAAGCAGTGGAGTGTTTCGGAAAAATTCTACAATGCAGGTTGCAGTCCAATTCAATGGTTTAAAGTCTGAAAGACGTGCAAGCCCCAACGCTGTACCGAGGGAAATACCGATAAGCGAACTGATCAGTGTAATTTTAACGGTAAGCCAAAGGCCTTTCAGAATTTCAATACCAAAATTGAGTTGGTAGGTGTCGTTAACCGTGAAGAGAATAGGCCATTGAAAATCGTACCCGAAATCAAAGACCCAGCCCCAGTAATAGAGGCTGATAAGACCGAGCACAGCAAGAACTGTGTTTTGAACCCAAATTTTTTCCAACCAGTAGCGTAGCATGAAATAACAAACCCTTTAGCAAAAATGCAGCGTAATGTGCGTCCGTGCCGCAAAATGCAGCGATAAAACGTACGTCCGGCGCTAACCGGACGTACGAGGTGTGATCGTATGATCAGGCGCTTATGGCCACAGTTCGAGAGAACCGGACATTGGCATAGCGAAAGGAGTGTCAGGGCCGTACCATTTGTTGTAAATAGCCATGTAGGTACCGTCACGCCACATATCCTGAAGCGCTGCGTTTACAGCGTTGCGCAGAGCAGAGTCGTTCTGCGGAAGGCCGATGCCGTAAGGTTCGTCAGAGAGGAAGTCACCAACAAGCTCAAATTTACCTGGAGTCTTGGAAGCGTATCCGAGAAGGATGGTTGCATCAGTAGACCAACCAGCAACGCGACCCATCTGGAGAGCCTGGAAACATTCGGATTCTTTCTGGAAGGAAATAACGTGTGCAGCCGGGTTAGCAACGCCAAGAGCTTTCAATGCACGTTTTACGTTAATTTCAGAAGTGGTACCCTGCATGGTAGCAATCTTCTTATCTTTCATATCCGCAAGAGTTTTGTATTTGCCTGTTTTCGCGAGTACTTTCTGACCATCAAAGAAATATGTGATGGAGAAATCGATGGACTTTTCGCGCTCGCGAGTGTGAGTCATGTTTGCTACAGAAGCATCGATACGACCCTGCTGGATAAATGCAATACGGGTCTTGTTGTTTACCTTAACACGTTCGATGTCTACACCGAGACGTTTGGCAAGTTCAGTTGTGATGTCGTAGTCAAAGCCTACCCATTCGCCTTTAGCATCAAAGAATGCACCAGGGATGGAGTCAGTCATGACACCGATGCGGATTTTTTTATCCTTCATAATACGGTCGTAAGACGGGCCTGCAAAAGCAACGGACGCCATCATTACAAGAGCCAAAGTTAACGCAAGAACTCTACTGATACGCATGTACAACTCCCAGTTTCAGTGTATTACTTTCAACCGCAATCGCGGTAAGCCTCCAGAATTACAAAAAAGCAAAATCGTGAGCAGCGCCTCTGTTAGTGAGACAGGATTTTGCTTAAAAACTCTTTACTGCGATCATGTTGTGGATTGTTGAAGAACTCGTGCGGAGTATTTTCTTCAACTAAGATGCCGTCATCCATAAAGATAACTCTATCTGCCACTTCTCGGGCGAATCCCATTTCATGGGTAACGCACGCCATAGTCATGCCTTCTCGGGCAAGCGCTTTCATTACATCAAGAACTTCATTAATCATTTCAGGATCAAGAGCAGATGTTGGCTCGTCAAAAAGCATAATCTTAGGCTTCATAGCAAGTCCACGGGCAATCGCTACACGCTGTTGCTGACCTCCGGAAAGCTGACTTGGATATGCTCCTGCTTTGTCTGGAATATTAACTTTTTCAAGTAGTTCCATTCCAAGTCTGTCAGCTTCGGCACGCGGCATGTTTCGCACCATTGTAGGTGCCAAGGTGATGTTTTCCAAAACTGTCATATGCGGGTACAGGTTGAACTGCTGGAATACAAAACCGATTTCGGCACGTAGCGTGGTCATGTCGAGACGCGGGTTATGAAGATCCATGTCATCGACGATAATTTTGCCCTGCTGGATAGGTTCAAGTCTGTTTATACAGCGAATAAGGGTAGACTTCCCTGAGCCGGAAGGTCCACATATTACAACTACTTCGCCTTGTTTTATTTCAAGATTGATGTCTTTAAGCACATGGTGGTCACTTCCGTACCACTTATTCACTTGTTCGAAACGAATCACAGAGTACTCCAAAGTAAAAACGCAAAAAATATTCAGGTCTCGTCTTCGCTGCTATCAGAAAAAAGCTTTCAAATGCAAACAAAAAGTCGGTTTTAACAAAATTGTAAATTAAATAATATAAGCTGATCAATCACTCAAGTATAGGAAATTTAGACTATTACAGAAGCCTGTAGCGCAGAAGATTTTAAAAAGAGTGAACAGCGTTGAAAAAATGTTCAAAGAGTGGCGTATTATTAAGGGCTATAATGCATTTTTTACACTCTTGTAAAGATTGAGAATGTCGTGAGGTGATGCTGGCATTTCTGAAACTGCTTTTTGGTGTCGGCGTAAAAGTGGTGGTGGCAGGTGGTAGTCATATGTGGTAGTGCCCCATTCCATAAGGGAAAGGAAATGGAGGTTGAAAAATGAAACAGACAATACAGGCTAAATGGTGTGAGTTGTGTAGTGTGTTTACTGCGCAGTGCCGTTCATTCTGGCTTATGTGGAGCGTGTGTCTGTTGTTACTGCTCAGCGCTTTTTATGCTGCGGGAAGTGTGTTTGCCGCAATAGCGTTCGGAGGAATTCTTGGCTGCATCGGGGCAATGTTCCTCGGTGAGATGCGAGCCTTTGTTCGTGACGGAGAGTTTGATTTAGCAAGCGCGGGTATTGCGCTGCTTGCCGTGATAATGGCAAGCGCAGGATTTTTTGTTCCAGTTAAGTGGACTGTTGTTGCGGGCTGTCTCATTAGCTCAGGCTTGTTACTTTGCTTTTTACTTAAGCGTCTGGATAATGAAACGGGCATGAATATTCAGTCTGGAATCTGGCTGGGGTCAGTTCTAACTGCTATGCTTTGCGTATTTTTATACGCAGGTCCATATGAAGATTTTGTCCGCCTTGCAGCGTATGTGCTTGCAGTGGGTTTGTATGGTCTGTTTCTGCTTAACCTTGCAAACGGTGCAGAACCGGGATTGCAGGCTGCGTGGTATGTTGCTTTGATTATCGGCATCGCCTGTCTTGGTGGAACTGCGTTTAATCTTATCGGGATTGATCCAGATCCCCAGATTACGTTTAGCGGGCTTGCAACAGGGCTTGGTTGTACTATGCTGTACTCTCCCATTAAACAGTTGCTGGCAATCATGGCTAAGCGCCATGAAGAAGATTGGCGAGACTTTTTATAGGCTTTGATTAAAAAAACCCGCTGAGCAGTAGCGGGTTTTTTTGATCTAATTTGCAGGCAGGGGTAAACAGTGGATTTGTACTGCAGCAACCATGGTAGTGATCGCTTGCTCCGCTGTGTAGCTCCGTTTTTCCTCAGGCTTCATGCTTACCATGAGCGCAAGCTGCATCCCCAGCTCTAGAAAAAATTGTACAAGCCGACGGTCGAGAGCGAGTTTAAAATACTCGGTCACCGCCTCATACAGAGCAGCGAGAATTCGTTCATCATGTGTTTTTTCTAACGCCTTTATGTGTTGGTTCATAACAGCAGCTTTTGTCAGTTCAACTGCTATGGCATGATCTTCGTCTGAATGATTGGCAATGTATTTTTTGAGCAGGTATCCAAAAAATTCGTCAACTCCGTTCCATTTAATATCACTGGTAAGTAAGCTTGTTAAAAGTAACAAGGCATCATCTTGGCGTTTTTGATACAACCGGATAATTATTGTCTCTTTATCCGGAAAATAGCGATAGATCGTCCCGATATTAAAACCTGATGCTGCGGCAACGCGATTTGTTGTAAACTTTTCGTACCCTTCAGAAAGCAAGACGCGTTTAGAAGCTTCAAGTATGTTGTTGATAGTCGCGATCGCACGCTCTTGTTGTGGGTTGGTGCGCAGCGTATTGTTCATATCATGCTCCTTAGTATCAAACACATAGCCCGACAATTGCGTTGACTCAAGGGGGATACGGAAAACAAGCAAAAGGTTAATTCTTGCTGGAGTGAACTGCGCTGAACAGTGTTAGGATGGGGAGTGCGTGTAGAAAGGAAAAGTGACAGAAGAGAGTTTTTGTACCGGCTGGTTTTAGGGTACAAAAAAAACTCCGAAGCGTTAAGCTTCGGAGTATGATTACATGCTGGCGGAGAGGGAGAGATTCGAACTCTCGGTACCAGTTTTGCTAGTACACACGATTTCCAATCGTGCTCCTTCGGCCGGGCTCGGACACCTCTCCGCG
>NZ_JADMLB010000037.1 GCF_015482765.1 Halodesulfovibrio sp.
GATAGCGCGTTCCAATGTTTCATCATCAACAGTTTTCATTCGTTCTATTGTAAGCGGACCTGTGTCAGTAATTTTGCCGTCGGCAAAAGCATGAATGACGCCGCGTGGTCCGAATTTTTTTAAAAATTCAGGAGACCGAGGAAAGTCAGGATCTTGAGGTTCCTGCATTGCGTTTAGGTGATAAAGAAAACCATAGAACTCGTCGAATCCATGCGCTGTAGGTAAGTGTTCGTTTCTATCTCCAAGGTGATTTTTTCCAAATTGACCTGTAACATATCCTAGATTTTTCAAAGCTTCTGCAATGGTGATATCGTCAGCCTTAAGACCGTCTGGTGCTCCGGGCATGCCTACTTTAGTGTTTCCTGTGCGAAGCCCACTTTGTCCTGTAATGAACGAAGATCGCCCTGCTGTGCAAGATTGCTCGCCGTAATAGTCTGTAAAAGCTATGCCCTCTTCTGCTATCCTGTCGATATTAGGGGTTTTGTAC
Organism: Halodesulfovibrio sp.; assembly: GCF_015482765.1. Taxonomy (GTDB): domain Bacteria; phylum Desulfobacterota; class Desulfovibrionia; order Desulfovibrionales; family Desulfovibrionaceae; genus Halodesulfovibrio. Next base: position 488 of record NZ_JADMLB010000037.1, read on the forward strand.
CCCATGCCACCTCTGTTCCAGAAACTAACGTTGTATAGCCCAACGTCGTCACCCCAGATTACCAGTATGTTAGGCTTTTCTGTTGTACAATTTCCAATGTGATATGTTCCCAGAAGTATTGTGAATACACATAGAACTGTAATTGATAGCTTGCTTGTGACGAATCCATGTCCTGACATACACACTCCTAAAGCGTTATTTGTTGCGTATCAGAGTAATGAGTTCTTTTTTTTCGTCTTCGTTCAACGTTATTCTATTAAGCAAATTAATAAGTTTTGCTTTATCTTGTAAGGAAGTACTGGGATGAACAACGCTATTTGGCAGTGTTGTGTCTGGGACGTGTTCGCCCCTCTTTTCTGCCTTCTCTTGTAGATTATATTTCGCCTTGTAGTGTTCCATTCTTTGCATATTTTCTTGAACGGCAGACATGACGTTGTTTGTGTTTTTTGCCTGTGCAGCAAAGGGAGCAAGGAAAACGAAGATTATGCAGTAAGTGATGGCTGTTTTTTTCATATGATGCTCCGTTATACCCATATTCCATACTACGCATTGGCGAGAGTTACATTCTAGCTTTTAGCAGGTGCTCTTCTAATGATTTTTAAAGAGAAACCTTACCCTATGATTTGCTGCAAAATAGAATTCAAACGTGCTTTCTTTTCTGGTTGAAGTTGCTTGTTTTTTAAAACTTCTTGAATAGAGTTCAGTACGCGTTGCTGCTCTTCCTGTGTCTCCGCTAGTTCATAAAGAAGAATATATGTGTCGGTGTAAGCCGGCCATTGTTTTGCTGAGGCTTTCAGTACACTTGTTGCAGCCTCTTTTTCTCCCGCTTGTTTTAAGTAGTATGCCAAAGCAAAGGCGTTTGCAGGGGTTGGATTCAGTTTGTACGCTTTTTGAACAAAAGGTATTGCTTCATGTGAAGAGCGTTGGCTGACGATTGATGCTAAATTTGCTGCGGCGCGTTCGAAATCAGGATGAGCAGTCAAAACAGTTCGCAGATGCTGTTCTGCAGCGTTGAATCGCCCTCTCTCAGCTTCGACCAACCCTAGGTTGTATAACACTGTCATATTTTTTGGCGCTAGCGTGTGTGCTCTGGAAAGAAGTGTATTTGCTTTTGTAAGATCGCCAAGGTTACCGTGTAGAATTGCGCAATTAACCATTGGCGCGATAGCTTGGGGCGCTAACTCGTTTGCTTTTGTGTATGCACTTATCGCTTTTATATGCTGTTTTGTTTTTCGATAATAATTTCCAAGATTGTAATGTGTTGTCCACACATCAGGACGTGTATAGAGTGCTTCTAAATACTCTTCTGTGGCGTTAGATATTTGCTGATTAAGAGTACCTTCAGCAACGGCATACGGCTTTCCTGCAAGGGATGCAGCAGCTCGAATACGAACTAGCCGCACGGGATCTCCGGTAGCTGTAGCAAGAAGTGCTACACTGTCATGATGGTTCCAGTCTGCAAGTATTGTACATGCAGCGCTGCGAACTAAAGGGGATGGATGTCGGGTCGTTTTAGAGATTGCTGGCCATTTTTCAGCAGAGGGGCAGCTTCGAAGTAAACGTATTAAGGATGCTACGAATATTTCGTTTGAATTAGGATTGTTAATGTAAGTTAATATGTTGGGTAATTGTTTCCAGTTTTGTTTGCGTGCAGCTTTAATGAGTGAAGCTCTGTGTAAGATTGGTTTTTGGTAGTCTCTTTTCCGCCATTTTCGAACATAATTATCTGCCCATGTTGCGTCTTTATCCGTATGGCAAACGTTGCATGCATTGGGAGAACCAAATTTTATGGTTGCCGCAGGAGTAGGCGGAAGCATCGAATGGTCACTTCTATCCATTCGTGCAAACTGGGTTTTGACCATATGACATGAAATGCAAAGACTCCCAGCACTGTCTGGTTTATGCATGGTGTGAACTTCCGGGGTTTGAACTTTTTCTTCATGACAGGGGGAGCAAGCCTTATTGGGGTGTTGTACCTGTATGAATCGCCCGCTTGAGGTATGGCAGTGCATGCAGCCTAGCCTTCCTGATTGAACACAGGGGCTGAGCTTCCATGTGTTTAGTGTGTAGTTTTCTCCTAAATCCCTTCCGTCTGGATACCAGTCCTGATCTTCAAGTGTCGTTAAATCATAATGATCATAAAAAGATTCACCGGGAACAAAACCTGTTGAAATAGGTGTCATTTGCGCATGGCATGGCGCACAAGCATCGGTGTTTTGTTGGATACTAAATTTTCCCTTTCCTCCGAGAATTTTCAGGTCATCCGGAGTGGTTCCTTTGGGGGCATCAGTACATACTGCTACATGATCAGCTGATGGTCCATGGCAGGTTTCACAGTTGATGCCTGCTTCCTTCCACGTTGTGCTGTACGAATCTGTCTCGGCAGAATAGTTAATTGAGGTCTGGCTAACATGGCAGCCATAACACGACGTATTAAACGTGTACGTTTGATCTCTCCACGACACAGGGGCATCACCAGCGTGCCTCACCCCGCTTGCGGCCATATCAAACCATTCCTTTTTGCTGAAGTCATATGCAATTGGGAGAGTTTGGAGCCGTCCTCGTTCTAATCTTGTTAAAAAGTAATACACATACTTTCCGCCAAGAACATAGTGAATTGGGTGTGTGGTTATTTTCTGGAAAGTTCTTTCTTTGATTACCCACTCCCCGTTGTCTTGAATAAACTGGAACGTTGCTTCTCGTATTTGAATCGGGCTTGTTTGAGCTGTTAATTGCTTTGCTATGGCTGTTGAAAAGGGTTGTAAAGCAGTTCCATGTCGCGAAGTAGCCCATAGTTCATAAAATTTAGCATGGCAGCTGATACAACTCTTAGAACCAGAAAAGTCTTGCTTCTCTGTCGCGTATAGAGATGAGGGGATAAAAAGCATGAGTAAAAAACTTGCTATGACTAAGATTGAGCATGAACAGCTGGGGCAATACCGCATATCTATTTGTCCTTTTGGGAGATGATAAAAAGAAACTTATTGGCACATGTAGCACACTTCTTGTCTGTTAAGAATATTATTCTGAGTATAGTTGTATTTACTTCAGAGAGTTACGCCATGAAAATGTGATGAAACAACAGCGAATATAATCGTTGGGAAGCTACCAAGTCGGTATAAGAATATGGAATTCTTTATGGTAATTCTTTTACTGACAGGTGGTGTATGTACTTAGGAATACGTAAGATACAGCGTTTTTTTCTATTTTTCATAGTGGTAGCCATAAGCGGGCTTGTATTTCCGCACGCAGCATTTTGTGGTGGCGTGTGGCTTTATGAGATTGGCACACCGGATTTGGGAGCTGCTTCTGCTGGGCGTGGAGCGACTGCTCTTGATGCCTCAACTGCGATTACTAACCCAGCTGCTATGACTAATCTGGATAGGTCACAGTTAATGGTTGGAACACAGGCCCTCTTTATTGATACACGTTTTTCTACGGACAACAGCAGCTATGGTGGGGGTGATGGCGGCAATGCAGGAGGATTTCTTCCAGCTGCAAGCTTTAGTTATGCGTCGAAAATTAGGGATACTTTTTGGATTGGGTTTGGCCTGGCATCATATTTTGGGCTTGGGTTAAAATATGATGATGATTGGAGTGGCAGGTATTACGCCAAAGAATCTTCATTACTTACTGCTGGTGCTTCAATAAGTGTGGGAACAAACGTAACAGATTCTCTTGCAGTCGGAGTTGGGTTGGATGTTCTTGTCGCGAAGTTGTTTATGAAAACTGCAATTAACAACTTCCCTTTGGATAGTTCAAAAAATGATGGGGAATTAAAGGCTGACTCCATTACAACGGGGGTTGGAGGCAACGTCGGACTTTTTTATAAGCTTACTCCCAAGTTTCGGGCTGGGATGACATATCGTGCTCCTGTAAAACTCAAGTTTGAAGACGCTGTTTCTCTTTCAAATTTGGGATCTATCCTACAAGCAGGATTGACGAAAAGTGGGCTTCTCGGGCGTGATTTGGATATAACTTTTACGATTCCACAGGCGGTACTGTTTAGTCTCCATTATGACATGACATCACGTTGGGCAATTATGGGAAGTGTTGGTTGGCAAAACTGGCAGGAGTTTGGAGAGCTGGAAGCTTCTATTCCTAACACTGCTGCCTCAGATATTGCGGTTGATTTGAACTATACAGATACATGGCATTTTGCTTTAGGGTTGAGGGGACGTATCGCGGATAAGTGGATATGGTCTATTGGTGCCGCATATGATACCTCGCCCTGCTCCGAAAGCAATCGATCTCCAATTTTACCTTTGGACAGGCAATGGCGTTTTGCAACCGGTTTTCAATATGAACTTGATGAAGATGTAACGTTGGGTATTGCTTATCAATATTTAGATGCTGGGACGGCGCGTATAAATCGTAAAGGAGGAGCCCTTACGGGAGATTTAAAGGGAAAGTATTCTACAAACCGTATTCAATATCTTGCCGTAAATGTGCAATGGAAATTTTAGCAATCAAACTTAATTTATTGTTTTGATTGGCATTGTTATAGTATTTCAAAAAAGTAATGTTTGCGTAAGTTTTTAGCAAGTAGTGTGACAGAGTATGACCTCCGTAGAAGATACGGAGGTTTTTTTATAGATAATCTCCGTCGTTATATAAAAAGTTAAAGTAAAGCTTTAGGTATTGCGAAGGTTGCAGAATACTTTTGTCAGCCACAGATAATGGAAAGGGGATGACGTTTTTAGACGTAAAAGAAACATCATCTGTGGTGCCAGCGTCGCATTATCCCTTTCTTAGCAGCAAAATATATAAATCTCGATGAGACACTTATGAAAATGTATAAAAAGGATACTCAGTTTACATTAACTCGTGATATAATGCGTTTGTTTTTTGCCCTCAATTTCTACTTGCTAGCAAAGGTATTGGGAATTGAGTTTGAGTTTGAAAGTGAATACATAGTACTTGGTTCAATTTTATTATTCGGTCCTTTGTTTTGTGGCTGGTTTTGTCCTTTTGGAGCAAGTTCATATTTTATGACTCGAATAGGCAATGCATTGTTCCCGAAACTTCAATTCACGATCCCGCAGCCATATGACAGGCTGCTACGTAATTTGAAATACGTAATGTTAGCTGGTTTTATGTACCTTTTCATTTCTCAAGGGGTAAACTACTTTGCCGAACATATGGAAATGTATAAAACCAGTGCGTTTTCATGGAATTATATAAAGTTTAAACACTGGGCTGTGCTCTTTATCCCTTTGTTTATTCCGGGTTTTTTCTGTAAATATCTATGTTTTCAAAAAGCTGGATACAATATTATTAATAAGCTGCTCCCTTTTGCAAAGATAACGCGCGACTCAGAAAAATGTATCGGATGTAAAAAGTGTGATCGTGTTTGTCCCATGGACATTTCTATTTCTAAGCAAGAGCAGGTGAATGGAAACGATTGTCTTGGCTGTTACAGTTGTTTGGATTCTGACGTTTGTCCCAAAAAAGCAGATGCGTTATCTCTTTCTTATTTGGGAAAGAAGGTACACTACACATACTTTGTGTTCGGAGTACTTACGCTCTATCTCATTGCTACCTATTTTGTACTTTTTGTTTTTGAATGGTAAAAAGGAACAGGCAGACGATTCGGTCTGCCTGTTTTTCATATAGAAGGAGTTGTTGTGCGTATTTTATTAGTTGAAGATGATGAAACTATTGCAGGATATATTACGAAAGGTCTTGAAGAAGCTGGTTTTAGTGTCGAACGTGCTTCAACTGGAAAAGAAGGACTATATTTTGCCTTGAATGAACAATATGACGCGGCTGTATTTGACTTGATGCTTCCAGAAGTTGACGGCTTAAGCATAATTGCAGAAATGCGCGGAAAAGGCATAACAACTCCTGTACTTATTTTAAGTGCCAGACAGAGTGTTGATGACAAAATCGCCGGGTTGCAAACGGGTGCTGATGATTATCTCACTAAGCCATTTTCGTTTGCCGAATTGCAAGTGCGTATTCAGGCACTCATCCGTCGTTCTTCTGCAACCCCAGCTAGCTCTTTATTGCAGGTTGGTGCGTTAACGTTAGACCGATTTACAAGAGATGTTCAGCATGCTGGGCAACCCATTGTATTGCAAGCTAGAGAATATTCGTTGTTGATGTACCTTATGTCCAATGCGGGGCGAGTTGTAACCAAAACAATGATTCTCGACCATATTTGGGAATACAATTTTGATCCACAAACCAATGTGGTGGAAGTTCTCATTCATCGTTTGAGAGCAAAGGTTGATAAACCGTTTGGCACAAATTTAATCCGTACGATTCGTGGGGTTGGCTATGTGCTCAGTGCTCAGGAAAGTTAAAAGGTCATTGTTGTCTTTTAAGGTAATGGCAGCATATTTTGTACTCTTTTTTGTGAGTACGATTCTATTGTTTTCATTTAGCCTTTTCTTGCTTGATACAGGGATTTGTAAAGTTGAACGGGAAAGGATTCGTCCCAAGATATACGCCTATATCCAGCAGGGGAGCAAGCAGGGCTTAAATACTCTGTTGAGTACTCTTAGCAGCGACCACGGTAACAATAAGGTCAATGACATTTATATCCGGCTTGTTGATCCAGAGGGTATGACTCTTTGGCTAACTGTTCCAAAACAGCTTGATGAGCTTGCTTCAGACGACTTTGCTCCTTCTGATCCTGAAATTTTTAACGACTGGCAGATTTACGACCTCCCTACTCAGAATGATGTCGATGTTTTTTCTCATAAGTTTGAAGATGGCTATAGGCTTTACGTAGGGAGAACGACTGAGCGACAGGAAGTGCTTGTAGAGACCCTCAGCAGCATCTTTGTTTTTATTGTGTTAGGAATTGTTCTGATAGGTGGAGGCGGTGGCGCTGTTTTAGCTTATCAAGTATTGCGGCCTCTAAGGAATCTTACAACAACTGTGAAAGAGGTTTCCGAGGGTGATATGACAAGTCGGGTTCCGGTCTCCAATCACAAAGGAGAGCTCGACGAACTGGCTGAGCTAGTAAATGACATGCTTCAGAGGATTGAGACATTGGTTATTGCCATGCGTGATGCCCTCGATAATCTTGGGCATGATTTACGTACTCCTCTCACTCGCATGAAAACTCGTATTGAACGTGCGCTGCTAGAACAGACTTCTTATGAGGAGCAAAGAGAAACACTCATAGAATGCTCTGAAGAGATTGAGCGTATAAACAGCTTGATTACAATGTTGATGGATATAGCAGAAGCAGAAACAGGACAAATGCGTCTGAATTATGAAACTTTCTCAGCTAAAAACCTTCTCCATGATCTTGTTGAATATTACGAAATCATTGCTGATGATAAAGGCATTACCTTGAGCTATGAGGCAGAAGATATTTCGATAACCGCAGACCGCCATAGGTTGGCGCAAGCCTTAGGGAACTTAGCTGACAATGCTTTGAAATATACTCCCGAAGGTGGTTCAGTGTCGTTATGGGCTAAGGTTGGAAAAGGCAATGTACTTGAAATAGCTGTTACCGATACGGGTATTGGTATTCCTGTTGAAGAGCGGGAACGTGTTTTTGATAAGCTTTACCGATTGGATAAAAGTCGTTCCGAAAAGGGTATTGGATTGGGACTAAGCCTTGTAAAAGCTGTTGTCTCTGCTCATCATGGGGAGATTACAATAATAGACGGTGAAAAAGGTGGCAGTACTTTTTTGATTACACTTCCCAGGACTATGATGTAGCGCATTTCTTATTTGTCATTTTCACGAAAGTATGTGGTAAGCCTGCTGTCTCATATGGATGTCTAAACAAGGAATATCCATATGAGACTTTTTTATTGTCGCAGAAACATTGTTTTTGGACTTTATGCTGTGCTGATTGTAGCTTTTATCTTTTTACGTCCATTTGCTGTGAAAGCAGATGAGCCTGAGTTCTATGAAGAGAAAGGTTTGCACATTCACTCTGTAATGAAAGAACTTTCAAACACAAATGTAACGATAGCAAGTTTACTCTTCAGCACTGAATCAATAGTTAAAGGTATCGCTGTTGGATTTGAACTTGAAGATAACGGAATAGACGTAACTCTTATTCAACGTAAAAATGTTGTGCATGCATATTGCCCATTTCAATCAAATAAAAAAATTGCTGTAGAGTCTGCAGATGTTTTAAATAGTTTTTTTGCGCAAATAACTAATAAATATAGTACAATTAAGACAGCGAAAATAAGTTTAAGAGAAGCTGTAGCTTTTGTAGAGGAATCAGAGAACGGTTTTACATACAAGGCTCATGTCGAATTTTCTGATAGCTGGGCAAATTACAAAATTTATCTGTTGGTAAACAATAAGCCGCTTCAAGTGATAGTTGATATTGAAAATGGAAGAATAGTAGGACGCTATAATAAAAGTGCAGATGAATAATGATAATACATTCCAACTTTGTAATATGCTGTGATACGATTGACAGCACTACCCTACTATCCCTCAATGTAAAAATTTTTTTAGGTGGCATAAATGAAAGAGGAAACTGTGTTTCATAAAAAAAAGTTTTATAAGCAGCTATGCGTCATCATTTTAGTACTGCTGATTCTTTTTTTATGGCTAGGTCATTTGTTTGATTTAGATGATCGTGCACATGTTTTTTGGATGAATTGGACTACGTCTCAAAGGGCCAAGGATAATTCGGTATGGATTTCGAGCTATAAAGCTGAAATACAGGCTAAACCAATCCCAGGCGTTAAAAAGAATGTCTCCGGAATTACATACGATTATGATAATAATACCTTGTGGATTGTAACAAATGAACCTCAAGAGTTAATCGAGCTATCTTTAGATATTAAGCCGTTACGAAGAATTACTTTAAAAAATTTTTCTGACACTGAGGCCGTTGCGTATATAGGTAATGGTACATTTGTCATCGCTGATGAAAGAGATATGTCTATTGTTTTAGCTCCGATCTCGCCAGAAACAACTACCCTTGATAGGGATTTACTGCGATTTATTACTATGAATTCAGGCGGCACGGCTAACAATGGCCTTGAAGGCGTTGCCTATGATCCAAATTCAAAGACTATCTATGCAGTTCAGGAGCGCAAGCCGTTAAAGCTTTTGGCTGTGTCGGGGTTTGCCGAAGGAAAGAAAGGTGTTTCAATTGGGGTTCCAGACTTTATAGACATTGATGAGTATCATTTGGATGATCTTTCGGGATTGCATTTTGATTTAGAAACTGGCCATTTATTGTTGTTGAGTGATGAAGCCAAGCTATTAGTTGAAGTTGATAATAATGGGTTGGCAGTTAGTTTTTTAGAACTTGAATCTGGATTCAATGGTTTAAAGAAGGATATTCCGCAAGCAGAGGGAGTTACTTTGGACTCTCAGGGGAATCTTTACATAGTGAGTGAGCCAAATTTATTGTATAAATTTCAAAGATATCGATCACACAGTTCTGTTTTTTAATAAAGAGTGACCAGCTTGAAACCTGCTTCTAATTAGGAAGCAGGTTTTTCATTTTTTATAGATAGTTATTTCATAAAATGAATTTTTTATGGAAAATTAGTTGACGATGTCAATCAATGTGCTTACTTTCCACTCAAGCAAAATGGAGCGTGTTTATGAAACAGGTGATTGCGACAACATCAGTTGTTGAAAGTATGTTGGAAATTGCATGGCAGTTCAGTGCGCGTGGTGTTGATGGTGCCTGCTGCGGTGAACTTTCACTTGCTGAATTCAGGGCATTACAGACAGCAGCACTGTATTCGGACTGCTCTGTTCAACAGATAGGCAAACTTTTGGACTTCACCAAAAGTGGGGCTACACGCATCGTTAACCGGCTCGAGAAGCAGCAGTTAGTTACCAAAGTGCGATCTGCCGAGGATGGGCGCGTTTGTTGCGTTCAGCCAACAGAAAATGGCCTCGATTTGCTTCAGCATGCTAAAGAAATTACCGGGGAGCGCCTTGGACAGGCTTTGAGTAAGGTAAGTGCTCAAGAGCAGAATTCAATTGTTCATGCTCTAACAACTCTTGCAAAGGTTCTTTGATTGTAACGATAAAGGGGAATTCCCCTTTTTTTGAAAAATTAGTTGACGAAGTCAACCAAATGGAGACACATATGAACAATCTACAAAAAACTTTGGAATACTTCGCGTTTATTAGTGTTGAGTTGACGATACTCTTTCTCGGAATAAGCACCATTGTTGCATTAGCTTTGATGTACATTCCTCAAGAACGGCTTAAAGGGTGGATTTCTCGTAAAGGAATCTGGGGAAATATGCTTGGAGCTCTCGTCGGGGGATTAACCCCCTTTTGTGCTTGCTCCACTATCCCAATGACACTCGGACTACTTAACGCAGGCACTCCCTTCGGGCCGGTTATGTCTTTTGTAATCGCTTCTCCAATTCTCAATCCCATTATTCTAAGCATGATTGCTACCCTTATGGGATTTAAAGCAGCAGTTATGTATGCGTTAGTAACTTTCTTTGCCGCCGTTGTTTTTGGTTTACTGCTAGATGCGTTGGGATTTGGTGAACATGTTCGAAATGTACGCTTACAGAAGAGCTGTTGCGGTGAAAAAGAGGCATACGTGCCGGCAACGTTCGGGGGAAAATTGAAAGCATCATTTTCTGCTGCCCTTGGTGATTTCAGACGTGTGTTTGTCTATCTTTTTATTGGGGTAGCTATTGGTGCAGGCATTTATGGCTATATGCCGCAGGAGCTGATTGTTCAGTGGGCAGGACCTACTAATCCGTTTGCAATTCCTATTGCAGCTCTCGTCGGTATTCCTTTGTATATTCGTGCAGAAACAGCAATTCCTATTGGTTTAGCTTTGGCTGGTAAAGGCATGGGGCTTGGTGCGGTAATCGCTCTTATCATTGGTGGAGCCGGTATGGCGATTCCTGAAATGAGTATGCTTGCGTCTATTTTTAAAAAACGTCTTGTTGCAGCCATTGTATTTGTCATCTTTTCAACTGCGGTGCTGGCAGGATTGTTTTTCAGCACTGTGCTTTAAATTAAAAAAAGGAGAATGTTATGAGTGATACCAAAAAGAAAAGTTTATGGAGCAAAATTGTTGGTTCAGGCTCTGACTGCGGCTGTTGTTGCGGTTCCGTGATTGAGCCTGTCCCAGAAAAAGAAGCTTCTGGAGACAAAGGAAAAGAATCTGTTGATAAAAAAGTAAAAGATAAAAAGTAACATGAATGTTCTTTTTTCACTCCCTTTCTTCTCTCCTACTAAAGGAAATTCTTATGGATACTATTCTTACTGAAATGGAATTTGATGCACTTGCTACTGGCGAATTCACAATATCTCCCGAAGGGGTAAAAAATGTTATTGGGAATAAGAACGTGCAACTTCTTGATGTTAGAACTGATGAAGAGGCTGCTTATTCCCCCTTCCCCTTTGCTAAACATATCCCGATCAACCAGCTTCCTGATCGCATTGATGAAATTGCGAGTGATGCCATTACAATTACATTTGGTTCCTCTTCGTTTCAATCTACAGTGGCTTTTTTCTACTTACGTCAGTCTGGAATGGAGACAGTAAAAACGATGGTCGGCGGTACCGAAGATTTAGTTACGCTCCTTAAGCCGACTCCACTCTCATCGATTCACTCTGCCAAACGTTAATCTTAGTTTTGATCACTATGAGGAATGAAAATGAAAACACTCGATACTGCAATTCGTGAACTGGACTGTGCTTATTTAGCTAGTGGCAAGCACTGTGTGACTGCTAGTGAATTTCTTCCTTTAACGAAGTCAGAAGATACCCTCTTTCTCGATGTGCGCACAGATGAAGAAAATGAATACTCCCGCTATCCTTGGGCCCTGCACATTCCTTTGCATAAACTCCCTGAGAGCTTTGATAGGCTTCCTAAAGATAAGCTAATTGTGCCTTTTTGCTCTTCAGTTTTTAGAGCATCGTTGGTTTGGGGATGGCTCAAGGCCAAGGGATTTACCAATGTTCGTACTTTGACGCTTAGCACGGAGCAGATTGCCACTCTTTTGAAGCCGACTCCGCTTTTTAATCGAGGATAACCCGATGTTGCTTTCAGCAGCATTTGCCTCTTTGAGTTTGAGCTTTGTATTTGCCCTTGGTGGTGTTGGTTCAGCAGCGGCTCTGATCCCAGTTGTACATAGCCTTGGAATGTCTCTTAGCATGGCTCGTCCCTTAGGGTTGCTAATCAATACCTTAAGCCTGTCAGGGGCTTCGTATGTTAATATTAAAAGTGGAAAGATCACTGTCCGAGATTGGCTTCCACTGATAATCGCCTCACTGTGTTTTGCGCCTGTCGGTGCGTATGCCTCCACTTTCATCTCTGAGAAAATTCTTTTGGGTGCTTTTTCAGCGTTTCTTTTTCTCTCAGGACTCACAATGTTGGTAGGTGTGCGCACTGGAGGGGACAGGGACTCAATGGGGCTTGGCTCTCAGATCTTGTGGGGAGCCATGGCAGGTATTGTTTCGGGCCTGCTTGGAGTTGGTAGTGGCGGGGTCTTGGTTCCTCTTCTTGGGGTGGCAAGGTTTAGTGCTAAGCGTATTGCTTCCGTAACGGCTTTGGTTGTACCAGTCTCTTCATTCTCCGGATTTTTAGCGTATCTAAAAATGGGGGATGTTGACATATCCATTGCTGCTGCTTGTGGTTTATTGGCAGTAATTGGTGGGTATCTTGGAACGGTTGTAATGCAGCGCTGGCTTTCTCAACAATTAGTTCGAAAGTTTTTGGCAACAACAATGCTACTGCTTTCTGCCAAGATTATTTTCACAATTCTATAAAAAAGGTGCCCCTCTTCAGAGGGGCACCTTTTTTATTCTTTATGAAGAAAAAGAGATGCACAACCATTTGTATATTAGTTATACGTGATTAAAAGCATCATGGGGGAATATGCGTAAATATAACATTCAAAATGATAAAAAATGTTGAACACCTATTATGAATTCATCTGTAAATAGCAGATAGCTGGGGGCTCTGAAACGCTTATCTGCTAGCTGATAGAGTTGTTTCGGGTTACTATTTATGCTGACATGAGTACTATTGCGATTGATCTTTTTACCTGAACAACTTAGGTATGCCGTTTCTCAATTATGTACCCAGAACCGGGTGTAACCATAAAGAAAATTATCCAATCCAATCTGAGTGCGACATCACAGCATCTTTGTGGAGAAACCCTTTATTTTTTGTTTAAGAGGCTACAATGAATAAGAAATTTTTCTTTGGAACCAGGACTCGTAAAATTACGACGATAATAGTGGGAACCCTGCTCTCTTTGTTCCTTCTCTATGTCCTCGTTGGTTTTCTTGTTATAGCACCTGTTGCTGCATGGCAGCTTGAAGAAAAGCTACCACCTGTTTTGCAACGTAATGTTTCTATAGGAAAAATACATCTGAACCCGCTAACGCTGCGCGTTCAGTTTGACGACATTGCTGTTAAGAAAAAAGATGGTGATGGTAATCTTTTTTCCGTCGGGATGTTAGAAGCACAGTTGTCTGGCAGGTCAATTTTTGTTTTGGCTCCTATTGTTCGGCACGTGCGCATTGTTAAGCCTGAGGTCAATATTACACGGTACAAGGATAATACGCTTTCTATTGACGACATGTTGGAACACTTTGCTCAACAAGCAAAAGAGTCAGAGCAGGTTCCGGAAGAGGAGCAAGAGGATCAGCGGATTTTTCCTTTTAAGGTTTTGAATTTGATTCTCGAGGACGGAGATATTGTTTTTAATGATGAGAAAGAAGATGCGGTTCAGACTATCAGTAAATTGCATCTAGCTGTTCCGTTAGCCTCTTCGTTTGAAAGTGATCTTGATGAGGCTGTTAAACCAGAGCTTTCCATGTTGGTAAATGGGGCACCATTTAGTCTTGGTGGTTCTACTTTCCCATTTTCAAATAACTTCTTAACGAAGTTTACTTTTACTTCTGATGATATTTCGCTTGCACGATATTGGCGTTATGTTCCTTTGAAGTCTCCAGTCGCGTTAACTTCCGGTGATATGAGGATTTCTATTAATTTAGATTTTAGTCGTCCAGAAGATAAGCCGCTTGATTTGCATGTGAATGGCAGTGTGAAATTGAAAAATGTCGGCGTAACAAAAGAAGACAAAAGTGAAGTTTTAAAAATACCGAATATGACGGTATACTTAAAGAAATTCTCTTTGTCAGAGAAAAAAGCGATTATTGGAACAATTGATATCGATTCACCATATGTCGAAGTTCATAGGCAAAAAGACGGATCAGTCAACTGGGCTACATATTTTAAGCCAGAAGTTTCAGATGCTAAAGTAGCGAAAGGCAGCACAGAAAAAACATCTGCTGCAAAAACTGCTACGAAAGTTGTTGCTGAAAAAGTAAAAGAAAAAATTTCTGAAGAAGATAACGGCGACGCGAGTTCAGTGCAAGCTCAAGACGTTAAAAAAGCTGATGCTTCACCCTACCCGTTTGCTGTGGAGTTAGAGTCTTTTACTATAAAAAACGGTAAGGTGCTGTTTAAAGACAGTACTGTTCCTGGGCCTTTTACCATGCCGCTTACACCGATTAATATTGCGGTAACAAACATTACAACAGAGCCAAAAAAATCTGGTGATGTAGTTATTTCGATCGGTGATAAAAAAATGATTGAAGTTGTAGGTAATGTGACCACTTCTCCCATCGCGGCTGATTTAAAAGCAACCATTTCTAATTTGGGACTTGCCCAATTCATGCCGTATTTGGCTGGAGCAACTCCGGCTAAAATTGGCAGTGGTTCCTTAAGTGCTTCGGCGGCAATTCATATTGCGAGCACACCTGCTTTTGATGTTTTAGTTAAAATTGCGAATGGTAGTGTCCGATTGCAGAACCTTGCATTGACAGGAAAGGATTTCAAAAAGGCTCCTATTTCTCTTAAAACATTAGCTGTTGACGGTGCGAATATTGATCTGAAAAAGCAGTCGGTTGATATTGCTAATATAGGGCTGCTTGGACCGGAAATTACCGCTACGCGCAGTAAAGACGGCATAGATATAGTTTCCCTGCTTGTGGCTGAAAAAACGTCTAAAACCGGGGCTGATGAAAAATCTTCCCCTTCTCCTAAAGCAGTATCGTCTGGTAGTTCTTGGAAGCTTCGAGTTCAAGGAGTTTCAGTGAAGAACGGTAAAATTACTTTGAATGATACTGCTCTTCAAAAGAGCGTAATCACCAATCTTAAAGACGTGGCAATAACCGCGAGTGATATCTCGTTGGATAACAAACCGGCAGCATTTTCTGTTTCAACGGGTGTGAACGAAAAAAGCAGTATTAAAGCGAAAGGAACTATTGCGCACTCTCCTTTGGCTGTTAATGGTGATGTAAATATTAAAGATATCAACATCCCTGACTTTGCTGAATATATTAACGAATATACAGACGTAACCGTCACAAAAGGGACAGTCTCTGCTAATGCAAAGGGAAATGTTTCTGTTCCACCAGCAGGTGATACAAAAATTAGTGTTGCTGGCGACGTTACCGTGAACAATATTTCGGCAGATAACAGAGCTGCCAAAGAACATCTTGGGACTATTAAACAAGTTGCGGTTAAGAAAGCTAAGTTTGACTCTGCAAAGAATAGTGCCTCAATTGAGTCTGTAACTATTGATCGTCCGGAAACAGAGGTTATTTTAGAAAAGGATGGCTCAATTAGTTTGGCACGAGCAGCGAAAAAGACATCTGCTAAATCTAAGCCTATGTCGAGAAAGGCTCTTGCAGCTTCGCAGAAAAAAACACCAAAGCGTCAGGTTCGTGGAGGGCGTTCCGCAATTCAGGCGACTACAAAGCCTTTTGGTTTAAGTATCGGGACAATAACTGTTAAGCGTGGTGCGGTGACATTTACGGATGCTTCTATTTCTCCGAAGGTTGTCTTAGATGTAGAGGATATTTCGGCATCGTATAAACGTTTCAGTCTTACTTCTAAGAAATCTTCTCCAGTAAACTTTTCTGCAACATTGCAAGGACGCCAAATTTCGGCATCTGGTACTGTAAATCCTTTAGCCTCTCCTATAGCCATGGATATGACGTTGCGTCTGGATGATATTATGCTGGATAAATTTAGCCCTTACACGGTTAAATATATCGCCTATCCGGTTAAGTCCGGTTCGTTAGATGCAAATGTTAAAGTTAAAATTCAGCAGAATAAGCTTGATGCACAGAATAAATTGTTGTTTGAAGATTTTACCCTGGGAGAGCGCAATGCCCAGTCTAAAGCCCCTTCTGTTCCAATTAAATTAGGTCTCTCGTTAATGCGTCAGCCTAATGGTGATATTTCGCTGAATTTACCGGTTACCGGGAACTTAAAAGATCCGAATTTCCATATTAACCAAATAATTGCGACCACACTGGTTAATATGGTGGTAAAAGCGGCAATTTCACCGTTTACGTTAATTGGTTCACTTGTTGGTGGAGTTTCTCCAGAGCAGGCTCAGTTTGTTACTTTTAAGCCTGGCTCTGCTGAGTTGCCTAAAGAAGAAGTACAGATTTTGACTAAAATTGCATCTGTGCTGAAGACAAAGCCTTCTATTACTCTTGAATGTCTTGGGTATTATGACAAGGAGATTGACGTTAAGGGACTTCAGGAACAGGCATTAAAGATGGCTGTAACTAAAGCTTGGTACGACAGTCTTTCAAGCGGTACTCGTAAGCATCTTAAGCTAGAAGATGCTCCTGTACCACGTTACGACTATGAAAAGTTCTTGAAAGAGGCGTATGAAGATGCACCTGATGTAAAAGATAGTCCGCGTCCAGGTGGCATGTTCGGATACTCCGATCAAACTCGTGAGCAAATGGAAGAATATTTGCGTAAAACTGCGGACACCACACACGAAGCGTTGCGTAAGTTAGCCCTTGATAGAGCGAACGCGGTTCGTAATGTTATTGTTAAGAAGTTACCGGGGCTTGAGGGTCGTGTAAAAGCGGTTCAGGCTGGTACAAGTAAAGATAAAGCTCATGCCACAACGGTTGAGCTAAAATTGAAAAACTAAATATAGTGCACCCTGCTCTATCATCCCCGCTTTTACCCTGCGTAGAAGCGGGGATTTTTTATAGAAGTTGGAAGATTGAAAGAAGATATACAACTAAGCTCCCTGCTCCTAAAATGCAGGCTAGCATAAGCCATCCGACTGCCTTTACGGTATGAGTAAGGCATCTTCGTAATATTTGGTATTTTCTAACAGAAAGTTCTTTGGGGCATTCATTTTCAGTAGAAATAACATCACTATGCTGTGTGGTTTCATAAGGTAGCATGTTGTTTTTCTCCATAAAAAAATAACACAATATTCTTGTTATATAGACGCGTCAATACGGCAAAACGACTATTCTGTGTTACTTATTTTCGCATGTTTATTAAGGCTGAACGTTAGTTTGAAAAAAACATATTTTTTTAATTAGCTACAGTAAGAGTAAAAAACCTATCTCAGTAAGAACTGTGCCAATTCATGACTTCATGGTATAGTTAATGTATCTTTTTTACCCTGTTCTTTATTTGGGTCACAAATACCGTATGCCTATTACACCTTCTAGCTAGCTATTAGTTGGTGGTGTGTTGTCTCAAGCTTTTAACGTCTTTTGAGGTGGTTTATGGATTTAAAAGAAGCCGAAAAGCAAATTAATGAGTTAAAAGAAAAGCTTGAGATGGAACAGGCATTAAATAATGTTGCGTTTGAGGCAATAGGTATTTTTGATGAAAATTTACAGTGTATAGCTGCAAATGCTGAGGCTGTGAATGTTTTTGGCTATACATCTGAGGAATTGCTGAATCTAAGTGCTTTAGATTTTTTGACAAAAGATTCGTACAAGGTTGCTCAGGCGAATGCTCAAAAAGGGATAACAGAGCCTTACTTTGCTACATGCAAGCGTAAGGACGGTACCACCTTTCCTGTGGAAGTTCGAGGAAATAACGTAGTCCTGAAGGGAAGAAAATATCGTGCTACGGCTATGCGTGATTTGACGTTTACGCGTGCTACTGAGATGGATCTGGCCGATGCCTTGTACGAATTGGAGCTTATTTTTAGCAACTGTAAAGTCGGGTTGATGCTTTTGAAAGGTGGACGGTATCTTCGCCGTGCGAATCAGGCCTTGGCAGACATTTTAGGATATGATTCACCTGAAGAGATTAAGGGGATTAGTATGCGCCAACTCCACATTTCCATGGAGAAATATGATGAGTTTGGCGAAACGATTTATCCAGAATTGGCTCATGGTAAGCCATTGAAGTTTGAATATCAGATGCGCCGAAAGGATGGTAATACGATATGGTGCTCTTTTACAGGGCAGGCCATTGATAGAAATATTCCGGCAAATCTCTATAAAGGTATCTTATGGGTGGTTGACGATATCACCAAACGAAAGGCGAAAGAGGATCATCTAATGCGTATGGCCACAACAGATGATCTGACCGGAGCTCTTCACCGGAAAGAGTTCTTTAGGCGCATTGAGTTTTTGACAGACGATATTCGGCAGGAAGGACTTCGCTATTCTGTCTTGATGATAGATTTAGATAACTTTAAGCATATTAATGATACATATGGGCATGAAGCTGGTGATGCTGTGCTGCGCGACTTTTCTTCCATGTGTAAGGAACAGCTGCGTGATAATGATCTTTTCGCACGTATCGGCGGGGAAGAGTTTGCTATTTTTCTTCCTCAAACGACGCGTTACAAGGCCGTTCAAGTGGCTGAACGTTTGCGGAAAAACTTTGCTGAAAAAGACACAATTTGTTGTGGAAATCTTATTCCGTGCACAATCAGCGTTGGCGTAGCTGGAGCCACGTCTGAGTATGTTGAAGTCGAGGAACTACTCCGCAGTGCAGACCAACGGCTTTACAAAGCTAAAGAGGCAGGAAGAAATACCGTAATTTTCTTTGATGAATAATCCCTTTCATAAGTAATGACAAAGGCACAGTGCTCATAATGAGCGCTGTGCCTTTGTTTTTTTACCCTTCTACAGGGAGAGCTTAATTATTCTGGATCAACATTTGAATAAGTGCTGCTTGGTCTTCAAGTCCCGTAGCATCTTGGATCGTGATCACCTGCTCTGGTGTATCTTGAGTTTCAGATTTTACTTTGATGGTGAAGTTGCCACTGTCACCCGAAATGTCCACATATTCTTCGATGTTGCTTGCTGAGAGATCTATTGATTCATTGCCGCCACCAAGAACGCTGCTGATATCCAGAGTATCACCCTGTGTTGCATCAAAGTTAATGATGAGGACGTCCTCGTTTCCTTCAATGTGGAAGCGATCTGTAGCATCGTTAACACCTGTTTCGTCATTTATTGCATTACCATCAAGCACAATCGGCTGTCCTCCAAAGTCATCTGATGAGCTGTAGATAATGTCATCAACAGTATCTTTTGTTAGGACAATGCTCGTGGTGGAGCTTTCACCTTCTGCATTTGTTATTGTCAGGTTTAGTTTGGTAATGCCACTTGGTAAATCCGCGCTGGATGATAACGCCGTGAGTTGTCCATCATCACTAATTGCAAAGTCTTCAGAAGTTGAACCGTCAGGGTTCGTCAGTGTATAAATAGAGCTTTCGTCAAATTCAGCTAGACTTGCAAGTATTCCATCCTGACTGATGTCATTATCAATATGTATCGTTGATGATGTACTTTGCAGATTTTCTACCAAGCTTATGTCATCTAACATGACGCCAACAGTGAGGTTTGTGTCTTCATAAAACTCGAGAGTAAGCTCACCGGATTCATCAAGATTCAAGTCGGAAACTGGTAGCGTGATTTCAAAAGTTTGCCATTGTGTGTTTGATACAAGGTCTTCTGCAACTAAAACAGAACCGAGGAACACGGAGAATTGCTGGGTACCGAAACCATCCAGTCGAGCTTTGTAATCAAATTTTAAGGTCACGCTATCGCTTGAACTATCTACCACAACGGTTTGTTTTAAATTATTCTGGAGCAGGTTATCTGCAGAGAGTTCTGCAAATTTGTCTCCATCGCCGCTATCGTTTGAGCCTCCCCAAATCCATGAGCCTATCTGCTGGAGTTCAACTGTGCCATAATCGTTTGTCCAATGGGCGGCACCGTCTTCGAAGTCACCATTCAATAGAAGTTCGCGTGATTGAGTGAAGCCTTGGAATTCAGGGTTGGCTGCTACAAAGGTTGTGTTATCTGTAAAGGTCACAGGTATACCTTCGGTGTCGCCGGCTCGAACCTCAACCGAAATTTGATGGTTAGCATCAGCTTCTACCAACGTGTATTCATTACTCGTTGCACCATCTATGGCTTCTTTGTTGTCACCAGCACCTCTATACCATTGATATTCGGTACTGATATCTCCATTAGGGTCAATCAGACTGCTGATATCTGCTGTTAGGAGATTGCCAACTTCAGCATCACCAAGAATGTCGATAGACCCCGTTGTAGGAGTATCTGCATTAAGGATTACAACATCAAAACTACTGCTTGTTACAGATGTACTGCCATTCGGCTCTGTGGCAATAGCCTGCACTGTAACATCAAAGCTGGCATTGTAATCTTCAGGTGGAGTAAAGAGGAGTTCTGCCGCGTGCATGCTGGTTACGTCAGCAATGCCGTTTGCCCCGACTGTGATTGTCGTTGTGCCGTCTGTGATAGTTGTCCCTTCTGGAACGCCTTCAAGTTGGACAGTTAGAGTTTCAGAATCATCAATGTCTGTCAGGCTTGCGCCGACATCAAGTACGAAACCTTCACCTCGAAGAATTGAAATGGCCGCATCACTTTGTACATCAACAGTTATGATGCCTTCAGTTGTGTTTTCACCATCTGTAATACTGTACGTAAAGGAGTCAACTCCTATAAATCCCTCGACAGGTGTGTATGAGAATGTCCCGTCGCCATTATCAACAACTGCTCCATGCTTTGCCTGTGTAAAGCCAGTAACGTTGAGTTCTGCTCCTTCAGGGTCAAAGGCATCTGCAAGAACATTTTGGCTTGTAAATCCGCCATCCTGAACTTGAATTTTTACATCATAGTTTTCTACAGAAGGAGCCCAGTTAGAAGGCCGCAGGTTTATATCAAATGATGTGTGTGAGTTGTTAGTTGCTACACCGATTTGTCCGTCGTTGAGTGGCTCTCCAAAGTCGTGAGAGACCTGTTTAACTCCATTTGAGAATATGGTAGCGACACTTCCCTCAATTTCAAGGTCAATAACGTTAGGGACGTTCGTATCAAGTCTAATATAATCTGTGGTTGCAACGTTAGTGTGGCGACCGTTTTCAACTTGTTCAATACGCCACCTGTCGGCGCCAATTCGTGCAACAGCCATTTTGTAATTGTTAGCATCTTGGTAGTCGAAGACGATTGCGCCGTTATACCAAGGCCCGTCATCATGCGCTACCACTGTGATGTTTAACGTGAAGTTCTCATCCAGAGAGCCGGAGAAGTTAATTGGACTTACGGCCCAATCATTTCGTCCTTGGCTTGTAACTTCAATGGATGTTCCGTTTATTTGCCAGTCATGATTGTCCAGTTCAACAGAGTGTGGTGTCCCATCAAACACATTACTATCAAATTGAACAACTGAGATGTTGTCGTAGTTGATTGTTGCAGTGTTTCCGTCTGCATCTACTTGAACGGTTAATGTTCCCGCTTCATGGTCAATTGTGACGTTGTTACCTGTGAAATTGGATAAGTCGATTGTGTTTGTCCCACCACCGCCATGAACTGTATAGGTTTCACCTGCTTCGAGATTGTCAAAGGAGAAAGTGTCGTCAAATCTGGAACCAGTAACTTCGTCGGTTTCCCATCGATCAGCTTCACCGGCAACTGTTTGTGAGTCATGGTCAGTAAGGTCAAAGCTAACGCCCTCTTTGGCTTTGCTAAAGTCTGCTGTGTCGTTGAGCACAGCGTCTATATTCGCGACTTGGATAAAGAGAGATGGTGCATCCGCAATAGCATTTACCGCAAGGATTCCTCCGGTAGGAACAGAGATCGAGCCATCTGACACCTCAAAGTTTAAGGCAATGTTGCCACTAAAGTCTTTTCCTGGCGTGAAGTTCCAAGTTCCGTCGTTGTTATCGTATAATGCTCCGCTGTCGGTTGTTAGATTTAGTACAGATAATTGGTCATTATCAAGATCTGAGGCGTTCGCTAAGAGCTGAGCCTTCGTAATTGTAATCGTCGTGTCTTCATCCATTGTTCCAAGGTCAACTTGACCCGTCACAGTTGGAGCAGAGTTGAGGTTCTCGATATTGATTGAGATTTGTTGCGTACTTTCGCTACCGTCTCCTGACTGAGCTTTCACAACTAACTCTTTAGTAACATTAGTTACACCAGTGGTGATATCGACTACTGAAGGATCGGTGACAGTAATGACACCATTTTGATCAATAGCAAAGCCTAGGGCTGGAGCCCCGCCCGTAGTTTCAAGTGAGTATGTAATGTCTCCTGCGCTGACATCATTATCGGACGCTGTAATTCGCCCTACTGCTGTATCTTCTTCTGTAATGTTAAAGAGATAATTATTTGCTGGGCTGCCGTCATTATTTTCGGCAGTGCCAAAGATCACTTGATTGTCGTTCACATCTTGAACGTTGATGGTAATTTCCTGCGTATTCACACTGCCGTCTTCAGCTTCAGCGCGAACCACAATGTTCTGCAACGCGTTGGCGCCGTCAGGGTCGATGTCCACCACTGTAGGATCAGTGATGCTGATGTTGCCGTCGGCATCAATGGCGAATCCCTGAATAGGATTGCCGTCTTTTGTTTCCAGTGAATAGGTAATGGTACCTGCGGTAACGTCGTTATCCGTAGCAGTCACTGTACCGATATTGGTATCAGTTTCCGTGA
>NZ_JADMLB010000051.1 GCF_015482765.1 Halodesulfovibrio sp.
TGCCGTCGTATGATGGCATCATCAGGTGTTTGCCTGATGTGACCGGCCATAACAGTATTGAGACGATCACCTATAACAAGCGGATTCATCGCTGGTACAAGGAGATGCTGCTATGCCCATAGGATTGCTTACACTGCTTGGAGGCTGGAAGAATGCCATTGTGCTGGGAATTCTTCTCGTTGTTGGCTTGATTGCCTGCTACTACTGGAACGACTACCAGAACCTGCAAGAGACTCACAGGCAGCTCCAAGCAGATTACGACATTGCAGTCAGTATCAACAAAGCAAATGAGGAAACTCTACAACTGGCTCAGCGCCAACGTATTCGCGAGGAAGCCTTTACCAAGGCGCTAATCTTACGCAGAAACGAACGGGAGAAAACCCTCCATGACCAAATTACAATGCTCCAGTCTATCGAACGGCCTGAAGGCGATAGGCTTTGTCCTATTCATCCTGCTATTGAGCGTGCTATTACATGGCTGCGGCCGTCCACAGATACAGACGGTAGTAAAAGTTCAACACATCGTCCCCGTTCCCCCGACTAGCCTAACGCAGTGCCTAGATAAGCCCGTCCCTCCCCCCTTACCACTCGAGGGCGCCGAGGTCGGGCGGTTTATTTTAGAATACGACCATGCCTACGAGGACTGCAAAACAACCCTATCAAAATTTAAGGAATGGCTTGACGATGCACGAAAACGGTATGCTAACGCCGGAACCAAATGAGCTTTACGGCAAGGCCATAGACACCTTTGGCGAAGCGCACCAGCTCACCAAACATTCCTCTGAACTTGCAGAGTATGCAGGTCGCATCTCTCAGCTCTCATGCGACAAGCAACGCGGGATTGATCTGAATGAAACATTGAAGGAAGCAGCTGAAGAATATGTCGATGCGATGATTATTACCCATGCACAGTTCATAGAAATTTTGCGCAGATCAGGAAACTTGAACCAGTTCATGCAATACGTGAACGAGTACAAGCCGGTGGCTTTAGAAAAACTTCGTACAGAGTTATGTAACTGTAACGACGTTTAAGAAAATTTGTTCTTTTATTTAACGAAGCCTCGGATATAGTAGCCACACATATGCACGTAGGGGCATATCACTATGTTTTCGTTGGCCTCAATGCGTTCACGCAAATGGTTTGCGTGGGTTCACTACCCCTCTGCTGATGGGAGCAGAGCAATTGAGGTATCCCTTTTGGCCTCATTATCATTCTGTACAAATACCCTCCCCCCCCTAGTATTGTGTACAGCGCTGTAAAAAGAATTCTCCAGCAAAAGGATTCAACAGCATTCGGGACTGCTTCGGCAGTCCCTTTTTTGTGCTCAAACGTATTTCAACTTCATCGTATTATTTCTATGTCTACAGATGGTTACTGAACATAAGAAATGTGCGCACGATGTGCGAAAATATGTGCGAATTTCAAAAACTATAGCTAGTTTTAGGATAACTTGGGATGTGTTCAGTCAATGTAACTCCCTATTACTTAAGGCATTCTCTAGCTTGCCGACAACCCAATTACGACTCGAAATCGTGCTTGGGCTTAACCGTCCAACGAGGGTTCGAATCCCTCTCTCTCCGCCAACGAACCATAAATAAAGG
Organism: Halodesulfovibrio sp.; assembly: GCF_015482765.1. Classification (GTDB taxonomy): domain Bacteria; phylum Desulfobacterota; class Desulfovibrionia; order Desulfovibrionales; family Desulfovibrionaceae; genus Halodesulfovibrio. Next base: position 1,603 of record NZ_JADMLB010000051.1, read on the forward strand.
GCTTTATCCGAGTGGATGAAGCCCTTTTCTGTATATTAAAAAGGTTCGATTCTCCTTCGCGGTTCGTTTTGTGGTTCGATTTTGTAAAAAAAGAGCTTCAATCTGTCAGATTGAAGCTCTTCATTTTTTTATACTCCCCCACCTATAAGACGGCAAAATGTTACCGCGGGTAGATACGTTCGATAAGAGTTAAAAAATATCTTCTTTAGAAACAACATTCAATTCTTTAACATTCTTAATTGTACGCTTAGCATCGTTTCGGGATTCCAGACCGTTTTTTTCGCTGTCTCGTATTTGGGTAAGCAACCCTATAGCCGCATCTTTTGCATACTTTTTGTTCTTCCTAAAAGAGTCCAGATAATGACCGCATGTTTTATGCCCCCCAACAACGTAATCAAGAACGTCTGTACCGCTACTGCCTGAGAATTTAGCAGTATAATTTCTTGAGAATGGCTTAAATGGAACGAACTCACCAGCGCCTGTTATAAAAAAGCCTTCTCGCTCAACAAATCCGCTCACCCTATAAGAACATCTTCTTGTATCTAATGGATGCTTCCATGATGAAGATTCGCCATCTTGTCTCATGTACGATTTCACTTTTGCAGTGTACTTGAACATAAAATAATCTTTTCTACCATTTTGGTACACCAACTCGTAATACTCTTGTACATTCTTAACAGATATTATCAAGTCTTCCCGTACGCCTGCATAGGCAGTTGTCGCCAGCAACACCAACATTAAAACTAAACACCTCTTCATCCCCCCTCCTTGGGTTTAAAAAGAAAACAATGTTAAGAAGTTAAAACATAGACTGCTGCATACCTCATTTTATATAAAAACATCAAGCAACATGTTGCAATTCTTAAGAAATATCTTCTTTCACGAGCCGTGTTACACAAGCTCTCCCCATGTCATCACTAATCCGCACTATTCGCGTGGAAAATTCTCTCTTCCATTTACCATCTTTTCTTTAACTTTGTACCGCATAGAAAGTAACCAATTGCCATGACTAAAAAGAATAGTACTACCATATTCAAGAGATATGACATCATTCTTTCTTGACAGAACAGACCTCCTGCTAAAAAGTTACAGAATGAACATGCCACTCTCCATCACTATTACATACTCCCTCTTACTCTTTGCTATCATCACCTTCTCTATGCATAAAAGAAAGGAAGGACTTGCACTTGTTATTCTTACATTAATCGTTGGAAGCATTTGGGGTGCAATCAGTCCTTTTTCCTCTTTGTTCGCTTTAGCAGGTTTTATTATTATAACGATGACTCACACAAAGCGAACAACCATGAACCTGACAATGCATATGGCGTTTATCGCATGGTGTGCCGCACTCTACTTTCATTGGATTCCGGGGTTCCACAACTGGCAGGTGCTGAAAGAAGTTTATGCAGGGCCCGAAAGCACGGCTTTCACCATGTATGCAAATCTGGACAAGCCCTTAATTTTCTGTGCGTTAAGTTTCGGTTGGGTGCAAGTATTCGGCAATCATCAGTCATTCCGACCTCGAATGCTGCTGCTCAGCGCCTCAGGGCTAGTCGGCATGCTCTTCTTAGCATGGGGACTTGGCGCAATTCGTCCAGAACCTACTCTGCCCGCTTGGTGGTGGATTTTTGCTTTAAACAACCTATTTCTCACTTGCACAACGGAAGAAGCCCTATTTAGGGGGTACCTCCAGCAAGGACTCTGTACTAAAGCGGGGCCTTGGCCAGCGATTGCCATAGCAAGCCTACTTTTTGGACTTTCCCACTATCATGGTGGTTCCTTGCTTATTGCATTCGCCAGCCTAGCTGGAATCTTCTACGGAATAGCTTTTCAATATAGCTCACGTCTTTGGGTTGCTATCCTATTTCATTTTTTATTCAATCTTAATCACTTACTTGTTTTTACGTACCCATCTGCCACCATGTAAAATCTCCATATACATCTCCCATCAAAAAAACAGTTGCAATCCGTTTCATAGTTCGTTAAGCGACGCAGTCTTTTCCAGTAAATTTGGTGTGACATCATCGATTGGAAAAACAACTTCGACAAATACTGCTGCACTTCGCGGCATAAAAATACATTTCGAGAAGATGTGCTATCAACATAGCCTTCTTGCTCATATTTCTATTTGAATGCGTAAAGGCATTACACAAGGAAGAACGGATGGAGATTTTCAGCTACTCTTTGGCGATGCTTGGCACAGTCGCCTTTGCTGTTACTGCGGTGCTTGCTTCCTCCAAACAGAGAATCTCTCTTTTTGGTGTATGCGTTGTCGGCATTATTACAGCCATTGGCGGGGGAACCATCAGAGATCTCATTCTTGATGTTCCTGTCTTCTGGGCAACCGACTTGAACTATATTTGGGTAGGTCTTGTTTCAAGCTTGCTCACCTTTGTTGCTACGCCGCTCTTTAAACGCAAATCGATTCTTGCACTGATGCTCTATATTGACGGACTCGGCGCCTCGCTGTTTGCTATACAAGCTATGGATAAGGTCTGGGAACTCCAGTTCGCCATGCCTGTAGGCCCAATACTGCTTGGTGTCATCACTGCTATCGGCGGCGGTGTAACCCGTGATGTCCTCACAGGCCGTCAGTCTCTTATTATGACACGTGAACTCTACGCAACACCCGTGGTCTTAGGTTGTATCGTTTTTTCCGCACTCGCCCACGCGTTTCCGGAACACCGTGCAACCCTCGGCACATTATGCATCCTCATAATCTTCGGCATCCGTTCTGCGGCAATTCACTGGAAACTCTCTGTTCCAGATTGGCTCATGACCAAAACAGCTGAGGAAGACGGCTTCTAACGCAGAACATGTGCTAGAGATGCACCATCTTACATTTCAAAAATCACCTACATCACCCCGTTGTAATAAAAGGCTTCTCTTTTACAGAGAAGCCTTTTTGTTTGTGCTCCCGCCGCAACACGTAAAAGCCCCATATAGTCAGAGCTGGCCAACTCCTTCCCGAAAATATCATTACATAATATCTGAACGGGACTACGATAATACTGCGTATACATATTGGCAGAGGCGACTTTTACACGTTCATTTTTTAACTGCACTCCTGTGCAAAGAGAGGAAAAAATGACAACAATCACAAAAGAACGCCCTCCAGGATTAAACGACCCCGGTATTGGTAAGGAGGTCGCTTTACACGTTGAAGACATAGAGCGTCTGAAAATTGCCAAAAAAGAAAAAGAGAATCTGACTGAGGAAGAAAGAAAGCAGGCTGGATTTGATTGCATTATTACCAAACACGGAATGTGCGGATTCGCAGGCAGCGGCTGTCATGACTACATACTCAACACAAACGCACATAAAAATCATACTGTCACCATCAACACAAACTGGCGGCAAGGCATTAAAGACGGATTCTACACTGATACCTATCAGGTTCCAGCAGGAGGAAAAGTTTTCCTCGGATGCACCAGAAGCGGACAGATCCCTGTGATGGAATATCATCGCTCCATTGTCGGTGAAGTGTAAGGAAGGTACTATGAGCGATCACAAAAAAAGCCCCCTACAACAGGGGGCTTAATCATTACATTACAGAAGCTTGTTCTGTGGTCTCAATCTATGCCTGAAACGTACAATGAAATCTAATACACTTCAAGTAATTTTGAGGTGTTATGCAAAACACCTTAGAATCAGCTAACCATCAGGGCTTGCGCCCCATCACAGGGCTTTGACTTCTGCATATCTAAAACATGAAATTTCGTGATCATTCACCATTCCCACAGCCTGCATATATGCATAGCAAATGGTTGGTCCCACAAATTTGAAGCCCCGCTTTTTAAGCCCTTTGCTCATTGCTTCAGATTCAGGAGTACTCACAGGCACCTCAGCAGAGGATGCCCACGCATTCTGCTTTGGTTTTCCGTCAACAAACGACCAGATATACGAATCAAAGCTGCCGAACTCTTTTTGTACTGCCAGAAAACATTTGGCATTTGAAATAGCGGCAGTAATCTTCAACTTGTGCCGCACAATTTCTGAATTATGCAATAATGCTTGAATCTTATTTTCTGAATATGCCGCAATACGACTTGCATCAAAATTATCAAATGCCCTGCGGTATCCTTCCCTTTTTTTCAAGATTGTACTCCAGCTTAAACCGGCCTGCGCACCTTCAAGAATCAACATTTCAAAAAGAAGACGATCATCGTGAACAGGCACTCCCCACTCCTTATCATGGTATGCAGCATCCAAAGCCGTAGTGTTCGCCCATTCACATCGGTTCATATCGTTCTCCTTAAAATAATAGTCCATTGTTGCTGCTACAATTCCAGATGCCACACCTTTTGTACAGAGCGAATGGCTGATACGTTACTTCATAACAAAAAAGGATGCTGGCATCATATCCAACATCCTTTACTCATTTCATCTTATTACCCTGAAACAGGCCGTTCACCTTCAATGCTTGTTGTTGCACCAGAGGAGCTCATGGAATGAGTTGCTTTCGTTACACTCCATGTACCGTTAATACCGGTTCGAAACCCATCAAGCACAATGCGAGACTCTGCCACCAACTCCGGTGTAAACGGCAATGACAGAGACAACGTCCATTTTCCCCTTTCATAAAATGCAAGACGCTGCTTTGCTGCTTGCAACGCTGTTTCTTTGTTCGAATAGACACCTTTTATGCGGTAAACAGGATCACCTTCACCAGCAACAACTTCAACATCTTTTGCGGCAGCAATATCCCGATACGTTGAAACAATCTTTTTAAACGCCCCACGTAACGATATTTTAGCAGAACCGCGCGTTACTTGCTCCTGAGATAAATGCACCACAGGCATTGGTTCGCCTCGAGAATTATACCCTGCTCCCCGTTCCACAAAAAGAATGGTACCGCCATTCACTTTGGCAATTGCATCATATTCTTTGGCGATACGAGTAAGCAAATGGATATCTGATTCATCCATCTGATCAATATGATCGAGCTTAATTAGGCCAAGCTTTTCAGAAACTGCCACTTCAAGCCGATGCTCAGTAGCAATAGAACATACCAGTTCTTTAAGGGTACAGGCTTTAAACGAGCGCTGCCGCTGTGACTGTAACGGCGAACATCCGGAAGAACTTCCTTCAAACGGAGCGGCGTTCGCAGAAATTGTCATGGTGTGGGGTGGAAAACTCAACCCTACTTCATCAACAATGTACTTTCCCATAGGGGTCAACGCGCCTTTATCACCCATTGCAACACAGAGTTCAGCTCCGGTTTGCGGCATAGCAATTCCCGGATCATTCAACGTAATGCTCAAGCTGTCCGATTGATATCCAGCCGCATCAGTAACTGTAATCTGAGCGCAATACTTTTGAAGAAGGCTTGTGATGTCATCATTATTGGCAGTAATCCGATAATCAAGCGCATATCCTACCATAAGCGAACCGCATCCTTAACTTCTACACGTTGAACTTCCGGAAGCAGCACCAACACACCAACCGGAAGAACTGCGCCACGCGATGCGAGACCTTTATTTGCAGCAAGCACTTGTTCAAGCGCTCCAGTCTGTCCGCCATAGTGCTTCCAGACAATCGCATCCAGAACATCACCCTGTTTTGTATAATATACTCCATTCACAGCTTATCCCCATAGTATTTCAGGTCCATTGTGAACTCAATTTTTCGCGGCAATCCAGATGCTCTAAATTCGCTGGATGTTTCCTTTACACTTGTAATGCACCAATAGCCTTTTATGGTTCCCGTACCGGAAATCAATAATAACGGCCTACCGGAACCAGCCAGCTTGCGCATCTCTTCAACCTGCTCAAGTCCACCACGAAAATACGGGAAAATCACACCGGACAAAGAAAGAGACGTTACGCCTGTTCCGGTAAACTGCAACACAGGACTACTTCCAATACGTGACTGTTCTGGCCAGTTGTAAGAGCTGCTGTGACTATAATTTTGATACGCCGCAGTATTGAGCGTAAACGTAAAGTCACCTAACTTCATCATCCCCTTACTATCTGCCACGCCAACATTTTTACTCGTCATACATAGCTCCGGAAGAAGAAGTCACAAACTTATCATGCACGTCATCTGCAATTTCTTTGGAATCTTGTCCTTCGCCTGCAGTAACGTTGATAGTTACATAGTTGGTTATCACCTGCTGTTTTGAGTCAGCTTTAGCGGGTAACGATTTTGGGGAAGAAGTTGCTGCAGCAAGTGAATAACTCTGTTTTGCTTCAACACCATTCCCCTGTTTGTCGACTCCTGCAATCGAAGTCTCATGCGGTGTCGCCTTTGTTGATGCTTTTACGCTGTCACCAAAGGAAGACTTCACCTTTTTTTGCTCTACAGAAGGTCGTGCCAATGTCTTCTCAGCACTCTTTCCAACAGGAGCTTCAGTCGCCGTTCTTTCTCTGTTATTTTTCTTTACCTTTTGCGGTTGCTCATCTTCATCATCACCAAAAATCGATGTGACGAGCTTACCGACCACTCCTCCTGTAAAAGCCTCTTTAAGCGCACCCCATTTCTCGCTCACCAGATCAATGGCCGCCCCAATCCCTCTAACGATGAGTCCTATAGGACTATAGGCAAAGACACGTCCAAGCACATTTAATCCTGCGACAAAATACTTCTTAAGAGAATCCCACTTTGCGTACACCGTCCCAATAGCTAGTGCGATTGCACCAATAGCCAGCCCAATAGGGTTGGTAATAAAGGCAACCCCGACCGTCTTAATCCCTGCAATAAGAGCAGGAAAAGCAGTCGTAATAATCGGTGCAACAGCTTGCCCTATGCTCCAAATGGTCTGGGCCATTTTGTAACCTGAAAACGCAAATTTGGCGGTCATTATTGCCCCGACAGCAGTCGCAACAACTCCAAATCCACCGAGGAAATCCACAACCTTCAAAATTGCAGAACCAACGTTTGTCAGCACACCAAGCAAGGTAAAAGCAAATTCACCGATTTTAGGTAACGCTTCACCGATCATCGCGCCAAATTTTTTAATATCTTCTCTATGCTCATTAAATAATGCACCAATCTTAGGAGCCAGCGTCGCTACGTACGGCTCAAGAGCCCCGCCGATAAGTCCTGAAAACTCTGCAGAAGCTGATGAAACAACTGAGTTGATACTTTTCATTGCTGTTGCGTACTTAACAGCACCTTGACGACCTTCTTCAGTTACAAGACTCTGCTTAGCCTGTTTCTCATAAACATCTTCTAAACTTTTACCCGTAGACTGAAGATAGCTAATTAATTGCGGGGCATTTCCTCCAAGTAACTGACTGGACAATGACTTAGCTTTATCAGCATCTCCCATTTTCATAAGAGCCGATGTAATTGTTTTCATCCGCTGCTCAGGAGATAACTTTTCTACCTCCTTGAGTGATAATCCAAGAGTATCAAGCGCACTACCAAATGAATTATCCTTCGGGGAAAGTTTAATACGCCCGAATTTATCATTCATTTCTTTAATTAGATTCCCAACGCCACCAGCCTTAAGTCCCGCTTTCGAAGCAATCCCCTCCCAGGTTTCCAAACCTTTCGCTGAGATCCCCAATGATTTCGCCAAGCGAGCTTGACTGGCAGTAATGGTATTTATATTGGAAATTTTCGCTCCAACAGTTGCCATGAAGCCAAGCCCTTTAGAGAACTTTTGCGCACCAACGGCTCCTGCTCTCAATGCATTTCCAATACCTTTAATACGCCTAGCACCACCAAGTTTACCTAGCCTGCTCCGTGTTACCTTTAAGCTGCTACTGAATTTTTTTTGTGATGCAGTACACTTTTTGGTTTCATGAACAAATGTTCTAACCCGATTTCCTGCCGTTTTTACCGCTTCACCAATCGAAGCCATATTCTTAGAAATCTGCCTCAATGAAGCGGCTTTTTTCGTTTCACTAACAAACGAGCTAAGCCGACTCCCTGCTTTTTTTACAGCTCTACCAATCGAAACAAATTCTTTTGTCGTTAATTTTATTGAGCCAGAAATTGACTGCACACCTAGTTGTGCCGTTCCTATGGAGTGCGTCATGCCGGAGGCTGACTTTCCTACCATACCTACAACATTGCCAAGTAGCCGCAAGCCATCTCCAGCTTCAACAACCTGTGCAGAGCCGTAATTAACTAAAGAAAGATCGACAGCCTGAATATTAGCAAGCGCGATATTCATATTAGTTAACTCAGTAGTTACTGCCTCCATAGCAGAACTAAATGAGGGCGCTACTGCGCCCCCGATTTCAAGCATTACTGCTTCTTTTTTAACTGTCATTTAGTCTCCCTACCTCATGTGTCCACATGGCAAGTTCCTCACACGACATTTCCATTATTTCGTTGTACCCCCAACCGGTAAAACGGGAGAGGTACAACGTATAATTACGCGCCACTTCAGGCGTTAGGATAAAAAATCCTGATATGCGGTATGGAACTGGTTGTAATCTGCGATCTCAAGTTCTTCCAGAACTGCAGTAGAAATTTCACAAAGATTAGAAAAAAGAGTCAGTTCCATTTCTTCTTTGTCTGCTGCTTTCTGAGCAATAATCTGATCGCGAACCTTAGGTGCACGCATGGTAAGCACTTTGTATTCATGACCGTCAACAGTAACCGGATATTTCAATGTAATCTGAGTAGTACGCATTATATTTACCCTTTTCAGGTTCAATGTTATAAATAAGGTTGATGATTTAGGCGCGGGGAAGAAGTCCGGTGCGAAGATAGCGCCACTATACAAACACCTGACTCCTCCCCAACCCTGTTACCTGTATTCTCGCCTTACAGGCACACGGCTACGCCAAAGAAGGAATTTACTTCGCGGAATTAAGACCAAGGTTTCCACGATGCTCAGCAAGCTGATCCCTGCCGTTAATAATGCGCTTCATGTTCAGCACATCAATTTCATGCACTTCTTTTTCATCCTGAATATATTTGTAGTAATGCAGGTTTACGGTGTAGACAGTTGAAGCTTCACCGCCTTCAGTCCATGCACTTGGAGCAATCTTTGTGATTCGTCCTGACATGTGTACTTTTACCGGAGTAACCTTGCCGTCAAAGCTTTCCAGACTGCCATAAACAGTCAGCTTTACGCCGCCGTTAGTCGTTACACCAAAGAGCTGAAGTGTCTCTTGGCACTGTTTTGTCGTTGTAAACGTTGCAACAAGTTCTTCCATACCTTTGTCTAAAGACACAGGGGCATCCATACCGCCAGCGCGGAACTGCTCAAGCTTAAGGCTCAGATCAGGAAGTTTTACTTCTTTAAGGTTACCGGCAAAGCCGACATTTTCTACAACCAGATTCGCACTCTTTAATACATTTTCTGCTACAGCCATTACTTAAATACCTCCTCAACGTAGCCATTAGTCATGCGGCTACGGAATGTCACACGTTCTGCAGTATAAGCCGGAGTAAAATCAAAATCGAAGTAGGTATGTCCCTGTTCAACTTCTGATGAGCTGTTGATTTCGCTATCAACCCAGCACTTGCCACCTAAAATAGCGCCTTTCTGTTCAAGGGTTCGCAGGAACTGGTTTACGGATTCCTGAACCGCATCAAAATACACTTTGCCCACTGGTCTATCCACAGCCCACATGTGTGCCTGCTGAATAGATTCATTAATCATGTCCGCGATACGTCGGGTAGAAAGGAACGACCATCGTGCATCGCTGGAAGTAGTTCTGTTACCCCACAGACGGTAGCCGTCTTCGCAAATAATGGTTGCAACTTTGTTTTCGTTAAGTACGTTCGCTTCACTTGCAGGATCACCCAGTTCAAACGGAACTGGACGCGCCACACCCGAAATACCCAAGATTTCCTTGTTAGATGGAGACCACCAGAAACCTTTCTCCGCATCAGTTCGGGCAATAACGCCGGCAACGCGTGCAGAAGCAGGTTCATCAGAGTAAACACCATCGCGATATACCGTCACAAACGGGTCAACAATGTATGTTCGAGGAGAACCGAACAGCTTTGCATCCTGCATTGCTACTTCAGAGTTGCTATTACAACCGTCTTTAATGACAATCGCATTCAGCTTATGTGCAATTGTTTCCAGCTCTGCTGCAACAGGGTTTTTAAGATACGTACCCAAGTTGTCCGGATCTTCATGACGCTGATGTGTAAAGCCAGATGCAACCAAAATCTTAGGTTTTACAGCGCACTTAGATTTTGCACCAAGAAATGCATGAACGCCTTTAAGACCTTCGTTTGAACTGCCACCAACAATATTAGTCATCGTCGCTTTTTCATCTGCACCTTCAGCAACTCGGACAACCACAACCAGACCATGATGCTGATCAAAAATAGCATCCATAGCATTCGGCAATGTACCTGCACGATTCCCCTTGGTATCAAGCTTTGCAGCCTTACGCGGGCTACCGTAAATCAACACCGGAGTATCAAGTGGAAACGCAGTTTCGTCTGCATCTGGAGCAGTACCGATAAGACCGATAACAGAAGAGCGTACAACCTTTACCGGACGGCCACCTTCATCAATTTCAATAGTCTCAACACCATGCAGAAAATCTGTACTCATTACTAATCCTTACGTATAAATGTTACCAAGTGGGAAGAGTTCCCCCTGCCCGTTTCAAAAAATTACATTGAGGCTGCTACAGAATGGTTGAAATATTCATCCCCCGCATAAAACACAGCCAGAAAATATTTCACAGCAAGCCATGCTCGAAGCGGCAACAGCCACTTACTTTTGCGAGAACAAATAAACACCATGTTTGCTAAAAAGAATAAGTCCGCCTTTTGCTTGTCCTCCCCTTCCTGATACATCCAATCATGAATATTACAGGCTTCAGAAATATCTGCTCCGGCAAGGGTATCGGGAACCAGCCTGCCAATAATGCCGTCCGGCCCGCAGCCGTTGCACACCCTCGATTTTAGAGCATCTGAAGCTTCCTTATAAGTTTGTGATGCCAGCAACTCCATTACGCACTCACCTCCGCCAATTCTGCCCGTAACGCCTGAGCCTGCTCTTCAAGCTCTACAAGACGCGCCTCATCTTCAGCAGTTGCAGTGCCGGCAACTTTCGCGCGCAATGGGCGAACTGAAGCAAGATCGTTTGCAGTAAGTTGCTGTTGAATTTCGGCTATACGTTGCTGTACTAGCTCTGTTTCGGTTGGCTCTGGTGATTTTGGTGGAGGGGTGAAAGTAATTGAGCCACCAGAGGTAACTTTCGTATTATATGGGGCAGCAAGATGTGCTTCATCACCGAAAATAGCCTGTTCTTTTTCGGTTAATTCTTCCCATCCATCGGTAAGCAGTTTTGATGCATCTTTGTTATTATCAACATTGATAACGCCAAGTTCTTTTTTTTTAAACAATCTCATATATTGCTCCTATTGGTAGGCATGAAGTTTGCTTACTGGGGAAGAAGTCAATGCTGACACACTAACAACCACTATTTGATCGCTTGGAATAAAGACCCCCGTAACCGGCCTAGGATAATTTGAAACATTACCAAAAACGATTGGTTGCCCTGTTTTTGGTAATATTCCAGAAACTAAAGATATAGTTGCATACCCAACGGGGCTTGCAGCATCCCCTTCAAGGAAGATCAAGAGGGGGCGTCCTATAGTAACACCTGTAATTGTCCATATACCAGTTGTAGATCTTGTACTTAAAAGGTGATCTACACGATTCAAATAATCAAGGTCACCCTTATCAACCTTATTCCCATTAATCGCTGCCACCTGCTGCGCTAACGCCAGCATATCCACATGAGCAGCATTTACAGGCACATCAAATGCTTTAATGCACGGCAAGACATAGGAGGTTTTCGGGCGATTTTCTTCGGCAGTTGGGACAACAAGACTTGAATCGAAACCTAATCGCTCTACGCCATGAGCTGAACTGTCTAATGAGCCACCATCAGGTGCAGAACGTCCATAAAATGCCCCTAATGGTGCTTCGTTACCTGCTGCTTTTGCTCTAAATGACCCTGTAATTCTTCGAATAGCATCGTCATCCCAAGAACCAGCCTCTTTACCAGCATGTGCAGCAGCAAAATAGCGGGTATAACACGGAAGAATAAACCATTCGCCGCCATCCCAGCAGTACTTACCGCACGTACCGTCTTGCGCTGCTGCCTCTGCATCCCATGCTGACTCAGTCCTGAGGTAGTCCCCGCCTTTCATCCACTCAAACAATTGCGGATACGCAGAGCAAAGAACCTTCTGCTTCACATTCACAGGAATTGTACCTGCCAATGCTTCGCCATTTGTTGAAAAACAAAGCTGACCAACAGGAACGCCGGCTATTGTTCCCCATGCTACACCACCGTCTGCCTGCTTAATAAGCACCTGCCCAGCTTCCCCACTATCAAGTGGTAACTCATGCGGGGTTGGGTCTTTTATATGATCAGAAAGATCCTGCTTAGTCGCCAAAACTAAAGACTGATCAACGGTAATTTCAATCAACTCAGAATTGCTCAACTGCAACTTCATCTGAACGCGAATTTCACGTCCGGAACCTTCGTTTAGCCCTGGTTTATACGTTTTGGGAAAACGACTAATCGCAATAAGGTCACCATCGCTATCAAAAATGCCGAGCTCTGTGATGGTGAATCCACCAACATCAACCGGAATAACCAAAGCAATGTTCACTCGGTTTGCGACATTTTCATCCAAAACAACCTCATTAATGGCCGCACGGTGCACTTCATGAGTCAGTGCCGTTGCATCCAAATCTAAAACGGGATTCTCACCATCCCCCAAAGCCATATGGGTCAATGTCAACTTTTGCCCTAACAGCGACGCGCTTGCTAACTTACTTAAGCCAACGCGAGTAATTTGCGGATAATACTTCTGTGCCATATCTATTTCCTGCTTTATGCACTTACCTGTTAAAGGAAGATATTCAGCTAGTCAGTTAACGCTGCAAGTTCTGCCTTTAGTTTTTTGGCTCGCTGATCCAGCGCAATGAGCTCTTCCTCTTCTTCCTTTGTTGCAGTACCAGCTACTTTTGCTCGTAACAGCCCAACAGAAGCAAGGTCATTAGCTGCAATCTTCTGCTGAACAGCATCAATACTCTCTAAAACAAGCTCCTCAGAAGTCGGTAACGCCAGTTCCGGCTTTTCAAAACTCGCCCCCTCCGGCAGTACTCCTTCAACTTCTGTAATTTCATGCTCCGAACCATCAGGCATGTAGTATTTAGTGCCGCGCATATCCTGAACATTTTCCCACACAGTCCCGTTCCATTTAGGATGCAATCCTTCACGGAAATCAGGTGCCTTTCGCGTTGCTGTTAACGGTCGAGCATTCTGAGGATTGGCATAGCCGGAATACGTGTAGTAGCCTTGCTTGTTAAAATAATGATTCTGCATTTACGCCTCCATCGGCGGAAGATAAATTGCCGGGGTAAAGCCATAGTTCTTTGGTCGAATTTCTCTTGCAGACTCTCTACCGTAAACAGGAGAAGAGCGAGAGGCATCAATAGAAAGAGTGCCACCATTAAGCGAGTAATGCCCACCTCCATATTGATCTAGTTTATACATACTTGTAGATGCCAATGCCCCACTATATGAAACTGAATTAGAGTTTGTTCGTATTGCATTTGGTTGCACAGACCCCACAATATTTGGCGCAGCATCTCCTTGAACACTGCCGACCTTTCTCGTTACGCCGTTAACAAAGCGAGAGAAATAGCCGTCACCATTTTCATCAAACAAATTCGGCAGAAATACATGCGTTGCGTTCTCTGTCACTCTATGTGCAGCTTTGTATGCTGCGCTCATTGAAAGAAGGGTTTTACCGGCTTGAGAGGTCTTCAACAGTCCTTCACCATTCGCTACATAATGATGTTCGGGCAATTCATTCGGGGGAAACGGCACACCATAGATATGCCCTGCCGGCAACATTGGTTTAGAAACAAGTAACGCCTGCACCTCCGCCTGAGTATAATACAACTCATTATGATCATGCGCTGTTGGCGGAAAGAGGTTTGGTTTTTCAATAACCTCTCCCCATTTAACAGGATGTTTTTCTGCTTCATGACGATGAATCTCCGCTCCTACAAACGAACGTGTCGCCATCACCGCAGACGGATCAACAGACAAGGTCACAGCATCAGGATTCTGTAGTTGCAGTTTCATCTGCACTCGAATCTCGCGTCCTGTCCCTTCATCCAACGCCGGTTTATAGGTAGCGGGAAACAGTCCCACTGCAATCAAATCACCATCAGAATCAAAAAGACCTAGTTCCGTAATATGAAAACCACCAATCTGAACTGGAATGACGAGAACAGCCAACACAGTGTTTTCAGAACTCTCATCCAAACGAATCTCGTTAATCTGAGCACGATACACTTCATGCTCAAGTTGCTTTGCATCAAGGTTGATACTCGACCCGCTACCATCACCAACTGCCATGTGCGTCAATGAAACTTGCTTATTCAGCAAAACAGCATTGGTAAGTTTTGCTAAGCCTACATGAGTAAGCTTTGGATAATATTTTTGTGACATTCAATCTCCTACCCAACAGTTTCATAAATTGTGTACCCACAATTCATGTTGTAGCAGCCACTGGTTTCCACAGCTTCCGGCATCAACGGTTCAATCGCCACCATTTCACCGGTCATTACGCATGCACCTGCATACCATTCGCCAGAAACAGCACCTGTCACGCTCAACTTCGACATATGAGAACGTGTGTTCTTAGTTCTCTCGACAACGTTGAGCAGACTATTCACCACCTCTTCAGAAACACCGCGACCATCAGCAGTAATTTCTAACTCATAGGTCCCTGCAACTGCGTTTGGTGTCTGCTCCCACCATTCAATAGTATTAATATTGTAACCAAGAGCATTAATGGCATCCTCTACTGCCCCTCGAGTGCCCTTTTTCTTATGAACAGCAATAGCCCGTGCCGTTACCTGCCGCTTTTGCTCTTCACTCCACTCTTCGTTCCATTCATCAACAGACCACTCATAGGCAAGCCACGGAAGCACCTGCACTGGACATGTCTGTGAATGACGAAGCGCATTGACAAGAACAGGCAATGAAAACGAACGAGCACAGGTCTTTTCTAACGCCCGCTCATACCTTGTTGCATTGGAGGGAAGTAGACTCATTTCTTACCTCCAGCCTCCAAAGTAATCTTTGTGCAATATGCGGCCTCATTCCCCTGTGTCATAATGTCCGCGGCAGGAGAGGAAATCTCTACGCGGGAAACACCAGCAATATGCAACGCCGCGTCAATACCTGATTTTGCAATGCACGTACCAAGACAATGGCTCTCTTCAACGTATCGTTCCAAATTTTTACGCGCTTCAGCGAGCACCTTTTCTGCGGACGGCCCCGGAAGAATGGTCAGCGCAGCGTTAACTTCATATTCCCGAACATTAGCGGGAAGCACTTTCAGTTGATCCGTAAAAGGTCGAACTTCCTTAGAAAAAACTTTGGAAACTGCATCCAAAAGCGCTTGATTGGGAGTGCCGTTACCTTCCTTTCCAAGGATATACAGCTCTACTTCCACTGGTGCCGGAGAGTGAGGATGTGCATCCTTAACTCCTACAACGGATAACGCGTGAAAGATGTACGCTCCTTCAGGACCTGCAGTGCTGAACCCTTCTGGTGCCATAACAATACGTTTTCGATACTCATCATCTGATTCGTATGCAGGCGGCCTAGGTGGATATGCATCCGGATCACCTGCATCTAATAATTTACGTTCCAATGGAATTGACGCTGCCAGGTGATCAAGATCTGTACCGGTAGCATATGCAACCAGCACGGCCTGAGCTGCCTCATTAATCCGCTGACGCAACAAGAGTTCCCTGTACGCATTTGCTTCAAAGATCTTGTAAACAGGATCAGAAGCTAATGGAGCCGTAAAATTCGGGTCCAGCTCTTCATGATACGCAATAAGCTCTTTAAGAATTTGCTCAACGCTCAGAGACTCAATGATCTCTGGAGGCGCGAGACGTGAAAGGTTGATCGCATTAAATGCACTCATTGTACTTCTACTCCCTCAAGCGTGATCTTTTTGCCATCCGGCAGGTATTCGCCTTCCAGATCCAGAGACAAAACCCCGTTCGTTGCAGAAGCAATACGCACGCTTGTCAGTTTGAAACGCGGCTCCCAGCGACTAAGCGCTTCAGCCGTTGCCGCGTAAAATTCAAGAGAAGTTTCAGCATTAACCGGCGCATCAATTAAAGACGGCAACTTGGAACCGTATTCCCGATTCAAAACACGGGTTCCGATTCGAGTTGACAGAATATCGACAATTGACTGTCGAAGATGCGCTATGCCGGAGAGTCGCTCTCCGTTTTTTTTATTAATACCGTTCATGAGTGCAAAATAGCGATATTCAAATTGTAATTCCAATGCAGTTTGTGACGTTTACATATTTTTTTAATTTTCTATTTTCACTTTGAATAAATATGAAACACTTCTGACTACAATTTTAAATCAAAAAAAGAACGACGCTGAAAAGTTACATCAACTTAACAGCGCCAAAATACTTCGCCACATTGCTATATTACTAAATGCTACATACAAATTTTATCTATATATGAACATCACTACTCTTAACTTGGTGAGCCAGTCCCTCCTTCCCTACAAGAATGAGCATGACTGTTTAAAGAAACTCGAGCCACGACATCATTATCCGTCGTAATTGAATCAGTTGCGTGCAATGAACCATTAAAGCGGGCGTTGCCCCCATTACTGCCGCCACCTTGAGACAAGGTACCGTTAATTGTCGTTTGTCCGTTCAGAACAATAGTACCTGCTGTAATTGTTACTGATGACCCTGCGGTCACCTCCACGGCACTCCCCGCAGAGGCAGAAATATTTTTTCCGGCTTCTGCTTGAATATCACCTGCCGCAATCACAGAGACATCTCCTTTGATGTCAGCAGTTAACACATGCGCCGCCCTGTCGTACTGTACAAAAGAACCATCTTTATAAACAGTCTTCTGAACATTCGGACTATGCTCCGGTGCCGGATACTTAGCCTGATTCAGCACCCCAACGATAATACCGCAGATCTGCCCCGGAGGAGTGATCACAAAAACCTGCTCCCCCACTTCCAAAGAATCATAGGTACGGTTTCCCGCTGCCCGTGTTGTAAGCCACGGCAAATAATCAGTAACAACTGAGCCGAACTCAACCCGAGCAGTGTTCGTGGTGTAGTCAACAGAATGAACCGTTCCGACACGGGCAAGGCAATTCAGCTGCCTGTTCATCTCTGCAATCTGAAAACTCATTATTCCTCCACAGGGTACACTTTTGTGTACTTATCCAGATGCTTCAAACCGATCTCCGGCGCCATAGAAAGAAACACCGTATCCGGCGTAACAAACTCTTCGCCATCTGATCTAATGCAGATAGAAACCTGAAATGTCAGCAACCAGGGAGATAATGACGCGAACTTAGGGAACGCGGTATCAACGCATGCTTTTACAAACCGTGCCCCCTGCATTGAAAGACCAAACCTGTTGCCATCAATAAATAACGCAAGCTTTGCGACAAGATCACGAATGGCTCGCTCTTTCCCTTCGCCTGTAGAACCACCAAACACCCGCGCCTCAAAATCTAACGTTACAAGAAGACGCTCCGCACCAGTATCAGCACTATGTGCGAACGACGGCATAGTCAGCAAAAAAGCCGGAACCGGACACGGAAAATCGCCGCTGTCTGGAAGCTCTGTGTAATCTTCAACCGTTACCAATTCAGGAAACGCTTCTTTCACAGCTGTAAGCACATGCGCATGCACATCTGAAACAGACACTGTCTGCCCACTGCTTTGACTCTGTACATCTTGAGTCATCATATCTTTTTCCATACTTCTGTTACCTCAGCACAAGCAGTCGTTAATAAAAAAGGCTACAGACACACAAAGCATGTCCATAGCCTTTCATCACCTGTGTATAGGCAGTAACTACATAGCAATGCAAAACACATCCAATGCAGTTTGTGACCTCCTACACATTTTATACAATCAATTCTTATGCATTACCTGAGGTATAATATCCATCAGACATAACAGCACGCTGAGAATGCATCCAACGGCTGTATACCATCTTTACTGCAGAAACAGTCATTCCAAGAGCCTCCGCAATATCTTGATACCGAAGCCCCTTCTGGCGCATTGCAATAATCTTCTTATTACGCTCCAGTTTAATTAGGCTTGAGCACCGTGGAATCGTCAACGGCTCTCCTGCATACTCACGGGCAAGCTTATACGCAGCCTGCTCACCAATGGTTTTTACCAACCAATGCGAAGAGTGCATATTATCCGGCCTTGGAACATAGAGACTCCGGCATCCCGTTTCCCGTTTCCCTTTCACTAGTTCCAACGTCTTTTCTACACCGATAACTTCTGCAATTTCCTGTGCTGTCGGTGGCAGCGCATCATTTTGAATCTGCATACGTACCTCTACTTACGTTCATCAACCATTTCTGCGACGACAGGAACACAGGGCTGCTGTGTTCCTGCACTATCAATCAACCGTCACGCCCGATACTGTTTTTTGAAAAGCGCCCCTTTCAAACACGTACCGCTTTCGATTGATCAACCGCATCCACCGGATTCCACGCCCACCGGTGAATCAGAACATACACACATAGCTACAATGCACAGTCAGTAACCATCCTGTCCGTGCACCATCAAAACTATGCGTGCCCTACAACCTGATGTACGGATTTCTTTCGTTCTCTGCGAACAACATCATCACTGATGTTCGCAGTCTGCCGCTGGAAATCATCAAACCCGGGAACCACGTATCCGGCAGCAGTAAGCCGCACTGCGGACTCGTATGCTTTCATGCCGAGACGAAGCCCGACAGAAATAAGTTTGATTGTTTCCTCTGCATGTACGTTCATAGACTTACCCCTTTACTTGTTTAATCAGGCACACGCGAAAAATGCGCTGTGCCGTCGCTAAGCCGCATCAACTCGGCTATACGTTTACAAGTAACAAAATCCTGATTTCAAATACACACACATGATATGGAACGTTCACTTTGTACATACTCAACACAATATTCTGCGCAATCGATACAGCAAAAAAATAGCTTCACTCTTCTTTGTTATTTTGCTGAATAACTAAGCAACAAGTACACTGCATCTTCAAAAATCATCTTGCCTGTTTGATACAATCAAAAGCCCAGCGCTAGGCTCGATTCTGCTATCAATAAGAAAACACTACTTTTCTCCAATTTGACTATTCACACAAAATACTTTTTATCCTATAACCCGTCCTCGCTATTGAATAGACATTCAGGAGAAAACCATGGGACTCTTTGACGCCATCCTCGGCAACGCCTCTGAAGTAGAAGCACACAAAATTACTAAAAAAATTGAACCTATTATGTTTGACGGCGAAGTCATTGAACGCGCTTTTAAAGTAGTGCGCGACATGTACGTTTTCACAAACGCCCGCCTCATTCTTATAGATAAACAGGGGATGACTGGTAAAAAAGTCAGCTACCTGACCATCCCGTACAAATCCATCAGCACATTCTCAGTTGAAACAGCGGGACATTTCGATATGGATTCTGAGCTCAGCCTTTGGGTTTCCGGCCGCAAAGAGCCTATTAAAAAAGAACTCGCAAAAGGCTGCGATATTGTGGGAATCCAAAAGACTCTTGCACGAAAAATACTGTCATAGCCATACAATGCAAACAAAAGCCCCGCAGTTGGAATTTTTCAACTGCGGGGCTTTTGTTGTATTTACACTTTAGCCGTTACAACACACTCTAAAGTTTTATTGTAATATTTTAACACAATGAACAACGTTCACACAAAACACTGCATAACACATCGAAAATACATTTACTTTTTCTAAAACTGTTTACGTCTCCTTAACCAGACATATGGTTATTATTCTTCATCAACACAGACACGGAATAGACACTGCACAACATACCTATTCATGATGCAATACCCCCTCTATTGCTTATGATATTGTGCATATTTTCAGACACACTACGCATTATGATGAAGGATTACAGGAGGAAAAATGTTTTCCTATGCTCGTTTGTGCATCACAGCACTTCTTATTGTCGCACTTACAGGTTGTGCATCTATTGTCAGCGAAAGCGAATACCCAGTCAATTTCACCAGCACAACAAACAACGTCAGCTTTGTCATCACTGATGCAGATGGCAAAGTTGTTTATCAGGGTATTCCACCTACCACCGTTACATTAAAAGCAGACAACGGTTACTTCTCAAAAGCAAAATACAGAGTAAAATGGACCTACGCCGACGGAAAGGTAAAAGAAACCATGCTCACGGCCAGCATAGACAGCTGGTACTTTGGTAACGCCTTCTTTTTAGCCGGCGGGTTGATCGGTGTGCTTATAGTCGACCCGCTTACCGGAGCCATGTGGAAACTACCTAAAGCATACAACGATACGTACGCAACAGTAGTGAAACAAGTTGAAGGAAACAAAAAAGAGCAACAAGTAAGCTTTGTAAACATTGAATCCATCCCGATGGAACAACGAAGCAAACTTGTGCCTGTAATGTAGAGGCTCCATTGTAAAAGCGCTCTGGCAACAGAGCGCTTTCTTTATATCATCATTTTCTATTAAACAGTCGGTTACCCACTCTGCTCTTCATCGATAACAAGCCCCTGCCGCTGAATCTCGTACCAGATGAACGGGGCATAGCGAGCGATCTCTGCATTCGTCAAAGCATCTTCCCGACTGCGGTCACTGTAACGCGCGTAATACTCCGCCCGTTCAATGTCATAAATTTCTTTATCCAGACTCAATGCATCCAAAATTTCGTACGCTTCATCTTCCTGCTCAAAAGTCAGATCTTCAGAAACCGCAATCATGCCGGTATCCAGCATCAGTTCAAAAGGATAAAAGTCCAGATCATAAGGGCAGGTCAATTTTTCCTGTCCGCGTGTGGAATTAACCCGCCTGTCGGCAAGCAGATAATTATCCCACTCATAGGCAAGCCATGCATCCTGCGCCTTCGGGACAAAATGCTCCACACTGCCTTCACGGTTTCCGGAACCGTCAACATCAGGATTTAAATAAACAGCAAGATACGCGCAGATATCGTGATAACTGGCATGCAGCATAGGAATAGCCCTGCTCCAGTACCGTCGCCACGAAAAATTTGCAGGAGGAGGATCGCCCTGTTTTACGCGGTGCCGTTCTAAAAACCGTCTCCCCGGTTGCCGAACCCGTTTATCAAAGTTGGCCGGTTCCGGAGCAAGAGTCACTGGAATCATAAATTCCAGCCTCGTTTCTCAGCACGGGTCAGCCAAAACGACCAGAACGGATCTGCCTGATGCAAGGCAGCAACCAGCTTTTTATGCACCTTACGCGCCTCTTCCTCACTCACCCTGTTGCGCACTGCAAGCCGTGCTTCTTTAATAGCTTCTTCCCGCTGTTCCGAAGAATCGGTCTCCAACCCGAATACAGGGCTGGTCAACCAAGCTGCGGATGATCCACGGCGTACCCATTCTTCTTTTTTCAGCTCTATCTCACACTTTTCCTTGTTCATATCGAAAGAGTACAAAGCATCCTGTGCTTCATCAAACAACGGATCAAGCGACGCAAGAACAAGCGGGGAATGAGTCGTACAGATAAGCTGTGTAGACACGTCATAGTCCGTAAGCAAATCCCCCATAACAGACTCAAGCGACTTCAAAATACTCCGCTGCCATTGCGGGTGCAGGTGAGATTCCACCTCATCCACCATGAGCACAATCTTTGTAGCCGGAGTCATTTTGTACTTTTGACACAACTCAATGTGCTCATTCCATGCCCATGTCATGGCATACAACAGCGATAAAATTTTACGGATTCCGGCAGAAGCATAGATCAACGGAGTTTCTTTGCCGAACTCAGATTTTATGGTCGGGAATTTACGGCTGTCATCAGCCTTTACTCTACGCAGACTGCCGATAGAGAACGGCTCACCCTTTGGAGAAAGATGACGCACACCGTTCTTTAAACATTCATATGCAAAGCTGCCTTCACGCTGCCAGTCCCCCCAGTCGGCAATCAGTCCGTTAAATTCCTGCCGACGGCGCTTCTGCACGCCGTTCCAAAGCTCTGCCTGTGAATAGATTCTGGTTGTCTGCTGCGTAAACGAGATACTTACATTCTCATAATGACGCGAACGCTCCTGCACCAAGGCTCTGGCAAATTCATCCGCCTGTGCCTTTACCGGATCATACATGGCAACTGTGCCGTCATACTTCATGTACAATACAATAGCACTGCTCGGAGAATTGCCTTCAATAATCGGGGTATCTTTGTTCGAGTTACAGCTCCACACCTGCCCGAGGCGCTGAAAAACGTACTGCTGGATCACAGCATCTTTGTTGATGGAATCAAACTGTCCCAAAATTGCAGGTTCAGGCTGATCAATGTTGTTGTAGGAAGCAGTAATAAGAGACTCCGGCATAGCCATTTCGCCCGCCCATTCTTTGGTGAGCATCCACCATGCCACATCCAGAACAAAACTCTTTCCCAAGCCATTGTCGCCCGTAAAAACGGTGAGCCTGTCTCCGAACTCTATTTCCAGATGCTCAGAAGGCCCGACGTTGTTCAACTCAAGAGTTTTGATCATTACTGTCTCCGTAAAAAAGTATATCCGGCGCAGATCGCGCTTATAAACCAGTTTGTTATGACTACTATAGTCCAGTTCATCATTTTTCTCCAGTCACGGAACAACAGGTTCCTGCACAAAACAATACCGCCAACACCTTTTCTGGGCTACGATAACAAGACACACAGTAATTTTATGCAACCTTAGGCACTCATGCAGGAAATCATATGGAAAACCTTACTCCACAAGAAGTTTTTGACCTGATAGCTCAAGATTTCGGAAGTCACATACGGCTTACAGAGGTGGATTACGCCCTGTGTGCCGAACGTACCAAGAAATTCAAAGAGCTGCCGCAAGAAGAACGACTGTGCGCTCATCTATGCTTCCTGCGCTATGAAGGACAATGCGGCGCACACAAAACAGGCAGGATCGCCTATCTTCTTAATCCGGATCACGAGGCAACGTTCGAAGTAACCCTGCGCGTTCACGTATGCATCAACGACCAAAGAACAACGCGCGAAGTGCTGCTCAGAGTACCGCCGGTAACAAAGCTGGGGCTGAGCTGCACAAAAACATTCACACGCCCCGAGGCAACGCTGTGCTTCACCATTCTTGAAGAAAAAATAGTGTAACAACTAACCAAAGCCCCCGAAACATACTGTAACGGGGGCTTTTTCTGTCGTTATCTCACCGGGCAGAACATCCGCCTACAGTGATATTGTATTCAAAATTATATTCGTTCAATCTGACGCGGCAATCCGGCTCGATCTCCGCGATTGCTTATGACATAGATGGATTTCCCGTACCGCGCATGCTGCCCGATATCAAAATGGAACCATGACATACCGCCGAATGCTTCAATACGCTGCATATACTCAAACTGAGGCGCATTGGCATTTTCAAGCATTTCATCCCAAATTTCATCCGGCGTTGTTTTACTGAACTTGCAGTCCATAGCACGAAACAACTTGTGTTCCGACAACGCAGCGCCTTCACAGCAATCAACAGGCCGCCATCCGGAAAAACGAAACATGTGTGCTGCGCCCTCTTTCCATTCTGCCTCAGTAAAACGATGCCAATTATTGATAACGCAGGAGCCGTAACGTTCACGCATTCTATCCAGTGTCACAAGAACACGATAATCAAACAGTCGAAACAGCGCGTTTTTATCCGAATGATAGGCAGAAACAAACGGTGCAGGAAGTAAAGCAGGCGGCGGCAACAGCTCGTCGATACTAAAATGTTGAGGAATATAGGTACTAGCCATTGTGTGCCTCCACAGCAAGTTTCCCGCCGACACAAGCTGCCAGCGTAACAATCGGTTTCTTCTGCTCTGCGTTGCCTGCCGCAAGCAATGCCTTTGCCTGTGCAGCATTTCCAACAAGCGCCACCCCTTCTTCGTGGCTATGAAAATGCGCCTCATTAGCAATGGCTGCGCGCCCCGCCAGTGTCCCTGCATAGGACACCCCCCGACGCGAAAAGCTTCCATACATTCTGCAAAAATCTTTTCTAAACCACATTTCGTCGTCAGCAGACACATTGCTGCACAATTTTACCCAGCCGCCGAAGCCATGTTCTACAACCGCTGCTGTAACAGCATCATCAAACACAACAGACTTCCACGCCCCCACTTTTTTCACTGCTTCCAGCACCTTCGATGCTTCCACTTCCCCTACATCGTCAGGGCTGCCCCCTATCAATTCATCCAGTTCAACAGGCTTAGGAAAAAAGCGACACCGCCTGATTGCATCATCAAAACCTTGTACAACCTCGGCTAGCGTGTACTTTCTCAGCGCTCGAAAATAGATTTTAGTTGTAAGCTCTTCCGCAGCAACGTTAAACAGCTGGCACAGCCCCAAAAAACGTTTCAAAAACTCGTCACGTTCTTCAATACAATTCCAATCCATACACTTACCCCCGCTGCATCATTGCGTCGTATACAGCGCGGTTCGATGCGCTAATTCCTGCTGAAGCCGATACCTTTTTCGCCAGTTCCGGCTTCGGCAGATAAAGCCCTTCTTCAATCTTCACCATGTTTGCAGGAAGAACAATCCAGTCAAAATTCGCTGTCCATCCCCTGTCATTCTCACCCGCTAAAAACGTGCTTTGGTGAACCAGAGAAAAATAGTTTTCCCACCATGCCAGATTTTTGCGGTCTAAACCAGAGTTCCATAAAGATTTTAGTCGAACTTTCCGCTGTGCCGTCACCTCCCTGCATTTAGGGAGCTTCGTGCAAATACGATTATATGCCTGTTGGATTTGAGCATACGGACACGGGGTGCGCCTCTGAGTATTTTTTACTGTATTTTTATCGTCGGCGGGCAAGGAAGAATGTGCCGGCATCCCTGCCACAGGGATGCCTTCCTGATAACACTGCACATGTTCTAAATCCCGACACCCGTCATCTGCCTTTGCAGTTCCGCTCTCCATTTCTTCTTCTGTTCCCTGCTCTCTGTTTCCTGTTTTCTGATTAGGCAAAGCAGCCGCAAGCTCTTCAGCAAAGGTGACGGTGAAGGCTTCCTGAAATCCCCTTGTCATGGTTGCCACCAACTCCTTTACTCCCAGCAAAATAACGGTTCGCAACGGACTTTCCGGCAACTGGCAATAGCCGTAATGCCAGCTTTTTACGACATTGGGGCTTTCCGGAAGGTTATGCTTTAAAAAATTCGGGAACCAGAACAGCAACTTCCGGTCATATTCAACAATGCCTTGCCGCAACACCTCCTCAAAGGCTTTCGTGAACGCTTCCAGCTCCATTCCAAGTTCACAGGCCAGACCGGGAACCGTGGCACGCAACGCCCCCAGCTGGGTCAAATCCTGATGCGTAAGCATAAAAAACAGCACCAGTTTTGCCTGATGTGACAGAGCTAAAAACTTTGCGTCGTTCCAAATGCATACAGAAATCTTGCGATATCGTTTCTTTCCCATACGCAGCACATCCTCGCTACTTAGCTACAAAAAGTTTCATCTAAGCAGCAAGAATACCTCATCGATAGCCTTTCAGTAAGGCGTGCTACGTACCGCTGGAACCATTGCATGACCCTTCCCACGTCGTAAATGGACAGCCCCACGCACCCAGCAAAGGAAATTTTGTTTCTTCTCAATCTAATATTGAACTTTTGCCCATGAATCATTAAGGTCTCACGCGAGGTGAACATGCTAAATAGATTTTTATTACTGCTCAGCAACTATGTATTGTCATTTACTCTGTTTGTAACCTTTCTCTTTCTTTTAAGTACGTCTCAGTACATTCAGTAACGGGGTCTCACATCCCGACTATTTTTTTGTGAATAAGCACCGTCTCCTCTGCTCAATTGCGGACACGGTGCTCTGTTCTTGCGTGCATAAAAAAAATCCGCTTCTACACATGTAGAAGCGGATTTTCTCTTACAAACAACCAGCACGCTAACCGGCTAACAATTCATCTTAAAAGTGTAAACGAACACCGCAGACTGTTTCCAAAACTTCTGTAAGCGGTAATACTTTATACATAGGCAACGTTACGTTCGATGCAACCGTAGTAACGTCAATTGCCCGTTCTTCTTTCTCTTTCCTTCCAGTTCCCTGCAGGTACACATTTCCACTGGCATCCTGAACAACAGATTTCAGCGTAAACTTAACAGCCTCCGGCTTCTCACGCTTCTTTGTATAGGAAAAATCCATAGGGAATCCTTCGTCCGTTTCCCACAAAACCGTCTCCTGCGCCTCTCTATCACGAGCATTCGGATACTTTTTCCGCTTACGGGGAGCAACCGTCACATCCTGCACTTGCCCCGCACGCTTTTCTGTTATCTCAGCAATCAATTCTCTGTAGTTACGAGCAATGCTCCTACGCCACCAACTGTTGAAAACTAACGCAACAACCACAACTACCGCGATAATCCAGTACATGTAACGCTCCTGCATAAAAGAGAAATAATAAATTTAAGCAACAACAGTAAATAACTTCAATAAAATAGCAAACAACACGCACTAGCACTGCAAGTTATCATTCACTTACGAATATATGAGTCTATATATAATACAGCGTCTCATTAAAGACTAAATGTGACTATTGAACTTTCAACAATAGGAGATACACTATGACAGGCCAATGGACACAATTTAGACCATGTACAAATGGTGAGTGCTCTAAGCTCCAGCAAGTGCTGGGAGTTGGCGTTCAATATCAGCCACTCTCTGTGGCAACACAGCTTGTAAACGGTACAAATTACTGCTTCTACTGCAATGGAACAGTAACTTCACCGGATAGCCCCGCAAAGCCGTACAAAATCTATGCTTTCCAACCGCAAGGTTCACAGAAATTCGATCCTAACCAAGTTCAGATCGAAGAGCTACCTCTCAAACCTTAGCGTTGTTCTGAGCCCCCGATTGGGGGCTCACTTTTGTAACAAGTCTTTTTTACGATTCTTGTCTCCGACGGGCAGGGGAAATGATTCCCCCTGCACCCCCCATTAGGGCTTACGAAAGGTTTCACGAAAAATAGACGACTCCACTTCGACAAAGCCGGACACCGCATCAAAGCCTACAACACTCATCACATATCGCCAGTCGAGAGGGGCTCCCTCTCGCGGGGTGGAGGGGCAGCGCCCCCCTCGCCGAAGGCAACCTTGTGCTAACAATAAAAAAAGGGAGCCGAAGCTCCCTTTTTTTACATCTTTATGGGTTCTACCCATTCTCGTTTTTGTAAATCATAAAGACCGTACTGAATAGACGAACTGGACGCAGCTTGCTGCCCTACTTTTAGCAACCCGTTATCTTTAAGGGTAAACAAGGTGTACTTGCATGGCAGAATAGTTTTACCAGCAAAATCCAGCACCCCTACACCATGATCATCTGTAACCACGTATCCGAAGGTGTCTACATAAAGGCTGCAATATCTTGGCGGCACAACAACGGTACCGTCACCTAACAAGACTCCGCCTTCTTTTTGCTTATTCCAGACGATGTAGGCATCTTTCACACCATAACTGTTAATGCTGTATGCCTTCGTA
Source organism: Halodesulfovibrio sp. (assembly GCF_015482765.1). Classification (GTDB taxonomy): domain Bacteria; phylum Desulfobacterota; class Desulfovibrionia; order Desulfovibrionales; family Desulfovibrionaceae; genus Halodesulfovibrio. The sequence continues at coordinate 29,073 of NZ_JADMLB010000051.1, forward strand.
TAGGTGTTTGAAGGATCGCGATGTGCAGGATTAAGCGTCCGTAACATTGAATACAGCCTGATGATCTCTGCCAGTCCTCCACTTCGGGGCTGAACGCATCTGCTATGGGCGTTTGCAGAAGCGGTCCCTGCCGATGCGATCAGGTGTACAGAATTCTTAGGCATATCGGATTCGACAGAAAGACCGGAACCAATCTCTGTTTCCGATTTTACAGAAGCATGGCTGTGATTTTTCATATCACAATTACACGCTTTAACAGGCGGAACAAAACTCTCTGGCCGTTGCTTCGTAGCACACGGAATACCTGAAACAGAGGCGCGCCCTACAATATGCAAACCGGAAAAGGCCTGATACTGATGGTAAACAGCCACAAGCTCATTACGTTTATGATCGTAATAAATAACACCGTCCGGCTCTCGAAAAAGAATATCTTCCGGTGAACGAACTGTTGAAACAAGAAAGCGCTCCCATTGAACAGCTTCCTTCTCTTCAGGCACAACTGCTACCACAGCTTCGCCATAATCAATATCGTATAGGGAAACGCCCATCGCACCACAGTTTGCGTTGAGTCCGTCAAAGGTTATTCCTGCGGCTGTGTTTGCAAACGGGATCACTGTACTGCCAAGAGGCAACTTAATCGCAAAATCTTTTAAAGAATGAATTGCCCCCGGAAAACGCTGAATACCTAAATTGGCAACTTTACTACGCAGACGGGCAAGGCGTGCCAAGTCGCCTGCATGCTGTTTTTGCAGTGAAGAAACAAACCGTTCAGAAAGACCACACTCTTCTTGTAGAGTGTCACTTGCATGCACATATGATGCTGCTATCAGTAGCATTGCCACGCAAATAGGAGTTTTTTTCAATACAGTAGTCAAAGTAAAATGCACTATTGAACACCTTTTTTTATCATTCTATAACGATGTAAAAGCATCCCCCCTGAGCATTGTGTGTAATTATTGTTACATTTCGCAAAATAACTACACATAACGATGCTACCTTTTGTCCCCGCACAAAAAATAGTACACACCCAACAACAAGAATATCCACAGCAAGTCAAGAAAAAACTAGATACAGCCATGGGATATACTATATCTGTCACACGAAACGCACCTTCACTTTGGTTTATAAATGGAATGAACAAACAGAAATAGTAGGACAAAAAAAAGAGCCGTTCCACAACAGCTCTTTTGATAAATTATGCATGGCCAGTATAATCAAGCTGGTCAGAAGCAGGAGCACCTCCATTCCCAGATGAAAAAACAGTCTTTCGGGGCAATCGTTGCAGCTCTATTATGCGGGCTTCGAATTCGTGCAGATTAGGTACAGTGTAGCCAGCCTCTTCAATGCGGCGTGCGCTTTCGTATGCCTTAATACCAAGTCCCAACCCGGCGGCAATAACATTAATAGTTTCTTGTGCGCTCATTATAATTCCTTTACTAAAAATAGAACAACTTATATCAAAGGCGTAGTTTCAATATAAGCAAACAACTATCGATGAGCACTAGCTATCACATCACTATAGGTATTGCCATGTGTATACAACTGTATCCGCATAAAAGATAACTATCTTTGAATACCGTGAGGATCACCTTCCTGCTTCTGAGCAAGAAAATTAAACCCTTTACGCATAGAAGAAAGGTACACCTCAACCGAAACTTCTTTATGCCCGCATTGTTTGCAGACACGCTGCCTGACAATACAATTATCATCAGAAACATTTGAGCGCGGAACATGCGTTTTTGCTCCGCAAACAGGACATAACAACATCCTTACTCTCCTATAGTATATAAACTCTTACTTCATGCGTACACACAAAGCTTTTTGCATCATACATTACATAATGCCACAAAATCATACCATGTAATGTAAAGTAACCTTAGTACAATTCTTCTCTCTAAATATATTTGAATTACAAAATGATAACTCTACACTTACCCTATTCATATATAATTAATAAAAAATATTTATTGCTTTTTTGAAAGCATTGATCATAACACCTTCACAGCATGTCAATTGCAAAATAATAAATGAAACTTTAAAGTAATTTTTTGATTTTAAAAGACTAAGAACTGCATAAATGCAATTAATGAAGTTTTTTGATTGAATTCAACAATGTTTTTTTATTTATTTAATTTATTTTACATAGCAATAGATTATTAAAGCATTTTGACACTACTCTTTACAGTGTGATATCACCTTTTTTACCAAAAAGAATATTTAAAAACAGCACAAACACTTTATTACACAGTTTATGCATTTATGATGCGTCAACACAACAAAAAAAGTCAAGCCCAATGCTCAGACAACAGAATACAAAAAGAACAACTGCAAAAAGCACAGGAAAATATGACCCTGAAAACGCACAGGCATGGGCCGTCATTATGGCCAAGATCCTCACTCTACGTGCGCAGGGAAAAACCATGCAGGAAATCGGCAACCTTTTCGGTGTCGGTAGAGACACAGTCTCACGTTGGATCAGTAAAGAATTCGGCGGGGAAAAGACTACATTCGGAGACATGCTCCGGTATGCAAAAGCATTGGAGATTCCATTCGAAAAACTGCTGACATCTCCTTCCGTTCCTCCTGTCGTATCAAGCTACAATAGAACCGTAGGAACTCTGCTCAAAAACTTTGCAAAGGACAGTGATCTATCCGTACCGGAAATTTCACTTGCTTCAAACATTCCTGCCCATGAAATAACGTCAATTTTTTCAGGTGATCATGCAGCCACTCCAGAACAACTCTACGGCATATGCTCTGCTATAGAAGTTAATGCAGGGATTGTATTAAAACAGGCAGCACGGTTAGCTCACTCCTAAAAATTGTGTACTTATCTACACAGTAACTTACTGCCAACATACAAATTCCCGCCAACGTCACACTTCGCACACCCTGCCTTTGACAGTCCTTTACGCCGAATGTTGGACTAACACAACAAACAGCGAATTATTATCTCAATAGAAATTTCATAACATCGACAGCAAGTTTCATCTGTACAAGCACCGCACTCTTTACGTACTATCAAACTGAGCCTTCTTCCTTTGGCTCTTTACAGTGAACGTAATCACCACACGGAGAAATACATATGCTGACGACATTTCCCTGCTCCAACTGTGAATCTACCGTTTCATTTACCTCTAAGAATATCGAAAACTATGCCGTGCACAGCGTACTCTGCCCGCACTGCGAGTCCCTCAACAGCAACAGCATCGTCGACGAACTAGCAAACAGCGTCGGCAACCGCTACCGCCGAAAGTTTCCGAACGACCTTGAAAACAGACACATCCTGATCCGAAGCGAACCCATTGAGGATGTAAACAATGCACGGGCGTACACATTCACCTGTTCAGAATGTAATTCGCAAGTCCACTTCAGCCCGATTCGCATACAAAGTAGAATTGAACACACCGTAACCTGCCCTAAATGCTCTACGCGCAACACAAACGATGCCGTCGACCAAAAAGGCGAAGACATGTGCAGTAATTTTGTTGTGGTTAACACTGAAGGAAAACTTGTTCCGCAAACATAACCGACACACAGAATAACAAACCAATATACTTTCACTTTTTTATGCGTTAGGCAGAAAAAGAACGAGTTTTTTGTAACACATGTCAAGCGAGTGGTGTTATGCAATACTATAATGAAAATGCCGTGGAATATGCTGAAAAGACTTTGCCGATAAGCATGACTGAGCAGTACGAAAAATTTTTGCGTACCCTGCCTCAAAACGGCTTTATTCTGGATGCGGGATGCGGCTCAGGTAGAGATGCCCTGTACTTCTTAAAGAACGGGTATAAAGTGGACGCCTTTGACGGATCTGACGAAATGGCTCGTCTTGCCGGCCAACTCACCGGACTGAATGTCAAATGCTTACGCTTTCAGGAGTACACTCCACGCCCTATCTATGATGGCATCTGGGCAAATGCATCACTGCTGCATGTCCCGCATGAAGAACTTCATGATGTGCTGGCAGCCTTTCGAAAATCCCTGAAACCTTGCGGCACGCTGTATTGCTCATTCAAATACGGCAAAGAAGATTCCGTGGACGCTCATGGAAGGTGCTTTACAAACAAAACATGCGAAGCACTCGATAAGGATCTTGCAGCAGCAGGATTTACCGCACGACGTTCAATAGCATTACAAAAAAGTACTACACCGGAAGGCGCACCTCAGGACTGGGTCGGAGCACTTGCGATAGCCCCTGACTAATAGACCTCATAGAAAACAGTACCCCCATCAATATTTCCAACAAGACTGATAAGGTAATTTGAGCCAGCTATTCCGGCTCTCATCATGCATAAAAAAAGCCCCTGCACGCCACTGCAGGGGCTTTTTCATATTGAAACGCATGTCGCCTATAGTCCCACTATTATTACGATTTATTTCTATTCGTCCTAGATCAAGTCTCTAGAATTTTTGTAGCCGCGTACATGATTTTTGGTACTATACACCTTTTATATTTCAACATGTTAGCCAAATACGCTACGTTATTGTGCATAAAACAGCACATAATTCCTATACATATTTTCACGTAGAAGCGTACGCCTTATTACCTGCCCTAAGTGCATAATTTCCAACAGATGATAATTCCATATTTCAGAGGATGTGCATTTATCTCTTGTTTTATAAAAAGTTTTCAACAACGAGAAAGCGTTTTGTTTTGCACAGTGATTCTTTCACTACTGCAATACAACTTTGTTGATCGATTAATACTTGCTCAATACAGTATATATTGAATGCAGTATTTTTTCTTTAGCCTATATATAAACGCAATTTTCTAAAAACTCACTCTCTAAAGAGTACGACAAGGATTAGCCCCCATGTCGCTTTGGTACGGTGAGTATTTTTTGAAACTCTCGGTATAAAATTTTGAACGGCTTTTAGTTTAGAGTCTTTGTGAATTCAAGAAGGAATTATCATGAAACGTATTATTACTCTTGCACTTGCTTTGTGCATGGTATTCGGCGCAGCGCTCAACGCTTCTGCTGCTGAAATCAAAGCTTCCGGTAACATGTGGGTAGGCTACGACTACCTTAACGTTGACAACGACGGTAAAAAAACCGACTTCAAACAGCGTTTCCGTACTCAGATCGACATCATCGCATCTGAAGCTCTCTCCGGTACCGTATTCTTCGAAATTAACAACACTTGGGGCCATAACGGCAACAAAATCGGTAACGGCTCCGGTGGTGACCTCGGCGCTGACGGTGTAAACATTCAGACCCGTCGTGCTTACCTCGACTTCCTCGTACCTAACACTGCTATTAAAGTACGTGCTGGTATCCAGGGCTTCGCACTTCCAGGTGCTATCGCTGGTAACGTAGTACTCAACGACGACCTCGGTGCTATCGTTGCTTCTACCTCTTACTCCAACTTCGACTTCACTGCATTCTACGGCCGTCCTTACGACCAGCATGACGCAGACGGTTACGACAAACCAGAATCTTCTGTTGACGTTTACGGTCTCGTAGTTGCTGCTAACTTCGACACCATCACTATTTCCCCATACGCTATGTGGGCTGCAACCGGTGAAAACGCTACAACATTCTCTGATAAAGATAATGACGGTGTTAACGACAAATTCAACCGTGACACACAGTGGTACGGTGTTGCTGTAGAAGCAACTCCTATCGCAAACCTCGTTCTTTCCTTCGACGGCGTTTACGGTAAATCTTCCGGTAAAGACGGCGGCTTCCTCGTTGCAGGTAAAGCAGCTTACACCACTGAATACTGCGTACCTGCAATTAAAGCTTGGTACGGTTCCGGTAACGACAGCGATGGCGAAGGCCGTATGACTGTTCTCGACAACGGCGGCGACTACGCTGTAACCACTCTCGTTGGTGAAGGTGCAGTAGGCCCTATGTCTGACGCAGTATTCGGTAACGCACTTGGCAAATGGGGTATCGCACTCGAAGCTGATGAAATCTCCTTCATCAACAAAGTGTCCCACATTGCTCGCGTAGCTTACATCCGCGGTACTAACGACGACTCCAACAACGATCTCAGCATCGAAAACTGGAGCGAAGACGACAGCGCTGTTGAAATCGACTTCGTTACTACTTACAGCATGTACGACAACCTCGATCTCGTTGCAGACCTCGCTTACGCTTTCACTGACTTCGACAGCGAAAACGCTAACTCAAGCGTAGACAACGTATTCAAAGCTGGTATCCTCGCCGTTTACAGCTTCTAATTAAACCTACTCAGAAACTAAAAGCCTAATGAAAGGGGGTGCTGGAAACAGCATCCCCCTTTTTTTTTGCCTTCGGCGAGGAGGGCTCTGCCCCTCCACCCCGCGAGAGGGAGCCCCTCTCGACTGGCGATATGCGAAGTGAAAAAAGTCGTTGATGTAGGTTTTGGCTTCATCGAAGGACAGCGGCTGTTTTTCGTAAAACTTTTCGTAAGCCCTAACGGGGGGTGCAGGGGGAATCATTTCCCCTGCCCGTCGGAGACAAAAAACTCAAAAAAACTCTTACACAAATTGCTCACGGGGTGGAGGGGCAGCGCTCCCCTCGCCGAAGGCAACAGAACACAAAAAAAAGACTCCGGATTCGGAGTCTTTCTTATATGCTATTTCTTTTTAAACAGGTGCAGATACTCGCCGTAGCCATCCTTCTTCATATCTTCCATAGGAATAAACCGGAGCGCTGCGGAGTTAATGCAGTAACGCAGATGACTTGGCGGCGGGCCGTCAGTAAACCGATCACCAAGATGCGAGTCAGAAGTTTTGCTCCGCACCTCGTAGGCTTCACCAAAGAAAGAGAACTTTTTATGCAGAGTCAGGTACTTCGAATCGATAGGCTTTGTGAATGCAGGCCAGCCAGAACCGGAATCATATTGATCTGTTGTGCTGAACAGCGGTGCTCCTGAAAGCAAATCAACATAAATACCATTACGAGAATAAAACTTGTAGTACGGATTCTTAAACGGTGTTTCCGTACCGTCTTCCTGTGTTACTTTGTATTGTAAGGGAGTTAACAGCTTCCGCACCTCTGCATCTGAAGGCTTTTTATATGTATCCCACGGCGCAGCATTTGCCACAGCAGCACCGGAAGCAAAACAAAACATTGTACATACAGTTAACAAACACGTTATCATTCTGTTCTTTTTCATTTTTCCTCCAATACTTGTTACGAAACACTATAGTCTTTTCACCAATAATGCGTTCCGGTACTCGTATTCTTGATTACCGCCGTTATAACGCATTCTGGAATTGGACTCATAGTATTTATTCCACGAGTGTCCACTCACCTTAACTCTTTGCAAACCTCCCCTCTTCTATGATCCGCCCGCCTTTAATCGATATTTTTGACTTTTAAATAAGTCTGACTATATCTCTCAACAAATAGTAACGCAGAATAAATACAGCTGTATTGAAAAGACATGGTCAATCTTGTACAGACACCATGATTTGTAACTTTTAATGGGGTGGGAAATGAACCGATTCTCATTTGTATTACTTCTGTCGGTAATATTGATGTCCGGCTGCGCAACAATGCAGCAACAGGACCAAAGTGCGTTACTCAAGCCGTACTATCTGGGTGACACTGCGACAGCCTCCTCTGTTCTTGAAACTGACTATGACCGTGCCCTGCCATTCTTGCTCGATGCGAGCATGGTTCGCTTCAGTCAGGGTAACTTTCAAGAAGCGTACACTCTGCTCAATGAATCTGAAGCAGAGGTCAAAAATGATGAGACTGAAAGCGATGTTTACGCTGCATCCAAGGTTCTCGGAGAAGTTCTCTTTAACAGGGAACTCATGAACTATAAGCCGCGTTCAAGCGACACGGTTCTTATCAACATGTACAAAGGTGTTTCTCTGCTCGCGCTTAATGATAACGATGGAGCACGCGTAGAGTTCAACCGTACGCTGGATCGCCAGCGCCGCGCGGTTGAAAAGTACAAAGAAGAAATTAAAGAGCTGCGTGAAGAAGCCAAGGAGCAAAAGGCAAAACAGCGAAAAGAAGTTGCCCAGCGTAAGAAGGCAAAAGATAAAACGCCTGTTCTTGACCTTTTGCGCATTCAGAGTGTTGCAAAAGAATCCGTGTACCAAAGTATGCCGGAGGTAAACCACTGGACAGGGTACGGTAATTTTGTAAACCCGTATGCAACCTATCTTTCCGGTTTATACTTTTGCACAAACGGCGAAATGAAAAGCGATTACAACAAGTGTAATACCATGTTGAAGCGTGTGAAGGGGATGGTTCCGAAAAACTCATACCTTCAGCTGGACACCGCCATGTCCAGAGACTTTGCTCGCGGAAGAAAAACCAGCAAGTATCGTAAACCTACCGTCTGGGTCATTTTTGAAAATGGCCTCGCACCGGAGGTTGATGAATTACGTCTGGATATTCCACTCTTCCTTGCTGGAGAACGTGCCGGAGTTTCCATGGTTTCTTTTGCAATGCCCCGTCTGAAAACCCGCGATGAAGCACTGCGCTACATTCAGGTAAAATCCGGCTCTAAGAAATACACCTCTAAAGAGCTCTGTAACTTTGACAGGGTAATGCAGGCGGAATACAAAGCACATCTGACATCAACAATCACCAAAGCTGTTGCTTCCACTGCTACTAAAACATTTGTTCAATACCTTGCGCAGCGCAGTGGCGGACAGCTTGCAGGTATCGCAACCGGTCTCTTTACCTCTGTAATGACGCAGGCAGACACACGCTCTTGGCTTTCCCTGCCGAAAAACGTGCAGATGATGCGAGTACCGAAACCGAAAAATAACACACTGAATATTCAGGCTCCAAACGGCGCAGTACTGGCGACAGTAGCGCTTCCGGACACCAAATATTCTATTGTTCATGTCCGTATGCCACAGGCAGGCAGCCTGCCGTATGTACAGACTATTCCACTTGGCAAATAGCTCTTACAGCTTACTATATTCATTCATTTTTTTACGACGGAGCACACACAATGAAAAAATTATTACTTCTGATGGTTATCGCTCTTATTGCCCTCACCTCCGGTTGTGGCAAACGCAACGAAGCAACCATGATTGATCCATACAACGACACCAACCCACGCATTATGGGCCTCGGCTACAGAGACTTCGAACAGGCTGCAAACACAGCTGTTAATGAAATGCTTGCATCCGGTGCTGTTTCCAAGCCGGGTGGCGGTCGCTACGTCATGGTTGTTTCCCGTGTTATCAACGACACCATGCAGAACATCGACACAGACCAGCTTGTTAAAAAAATCCGCGTTCAGCTTCTGCGTAGCGGTAAAGTTGTAACAACTACTGCTATCGGCGTTGACGGTGCAGAAGATCCAATGGTTGCAGCAGCTCGCAAGCTCAGAAAATCTAAAGAAGTAAACCAGAAAACTGTGGCTCGCAAAGGCCAGATTATTGCTCCTGATTTAAGCCTTTCCGGCAAAATCATTCAGCGTAACCACCGTATCGATTCTGATACAGATCAGATCGAATACTTCTTTATGCTCACTCTTACCGACATCAACACCGGTCTTGCATTCTGGGAAGGCGAAACTCCGATCATCAAACGCGGTGATTCCGGAACTGTCTCTTGGTAGACACCTTCTAGCACCGGATACACAGATCTATTTACACGGATGAAAAGCTCTGCGCAGTGCCTGAAATGGCACATCACACGGTGTACATAACGCACTGTTGCTCCATTTTTCCGCGCTGTGCGGAGCTGTTCATTCGGGCTGATTCTTCAGCCCTTTTCTTTACTGTATTTCCTCTTCCGGAGAACTACATGCAGAAACACATTTCACGTTCTGTTCAGTGCTGCATTACAGCACTCGTCACCCTGCTCTTTCTGCCTGCACTGTCCTTTGCTTCAGGCACACAAAGTCTTGAGGCTCCGGCACCAGCCACAGAGCAGCAAGCTATTGCTATTGAAGAAGCCATTGCTGATGCAGCTGTACCGCAGGTGGTCGACCCGCGTGCTGAACTTGATGAACTTATTGCTATCTATAACGAAAGCGGCAAGGGTGCGGCTTTTCAACGCAGACACGACAATCGCCAATTGTTTTACACAGTAAGCAGAGCCCGCGTAAAAGTTGCCGCCGACCATCCGGACTGGGCTAACTTCCGCGTTATGGCATTTGAGGAAGCCCTCCTCAAAGCACAGGCAGAATACATGAAATTCCTTGGCGTAACCGTACGTGCAAAAGCACTGCAAAGCGTTAAAGAAGATCCGACCATGCCGGAATTCACTCGTGATGACCTTGGCAATACAAACAGATTTGAAGAGATTCTGGATAAAGCTGTTACCGTTCTCGGTGCAAAGCTGGACTCCATGCTTGATGAAAACGACATTGATCCTGAAAAATTCAAAGCTCTTCCTAAAGAAAAGAAAAAAGACCTGCTCCGCAATGCCATTGAAAAACGCACGCTCACAACAGCCAGTGCAGAGCTTTCAGGCATGATTCCGGTGCAGACCTTTGAAGCAAACAATGCAGAAGGCCGTCATGAAGTTGCCGTTGCAGTTGTTGCTTCCCCTAAATTCAAAAGCTGGGTTTCCTCAATCATAACCAACAAAGGAAACCTGAAAGCGAACCCGCGTAAAGCCGGCGGCGCAACTGTGCGTCAGATCATCGGTAAAAATCCTGCTGCGTTATTCCAGCAATTCGGTATCCGTCGTATCTACAACGAAAAAGGTTATCCGGTTCTCGTGTCATACGGTCAGGCCGGCAACTCATACACCGGAAACGACTACGACGAACGCGCTGAAGGCCGCGAAATGGCACTCCGTCATGCGGATGCACAGGCATACGCAAACTTCGCTTTCCTCTTCAAATCCCACGGGATGTTCAATCAGGAAGAAGGCCGCAAGACTATTGAAAAGACTATCGGCAAAATCCAGCAGGAAGCAGACGGCAGTACCTTCAGCAGCAAGGAACGCTCTAAAGAATTTGTGAGCACCCTTAACGAAACCATCAGTGCAAAAGGTCACGTCAGCAACCTTCCGGGCGTACGCAAGCTCACCACATGGGTATACAAACACCCTGAATACAATCAGGAGATAGTCGGCGTTATCTACACTTGGTCTCCACAGTCCAACAGACTTGCGCGCGAACTGAAACGGGCAACCCGAACAAACAAACCCGCAACTGCTCAGAAAACTCAAAAACGAACTTCTACCAACGCAGTTATGGGTCAGGAGATGATGGATGTTGACGATTTTTAACACCCCGCCGCGCAAGCTTGTTTTGCGCACGCTGATTATTGCCTGCTTAATGCTGCTCATTTTCTCCATTGAGAGCCACGCAAAGGTGGTTACTGCCACCGCAACGGGCAGTGCAGCATCACGTCAGGCAGCTATCGAAGATGCACTCATTCAGGCAGTCCGCCAGATTAAGGGAGTCAGCCTCGACTCTGCGACTATGTCTGTTCGTTCCGGAAAAACTGTCAGCAAAAACGGCAATCGCTCTGCCAACTTCAAGGCAGAAAATGCATCCGTAACCGGTATGAAAAGCTCCGGCGTGATTGCAGGGTACGATATTATTGATGAACACAAGGCGAACGGCTTATGGAACGTTACGCTTGATGCACAAGTCAACGTTTACGAAACTCCGGGGCTGTCACCAAACAGCCGCCGCAAGCTCGCCATTGTAGGCTTCAAAGCCTCCTCCACCAACCGCAAACGGGGCGTGCCGACAGTCTTCCGCCAAAAGCTTACAGACCGTTTAGTACAGAGCCGCCGTTTCACTGTTTTGGATAGAGAAAACGAAGCACTCTACAAACAGGAAAAAGCCAACTGGAAAAGCGGTGATTTTGCAGTTGAAGAACAGGCAAAGCTTGGAATGCGCCTTGGAGCAGATTACCTTGTGACAGGCAAAATCCTTTCCTACGTAACAACCAGCTCCCGTCAGGACATCAAAGTCACCGGCGAAAGCTACTACGTAGAACGCATTGCCGCGCAGGTTTCCTACAAAGTAATTGTGCCTGCTACCATGCAGGTTAAGTGGTCTTCCACTGTTACTGTAGATAAAACCTACGAGCGAGACACACAGACTTCCAGAGGCGCACTGTCTGCACGGTTGTCAGAGATGATTTCACAAAAAATCAGCACTGAGCTGTTACAGGCAATTTACCCGATCAAAGTCATCAAGGTGACAGGTAACCATGTTTTCTTAAACATGGGCGGTGTAAACCTCAAAGTTGGTCAGTGCTACAGTGTGTATCACCTTGGCGAACGGCTTATTGATCCGTACACCAAGGAATCTCTCGGACGTACTGAGACCAAAGTTGCTACCATCAAAGTGACCGAGGTAAAAACCAAATATGCCGTAGCAACCGTTCAACACAGATCCGGCGCGATCTCAAAAGGCAACATATGCCGCCCAGCTGCACGGGTTTACAGTGGTAAGCACGTAAAGCCGGTACAGCGCAAAAAATCCACCGTGGATTTCTCAAAAAGTGGCGGCGTGAAGCTTCCATTTGATTAAAACAATGACTCGCTAAAAAGGGTGGAGCAAACGCTCCACCCTTTTTTATTTTGTTTACTGTTTTTTTAAGAGCTCTTTGTTTTTTGAATTCTTTTTGCCTTCGGCGAGGGGGGCGCTGCCCCTCCACCCCGCGAGAGGGAGCCCCTCTCGACTGGCAATAGGCGAAGTGAAAAAAGTCGTTGATGCAGATTTTGGCTTCATCGAAGGACGGCGGCTGTTTTTCGTAAAACCTTCCGTAAGCCCTCACGGGAGGTGCAGGGGGAATCATTTCCCCTGCCCGTCGGAGACAAAAAAATCAAAAAACGCTTACACAAATTGCCTTCGGCGAGGGGGGCGCTGCCCCTCCACCCCGCGAGAGGGAGCCCCTCTCGACTGGCAATAAGCAAAATGAAAAAAGTCGTTGATGTAGATTTTGCCTTCATCGAAGGACGGCGGCTGGTTTTCGTAAAACCTTCTGTCAGCCCTAACGGGGGGTGCAGGGGGAATCATTTCCCCTGCCCGTCGGAGACAAAAAAAACAAAAAACGCTTACACAAATTCTCTTCGGCGAGGGGGGCGCTGCCCCTCCACCCCGCGAGAGGGAGCCCCTCTCGACTGACAATAGGCGAAATGAAAAAAGTCGTTGATGTAGATTTTGGCTTCATCGAAGGACGACAGCTGGTTTTCGTAAAACCTTCCGTAAGCCCTAACGGGGGGTGCAGGGGGAATCATTTCCCCTGCCCGTCGGAGACAAAAAAAATCTTACATAAATTGCCTTCGGCGAGGGGGGCGCTGCCCCCCTCACCGAAGACAAAAAACTCAAACCGTCGAAGACATAAGCCTTACCTGTAGCTATGTCCGGATAACATCATCCATAATCGCTATCAGCCCTTCGACATCGGGGGTAACAAGTTCTCCGTCAGGGGTTTTCGGCATCGAAGCGAGCGTATTGCGAACGGTTCGATCAAACCCATTCAGATCCTGAGACGTAAGCGCCTTTTTAAAATCGCTTTCAATGCGCTGTGCATCAGTTGCAGACACACCCTGCCTTACGAGGGAGTAGGCAAGCAACGATGACGCAAGCGTGTACGCGGGAGCCGGATATTTCTCAGGATTATTCAAAATCCCCAACGCATTCTGCGCGCGTTCATAATCCACGCCGCCGGATGTTTTCGGGAAATAATCCTCCAGCACATATTGTTGCTTTGTTGTCAGATTTTCCGGCACTAACTCTTCGGCAGAGAATGATGACACTATCCCAGCCAGCGTATCCTTGGAACTCAGCCCTGCACGCATAGGCAGCGCATCAGTGTTCTGCTCTACCATCGGTGCAGCGTTAATTTGCATCAGTTCTTGCTGAGTAAATATCTCAGCAATATTCATTGTACTGTTGGATTGCTCTGTAATCGCTTGACGAATCCGGTCTGCCTGAGAGGATCGGGATATCGCTCTATCGAGAATTTTAAACGGCACAGCATGCCCATTAACAACGGCTCTCCCATTGACAAACTCAATATTCTGGCGATCTTTTCCTGCTTCGCGCTCCTGAGCAATCAATTGAGACTTAATCTCCTGAGACTGCGCATACAGAGTTGAAAGGCCGTGCTTCAAGTTGGCAATATCTTTTGCACTCTCTGGTAATGCCGCCACTGCTGCATCAATATTTCGAGCAAACTCATCTCCATTTCTACTCTGGAATGCCTGCGTTGCTGCGCGAGTAAAACGATCGACCTCTTTGGCTCCGGTATGCTCGCGTAAAGCTTCTCCATAGCCTGCCACCAAGGTTTTATAATCACCCTGAACTGTTTGATACCTCTGGTTCTGAGCAAGCCCCTGTTCGATTTTCTTTTCATCCGGCGGTGTGTAACTGGAAAGAGAATCCGCCACAGACTTGCCTACAAGACGAAATGCCTCTTCTGATTTAGGAGTCTGCGCCAGCTTCACGTCACCAGACTCAAACAACGGCCCCGTGCAACTCGGCTTAATTTTTACCCCTTTCTCATGATGGAATTCCACTTTGCCCAGCGGAGATTTCATTGAGAACGTGTCCTTTCTTGAATAGTCGTAGACAACAGCATTCACACCAAGAGTACTTTCAAAGGACTGACTCCTGTTCTGCGAAACTGAAAGAACTTCTCTATTCTTCTCATCATGGAACAACGCCCCGAAGAACTTGCTCATGTCCGGATGAATCTTAGGATCATATTTTTCCAACTTTTTCTTGCCGACTTCAGATAAACCGTACTCGACAGAAATCGGATCACGATGCTTCAGAAACTTACCCAACAGCTCGGTTGTTTCCTTTTTTACCTGCTTATCGCCACCGCTTATCTCTTTCGCCAACTCACCCATACGATACTTTTTCACAGGCCCTACAGTATCCAAACCAACTGTAAACGTCGCAGAAGTCGGCTTCTGCTTTGCTTCATCAAATGTATAGGAAACATCCTCAGAACGATTCGTTTTGATCGTAATTGCTACGCCAACATTTGGCTTGAAGCCCAACGAACCTACACCGATTGAGTCCGTAGGATTTGTCATACTTGATGTTCCAATCCCCGGAAGCCGCACCCCTCCACTGAACTTTGTTTGTGAAAAGTAATGATCCTTCTTCACGGTTTCGGTGTTGCTATGCTCACCCTTTGCGTCCACTTTAGAATGCGTAGTATTGTCATGTGACATCACCTGAACGGCAGCAGCGCCTTGAAGACCGAGCTTGAATCCGACGGACTTCTCACCCTCTGCACCATATTTAATCTCACCTAACCCAGCATTACCAACCACTGTTAGTGCTGCTGTTGTAGAGCTGTTTGTATGACTGCTGTTATCAGAAGTTTTTTCGGTGCTCAGCTTTTCTAAAGCCTTAGGAGTTAATTCCCCAGCAAGAAATTGATCCAGTACTTTCCATGACGGCGTCGCTCCATCGTGAGGGAAGAAAAAGTCACTGGTATACTTCTGGTTATAAACAGTCTTATCATAACCAAATTCAACACCAGCCGCTCCGCTGACTCCTACATCAGTACCGGGAATCTTAATACCAGCACTGGCACCACCCCAAACAGCACCATGGCCGGCAACTTCTTTCTCTGACGCAAAAGAAAAACGAAGTCCGGTCTTTTCTTTTGTGACGGTAATTGCGTTGCCATGAGCAAATTTCCCTGTCACCTCAGGACAAACGCCGACTCCTACTACAGGAAACGTTTTCCCTATTGCTTCAATCGGGTGCAACACACCACCAGTATGCGTTCTGGTAGAGTCAAATGTAATTGATGACCCAGGTTCAAGATTATAGACAATATCTTTGGTCGCTTCACGGAAAGATCGCTGATTCGTATTTAACCCGTGAGCAAAGCGACCTCTTGTCTTAATCTCATCACTGGAAGAAAACACCTTGCTCCAGTATGCTGCGGAATGAGCAATCTTCTCTCGCCCTTTCACTCCCTGAACAACAGAATCTGTGCCCACAACAAGTGCTGAGTTATTATGCTTGAACATAATCTCCCGTGTGGCGGAATCAGTAAGCTCAGCCCTTGTTTGTTCAAGTGACGCCTTGTCGCTGTCAGAAAGCTCCGGATGCGCTGCAATGTGGGAACTTATTTTAGTCTGCTGCTCAGCACCTTTCTGCGCAATGTCACAAATAGCCTTCTGGTTTGCATATAAGCGGGCAACCAATGCTGAGGCATTATCCTTTTTAGAAATATGTATCCCTGAATCATGCAGCGCTTTAAGCGTGTTCACGACCTTATCTGATGAATTATCAGAAGCTACGACGTTCTGTTCCAATTCAAACGAGGCGTAACGCAATTTAAGCTGATTCTTCCATAACGTCGCAAAGTCATCTTTAGACGTCGCATCCCGTTTAGCAGAACCTTCCTGAGGCTTTATGGTTCCATCATCATTCAACAGGTTGTACTCTTTAAGCAGTAAACGGCATGTTGCTTCAGAATCCTTATTCAACGTGTTGATTGAATCCACAGCGTGATCCGCCCCCTGCAGAATGTGCCGCTGCGTTAAGAAACCATTATTCTCCGCCTTAAGTTGGCTTTTCAATTCTTTCTGGTTGGTCTTCAACACATCACGAACATCAAGTTCTGCATTCTTCTTAACGGTTCTTGCATCAAGCTTTTTCGTTCCGTGCTGCTCTGCAATGTAGCCTTCCTGCTTTGGCGGCTTCATATATTTCCCGAAAAAGAAGCGGAGAGCAGCCTTCCCGACATTTGTCTCCTGCTTACGCTCCCGACCAGAGGCGTGTGCTTTGAAGAAATGGTTGTTTTCAAAAGTAAGCTTTTTGGTCTTATGTAATGAGGCAAGTCGCTTGTCAGAACTCTTTTGCAAAAGCTTTTCAGAAAGCTTATCCGAAGGAATTTCTTCCATCTTTGACTTTGCTTTCGGGTGGGTGAACCATCGGTCGCCAACACCCTTGAATGCAGCCTTACCACCAGTTGTTTTATGCAGCTCTGTGTACTCCACACCTTTATGCTCAAGCTGCTTCCACTCACTCTCTTTCGGGTTCTTAAAGAATACGTTTCCCTCTTTACACATCACCCAAATGCGCCCCCGTTTATCAACAACTATCTGCTGCGGGTCGTTATGCGGAAAATCAATATGCGTGGTTTCCCCATCAGTAATAACGTCAACAGAACCTTCTTTAAGCACTGCAAACTGTTTGCTGCCCACCATAGCAACATCTTTTGTTCCCTTGGAGTGCATACCGTCACGAAACGCGCTGTTTTGAATAGAAACATCAACCGGTTTCCACTGATGACGTGAAGGGGTGTATTCTTTCCACACACCGTCTTTATTCAAAAACGCCATCTTTCCGTCTGCGGTGCAGCGAGGCTCAGGATCAAACTTGTTCCCGCCGGACGGCACGGCAGTCCAACCGTTTTTTGTATTGTCATGGTGGAAAATACGCCCGGACTTATCTGTAATCCAAAGATTGTTTTCTCTATCAATAGACATATGCTGCACAGACTCTGCGTTCTCCGGCAGCCTGAACGATCCGACAATTTGAGTGGAATCATCCGCATTGTACATATTGATGGTATTGCCGCCGGAATGCGTAAGAAGCTTTCCATCAGGCTGAATCGCAAACCCTTTAGTATCCGCCTCTACAGTCGCGACAGGACTCAAGGTATAGTTACGCCCGTCACTGCTCTCCGCTTTAATAACTTCGCACTCAGAAGGAGTTGTTTGAACGAGTAAATATGGAGTGCCATCTCTGGATTCAAAGCTTGATTTGATAGTATCGTTCGGGGAAAGCGCCACGCCATCTGCCTGAACCAGATTGACGTTGCGATCAAACACACTTTTCATCATTGGCTGCGGTGCTCTACCAGCCTCTACCGTACGTTGCGAATTGGCAGTTGCTGATGCAGCAGATGTTCCTACTTCCTTAACAGGAACAGCAGGGTTGAATGTTGCGCCCTGATATTGATGCGCAGCAGAGGAAGAAGCAGAACCGACCTGTGTCATAGTATAAATCTCCGTATGTGATGATGTTGAGCAAATGTCCCTGTTACGCCGGATCACACGGTAAACTTACGCCAACCAGTGCGCCGTATTCCGGCAACAACATTCCACTGCCGATTACACGCGCATTCCCGCCATCGGCATGGATGCAGGTGCAGGAATCTCTTCTACCTTCTGTTCCGGCTCGTTGTGTTCCGGCTCCACAGCACCAAGCTTTTCCAAATGTACTGCCCACGCTTCTGCTACGTTTGCAAAATCTTCCATCACCGTAAAAAACTGATTCTCTGTTAACGCACTTAACGGAGTCTGATACTGAAGCAGCACAACACCCGTATTCTCATCTACTCCCAAAGTTGCCCCGTGTGTTTGCTCAAAAAACACGTTGGCACCCAGCAATGCTGCATACACCTCTTCTTTGCCAGCCTCGGGCATATCGCCCAGCACACTGTACATAAAGAACTGACCAGCCTCTTCGCTGGTTTCCATGTTCACAACAAGATCATCAATAACAAGAGAACACGCACCGCTCTCATTCAATTCCAATCCTTCTAAACCGACACTCTCTCCAAAATGCTCCAGCATTTCTGCAAACTGACTCTGCATATATTTCTCCTGTGTGCATCCCGTATGCAGGACACGTTAGAATTACATTTGTGGTGGACAACAGCTGCCCCCGTTGTTCATGCAGAGTGCCTTTTCATCTTTCATGCCAAATGTAACATGCTGATATTAATCAATTTAACCAAAGAAACGATTATGTAATCCTGCCAATTCAGTGCACAAGTATTCCTTACATGCCAACTTTGGTGGAAGAACCTCCCCCGCCAGTTACATCGCCAACAATTGTGGCATGTTGCCCACAACGTGCTCAAACGTAAACGCTCTCATTTCCCACTTAATATATTGTTTTCATTGCAAAAACACCCTTGGCACAACTTGTGCTTCTTCTGTGTTGGCAAAAGGTTCTTTTGCAGCAGGCAGGTACCGCAACCACAATGTGTGCTGCAAAACAAAAGACTCACCAACACATTCAATCCAAAGGGAATTTCGTATGAGCCCAGATGTCGCAAAAGAAAGCCTTGAACTTGTAGAGAAAAATCAAGAACTGCTGGAAAAGCTGGATGAAACAATGCGCGAACAGCGCATGCAGATTGCCAACATTGAAGCGGAGATGGAAAGGCTCGGGCTCAGTTTCTCCAAAGATCTCCCGATGGATCAGCTGACCGATGATCAAAAAGCGCAGCTGACAACACTTCAGGCAGACATCGAACGGATTGAAGCCGAAATGGCTGAGACAAAAATTAAAGTTACCAGACCAAGAACACACCGGATGATGGTCTAGCACCAAAAACAGTTGCACAAGGCACACAGCGCCTACACGACAAAGGGAGACCACTCATGACCGTAGAACAAGACGCAACACTGTTTGACAAAAACATTGCCGAGCTGGCCAGCAGAGCTGCCCGCGGTGAGGTTATTGTCAAAGAAGAACTCGGAATCACTGAACAGGAAATGGAAGCCATGTATGCCGTGGCGTACAACCTGTTCCAAAATAAAAAATACGATGACGCGATTAAAAGCTTCAGTCTGCTCGCCATGTTTAATCCTATGGAATACAAGTACATATTCGGCATAGGCTCCTGTTTTCATATGAAGGGAGAATATGCAGTCGCCAGTATGTACTACGTCATGGCAAGCGCACTAGATGAAGAACAGGCTGCCCCTTTTCTACACACTGCTGAATGCATGCTGGCTATCAAAGACGAAGAAGGCGCACGTGACAGCCTGAACATTGCAATCAGCAAGGCCAAAGGGAACAAGCAGTTTGCACCAATTCAGCAACGCGCAGAAGTGATGCTGACTAACATGAGCGCCTGACAAAGAGAGAACTGAGTATGTCAATTACCACGACAACAGGAGTCAGCGGAAATCCCGCCGCGACTTCCTCAGGGGTAGTTTCCGGCTCACAGACCGATCGACAGCCGGCGACACCGCCCTCAACAAATGGGGATCTGCAAGGAGCTTCCGGAGCGGCATATGCTGCCAACTCCCACATGTTCATGGAAGCACCGAAGCTGGATAACGCGAGCATGATGCTGATGCTCACTAAACTGCAATCAAAACTTGCAGACCAGCAGACCACCCTTGCAGGTGAAGACATTAAGTCTAAACGGAAAGATATGAAGGATATGCACGAAAAACGCATATCCAAAATGCAGGAGTACTGGGACAAAATGGCAAGTTCCACCAAGGGCGGCTTCTTCGGAAGACTGTTCAAGGGACTGAAAGCATTGTTCTCCGGTGACATCAAAGGCTTTTGCGACAACATGGAAAAAGCCTTCACCGAAGACATTGTTACCGCCATTATCAGCGTTGTTGTCATGACCGTATGCTGCGCCACCATGGGGCCTATGGGAGCACTTGTCGCTATGGCGGTGCTTACCCCTTCCATGATGGGCGACCCTATGCTGATGGGGGAATTTGCAGACATGATGGGACTTGAAGGCGATGCCAAAGAAGACTTCATGAAAGCTATGAAGTGGACAGGCTTCGCCCTTGAAATCATCGTTGATATCGCCATTGCTGTGGCTGTCAGCGTTGCTACAGGCGGTGCTGCCACCGGCCCTGTTATCGCTCTTCTGGTTGCCAAAGCTTCCGTCATTGCAGCCCGCGAAACAGAGCGCGGAGTGCGCGACTATCAAGCAACCAAGGCACAGGCTGAAGGGCTTGAGGCATACGCAGATGCAGACCGGCTTCAGGCAGATGCCAACGTCGTTCAAACAAACATCAATAAAGACATGGATCGGATGAAAGACTTTCTCGATAACTTCGCCAAAGTCATTCAGGACAGCGCGCGCATGTTGCAGAAAAACTATCAGGCAACACAGGCCGCTGCCACCAGCGTTTAACCCGATTCAGTAGATTTGTGAGGATACATTAATGACCGCAACAGGTACTATTCCCTCTTTTGACGGATGGTCTGCAAACCGGATTCAAAACTGGATTGAGACCAACCCTGCCAATACGCAAGGAGTGGAACAGGCACAGGTTGTTCTGGCATCCATGACAACCGGTGATGTGAAAGGTGCTGCAAGTGCGCAGGAAATGCGTGCAGGCTCTATCACACTTCCTGCTCCGAGTAATGACATCGACCTGAAAGGTGCCGGTGACATTATGGCCAAGTTTGAGGAACTGTTGATTCTCTTCCAGCTTATGGCGGCAGAGAACAAAAAATTCACCAGACAGGATGCAAATGCGTTGCTGGAAAAAGCAGCGGACAAGCTGCTTCAGGCTGCGGATAAAAAAGATGAAGGGGCTGAAAAAATGCTCTCTATGGCGATTGTGGCACTCGTTGTCACAGTTGTCGGTGCTGCCGTCAGTATTGCTCTTGCTCCGCTTGCAGCAGTTACCGGCGGTGCAACACAGGGAGCACAGAAAGCCGCTACAGAAGCCGCAAAAAAGGCGACAACAGAAGTTATTAAAAACACACTGAACGCCATCAAGACTTCTATCATCAAAACAGTAAAACAAGGTGTTAAGCACACGCTTAAAGCCCTGCTCAAAACCATTGCACAGGCAGCATCTAAAAGTGCTTCCTACGCGGCAAAAGGCACAACCAAAGTTATGTCCAACCCGCAGGCATGCATGGGCGTGTTTCAGGGCGTGTCACAATCTATGAGTGCTCTTGGACAAAGCAAGTCCATGATCGCGCAGGCAGAAGGTGACCGCTATCAGGCTCAGGCAACAGAAACACAGGCGCATCAGAAAAAAGCTGAAGAACGCGTCGGTGATTTCCGTGAAGCCATGAAAAAAATGAACGACCTCATCCGTACACTGTACGACGCAAAAATGAAGTCGGAAGAAGCAGCGGCCAAAGCATAACACGCTTCAAGCCGCTTCCCGTTCACACAGACATACAAACGTGCAGTCAGTCTGTGCGGTGCGGGCAGTATTCAACAGCGGACTGAAGGCAGCCCGCTGCATACCAAAACAATAAGCACTGCGGTTAATTATTCGCAGTACACAGCAAACTTATGGAGATTATTATGAGTACTACAGGTGTACACGCTTCTAACGTTCAGTCCCTCGATTCCGGTTACTTTCAGGTAGGCGATGCAAAACTTACTTTTGCCGACCTTGTTATGCTTGTGGGTCTTAACTCCCTTAAGTCTCAGGACAAGACATTTGAAACCATGTTCAAAGAGTCTCAGGAGCGTTCCGAATGCATGAACTTGTTGAACGATTGCATCCAGATGCTCAACACCTACAAAGATAACTTTGATAAAGACGGCAAAGCCATCGACAAAGGCGGCTACACTGGCAGCTCTGATGAACTCGTCGGCTTAACCAATGCAGACAAAGAAAAATGGCTCTCCGTGTACAAGCCAAAACTTACTGACTCCGGTCTTGTAAAAGACAAAGAAGCAGATCAGGCTGCATGCATGGGCATCGGCTCTGATGCGCTTTTCACTAAAAAAGAGCTTGATAACTTCCTTGAGAACGCCAAGCTTGCTCAGTCTAACATGAGCTCCACTAACGAGCAGCAGATGATGAAAACCAACCAGGCTGCAACAAAGCGTTCAACCATTTTGCAGCAGCTCCAGACCCTGCTCTCCGCGGCTAAAGACGCTTCCAGCGCTGCAGCACGCTAACTGATACGCTAAACCTGTTATCGGTCTGCTGCCTGCACCACACACTTCATGCGGTACAGTGTGCAGTCTTCAGCAGACCGATTATCATAAACACCCCCCTTCGGGAGTCTTCCCCTCGGGCTCCTGAAGGGACTTTTCTTACGCCTGCACAGGCGGAAAGGATTATTCATGCAATCAGACACACTCACTCAAGCGGTTGCAGAGCTCAGCAAAGAACTCACCATTTCACCCCCGGAGCCTGCCGCGGACGGCAGCGTCACGTTTACATTTTCCAATGATCTGGCTCTAACATGCTTTACCCGCAACGGAGCCTTGTACCTGAAAGGGCTGGTTGCACACCTGCCCCACCTATCTCTTTCACAGCTTCAAATTCAGGCATTGTACAAACGCCTCCTGCAAACGTCATTGGGGATTATGAAAGAATCCGCAGTGAGCTTGTGCCTTACACCGGACGAGAAAGACATCATCCTCTACCGCCGCATCATTCCCTGTATGCACAAAAGGGTTTCAATTGTTGATGCAGCAGAAGAGTTTCTGAACCGTCTTGAAATGCTGCGGGCAAAAACAACCGCACCGCAGTATTCACGACCGCCCGATCAAATCATGTTTATGCGCCCGTAGCACCACAGCCCAACGCACAACCTCTCTCTGGAAGCTTATGAATTCACGCCTCATCAAATTTTTGCTTATGCTCGTGCTCATCGGCGCACTGTCCCTGCAAGCGAACGGAGAAAATAAAGACTGGCTCAGAAACCCGTTCTATTTTACCGCCAAGAATGACCCGATAAGTCTTCTGCTGGATAATTTCTGCGCAGCGCAAGGTGTTACCGCCGTTATCAGCCCGCAGATAACCGGCAAGGTAAGTGGAGAATTTATGTTTTCCACGCCCTCTATCTTTCTTGATGTCATTACCCGAAACAACGGGCTTACATGGTATTTTGACGGCAACAATGCCTATTTCTACACACTTGCCGAAAACGATTCCGCGGTTATCCAATTACGCTGGCTCACGCCTGCCCGCTTAAAGGCTACCCTAATCGACATGGGGCTCTACGATTCACGTTTCCTCTGGCACGGGCTTCCGGAAGAACGCATTATCTATCTCACAGGCCCTCCACGCTATATTCAGCTTATCAGAAACCTCGTAATCAAACTGGAATCCACAGCTTCCAGCGATATGGTTATGCGGGTCTACAAGCTAAACCATGCATGGGCAGACGACATTACACTCACCTTTATGGAAAAAGAAATTTCCATCCCCGGTGTTGCTTCCCTGCTTCGAACAATCACAGGAGGCGGAAGCCCTGCCCCTGTTCCTCGTGTTCAGACCACCAAATCTCTTGGTGTTCTCGAACAAAAAGAACTGGAACGTATAGAAGCCAAGCTTCCTCCTCCAGACACCACACAGAACTGGACAAAGGCTGCCCGCATTCTTGCCGACCCACGCCTCAACGCAGTTATTGTCTGGGATTTACGGGAACGCATGCCGTACTACGAACAGGCAATTTCACAGCTCGATACACCGGTAGGACTGGTGGAAATTCGCGCTGCCATTGTGGATGTATCAATCAACCGACTGGATGAACTCGGTGTGAGCTGGAATATTTCCAAAGCTGTTGATGTTGACGCCAAAAAAGGAACCGGCGGCTACGGGACAGTCGGCGGCGCAAACGTCGGAGTTCCACCGGACACAACCAAGTTCTTCAGCAATGCCGGAAACGGACTGAACCTTACTACCATTTACGCAAACGGCATTGACCAGTTTATGATGCGGGTAAACGCCATTGAATCAGACGGTGATGCCAACACCCTTTCACGTCCCGCTGTGCTTACCTTGGATAATGTGCAGGCTATGCTGCAAAAAACAAATACCTTCTACGTAAAGCTGCAAGGGAAGGATGACGTTGATCTGCACGATGTTACGTACGGAACAGTCCTCAAGGTAACCCCTCACATCATCAATTCGCCTGAAGGTCAGCAGATAAAGCTTGTGGTGAATATAGAAGACGGGTCTGAAAACCTTACTGCACGCGGCTCTGACGACATCCCTGTTGTTTCAAGAAGCACCATCAATACACAGGCCATCGTCGGTGAATCACAGGCACTCGTCATTGGCGGGCATTACTTTGAAAAACGTAAATACAGCGACAGCGGAATCCCCGG
Organism: Halodesulfovibrio sp.; assembly: GCF_015482765.1. Taxonomy (GTDB): domain Bacteria; phylum Desulfobacterota; class Desulfovibrionia; order Desulfovibrionales; family Desulfovibrionaceae; genus Halodesulfovibrio. The sequence continues at coordinate 53,758 of NZ_JADMLB010000051.1, forward strand.
ATTACGAAAGATCCCCCTGCTGGGGCCGCTGTTTAACAAAGAGTCATACAACGTAGAACGAGTGGAACGACTGTTTGTTATCTCGCCGCGCATTGTGAATCTCAAAAATCTTGCTGAAATCCAACAGCGCATCAAAGAGGACACCTTCAGCAAAAGCATTATCACACCGGATGGTTCAGTTGCTCAAGATCCGGAACCGGATCGAGGCCCTTATGCAGGATGTACCCGCAAAAATATCCGTCCTGCACATCCGTAATGCAAGAAATATTATTCGATTTAACAGCCTCTTACTGCACACCGTAAGGTCACGTTATGACGCAAAAAACAAACCACATTCTTAAAATACTTTCCGGCCCTAACACCGGAGCTGAAGTAGCGCTTGCCTATGGTGAATACACCATAGGCAGCGATGATGCCTGTGACATCATTCTTGCTGACAGTGCCATTGCAGACTGCCATCTGCGTCTCCTTGTGCAGGAGGATACCGTGACTGTCTTTCCACTCGACGGGACAATACTTCGTAACACGCTGCAACTGGATGCAGACGGCGAAGTCGTGGGAGATTTTATCCCGCTTACCGTCGGCGGAACACACATCTGTTTCGGTCCTGCCAATGAGGCTTGGCCTAACCTGCCTGTGTCTTCACTGCTTGAAGGAGCCGGTACTCCGGATACAACCCCCTTCGACTCCACCGGAGCCGCTTCGGAAACTCATCCCGCAGATTCTCCCGAGCGTGAAGACACAGAGCAGGAACCGGATCAGGAAACACTCCCTCCACTTGAGTTGGTACAGCCGGAACACACTCCCACCCTGCCGAAGCCTGCAAAGTTCTCAAAACGGCAACTGTGTACTGCCGCCTGTACCATGATGGTCTTTTTGCTGCTTGCAGGACTGAGCTTTACCGACAACCGCCCACCCTCTGAGCAACTGACAACGCTGTTGGCGGAAAGCGGGTATTCAGAGCTGAAGGTGAAAACAACTGAAAACGGGGAATTATCTGTTTCCGGCATGGTTCCATCTGAGGACTCACTTCATACATTACAGCGTGTTATCAAAGAAAAACCTATCAACACAACGCTCGATGTCCACGTGGCAGAATCCTTGGCATCGTCGTTGCAAAACACTGTTATCGAACACGGAATGGTGCTTCAGGTTTTGCATGTCAGTGACAACATTATTCGCGTCAACGGATATGCCAAGGATGACAACGCGGTACAACGCATAGTTTCCGTCATTGAAACACTGCCCGTTGCCCATGCAGACATCAGATACTCACTCACAGACTGGAAAACCTTGAAGCAGGAAGTTGCACGTATCTTAAAAGAGCGTGATCTGCTGACCGCGCTGACCTTTTCTGCTGAGACATTCACCGTGAACGTTACAGGTGAAATAAGCGAAGCACAGGCTGCCAGCTGGGAAGGAGCTCGTGATGAAATTGCCGACCTATTACAGGCTCCGGCTCCGTTTACATCGATTAAGCGTCCTCTGACCACTGAAGAAGGAACCACCTCAGACGGCTCCGGTTCACGCCGCACCCGTTCAGGAAAAAGCGTCCGCAACGAACTGCTCAGCTGTTCCGCAGTAACGTCTCTAGGATGGATTTCTGTAGAAGGGAAAAGGCTTCGGCGCGCCCGCGTCAGTGGAAAAGCCTACACCATAGGCTCTAAAACAGCACAGGGATACCGCATTCAAGAAATTACGGATTCGCTGATCGTTCTGTCAAAAAAAACACATACCCTCTACTGCCCTGCAGGAGAAAGCTGATGCACATTTTTGAAGAAAACTTCGACCTCGAAAAAGCTCTGTTCGAAGACACGGAAGGCAGCACGCTGCGGCTGGTAAAAGACGGCTTGCAGGAAGGACTGCACACAACCCGTAAAAACATCGATAAAGGCCTTTCGCCGGACGATTTCACACGGGCGCAGGCACTCAAACAGGCTTTTGAAGCTGCCGAAGTTGTCGTTGAAACCAGCTGGAAGAACTACCGCCTCCCGTAGCCGGAGCCTTTCAAGCACAACACAAGGAGAGTTACCATGACCATGTCCAACAGTATTTCAAACAGTCTCTTCAGCACCATCAAAGCAAAAAGCAACGATGTTGCCGAGTTCTCCAAAAAAGAAAACTTGAGCGAAACAGACATGATCAAATTCAACATGTCCGCCAGTAAATACCAAATGATGGTTTCGCTGACTGCAAACCTTGTAAAAAACCTGACCGAAACAGAAAAGCAAGTCGCCAACAAAATGTAGGCACAGGAGTCACGGCGTGGAAATAGACGGTTCTTACAGAAAATTGCTCGGTAAAAGCGGCTTTCTTGCACTCAAACAAGGAATGCACAAAGAGGCAGGCATTATCTTTGATGCTCTGGCACTCACTGCGCCGGATAATCCGGCTCCTATTCTGGGGCAGGCAATGGTGCAGATGAACATGCGGCGCTACGCTGAAGCAGTCAGCACAATTGAAAACAACGCCCTTGCCAAAGACAAGAATAACCTCATGAGCCAAGCCTACCTTGGCCTTGCATTGTTTCTTAACGAACAGACAGCTCGGGCAAAAGCCGTTTTGAATGAAGTAACAGCGCAGAAGGAAGATCCGGCAGCGCAGCAACTGGCAAAAGCGTTACTTGCTGAAATGAAGTAACCTTCAAGGAGATACCATATGCATGAAGTAACAGCCCGTCAGGCTCTGGAGGCTATCCGTCAAGCTGCGGAAAAGCAGTCCACAGGGCCGGGAAAAGCACATGAAACAGACATCTCCCGTTTTCAGGATGTGATGAAACAGGACAGCGTTCAGGAAGCCTCTGCCCCGTCTCAACTTCACGCTGAGGAATCCCTTCAGGCAGAGCAGATTGAATCCATTAATACTGCGGAACACGCTGTTGCAGTTACAGACGCAGAGGCAACGCAGGGAAATAAGATTCTCGACAATCTGGATAAGATGAGCTGCGAATTTAAAGACCTTAAAGCCTCTATTGATAAATCAGCCGAAAACCATGGGGAAATGGGCGACATTATCCGTCTGCAAATGCAGGTGGCAGAAGTGACGACCAACCAGACCCTTGTGGGTAAAACCGGCGAGAAAAGCGGACAAGGTGTAAACCAGCTTGTTCGTGGACAGTAGCCTTTCTGTTTTATGAGCACGTTAACTATGCCTACTCTTTCTACCCGTTCTACACGCCGTACCAACGGTATGTTCTGTACACTGCTTCGTATGTTGTGCTGCCTTTTACTGCTCCTGTCTCTCACGGGCTGTCAGGAGCAGTTCTACACAGGATTGGCAGAACAAGATGCTAACGAAATTTTAGCCCTTCTTCTCGATCGCGGTGTGGATGCCCGCAAAGAGGCAGGAGAAAAAGGCACATGGAATCTTACGGTTGAACGGGATCAAATTGCCGGAAGCATGGATTTGCTTGAAAAAAACGGTCTGCCCCGCACCCGTTATGACAACATGGGTAAAATCTTTAAAAAAGACGGCATTATCTCGTCGCCACTGGAAGAAAAAGCCCGCTTCATCTACGCCCTGTCACAGGAAGTTGCAGGAACAATCGCTCAGATAGACGGCGTACTTGCTGCGCGTGTGCACCTTGTTCTTCAGGAAGAAGATGCCCTTGGTGAACGTATCACGCCTGCGTCTGCATCCATTTTCATAAAACATCGTCGAGATGTTGAAATGCTGGGCAAAACACGCCAAATCAAAAAACTGGTGGAAAACAGCATTCAAGGGCTTAAATACGAATCAATTTCCGCGTTTCTTTTCCCTGCATCGCCACCCATTGCTACAAACAAACTCCCCTACGCCTCTGTTGCGGGATTGCATGTGGCACCGGATTCTGTAGGCACAGTACAACTGCTGTTCGCTGCTATTGCTCTGCTCCTCTGCCTTTTGGGAACAAGCTGTTTCCACCTCTACAAACGTAGACAGGATACCGTTACAGAGGAGGCATAATGGGAAAAGCGTTCTTAAAGAGCACCATAAAAACCAATGCTCCTCTCATGGAAGCCATTATTGCGTTCCATAGCCGAAAAATCGAAGGAGTTCTGACAGACCCGTATCTGTCCAACAGCCTTTCACCTGTGGGAAAATATGTTCATGCCAGCGGCGCACTGAACGTGATGTTACGCTCCCGTCGCGCACGGCAACGCCTCACAACCAATTTACACGACCTGACGACAAACCTACCGGAAACATGGTTTCTGGAATTTATGGAACCGCAGTCGCGTCTGGCATTACTGGAACCGGACACCCTGCGTATGCTGGCAGACTATCTGGGGCTTACTCTGAACGCGGGAACCATTGCCCGCACCATAGTAAAATCCCACGTTGTCAGCATCAAAAAGCAATTCGGTAAAAAGGGCTACCTGTTCGCCATCAAACGCGCTCCGTTTCTGCTGAGTGACAATGCAGAGCTTTCGGCGCTGGCAAGTGCATTAGCTCTCCCAGACACCCCCTCAACGGCAGACAGTGAAACATCATTGGCACACCGCATACGCACACAAGGACAACTTGGCATTGCCCTGTGCCTTACGAATGAAGCCCCGCACCTTACGCAGTGGCTTTCTGTTTCTTTGCCGAAAGCCATGCTTCAGACACACTCCATCGAACTCGGCTCCTCAGACAAATCAACACTCTGGAAAACCGTCTACCGACTTTTGACGAAGGAGGTTGCACCGCAATGGGCTCCGTGTTTCGCATAACAAACGATACCATCCACCCTCTGCCCGGGAAAAAAGTCATCAAAGCAGATGAGTATGCCACGCTTGTAGAAGCACAGCAGATCATCACGGATGCCCGTACCCGTGCAGACGCTATCCTCAGCGAAGCGCAGCAGCATTACGAAAACGAACGTAAACGCGGCTACGAAGACGGCTTGATCGAAGGGAAAATGAATATGGCTGAGCATATGATGGAAAACATCGCCAGCAGCGTGGATTATCTGGAACGCATGGAAAGCACGATTGTTGATCTGGTTATGCAGTCACTGCGAAAAATTTTGCACGATATGGACGATCATGAACGTACCCAAAAGGTTGTGCATAAGGCGCTGAGCTACGTTCGGGCAGAAAAAAAGGTCGTACTCAAAGTTTCACCGGAAGACATTGAAACTGTGCGTGGCAGTCTGGATGATCTTCTGCGGGATTATCCGGCAATACGATTTCTTGATGTCGCCGCAGATGCGCGCCTTTCCAAAGGAGCCTGTATTCTGGAAAGCGATATGGGCGTGGTGGATGCCGGTATTGAAACACAACTTGCAGCCATCGAACGTGCTTTTCACAGCCACTTAAACAAGGACAAAGGCTGATGAGTCTGGATTATATACCGGAGATTCTGCACGACGCACTCCGCGCCAATGTCCCTGTAGAAGTCAAAGGACGCGTTGTTCAAGTGGTAGGAACTATCGTGCGTGCGGTGGTTCCGGGGGTACGTGTGGGAGAAATCTGTACTCTCAAAAACCCGTGGGATGAATGGGAACTTAAAGCCGAGGTTGTAGGTTTTTCCAAAGAAGCTGCACTGCTTACCCCGCTGGGAGATATTCAAGGTATCTCCTCCGCAACGGAGGTTATTCCGTCCGGCTCAGTGCATATGGTTCCGGTGGGAGACGCACTGCTCGGTCGTGTGCTGGATGGTCTGGGCAATCCCATAGACGGAGGCGCAGCGCTTACTCCAAGTGCCTATTATCCCGTGTACGCAGAACCGCCCAACCCTATGACACGCCGAATCATCAACACCCCTGTAAGCCTCGGGCTGCGGGTTCTGGATGGACTGCTTACCTGCGGCGAAGGGCAGCGTATGGGCATTTTTGCAGCTGCGGGCGGCGGTAAATCCACCCTGCTTTCCTGCCTCGTAAAAGGGGCGGACGTAGACGTAACCGTCATCGCTCTGGTGGGTGAACGCGGACGTGAGGTGCGTGAATTTATTGAACACGACCTTGGCGAGGAAGGATTAAAAAAGTCGGTACTGGTTGTTTCAACCTCTGACCGCTCTTCCATGGAACGCCTCAAGGCGGCATATGTCGCCACTGCCATTGCAGAATATTTTCGAGACCAAGGCAAGCGCGTGCTGCTGCTTATGGACTCTGTCACCCGCTTCGGCCGAGCATTGCGTGAAATCGGTCTGGCAGCAGGAGAACCGCCTACAAGACGCGGTTTTCCCCCTTCTGTTTTCTCCAGTCTGCCACGACTTATGGAACGCGCGGGAAACTCGGACAAAGGCTCCATCACAGCCTTATACACCGTACTGCTAGAAGGTGATGACATGACCGAACCGATTGCGGACGAAACACGCTCGATTCTGGACGGACACATCATTCTTTCACGCAAACTTGCCGCAGCAAACCACTATCCGGCAATTGATGTGCTTGCCAGTACCAGTCGCGTCATGAATGCCATTGTAGATTCAGAACACAAAGCGCTTTCCAACCGCCTGCGCACGCTCATGGCAAAGTATCAGGAAGTGGAACTGCTCGTACAGATCGGGGAATACAAAGAAGGCAGCGATGCCGAAGCGGACGAAGCAATTGAAAAGCTTTCCCGTATCAACGCATACATCAAACAGGGAATGGACGAGCGGGTAACATTTACCGAATCGCTCGATGCGTTACGGGACATTATAGGATGACCGGATATCCACTGGCTGCGCTGCTTCGTGTTCGTGTTTTTCGTGAAAAAGCTGCTGCCCTTGAAATTACCCGCTGTGCTCAAAAGCTGGAAGAAGCACGGCAGGCATGCAAACAGCGCGAACAGGAACTGATTCAATATCGGGAATGGCGCATCAAAGAAGAAACCAGACTGTTTGAGGCAATTCATAACGAAACCGTCTCAATGGAAGAAGTAGAACGCTACAAACAAGCTCTGCTCTCCCTACGAGGAGAGGAAGTGCAGCACGAAGAACGGATTCTGGAAAGCAAAGAGCACATACGAGAGTGTGAGGAAGCTTTGCAGGACGCGCGAAAACATCACATGGAAGCCATGAAGAACCAGCGAAAAATTGAAGAGCATAAAAAGCGTTGGCAGCAAGAAGAAAAGCTACGGCTGGAACGGGCTGAAGAAGCGGAACTGGAAGAATTTTCAAGCAAATCTCTTCTCGTTGACTAGCCTTTCTGCACACAGGCGAACCTTGGTACAACCGGAACCTACTCCATATTTTTTACAGGAACAAATGTATGACCGGAACAAAAGTTCACACCGCATCAACTGAACCTCAAAAAGCACGGCAAACTTCAAGTGCTTCTGAACGGACAGCTTCAAGTGCCGACACAGAACGTTTCCGGCACAGCGTCCGGTCTTCCTCAACCAACTCCGGTGCAAACAATTCCGGTTCTCGCGAAAAAAAGGAACAAACGTCCGAAACGGACACCAGCCAGCAGCTCTCACAAACGCCATCTCTTCATCAAACCGCAGGAGACGCAATTTTACGCGGTCTGCAAGGTTCCCAGTCAGCCCCCGCCGCAACCGGAGCTATGGCTAACCCCGATGCAGATGCTGCACAAAACATAGTTGACCGCATCCTTGTCTCTACCCACACAGCAGACGGGAGCAACGAAATTCGCATCCAACTCAAAGAAGATATTCTGCAAGGCACCGAAATACGCCTGAACAAAACCGAAGGCCACCTTTCCGTAGCTCTTGTTACCAACGATACTAACTCGCATGCATTTTTAGCTTCGCACAAGCACGGCTTGCAGGAACAGCTTTGCAAAAATTTCGACAACCGTGTGGATGTTCAGCTCATCTTTGACGAGCAGGGAGAACCGCACGACGGTCGCTCCCGTCAGCAACGCAATCTGTATGACGAAATAGAAGACAGCTAGCGGATACCACGATGAACACACACCACACGCTTGAATTGCCGCAATTCACACAAAATGCAGCCAGAACACGCACCGCCTTATATTCCGGTGCCACCTCTGCAATACTTCCCATTGGAGGAATGCACTGGCGCTTTGCCCTCACTGCCGCCTGCACAGCAGAAGTCTGGAAATTTCGTGCATACGGCAAATGGGGAAACGATGATGTCATCCTCATGCTCGATAACACCATTATTCAACAGTGGATTACCACCGCACTTGGAAACATCGATTTTTCCATTCTGCCGGATGAAATCATTACCGCCGCAACAGAAACTGTTCTCGAAGAAGCACTGGACACACTGGAGCACCTTTCCGGTCTTCCGATGACCGTGTCCTCCATCCTGCTTGAAGAGGATACAGCAGACTGTACGCCGGAAATGCTTCCGTTCACGCTCACCTATATTCCGCCCGACAACACTGTTGAATCAAATGGCTCTTACAATGAACACCCTTCTGGCTATGGGAATAACGAACTGCACGAACCATCTGAATTCGCATTTGATGTGGATGACAACGTCCATACACCGGAACATGACGACCTGTCCTCCGCTCCCGAAGAAAACTCTGAGCGTAACGAGTACAACGGACACAGTGCAAGCAGCTTTATGCCTGCCCCGCAGCATGCAGTTCCTATCCGCTCTGTCCATGATCTGCCGCAAGGTGTTCCATCCGTTATTCACGGAGCGTTGTATGTCTCTGATGCCGAATTTGATGAGAGTTCAGAGCGCACTCTTGCCTTGTCGTTCCCCATTACACCGAGGGACGATCACACAGAAGACGCGCTCAATGAAGAAGACCAGAATGCTTCCCCGCAAGAGCCTGCATGGTCGTTAACACACGAACCGCCGGAAGGGCTTACCCCTGCAAGGCAGAAGTATTTTACGCCTTCAGAGTCGCTGGAGACGCTGCTTACCCTCCTTTATCAATACGGTGTACCGCATCCTGAAGGATACGTTTCTACAGAGAGAGTGCACCCGCTCCCCCTGCGCGTGCCCGTGGAAATAGGTGAAGTCCGGTTGCCGCTGCATGAACTCTTCAGCGTTGATCCGCAGGATATTTTGCTGCTGGACTCGTTTTATCCTTCAACAACAGAACGTACCGACACCATGTCCGTTCTCCTGCGTATCCCTAACGGCCCTGTTCTTCTGGGAACGCTTAACGGAACAACCATTACCATTCAGGAACACGATATGAGCACAGATCCGGTCACCGCATACGAATCTTCACCGCATGTTTCTTCTCCCCGGAACAATGAAGACGGATTTTCAAAACCAGTTGTTTCCCATGCAGATCTTTCCTCTATTGAACTTCCTGTACGGCTGGAAATTGATACCCTAACCATGAGTATTGAACAGCTCTCCACCCTTTCCGCAGGCTGCCTGCTGGAAACATCACGCACCACAGATGCCGCTGTAACCTTAAGTGTCAACGGCAAGGCAATCGGTACAGGCGAGCTTGTAGACATTGCCGGAAAAATCGGCGTCCGTGTCCTGACAATCGGCATGAACAACGCACACAGCCCGCAAAAATAACGCTGGAACTTGTTATGATTCAATACGACCCCATTGTTCTTATCAGTGCCCTGCTTGTTCTTTCGCTGGCACCGTTTGTTGTTATGATGACCACCTCCTACGTTAAGCTTGTGGTTGTACTCTCACTCGTACGAAACGCCCTCGGTGTTCAGCAGGTTCCGCCGACTATGGTGCTGAACGGCCTTGCGCTCATCATCAGCGTCTTCATCATGGCTCCTGTCATGTACGAAACGTGGGATCTTATTGAGCAGCAGAACATTACTTCGATGCCGGAACCCAGCAAAATGATAGAGATAGGCGATAACATCAAAGGGCCTTTTAAAACCTTTCTTGCCAAACATGCTGACGACAAAACCGCCAGTTTTTTCCTGAAAACAGCAAAAAAACTCTGGCCGAAAAAGCAGACAGTGCACCTGAAAAAAGATGATCTCGTCATCCTTATCCCCACATACACTGTAAGCGAACTGACGCGGGCGTTTGAAATCGGCTTTCTCCTGTATCTGCCCTTTATCGCCATTGACCTGATTGTTTCCAATATTCTGCTGGCACTGGGTATGATGATGGTCTCCCCTATGACCATTTCCCTTCCGTTTAAACTGCTGCTGTTTGTTCTTCTGGACGGCTGGGGCAAACTCGTTCAGGGGCTTGTCCTGAGCTACAGGTAGCCTATGTTTCAATCTTCTATTCTCGATTTCACCCTGCAGGCGCTTATTCTGGTACTGATGCTTTCCATGCCCTCTATTCTTGTGGCAGCACTTACCGGCCTGCTGGTCAGCTTTTTACAGGCACTCACGCAGATTCAGGAACAGACACTTGCATTCGCCATTAAGCTTATCGGCGTAACCATCACGATTGCGCTCACAGCAGGCTGGCTCGGTGGAGAGATCTACAACTTCGCCCTGCAACTGTTCACAACATTCCCCACACTGGTGCAATAGGCTGCCACATGGGACATGATGTTATCACCCCGCTGTTTGTCTTTTTATTCTGCCTTGCCAGAATAATGGCAATCTTCCGCACTGCGCCGTTTATGGGCGGCAATGCACTGCCTGGCGGGGTTCGCAACGCCGTTGCCATGACTATGGTCATTCTTGTGTACCCTATGGTGCTTGCAGAAGTGCCGGAGGGCATCACACTCTCCATTCATCTCGGCATGCTTATGGGAAAAGAAATTCTTATCGGTGTCATCATCGGCTATCTGCTGGGATTGCTCTTCTGGACTGCGGAAAGCGTCGGCTTTCTCATCGACAACCAACGCGGTGCATCCATGGCAAGCTCCATGGACCCCCTTTCCGGTGATCAATCTTCGCCTCTGGGCAGTTTATTTTTTCAGACTGTGGTCATGCTATTTTTTCTTTCCGGAGCCTTTATCGCCTTTATCGGCTTCCTCATGCACAGCTATGCCGCATGGCCTGTGTTCTCCTTTTTGCCGAACCTTTCCAGCAACACTCTGTCCGATATGTTCATCACCCAGTTGAACGTGTTTGCCCGTACGGTTCTGGCGCTTTCAGGGCCTATTCTGATTCTGTGCTTTCTTACCGACCTCGGGCTGGGGCTTATTAACCGCTTTGCACCGCAACTGAACGTATTTTTCCTGTCCATGCCTATTAAAAGCGGACTCGCCATGTTCTTTCTTATTCTCTATGTCGGTGTGCTTATGCATATTTTCAAAGATAAAATCGACAGCATGCAGCAACTCTACAAATTCCTTCAAGAGGCATTTCAATGAGTCAGCAAAGCGGAGAAAAAACAGAACAGCCTACGTCGAAAAAAATTCGTGACGCGCGCAAAAAGGGGCAGGTCGCCAAAAGTCAGGAAGTTTCCTCCACGTCTGTCGTACTGGCAGTTTTCCTGTACATATGGCTCGGCTGGGATTTCATCCGCTCAAATCTGGATGAAATGCTCAGCGCGCCCCTGCACGTCATGAATGATCCCTTCCGCCACGCTCTTGGCAACGTTGTGGGCACTGTGGCAACCAAGTTTGTACTCCTTTCCTTCCCGCTTCTGCTCCTTGTTGCCGTTGCAGGCATTGTGGGAAACATGATGCAGATAGGCGTGCTCTTTTCTTTTGAGTCCGTAAAACCTGATCTTAAAAAGATTAATCCTCAGCAGTGGTTCAAAAAAACTTTTGCGAAAAAGAATTTTATCGAATTCGGTAAGTCGCTGTTTAAAATAGTCTTCCTTGTCTTTTTACTGCGCTGGGTCATTGAGAAATCACTGGATGCCCTTACCAAAGCACCTATCTATGGCGTGGATGGAATACTGCTGATACTCGAACATGTTGTGAAAGATGTCGTGATCTATTGCAGCGCAACCTATGTCGCCATTTCCGCTGTGGACTACCTTTTGCAAAAACATCTGCACATAAAAGAACTGATGATGACAAAAGATGAAGTAAAGCGTGAACACAAAGAGATGGAAGGCGACCCGCACATTAAGTCTCAGCGCAAGCAAATACATCAGGAGATGGTGATGAACGACTCCATGGAGAAGGTAAAAAAAGCTTCTGTGCTTGTTACCAACCCCACACATATTGCCGTTGCCCTCTACTATGATGAAGGGGACACAGACCTGCCTGTCATTACAGCAATGGGGCAGGATCTTATGGCGAAAAGAATGATCGAAGTAGCAAAGGAAGCGGGAGTCCCCATTATGCAGAATATCCCCCTCGCCCGCAGTCTCTGGAGTGAAGGCGAGATCATGGAATACATCCCGTCCGATCTTATTGAACCGGTCGCTGAGGTCATTCGCTGGGTTAACGACATTACAGAACACGCATTCAATAGATAATACGGCCTGTCTTCTCTGGAGAACCGGCAGAAGCCGCAATATCGTTCCTCTGCCATCGAAGGGTCGCACAGCCCTGAGTTCCAAAGGATACAACTATGAGCCAACGCATCGACAATGCCGCAGTACAGTCGCATTTCTTAACAGACACAGTTGCAACACAAGCAAAGCCGGAAGGCTCGTGGAACGGGAGACAAGTTTCTGCCCAGAGTACTCCCATGTCCATACTTGCGGATGCGGCAGAAGAATTGACGTTTTCTGCGCAGGAAACACAAGAAAAACGCATGAGTGAACGTAAATTGCGGGACGAAGGGTCTTCGCTTGAGCGCTTCACAACCATCAGCAAACTTCTGGATGAACTGCACGACCTGAACAAATCTGACGTAGAACGTTTGCTGACCGCCATTAAAAAAGGATTGAGTAACGCCGGAGAGCTGAAACAGCTTCTTAAACAGCTGAAAGACCCGACGCATCAACATGCTGCACTCATGCACGCTAAAGCCAGTCTCAAAGGCGAAGGGACAGAGCAAGCGCAAGCCATCATCCAGCAGGTGCTTGATGAACTTGAGGCACAGCAAGGGCCTGCAATCCGTGCCGGATACAACATCGCCGGAGTCGATTCCGGCGGTCTGCTCGGTGATGCAGCCATGCTCCGCGGTCTGTATCGTGGAACGGTGTTGAATTACCAAAGTTTCTCTCAGGCGTTCGACAGTCTGGTTGAAAAATACGGGTACAAAGAATTTCCCAAAGCCATCGCATTTCTTCTTAAAGCGCTCAGTGCAGATATGTCTGCCACGTCTCCCTCAAGCTCAATGGCTGAATTAAAAACCATTATGGATGACATGTATCAACTGGAAGTGCTCAGCAACTTCTATCAGGATACTGAAACACTGCTCTCGCATCTTCGAGAATTCTGTAAACGTGAAGTGCCTGCCGAAGCAAAAGACATTATGAGCCCTGTTCTGCGTCTTAAAGATGAAAAATTTGTTCAGGCAACACAGATAACCGCCACTATGCCGTTTCTTATTTCCGATATGCCGTTGTGCGACGTGCAGTTTATCCAAGGCATTAAAGATAATATACGCAAACTCCCCTACCGCCTGTTCACAGACACGGAGAAAAGACAGAACCTCTTGGATGCCGTTCAGGAAATTTTAGATGAAGCCATAGACAGGGAAGATGAGGAGATGGAGTAATATGTCCATTGTAAACCATACATTGAATGAATTCGGTAAAACCATAGGGCTGGACGATCTGTCTTTTCCGGAAACCGGAACAGTTTCTTTACAGATTGAACATATGGGAACGTTGTTTTTTGAACAGGCATCCGATGAGGTACTGGTATACCTTACACGCCCCCTACCTTTATTTTCCGATACCGCTCTGCAAACAGCACTCAGCCTTTGCCATTATGAACAAGGGCATCAGGTTGTTGTTCAAGCCGGACTTCGAGGAGACGACCTGCTCGCATTTCTCGCCCGTATTCCTGCTCACGAATTCACCATGCCTGCCATTGACCGGAGCATTTCCCTGCTGGAAAAGCTTCACGACACAGTGACAGCACAGTAAACGAGTCATCCCATGTCCAACACCATTTCCCCGCATCTTTCTCCGCAGATAGGCATTGAAAGCATTTCCAACAGGAGTGCCGAAGCACCTGCCAAACTTCCGGAGTCCTGCCAGATTGTACCGAGCGGCGAGAACATTGCTTCCCGTTCTGTAGAATCGCTCTATGCACCAAAATTCGGCGCGGCGGTTCAATCCTTTCTCACACCCAAAATTCACGCACGAGAACTGTTTATTCCGGGTGTCTTCAACAGAAAACTGCAAAACGCCGCAAAAAGCCTGCGTACAGCTGCGCGTGAAAACCAATCGCGCACCCTACGCCACGCAGCGTTCATTCTGGAAAACGATGCTCAGCTTAAAGAACAACTCACAGCCTACCGTCAATTACTGCAAAAAGGGTAAGTATGAATTCCACGGATAAAGAATCTCTCCTGCTGCTGGCTCACCTGTACCTACAACACGGAAAAGAGCCAGATGCGCGGGTTCTTCTCGAAGCCGTACAGGAGCTTTTTCCTGAAGACAGTTATGCATGCCGTGCTCTGGCGTGGATCTACCTGAAACAAGGCAACATCGCCGATGCTCTGGAACAGCTCGATCTTTGGGAGCGTCATGAACCTGCTCCAACTGATGAAGAACGACGCATTGTAAAATTGCTCCGCAACAGCGCCATGTCTCAATCTTGTAAGCCGTCAGAAATTCGCAGCGTGATGGAAAGCCACATGAAAACCGCTAAAAGCAACGCCTCGTATACTAGCCAGTATGATACCGGAGCCTAAAGAATGCAGTTTCAGAAACTAGAACGCGCTGTGGGCAACATGACCCGCTACAACGATATTGTGCTTGCGCTGATGCTTGTTGCTATTATCGGGCTTATGATTATTCCACTGCCGACCGTGGTGGTTGACGGACTTATCGCCACCAACCTTATGCTGGCAGTCATCATGCTCATGGTGTCCATGTATATCCCTTCTGCCCTGTCGTTTTCTGTTTTCCCTTCAATGCTACTGTTTACAACCCTGTTCAGGCTGGCACTTAATATCACCACCACAAGGCTCATTCTGCTAAAAGCCAATGCCGGTGACATCATTTTCACCTTCGGTAACTTTGTTGTGGCAGGAAACTTTGTTGTCGGTGCGGTAATCTTTCTTATCCTCACCATTGTGCAGTTTCTTGTTATTGCCAAAGGTTCCGAGCGAGTTGCAGAAGTAGCAGCACGATTTACTCTTGATGCAATGCCGGGCAAGCAGATGAGTATTGATGCGGACATGCGCGCCGGTGTGATTGATATGAACGAAGCGCGCAAGCGACGTACTCTGGTGACTAAGGAAAGCCAGATGTACGGCGCCATGGACGGTGCCATGAAGTTTGTAAAAGGGGATGCCATTGCAGGACTGATTGTTACTGCGGTTAACATTCTCGGCGGCATTCTTATCGGCATTTCCCAAAACGGTATGACAGCCGGAGAAGCGCTGCAAACGTATGCTATCCTCACAATCGGTGACGGTCTGGTTTCACAGATACCGGCACTGCTTATCTCCATTACAGCAGGTATTGTTGTCACCCGTGTTTCCTCTGAGGAAGAAGACCACCTCGGCGGACAGATCGGAAAACAGTTTCTCGCGCAGCCGAAAGCCCTGCTTATCGGCGGCGCTCTTCTTTTGCTGTTTGCGCTTATTCCAGGTTTCCCAAAGCCGCAATTTATCTTCCTCGCCGCTCTTGTAGGGGGAATGGGATTTATTCTGTTGCGCGCAAAGAAACAAAGAGATCTTCCAGAAGATCCTGCTGCCAAGCTTGAACAGGCAATGGCTCCCGCAGGACAAAATGAACCGCAACGCCCTTTGAACAAAGATGCTGACGACTTCTCCATTACTGTTCCGCTGCTGATCGATCTTTCTGAAAGCATCCGCTCACGAATCAATGCCACACAGCTTAATGACGAAATTATCCGCGTCCGCAGCGCTCTCTATCATGATCTCGGTGTGCCGTTCCCCGGTATCCATCTTCGTTTCCGCAATGATCTTTCACCGGATACATACACCATCATGATGCAGGAAATTCCCATGAGCAAAGGATGGCTTCCCGCAAAGAAAGTGCTTGTGCGTGAACCTGCCCAGACACTGGACATGACAGGCTTTACATATGAAGAAGGAGAACAGTTTCTCCCCGGTGTCCCTGCTTTATGGGTAGATGAGAAAAAGACAGACCTTCTGGAAAAAGCCGGTATGACCTTCCTGTACCCCGCACAGGTAATGACATTCCACCTTTCATTTTTACTGATGAAGCACGCCGAAGAATTCATAGGAATGCAGGAAACACGTTATCTGCTGACACAAATGGACGGCAGGTACTCTGAGCTGGTCAAAGAAGTACAACGCGTAATGCCTGTACAAAAAATAGCAGAAATTTTTCAACGGCTGGTGCAGGAACAAATATCCATACGAAACCTGCGAACCGTTCTGGAGTCACTTATTGAATGGGGACAGAAAGAAAAAGACAGCGTACTGCTGACAGAATATGTGCGCACTGCCTTGAAACGACAGATAAGCTATCAGCATAGCGGCGGGCAGAACGTGCTCTCTGCCTACCTGCTCGATCCTGATTTAGAAGAGACTATTCGAAATGCGATCCGCCAAACGTCATCCGGATCATACTTAGCGCTGCCGCCGGAAATTTCACAACGCTTTGTGCAGCAGCTGCATGAAGAAGCGGGAGATATTACAAGCCAGAACACACGGCCTGTTCTGCTCACTTCTATGGATATCCGCCGATACGTACGAAAAATGATTGAACTGGAATTTTATGAACTGCCAGTACTTTCCTATCAGGAACTGACACAGGAAATTACTATCCAGCCATTAGGAAAAGTAGCCATTTAGCCCGCACAGGGTGCTACATCTCAAACCGCTTAAGTTTTTTCCGAAGCCCCTCGCGGCTGATTCCAAGCAGTCGCGCCGCTTCGGACTTATTCCCGTCCGCTTCAGTCAACGCTCGGGAGATCAACAAACGTTCTCCCTCATCAAGCGTCATTGTCCGCATTGAGAGCAATGGCGAGTCATCGCATTCTTCGCGGTTTGCCCGCAACTCTATGGAAAGATCATCACCTGTAATTGTTTCGCCTAAGGAGAGAACAACAGCGCGTTCAATTTCGTTTTCCAACTGGCGAACATTACCCGGCCAGTTAAACGTGATTAATGCACGAATGGCAGATGCATCAAAGCTTTTCATACCAAGGCGCATTTTCTTTACAGCAACATCCAGAAAATGGTTCGCCAGCAATTCAATATCGTCGCATCGCTCCCGCAACGGCGGTATTTCTAACGAAACCACATTCAGACGATAAAACAAATCTTCACGGAATGTGCCTTCATCCACCATCTGGCGCAAATTTTTATGTGTGGCAGCCACAACCCGTACATCAACATGTACGGTTTTTCTCCCGCCTACACGCTCCACCTCACCACTTTCCAACACCCGTAAAATTTTAGCCTGAGACTCCAGAGGCATATCACCAATTTCATCAAGAAACAGCGTTCCCCCGTCTGCCTGTTCAAAACGCCCCATACGGGCATCAACGCCTGAAGCAACACCCTTTTCGATACCAAACAATTCACTTTCCAGCAGCGGTTCGGGAATACCGGAGCAGTTCAGCGCCACAAAAGGCGCAGAAGCACGAGCGCTCTGGTAGTGAAGCGTTTTTGCAATTAAATCCTTTCCGGTGCCTGTTTCACCAGCAATAAGGACTGTTACAGGGGCATCAGCAATACGCTCCACCTGCTGTAAAAGCTCCTTCACCCGTCTGTTTTGCCCCACAATATTTACAGTAGCAAACTTGCCTTCAAGATCATGTTTCAAGCGCATATTTTCCTGCGCGAGTAACTGCCTTGCCTGCTCTAACTTCTCCTTTGCTTCCTGCAATTCGTCAATCATCTGCTCCATTCGAAACTCACGAGCCTCGATCTTCACGAGCATCATACCGAACGCTTCCGCCAACTCGGAAACAGTAGGCGGCAATTCTCCTGCCCGAGTCATATCGAACAGGTCACGTGCTTTATCGTATTCTCCCATAGCAATCGAATCTGAAACAGTAGCTAAGCGGTGGTAAATGGCATCTTGAGAAATCATGCAGTTCAACTCCAACATGCAAAAGTAACACTCTCACAGCGTTCGTTAAGAAAGGGTAAAACAAAAACAAATTTCGTTGCAGTCATCCACTCTGCGGTATGTACGTGTATCAGAAAATTCACGGGCAAAAAGCAACCCAAGGCCACCGGCAAGGCGCCCCTCTATATCGGAAACAAACGGCACACCGTCATATTCCAACGGGTTAAACGGCTCACTCCAGTCCCTTAAACAAAAACAAAATTTATCTGCCTCCTGCTGGGAACCGGATTCAACGCGGCATTCAAGCTCTATGTCTCCTTCAGCTCCATTATATGCGTACTCTGTAGCGTTTACGACTAACTCTTCAAGAACAAGCTCGATACGGCTGACTAACGATAAAGGCACAGCGTGTTCTTTAACGTTAGATACAATAAATCTACGAAGCAGCTCTAAACTCTCTATAGTAGCCGGTACACGTAACAAGTTCACCATATACTCCAAGCAGATGTATTATGACTTTAACGCTTCTTCTACTGTAGTGTACACAGGAAACATTGGTATAAATCCGGAAATGGAAAAAACCTCATGTACCATTCCCCGCAACCCACAAAATGATATGTCTCCATGCTTTGCTCGCAGTAATTTTGCAATGGATAAAATACCACGTAATCCAGCAGAACTAATATATTCAAGACCGGAAAGATCTATTACTGCTCGTAACATTCCATTTTCAAGTAAAATAGAGCATTTTTCCTCAAATCTAGGAACATTTACTGCGTCAATACGCCCCGTAACTGTAATCAAAGTAATATCGCCATGGGCTTTACTTTCGAACTGCATTATAGACTCCTATAATACCTTGCTTAAATATAACTTTACTATATAATAGTTATACCTCAAGCGCCTGCCTTGATCAACCATATGTGGACAGTGTCAATTATTAATGTATCGATTTTCCATCCGAGCCAAACTTACGGCATTACTCATTTTCTTCTTACTTATCTCAGCAAGTCCAATACTCTATTTTTCCCAAAAAGATGTCGGACAAGCCATGACCCAATCAGAAGAACGCTCACTTGCCAACATCTTCCAATTAGTTGAACTCAACATTGCCAGCAGCTATTCCCAGTTGCTTTCCAACAAATACGAATCGGTAAAAGCACGCAAAACACAGCTACGACAAGAAGCAGACCGCCTGCACATTTTCTTTTCCCACATAAAAAACCCGACCCCGTCAGAATGCGTTGCCATTGTTAACAAACTGAATGCAACTTCAAACGATGCCATCGAATTTCAGCTATACGACGCTCACGGCAACTCAATGGTTACCCCTTCCCACTCTGCCATCCCCACTCTTTCTGAAATAAAAAATCCCAGAAATCGCAGCTTGCAACAGATAACACACCCGGACGAAGTTAATCCCAACGGTGAATTTGTTGTTTTTACACCCAAGCATGACCCCGAAGAAACTAAACTCGCCTATTTCAAACCGTACCGCAAAAAGCAGTGGACGATTGCAGCATTCACCCCGCTAAGTGACATAGAAGCCACGGCAGAGCGCAGAAAGAAAAAGCTGACAGAATCATTGGATAAGGCCTTTGCAAATATGAATGTCTTTAACAGCGGGTATATCGCCCTGTTTGAAGAAGACTTCACAGTGCTGGTCAACTCCGGCACAGAGACACTTTCCACGGCGCTGATGCAGCGCATCATAACAGCCTCTAAAAAAGGTCAAAAAACGCTCACCAGTACTCACCGTCAAAAAGGGGTTATGGAACACCGCTTTTTCTTATTCCGCCCTCTGCGGTGGTATGTCATGGTTAGCGCACCTGTCAGTGAAATATTAAAGCCTGCAGAAGATATTCAGCGCAGAATGCTTATCGTCGTCATTTCAGTCTTTTTCTGCTGCTTGCTTGTCAGCATGACGCTCATAGAGCATACCCTGCACCCGATTCGCACTCTGACTCGCTTTGCACGCAGATTACCGGAAAAAGATTTTTCAACACCTCATGAAAATGACACAGAGCTTTCCAGCCTTCCAACAACCCAAAACGATGAAATCGGTGATCTTGCCCGCTCCTACGAATTTATGTGTCACGAGCTTAAGGCTAATATTCAAAATTTAATGGACGCAACCGCCGCCAAGGAACGCATTCAAGGCGAACTCAATGTTGGTAAAGAAATTCAGGAAGGCATTCTTCCCAAAGAATTCCCGCCGTTTCCGGATAGAAATGAATTTGTGCTTCACGCCTTTCTGGAACCTGCAAAGGAAATCGGCGGCGATTTATACGATTTCTTTTTTCTTGATGAAGACAGGCTATGCCTTGTACTAGGCGATGTTTCCGGCAAAGGCGTCCCTGCTGCTATCTTTATGGCTGTTGCAGTAACCATTATCCGCTCTACTATGCAGGAAGGACTCCCTGCGCACTCGGCAATGGATAAAATCAACAACGCCCTTACACGCAACAACCCTACCTCAATGTTTGTGTCACTTTTTATCGGAGTGCTTAACACAAAAACCGGCCAGCTGAACTATGCCAACGGAGGGCATAATCCGCCTGTCATTATCCGGAACGGAGCAACCAAGGAACTGTCCGGCATAAGCGGTCTCGTTGTCGGCGGTATGGAAAATATTCCTTACGCCCCGCTCAGCATTACATTGCAAAAAGGTGATGCGCTCTTCCTCTACACAGACGGAATCACCGAGGCGTTAAACAAACAGCAAGAGCTTTTCGGAGCCGATCGTCTGTTCACGCTGCTGGAAACATATGCAGATCATCCGGTTGAACAAATTCTTACCGAGATAAGAGAACACGTTTCAACATTCTCAGGAGACGAGCCACAATCGGATGACCTGACAATGCTTCTTCTGCGGTACCAAGGGCATCAATGCATGAGCTCGCCAGCGTACAACTGTGTCGAAAATTCATAGCCCCGAAGAACATACCAAGCAGCAGAGCTAGCGGGTTACACACTTCTTCACAGGAGCCAGAACCTCCTGAAACACCTCGTAGCTTGCCGCAAGAAGTTCCAGCGGAGGATCATATCCCACCTCTTCAGCCACTGCCAGATTCAACACAATCTTAGGCACCACATTGTCTACCATCGGTAGTGATCGTGGAGTCTCGCCTCGTAGTATGCGTACAACGTTTTCTGCTAGAAAAATGCCTCTTCCACTGTAATTTGTTGCAGAAAACCCCATCAACGCGCCGCTGCGAATATATGCCCGACCATCTCTGGCAAATGTCGGCACCTTTTTTTCAGCCAACAAGTGCAGCAGCTCTCCAACATTGCCTTCTTCCCATTCAAAACACTGCAACGGGCTTATAAAAAAGGCATCAATATCCTCTGACAGTAAAAATTCTATCCCCTTCCGGCACTCATCAACACTTTCTTCCCTACTGATGCCACTGTACTCTACAACCTCAAAACCTTCTGCCGCCGCAACGGCACGAGCATCTTCAACTCTGGAAATCCTGATCCCGTTATTCGTGTTCCGGTACATAATACCAAGCCGTTGAAACCCGACAGCCTCATGAAAAATTTCAAACATGCGCTTAAAACGTTCAGGAACAATACGTACTGTGAAATTATCTACGCCGGAATCAGTCTCACTCTCAACAAAACCAGCACGAACCGCATCAGCAACAGCAAACGAGACTATCGGCTTTTTCAGCACACTCTTTCTATTGGCTTCAAGCACAGCCTGTGTAGCAGTTGTTCCGGCTACAAAAAGAATATCCAAATCCTCACGCTGAACCAATTCTTCAGCCGCACGCTGAATCCCTTCAGGATTATCCCAGCCCGGGCTGAAATCTGCATCTTTTACCAACTCAACCCGCTCGTGCCAGTTCATCCTGCGCATCAAACGCGTATCACTCAAAGAACGAAACAACGCATTTTTTGAAGCGGTGTAGCACCAATACGATCCAGCTTCTAAATATCCGACCCGCCACACTTTTTCCGCAAACAAAGGCGTCGTAATCATCAATAAAGAAACCATGAATACAAACAGCTGCGCGCATAATACTCCTCTCCTACACATAACGTCCTCCCACTTTATCTCCCCATTAACCGCAATTAGCATCACACTCTTTGAACTGATACAAAGTGATAGGGACTACAGCATTCTCCCTCAGTATCCTTCAAAAAATATTCCAGTATGTAGGCAGACAAGGTTAAGAACTCCATCTGCAAAATAGAAAAAACTATAATGCGCACCTGTTGTCTATTTTTTTCTTACAATTTTACCCCTTTCTTTATCTCTGGCTCTAATCCCCAAAGAACTATTTCCAAACCGGTATTTCTATATATTTTTCCTAAACATGCCTGCTTGTTAACAGTTCTACATATACTGATTACTCACTCCGGAAAAGCAGTAAACAGTGTCCGCCTTGGTTCTTTTGTTTTTTCTGCCGTAAAAAAAGTTGAATACTACAATTTATCACACAGGCACTCTTGCACAGGCAACAAAATAGACTAACGGCGACACAAACCTGCCAACAAAGTTGGCATACTGTACCGCCGTTTACTCTTTTTTGAATTGTATTGCCTTCGGCGAGGGGGGCGCTGCCCCTCCACCCCGCGAGAGGGAGCCCCTCTCGACTGGCGATAGACGAGCAATGGTGGAGCCTTTGAAAAAGTCATCGGCTTCATCAAAGTGACGTCGTCTATTTTTCGTAATACTCTCCATACCCCTAACGGGGGGTGCAGGGGGAATCATTTCCCCTGCCCGTCGGAGACAAAAAAACTCAAAAAATATCTTCAAAAGCTACTTAAGGGGTGGAGGGGCAGCGCCCCCCTCGCCGAAGGCAATCGTTATGAAAAACTTAAAAAAAATTCTTAAAAAATTACTCGTCACGCGCTTGCTTAAGCTTTTTTAGAAACGGCTTGCTAAGGAAGCTGTCCTGATCAAGCTCGAGTAGCCGCTGTAGCATGGGGACAGTTACAGTAAAGGCAAGAAGCTCTGGGGGGATGTGCCCACGCATTGCGATGTCGGTTGCTCCAATTATTGCTTGAGGACGCTTTAGGTCTTTGAACAAAGAAATCATCTGCCCACAGCCAGAGCCGAAAGGAGCTATTACTGGCTCTTGGTCGCTTGGATGCGATGCATAGACAGCACCGAGCATAAGCGTACTGAGCTGATCCGGCGTGACGAAAAACGTTACAGTTTTTAAGAAATCTTTCATTTCATCACGCAGGGGGCCAATCATAATGTTTTGATGCTGTGGCTGGTACGGCGGATTAGCATCCAACCACGCATTCATAAGCTCAGCGGACTTTCGCAACCCTTCTTTCTTGTAGAGAAAATTAACGAAGACCTCACGGCTTGGAAACGTATCCTGTCCTGTCACCCAGTATCCACAACCGGGACAACCATATTTGCTGGCCGTAATTTGAAGCGTTTGACCAGACTGCCACGCATCATACGCGGCAAAAATACACCGTTTTGGCTCAACCAAAGGAGCAAAGGCTTCAGCATCCGGCGCATCATATAATGCGACCGGTACAGTTGCTATCCCCATAGACGCACACAATGCAGCAATGTCCATAACACCTCTCCTCGCTTACAGCAGGTAAAATATATTTTTCAAATATCACATCAAGTAATGCTGTTTACGTATCTATGTGGTATACACGATACCATATAGATACAATAAGGACTTAGGGTTACAATAATTTCTAACCGACGGCAAAAAACAACTGCAAATCTATTTTTAAAATAATCGGAACTGTATGGTAGGATAACTGGCACCTGTAAATGTCATCATTGGAGCAGCGTTATGGAACTTTCGAAGAAAACTAAGATCGGCGGACTTATTAAAGAGTACCCTTTCCTTTTGGATTATCTTCTCGATAAATCCCCTTCATTTTCTAAGCTGAAAAATCCGCTCATGCGTAAAACGATCGGCAGTATTGCGACTCTGGAACAAGCTGCCGGCATGGGAAAAATTGATCTTGATGAGCTGTTGCTGGAAATTGCAGCACAAATTTACAGACATACCAGTGATACCATCACCATCATTAATCCAAACGAGGATAAAGATGGCAGCTACAGCCGAACTTCCCGCGTAGAAACATTAAAAAAGATTGTTTTACGGCTGCATAAAGGCGCTTCCGTTGATGAAGTGCGCAAAGAATTTTTTGAACTACTGCACAATGTTTCACCTGCTGAAATCGGTCAAATGGAACAACAGCTTGTCGCCGAAGGCATACCGGAAACCGAAATAAAAAAACTATGCGATCTGCATGTGGAATTATTTGAAAACTCACTCGCGCAAAGCACGTTGCCGGAGCTTCCAGCAGGGCACCCTTTACATAGCTATCAGGAAGAAAACAAATTTGCCGATGAGAAGGCTAAAGCGTTGCTCGAAGCAATTAAAGACGCAGATAATCCGCTTGAATACTTTGCCGCAAAGCGCGGAATCATCAGCGGCATTGAAGATCTCTCTGAAATTATCAGACACTACGAGCGCAAAGAAAATCAGCTCTTCCCCATAATGGAAAGTCATGGGCTCACTGCACCACCGCAAGTAATGTGGGAACTGCATGACGACATACGTGCAATGTTCAAAAAAGTACGTACAGAACTTGCGAATGATGACGATGTCGGAACCACGCTGACAACGGTACACAATCTTGCCATAGCGGTTTGCGACATGATTCATAAAGAAGAAAACATCTTGTTCCCGATGGTCTTTGAAACATTCACTGATGAAGATTGGGCAAATGTTCATACCGGCGAAGAAGAAATTGGCTTTGCGTGGATCACCCCGGGAGAAGACTGGACACCGGCACCTGTTGCCCCTGCGAGCAGCACTGCTCAATCCGGAGAAATATCACTAGATAGAGGCGAGCTTGAGCCGCACGTAATTAATGCCATTTTAAAATCGCTTCCAGTAGATCTATCGTTTGTTAATGCGGACGATAAAGTTGCCTACTTTTCACAAACAGAAGAACGAGTTTTTCCACGCAGTGCCGGTATTATCGGACGCGATGTTTCCAAATGCCATCCTCCGAAAAGTGTTCATATGGTGGAAAAAATTCTTGAAGCCTTTAAGGCTGGCGAGCGAGATATTGCAGAATTCTGGCTTGAGTTGAATGGAGTCTTCATCCACATTCGTTACTATGCAGTACGTGACACAGACGGAACCTATCTTGGCTGCCTTGAAGCATCTCAAGACGTCACGCACATAAGAGCACTTACAGGTGAACAACGACTACTCAACTGGGAGTAAGCACCATGTAGGAATGTTACGTACACCTACGGCTCATGTTTCGAGTGGATCACCTTTCAGAGTTCAACGTTTAGGATTCAGCGTTCAAGGTTCAAGATTCAAGATTCAGCATCTGCAAACGACATAATCAGCTACGTACAATTCAAGTGGTAACTAACAAATTAAGATAATTAACGAACTCTCGAGCCAAGTAATGGATAGCTAATGAGCTAATTAACGAACCCATGAGCCAGTTCACGGACTGAGCCATCATCAGTCGATAAGCTAAACAACGAACTCACTGATCAACTGATTTCCACCCAGCGTATTAGGCATAATATACGCAAAGTTCTGGCTTGAGCTGAATGGAGTCGCTATCCACATTCGTTACTATGCAGTACGCAACACAGACGGAACCTATCTTGGCTGCCTTGAAGCATCTCAAGACGTCACGCACATACGAACACTTACAGGTGAACAACGACTACTCTGATAAACTGATTCCCAAATAGCGTACCGGACCCTCAATGAGTTAATTAACAAAACCTTGATGGGCTACTTACTAAGCTAATTAGCAAATGATGTTACAAAAAATTGATGATTCAAAAAAAGGTCAGAGTATTGCTCAGAAACACTGAGCATACTCTGACCTTTTCTATTGTCGAAATGTAAAGAGCAAATCCACTCTATCTATTCTTTTTAGTTAACATATTACACAAAATGCTAACATTTTACACACAAATAGGGATACAAAACACACGGAAAAACACCACAGTCGTTTTTACAATAATACAAATGATAATAGTGTGCTAAACTCTAAAAGTTTATTTTTCCCACTCCACAATGCAGATAACCACCTGAAGAAAAAGAATAACACGAAAGTCACATCAGGAAATCATCTTTCAGTCTTTACTATTCCACTTAAACAACTTCCAACCACCCTGTGAATTCAATCTACCTTTCCCTGCTGCGGCTAATGCATTATTTATTTGACGCAGTAACATCGGTGTTGCAAATGTTACTCCGCTTTGTGAATCAGTAATATTCACTCCTTGCTGATTTAATGCAAAGACTCTGTTTGTAGTATCAACCCAAAAAACGGCATTATCAGCCCTTACTAACACACCATCTGTCAGTACTTCTTCAGACCATGTATCTATTTTATCTTTGTGTGTCGGCAACAACACAGAATATACAAGTTTACAATAGTTCCCTTCCGGCTCTGCTGTGCCGCAGCCCACTAGTAGAAAACAACAAAGACAACTTAATAGTATGTATTTAACACGAAGCATACTCCCTCCATCAGTAAAAAATATTCGCAATACCTATCACATCATATGAAGTATGCAAAGCAAGAGATTAGTTATCTCATTAGATTTTAACGTTTATTCACGCAGAACATGAATTTTGTAGATTTCTGCAACAATACACTTATTTTTTAAAGCAAAATTCTATTTACGCATCCAGAACAATAGTTAACATTTATAGTACGCATCCAAGCGTAGACTCGCTTGTTTTTATGGCGTATACCTCGCGTATGGAACAAGTACATCAGCAAAAAGCGGCTAAAATGCCGCCGTTTACAAAATACACATACTCTCGCGAAGGCATTGATTGCGTTCTCTTTTTCGACGAAAGAAGAAAATGGCGCATCACCATTAACGGCATCACTCCTGATGCTAAATTTAAAAAGCCGGAATCTTGTCTGGAAGAACTCGTAGGCAACGAAGTTATGACTGCCTGGGGTGTTGATTCTCAGATTCTTGCTCTCGTTCCAATCGAACTAGACCTTTGGAAACGACACAAAGCATAACAAATTTTTCTAACCTCACCGCATCGTGCGGTGTTGTTACGAGCGCAAAAGTCCTCGATCACATGTGATCGAGGACTTTTTTTGTCTTCGGCGGTTCTTTTGACGCCGAAGGCACTTTTTCTAAGAAAGTTCTTCTATTTTTTTGTCTCCGACGGGCAGGGGAAATGATTCCCCCTGCCCCCCCGTTAGGACTTACGAAAAGAGTTACTGAACATAAACGACTGAACTTCTATGAAGCCAAGCACCTCGGCTAAGACTCCACCTTTTCTCGTCTATTGCCAGTCGAGAGGGGCTCCCTCTCGCGGAGTGAAGGACAGCGCCCTCCTCGTCGAAGGCACCTTTTCTAAGAAAGTTCTTCTGTTTTTTGTCTCCGACGGGCAGGGGAAATGATTCCCCCTGCACCCCCCGTTAGGACTTACGAAAAGAGTTACTAAACATAAACGACTGAACTTCTATGAAGCCAAACACTTCGGCTAAGACTCCACCTTTCCTCGCCTATCGCCAGTCGAGAGGGGCTCCCTCTCGCGGGGTGGAGGGGCAGCGCCCCCCTCGCCGAAGGCAAA
>NZ_JADMLB010000036.1 GCF_015482765.1 Halodesulfovibrio sp.
CTTTAAAAAAGAATCGAACAATACCCCAAAGAAAAATTGTGATAACCGGATACCCGACAATACAGCTATAAAAAAACCACTCCGGCATTCCCCAAACATATGAATATTGTTCGGGATCACCTTCGCCCATTCCGTATCCGAAAACGAACCACCAGACAAAATACAGAGCATATGCTCCCAAAGAGAGCAAAGCCTCTTTATTTGCCTGAGCAAACCGCCAGTCCTGTTTCTGTTTACTCACAACTACCCCAACAAAATGTTTACGTTATGAAACACAATTTTCAGCACATCAAATATTGCCCATGACCCTAACTGGACAAAGCTTCTTGGTGCGCTTCTTCATTGAGTTTCATGAATTTTCTATTAAAAAATTGCTGGTGAAACAATTTGATTCCCAACAAAGCAAAATACCGTCAATTGCTTGCTGCCTTCTGCCTCAAACCACCTCAGAAAACAAGTGAAGGGGCAGCATTTCCCCATCTTTTTTGCTCACACATCTCTTTTTAAAACCAGACATCACATTTTGCTCATACGAGTAGCTTTTTCTTACAGCAATGTAATGCAACGGTAAGCAAGTCGATTTTACGTTTTATAAAGAAAGATAAATCCGCTGCTAACTTCTCAGCGATTTTATAATAATTATATGTCGTTCCTTTTTATCGTATTACTAAGCTGGGATAAAAAAGAATAATGCCCCCGACTCTAAGCGTAAAAGAAAATAGCATTCGAAAATTACAACTCAGTCATACTTTGCATTTCTTATTGCGCTCCCGACTTTTCCAATGCAAATAATGATCAATTGTTTTTCAATTTTTCACAGTCAATTTTATAGTCGGAAACTATATGAAAAATGCAAAACCTCCCTTAACAACCTATTTGTCAACGAACGGTCATCTTCGACCCTTTGTCCAACTTTCCGTCGTTGTCCCCTTCTTTAACGAAAAAGATGTTCTCCCTTTATTTCATGAACGCCTTACAGCTGTTCTTGATGCTCTTAAACAAGAAACTGAAATCATCTATATAGATGACGGCAGCACAGATAACAGTGCAGATATCGTCAATTTTGCAGCACCTACATCAAGCACCGTCAGATGCATATCACTAAGCAGAAACTTTGGAAAAGAAGCAGCCATGACAGCCGGCCTCAAATACACTTGCGGCGAAGCTGTGATCATTCTTGATGCTGATCTGCAAGATCCGCCTGAACTTATTCCGCAAATGCTTGAGAAGTGGAAAGAAGGATATGACGTAGTTAACATGCAACGTGCGGTTCGACATGGTGAAACGAAATTCAAACGATTTTCAGCAGCAGCATTCTATAAAGTAATCAACTTTCTATCTGACCTTGATATTCCAGAAAATGTTGGTGACTTCAGGCTTCTTAGCCGGACAGTCGTTAACCATATCAACGAACTGCCCGAAAAAAACCGGTACATGAAGGGTCTGTTCTCATGGCCGGGTTTCGTGCAGGCAACCATACAGTTTGATCGAGATCCCCGTTTCAGCGGAGAAACCAAGTGGAACTACTTCAAACTCATGGGTCTTGCCATGAACGGCATTACCTCGTTCTCTATCCGTCCATTAAGAATTGCAACGCTGCTGGGAGCTCTTATTGCCTCAGGCGCTTTTCTCTATGGGATATGGGTCGTCATTAAAACATTAGCACTGGGTGATCCTGTCCAAGGCTATCCGTCACTCATGGTTGTTCAATTAGGATTAGGAGGCGTTCAACTCCTTTGTATAGGATTACTGGGAGAATACATCGGCAGAATTTTTATTGAATCTAAGGGACGCCCCTCATTCGTCATTAAAACAATTAACGACCATCCTGCAAAAGAGAAAGAGAAGAAAGAAATACAATGCGCTTAAAAACTTCACACTTGCTAATGTTTCTCGCACTGTTTCTTGCTCTGAGACTCTTATCTCTCGGCATGTATCCTTTGATGGATACAACAGAAGCTCGATATGGAGAAATGGCTCGCCTCATGGTGGAGACAGGTAACTGGCTGACCCCGCAATTTGATTACAAGGTACCCTTTTGGGGCAAGCCACCTCTGTTCACATGGATGAGTGCCGCAGGCATTAAGGTATTTGGTCAATCTGAATTCGCAATTCGCTTCCCGCACTGGCTTGCGGGGCTTATTACAATTCTCATCACAATGGCCTTTGCCCACCGCCAGAAAATTAACGCTTTGCTCACTGGAATTGTGTTAGCAACTTGCGGAATGTTTTTTATCTCCAGCGGATCAGTGATGACAGATATGGCCCTGACCTTTTCTACAACAGTGACCATGCTCTCATTCTACCTGTGCTGGAAGGGAAACAGAAAATGGGGTTACCTAGCCTTTGCAGGATTGGGAATAGGGCTACTCGCGAAAGGCCCAGTTGCTATTGTAATTGCCGCTATAGGATTCTATCCTTTTCTTGCAATCCAACACGGCCCGCTACGAGCATTTACAGAATTCTGGAAAAGAACTCCCATACTAAGTGGAATAGGAATAATGCTCGCCATTAGCCTGCCATGGTACCTAATGGCTGAAAAAGCGACCCCGGGATTTTTAGAATACTTCATACTTGGAGAACACTGGAAGCGATTCATGGTTCCTGGGTGGGAAGGAGACCTTTACGGTTCTGCACATGACAGGCCGCATGGAATGATCTGGCTTTTCGGCTTCCTAGCTGCTTTGCCATGGTCCATAGTACTTCCGGTTATGCTTTGGAGAAAGTGGAAGAATACAAGCGGTAATATTCAAATATCGCCACTGGCTACTTTCCTTTTCACATGGATGCTTGCACCAATGCTTCTTTTTACGTTTGCAGGTAATATTCTTCCAACATACGTATTACCGGGAATTCCTGCACTCGGTCTGTTGTGCGCCAGCATGTTTACACTGAATGATGAAAAATATTTCTCGATTTTTTGTCGGATGATGCCTATTGGAATGCTCACCGCATTACTTGTCGTGATAATTTTCGTTGGAGATAGTGCAAGCGACAAAGTTTTATTTGAAAAGGCTGATAAGTCGTTACCTATATATTATATTCGTAAACGCCCATTTTCGGGACAATACTACAGTAACGGGAAGGCCGTCGTTCTACAAAAAACAGAAACACTTAGCGAACTTCAAACCCCTTATTATTTGCTAGGAAAAAAGAACGACTTGGATAAGTTCTTTGCTCATAACAAACTAGACTGCACAATGGCCGCAGAATCTCCAAAACGACAACGCTACATATGCAACTGATAAATTTACCGCCAATAGTACTTTTTGCGCTTGTCGGAGGCATTGGCTTCATCGTGGATATGGCCATCTTTGCCGTTCTTCTAGAGTTAGCCGCCATACCTCCGCTTGCAGCAAGAATTCTTGCATTTATAGGAGCAGCTACTACAACATGGATTGGTAACAGAGTGCTGACGTTTAAACACCGGCCTCAGTCTCCACGTTTCTACCAGTGGAAAAAGTTTATGGCAGTAGCAAGTTTTTCAGCACTGCCTAACATCGCTGTGTTTCGAATTACAATGCATTCTCTGCCGTCCACACCGTTGTCTCCATATGCGGCACTCCTTTTGGGAGTACTCGTTGGCATGGTAAGCAATTACCTTCTAAGTTCACGCTGGGTGTTTTCTGCAAAATAGCCTTATGGCTAACCTACATGTAGGTTAAGGCTATATTTGTTGAAAACACCCGCGGGAACGTAACTTATTCTTCGTCTGTTTTTGCCTCAACAAAATACCAGGCATTTTCTCCCATTTTTTCAGCAATTGAATCAAACTGACTACGAACATGACCAAGGTCATCTGTCATCCCTGAAAAATCCCATTTCTCTCCACTCTTTCGATGCACAAGTACAGCCAACGGCTCATGCGTAACCCCATCTAAAAAGACAACCTCGTATTGCAATACACCAACACCACGATCTACAGACGTCAGCAACTTCTCAACTGTTCATGATTACATGTTTCTGTTGGATCTTCGTAAGTTAAAGTTCAAAAAACGGCATAAGATGCTAACTCGATCAGCACATTATTACTCTCCACGGCGTTATAAATAAAAAATAGCCTAAAACGGATTACGTATAATCTATTCAGAATTTCACAGTACATTCTCTGAAAGAAAGAGATTACGGTTGGTAAAAACCTTTTTTCCGTAAAATAATTAACAATACGAGTACATAACAGACACCATTAGTGAGTAGCTTTTTATATACTTATCTATCTTTTTCATTAAGCTCTCCATGTGGAAGTCGATAGGCTATATATAGGAGGCGTTATGCAAATTAACTCATCAAACAATTCAATTCTAGACAAGCAGCTCGTATTAAAAACTCAAACCTCTCAACGAGCCACACAAGCTAAACTCCACAGTCAAAAAATAAACAAAACTACTATAGATTCTGCAGCGCAAAATATTCTCGGAAAAACAATCACGACTGAAAATACGCCTGTATACCTTGAGAACACCATGGCTTCAAAAGGAACCGCTTTTACAAAAGAAATAATTTCTATCATAGACGAGCGTGTCCAAGCCGTTGCTACGCTTGTTGCTGAGGGGGTCGACAAAACAGCAGCAAAATACGCTGTCGCTGGCGAATCGGCTCGTAAGGGCGCTGCTGCAATGGGCAACTTTAAAAGCGAAAAAGCTAACGAAGTATTGGAAAAAAGCACAGAAAAAACAAAAGAAGAAGAAGAGCAACAAGAAACCGAAAATTCAGAAGAAATTGTTGAAGAACAAATTGAAGTGACTAAAACAGATCCTTCTTCTGGAGAGCGTGTTAAGGAAGTGAAAGTAGTTAGAAAAGTGCGCGCAGCAGCTAAATCAACTTCTACTGCTGACATAGATACAAAAGTACAACCCGTAAAAGCTGTTAAGGGGCAAAAAGTAAACATTAGAGTTTAGTAATTCTTCGCCCAGCATTTTGACATATTTCCAAATATTATTTTCGGCTTTTTTATGTACAGTTACTTAGTGATACGTTGTCATATTAGATCTAACACTTAGTTCAATTGGCGATTTGTTGGATCTAATATGAGCTATAAAGTCTCCTAGACGGCTCTTTGCTATGGAAGAAGAGCCTTCTCTATAGGCTTACATACATGTTCTTCGTGCACGTCCTGATCATGATGACCTACTGCAAGTAGACCGACAATACGTAAGGATAAGTCAATACCTACCAATTCTTTCACCTATCTCATCGTACATAACAGCCTCTCTTGGTAAGAACCTGTCTATATATTTATATTTTTTATTAAGCTCTTCATATGAAAGTCGATAGGCTATACATAGGAGGCTTTATGCAAATCAATTCATCGAACAATTCAATTCTAGACAAGCAACTCGTATTAAAAACTCAGACGTCCCCAAAAGCCACTCAAGCTAAATCTGACAGTCAAAAAATAAACAAAACGACTATAGATTCTGCAGCGCAAAATATTCTTGAGAAAACAATCGAAACTAAAAATTCGCCTGTATACCTTGAAAACACTCAGGCTTCAAAAGGAACTGCTTTTACAGAAGAGATCGTTTCAATCATAAACGAACGCGTCCAAGCAGTTGCTACGCTTGTTGCTGAGGGAGTCGACAAAACAGCAGCAAAATACGCTGTAGCTGGCGACTCAGCTCGTAAGGGTGCTATTGCAATGAATAACTTTAAAAGCGAAAATGATAGCGAGGTATTGGAAAAAAGCACTGAAGAAACAAAAGAAGAAAAAGAGCAACAAGAAACCGAAAATTCAGAAGAAATTGTTGAAGAAGAAATTGAAGTGACCAAAACAGATCCTTCTTCTGGAGAGCGTGTTAAGGAAGTGAAAGTAGTTAGAAAAGTACGCGCAGCAGCTAAATCAACGTCTACTGCTGACATAGATACAAAAGTACAACCCGTAAAAGCCGTTAAAGGGCAAAAAGTTAACATTAAAGTTTAGTAATTCTTCGCCCAACATTTTGACTTACTTACAAATATTATTTTCGGCTTTTTTATGTACAGTTACTTAGTGATACGTTGTCATATTAGATCTAACACATAGTGCAATTGGCGATTTGTTGGATCTACTATGAGCTATAAAGTCTCCTAGACGGCTCTTTGCTGACCAATATAACCTTGCTCGATACTTGGCCAAGAGGATTGCCTGTATTTCCGCTCACCAAACCGGCAAGTTAAATTTTACACTTCGCCGCCTGAAAAATAAAAAAGTGATCCTGCTACAAACTTGTGGACACATAGTTAAGCCATTATCCTGAATGAAAGAGGAGA
>NZ_JADMLB010000044.1 GCF_015482765.1 Halodesulfovibrio sp.
CAAACCGCATCGTACGCCCATAAAAGGCCCGGTTATATAACCGGGCTTTTTTTATTTAACAAATCTACCGGTACTGATAGACTTGCAATACGGTTGTGGGCTTGATACCGTGATTTTAACAAATTAAAAAACATAGTATAAACTCGAATATAACTAATTCCGGAGGATGGAATGTTAGGACGAAATGCAGCAGCACCTAATGTACGCCGTGCTGAGCTTGTTAATGCATACCTTCGCGGTGTGTACGGCTGGATGATGCTGGGTCTTCTTGTGACCGCTGTATTTGCAATGTTTACAGCTACCTCACCTGCAATTCAGCAGATTGTTTTTGGAAGTAAATTTACCTTTTTCGGTTTGATTATCGCTGAATTTGGCTTGGTTATGTACCTGAGCGCGCGTATTGCCAAACTTTCCGCTGGCGCAGCAACTGGACTTTTCATGCTCTACAGTGCACTTAACGGTGTAACACTTTCAGCTATTCTTCTCGTGTACGCAGCAAGCACCGTTTCTTCAGCGTTCTTTACCGCTGCGGGGATGTTCGGTGCGATGAGCCTGTACGGTATGACCACGAAGCGTGATTTGACCAGCATGGGTAGTTTTATGATGATGGGGCTGTTCGGTATCATTATCGCAATGGTTGTGAACATCTTCCTTCAGTCCAGCGCAATGCAGCTTGTTATCAGCGCAATCGGTGTAATCGTATTTACCGGTCTCACTGCTTACGATACTCAGCGTCTTGCAGAAATGGGCGAGTCTATGCCTGCTGATGATGCAACCGCTGTACGTCGTGGTACCATTCTTGGTGCTTTGACTCTGTATCTTGATTTTATCAACTTATTCCTTATGTTGCTCCGTCTGTTTGCAGCAGGCCGCGAATAGTATTCTCCATTCGCATTATGAAGATGAAAATAAGGGGGGCCTGCAACGGCTCTCCTTTTTTTACATGAGACATATTTTCCGACACCGAATATACTCAAATTGAAACTGCCAGCCTTCAGGAGAGGTTATGTCTTCATTGCCAGTGCAGCGAGCACTGTACCCGCTTTTGTATCCGTTCAGTAAACTTTATTCTTTAGCTATGTCATGCCGTAGGAAACAGTATGACTCCGGCGCGAAGGAACAATTTTCTCCAAAGGCACCATGTGTTTCTGTTGGGAATATTAGCTGGGGAGGCAGTGGAAAAACTCCAGTTGTGAGCTGGCTCTTAGAGTGGACTGAGCAACATCATTATTCACCGGTTGTGCTTACAAGAGGGTACAAAGCATCTCCGCCTAGGTTTCCGTATTTGGTGACACCGGAAAGCACCGCTGCTCAAGCCGGTGATGAACCTGTTATGCTTGCGAGTGCACATCGCAAAGCAAAAATTGTTGTTGATCCGGTCAGGAAGCGTTCTGGAGCTTGGGCAGAAACAAAATTTCGACCTGATTTAATGATCTTGGATGACGGATTCCAGCATCTAGCTGTTGAACGAGATCTTAATCTGGTGTTGCTGAAGCCTGAAGATTTTACCTCTGAATGGGACAGGGTTATTCCTGCCGGTTCATGGAGAGAAGGGCAGAATGCTTTGGCAAAAGCCCATGCTTTTCTTATAAAAGCAGACTCGCTTGCTCCGCTGAAAGATGTTATTAAAGAGCGTCTTGGAAAATATGGTGTGCCGGTATTTAGTTTTTCATTAGTTCCCCAGCACCTGATTCCAGTGAGTGACGCAGCTGTCGAAGTGTATGAAAAGAAAAAAGAAAAACAACGTCCTGTCATATTAGAAAACTATATTCTTTTTAACGGGGTCGGTGAGCCGGCTCAGGTTGAAGAAACGGCAAAACGATTTATGGGGCGTTCTCCATATAAACATCAGCGTTTTGCAGATCACCATGCGTATACAGAATCTGAGATTGCAGAAATGGGCAATGTGGGGCTTCCACTGGTTTGTACCCCTAAAGATGCCGTGAAAATTCCTGAGGTTTTAGGCATTGAGGTATGGACATTTGCTCTGAGAACAAAGTTTGGTGATTCCCTGTTTACAGGAAAAACATTTGAAGATTGGTGGAAGGAACAATGGACGCAGTTGCGTCAGGCTTCTGAAACCAGAAAAAAGGGCAGAAAGAGATCAACGGTATCCACAGCTACCCCTCGTCCTGTCTTAAAAAATGAAAAATAATATAACAATAACCTGTGGCAATGTGGGATAGTAACAAGCTTCCAATAACCATTGTTCAAGGTATAAAGCATACATAATGGTAAAAAAGAAAAAAAAGAGATCTGGCGAATGTCCGATTTCACCTAAAGACATTCTTGAGCTTTTCCGTGAAGTGAAACGCCCGATTAAGATGAACGATTTTTATCGCTTTCTTCATTTGAGTAAGCGGTGGAGACGTGATCTTGAGGGGATGATTGAATTTCTCGAAAAAGATGGAAAAATTATCCGCTTGCGCGGTGGCGCTTGGGGACTAACGAAAAATTTACACCTTCTGACTGGCAAGCTTCAGGTACAACGTTCAGGCGTTGGCTTTGTGCTGCCGGATGATAAACGCCGTGCGGATATTTTTGTTGCACCGCATGCTTTTGGTAATGCAATGCATGGCGACACTGTCGTTGTTGCTCTGTTGCCGGGTGGAAAAGGGAAAAATCAGGAAGGGCGAATTGTCCGTATTTTGGAACGTGCTCGTGATACTATTAGTTGTAGAGTGCTGAAAAAAATGGGCAAGGCCGGCTATATTTGTCGTCCGACAGACTCCCGCCTGAACTTTTCTGTATTAGCAACCGGTGATGCGTTGGAACGCAAGCCTCGTAAGAATGAACTTCTTATGGTTGAACCGGGAGAGCTTGTAGAATCTGGTTTGTGGTCTGCAACAATTATAGAAAGTCTTGGCGCAGAAGAAGACGGAAATGTTCAGGAACGTCTGGTTAAAATTAATCACGATATCCCGACAAGCTTTCCTGATGAAGTTATCGAAGCAGCAAAGGCGCTTCCTTCTGTTCCTTCTGAAGAAGACTTCGCAGATCGAATCGACTTACGAACTTTAGATTTTGTGACAATTGACGGTGCCACAGCCCGCGACTTTGATGATGCCGTTTATGTAGAAGAGCAGCGTGATGGCTATCGCCTGTGGGTTGCAATCGCTGATGTCAGCCATTACGTACCGGAAGATTCCGCATTGGATCAGGAAGCAGTTCACCGTGCGAACTCTTACTACTTCCCTCAGTCTGTAGAGCCAATGTTCCCTGTAGAGCTTTCCAACGGATTGTGTAGTCTTAACCCTCGTGTGCCTCGTTTAGCTATGGTGGCTGAGACATACTTCTATGCAGACGGCAGTTACGGAAAGTCAAAGTTCTATCCAGCTGTTATTCAGAGTAAAGCGCGTCTGACGTATGGTCAGATTAAACGTGCGTTACTTGATAAAGATGAGAAAGAACGGGCTGTCATTTCCCCTGTTTTGCCTATGCTTGAACGAGCAGAAGAGCTTGCCCGTTTATTAAAGCAGAAACGTGATGATCGTGGCAGTCTTGATTTTGATGTCCCTGAAGCAGCCGTGACGTTTGATGTTGCGGGCGATCCAATTGCAATTGATCGCAAGGTTCGCCATTTTGGTCATATGATGATTGAGGAATTTATGATTGCTGCCAACGAAGCAGTGGCGAGATTCCTTACACAAGTTAATGCAGCGTTTTTGTACAGGGTGCACCCAGAGCCGGAGCTGGAGAAACTTTCTGGTTTGTTCAAAATGTTGCATAGAACCGAGCTTGGCGAAGCCTTTCCTAACGAACCGTCTGCAAAGAACCTTCAAAAGGTTTTAAAAATTGCAGAAGGCACAGAGCAGGAATTTGTTGTGAACCGTTTGACTCTGCGCACTATGATGCAGGCTCAATACACTGCAACACACCAGACTCACTTTGGACTTGCATCAGATTGCTATTGTCACTTCACGTCACCTATTCGTCGATATGCCGACCTTATTGTACATCGTGCCTTAAAACATGCTCTCAAGGTCAAAGGGTATGAACATGTCCGCGAATTGGATAAAATTCAGACCATAGGCGAGCACCTCAATAAGCGTGAGCGTGTAGCAATGGAAGCTGAACGTGAGATCATGAAGCGTATTACAGCGCTCTACATGTTGAGTCAGGTTGGTGCCGAGTTTACAGGAGTCGTTTCAGGTGTGGCTGAATTTGGTTTCTGGGTGGAACTGGAGGAAGTCATGGCGGAAGGTATGGTTCGACTTTCCAGTATTGATGACGATTATTATGTTTACCTGTCAGAACGAAATGAGTTGATTGGTGAGCGAACAGCGCGTCGCTTTGCTTTAGGTCAGGTCGTCAAGGTTTGGGTTTCAGATGTGAATGTTGCCCGAATGGAGATTAACCTGAAGCTTCGTGAAGAAGACGTTGCCGATTAATAGATATAAAGAAAGCTTCACCGCATAAGTGGTGAAGCTTTTTTTTATCCTGTTCCAAGTAACTCACGGGCAAGGGCTTCCCCTTGTTGTCCCCCGCCGGCCATTCGCTCGTACTCATTACGTATTCCGGTCTCGGAAAGTGCGTTGCAGTTTGTGAATGTTGCACTGCTTCGAACTTCTTTTCTTACAAGGAAATGTTTTTCTGCTCGTGCCGCAAGTTGAGGCCAGTGAGTAATTAAAAGCATTTGCTGACGTTCTGCCAGCAGGCTTAATGCGTCAGCAACATAGTTTAGCGTAATACCGCCGATGCCGGCATCGACTTCATCAAAAATAAGGGTCGGGGTTTCGTCTTTATTCATCAGTCCCACGACTGCCAGAAGAAATCTGGAGAGTTCACCACCGGATGCAATTTTATCGAGAGGTTGCGGTGCTTGTCCCGGGTTTGGAACCCATATGAGACGGGCTTTATGCTCAAAGCATTCCGGATAAATTTCAGCAGGCGTGAATTCAAATTCAACATGGACATGCTCTGAGAAACCGAGAGTTTTTAGCTCAGTTTCAATAGCGCGACAGAGCTCTTCGCCTTTGTCTTTTCTTAGTGTATTGATCTGTTCTAAAATTTTCTGAAGCTCTTCGCGGGCTTCGTCTTCTCTTTTTTCAAGAAGAATCAGGTCGAGTTTACAGGTGTCTAAGAACGTAAGGTTTTCCTCAATTTCTTCCTGCATATTTACGATTTCATCAAGAGATCTGTTGAGCTTGCGTTTCAGCTGAGCCAGCTCGTAAAGGCGTGATTCGATTTCTTCAATCGAATCTTCATCCGGACGGTTGATAGGCTGATTGCGCAGGCGTGTCTCTACTTCTCCAAGAGTGTGGCGGAACTCCATTATACGTTCCACTTCCTGCTTGTAATCTGGAATATATCGGCAAACAGCATCCAGACTGTTTTCCAGTCTGCTGACAATTTCTGCTAACGAGCCGTTGTCGGTGTAGAAGAGCCCCAGAGTGTGATCAACCGCTTCCTGTACCAGTCCCTGCTCACGAGTTTCTTGTTTTTTCGCCTCAAGCTCTTCTTCTTCACCCGCTTCAGGTGCTACTTTGGCAATTTCTTTTTGTTGGAATTCTAAAAAATCACGTTTGTCTTCAAGAGTACGTGCCCGTTCTCTAAGCTCAACTTGCTCTGCAGAAATTTCCCGCAACGTTTTCAAAATGCTACTGCGTTGTTCAAGCAGATCGGGACGTTGAAGAAAGTCGTTAAGGAGTTTTTCTTGGAATGCGGGCTGCAACAATTGTTGCTGTCCGTGTTGGCTTGTATGGACGAGAAGTTTGGGTTTAAGAGTACGGATAGTTTCTTGAGAACTCAGCTTATCATTAATGTAGAGGCGGCTTCTTCCGGTGGCTGCGACAAGTTCTCTCCGGATGATATACTCTTCACCGTCTATGAGGAACAACGCTTCAACCTGTGCTTTTTCTTCTCCGGCACGAACAAGATCGGCGCGCATCTTATCACCGGTGAGAAAATTGAGTGCTTTCAGAATGAAGCTTTTACCTGCACCTGTTTCGCCGGTAAGGACATTCATTTTTCCTGAAAACTCAAGTTCCATATCGTCAATTAACGCCAGATGACGGATTCGGAGAAGTTCGAGCATTGTAACTGCCTGTAATTAGTGATTTAGGAAAATATAGAAATCGTCGTAGAAACATTCTTATACACAGCCGAACGCTTTGGCAATGCATGGAATGTGGTACGTAATATTTGACCTATTGTTTGAGACGGGGGTCTAGAATATCACGCAAACTTTCACCAAGCAGGTTATACCCTAGTACGGTGACAAGGATCGCACATCCGGGGAACATTGAAAGCCATGGAGCAATTTCTAGAACTTGTTTTCCTTCCAGTAACATGTTCCCCCAACTTGCTGTCGGAGGCTGAACTCCGAGCCCAAGGAAGCTGAGAGCAGATTCTGTAAGGATAGCACCGGCAACGCCAAGGGTTGCGGAAACAAGCACAGGAGCCAGTGCATTGGGGAGGATATGGTGTGCGATGATACGAGTTGACGATGCCCC
Source organism: Halodesulfovibrio sp. (assembly GCF_015482765.1). Classification (GTDB taxonomy): domain Bacteria; phylum Desulfobacterota; class Desulfovibrionia; order Desulfovibrionales; family Desulfovibrionaceae; genus Halodesulfovibrio. The sequence continues at coordinate 6,456 of NZ_JADMLB010000044.1, forward strand.
CGCGAGACGGGATGCTGCAACAAAGTCTCTTTCGCGTAGCGTGAGAGTTTCAGCTCTGACAAGTCGGGCTACCCCCATCCATGAAGTAAGTCCGATCACTATCATTATATTGATCAAGCTTGGTTCAAGGAAAGCAATAACAGAAAGAATAAGAAAGAATGACGGGAAGCAGAGCATTACGTCGACGAAGCGCATAATGGTTTCATCAACCCATCCTCGAAAATATCCTGCAATAAGCCCTAATACCAAGCCGATAGATATGGATATCCCCACAGCAACAAAGCCAACCCATAATGAAATGCGTGCACCATGCAGCATGCGAGAGAACACATCGCGCCCTAAAGCGTCAGTCCCCATAAGGTGTGCCAAAGATGGTGGTTGTAGAATTGCGTCAAGGTTAAGGGCGTCTGGATCAAATGGAGATAGGACTGGTGAGAAAATTGCTGCAAGTGTCATTGTTCCGACGATGACAAGGCCAACGGTAAGCATGCCGTATTTGCTCCAGAAAGCTCGTGAGGTGATAGAAAGCATTATGCACCACCTCCGGTGTTTCTGATTCGCGGGTCTGCAAGGCCGTAGCAAAGATCAGCAATCATGTTACCTGCAAGGGTAAGAACTGCACCAAGAACAAGGTTCCCCATAATCATAGGGTAATCTCGGGCTAAGACTGATGTATAAAAAAGTTGTCCGAGTCCCGGAAGGGCAAATATTGATTCAATGATGACCGATCCGCCAATAAGGCTTGGGATGGAAAGCCCGAGAATTGTAATAACAGGAAGCAAGGCGTTGCGTAATGCATGCTTGTAAATAACGGAGTGCAAAGGAAGACCTTTAGCTTTTGCTGTAAGGATAAAGTCTTGTCGTAACACTTCCAGCATGGATGAACGCATAAAGCGGGACATTCCGGCAAGGCTTCCAAAGGTATAGATAAAAACGGGCATAGCTAAGTGTTTGGCCAGATCTCCAGCCTTTCCCCAAAACGACAAGCTGTCATAGTCGAGAGAGGTTAGGCCGGATATTGGTAACCACTGCAAATAAATGCCGAAGTAGAGCATAAGTAAAAGTGCCAGCCAGAACCCCGGCATAGCAAAACCGATGAAAACAAAGACGGTACTCGCTTTGTCAAACCATTGGCCTTGATAATAGGCGGCTCCTATTCCAATAGGGATGGCGAAAAGCAGTGTTAAGATCAGCGAAGCTACATTCATACCGATTGTCAGCGGCATGCGTTCTTTGATCTTGTCCCACACAGGTCGGTTGTCTCCAGACATCGACTTGCCGAAGTCGAACTGAACAATGCGTTTGACCCATCTGTAATATTGAACATGAACCGGCTGATCTAATCCGTACAAACGTTCAAGGCGGGCACGGGATGCCGCACCCACCTGTGGATTCAATGTCGTTTGTAAATCGGTAGGAGAGCCGGGAGCAAGGTGAATAACCCAAAAGCTAATGACTGTAATTCCAAACAGAATTAAAACAGTCATGCCAAGCTTCTTACAAACTCTGTATAAGATGCGGCGGAGGATAACTGAAGGAGCTATCGCGCTCGCTGGCACATGTTCCATAGTAGAGTACTACTCCGAGTTGTTAAGCCACTGTCCCATTTTTTGAACAGTTTCGATCCATTCATTGGAAAGACGTGTTTCAAGGAAGGTTTTATACGCATCATCTAAGAGCGTAAGACAACTTTCAATAAGGTAGATTTTTTCAAGGAATGGACCATCAACGTCGTCTTCCTCGTTTGCATCCGCTTTTTCTACTTTAGGTGTTTTCAGACTACCGAGAGAAAAATCTTCTGCCTTTAATGTAAGTTGCCATGCTTCTGTGTCTTGTTCAATACGAATCAGAGCGCGGGTAACTTTTTTCCCCATGGAAAGGCCAAGGCGTGCTTCTTTTAATTCAGAGGTGCTGCCGGATACAGTCGCTGTTTCCAGAGTTTCGCCTTCACCGCCTTGTACGGAAACACGTTGCTCAACATATAAATTATATGGGCGACCTTCTTTAGAAGAGAAGTTGCCATTGGTCACTTCGCTTCTAAACCAGAGCCATGTTAAAAATTCCTGACCAAGAATAATATCGGTCGTTTGACCAAGGTAATCAGCCATGACGTCTCCTAAGCGAAGCTTGCAGGTTCGAGGGTATCAAGTTTTTCTGCGACATCTTCACCCATGAGGGAGATCGCAAGGGAATATGGGGTCATCGGTTCAAGATCGAGACCGAATGTCTGCGCAAAGTAGTCAACAAAGAGTTCGAGAACCTTTGCTTGAGTGGATGCGAAGTATACATCGTTTGTCTGCATATTCCAGACAACGTGGAATTCTGCAGGAACCGGAAGAGTACGTGCACGGAGCTTGAGTTGTACTTGCTCTTTCAATTCTTTTTTACGTTCGCGGGAAACGTACTTTTTACCTTGTTCTTTCACCTTGCGCTCTTCTTCACGAACAGCAATAGCAACATGTTTTTTCATAACTGCTGCTGGGATACGACGCGTATCTAAGCGTAAAGAGAAGGTAAGGTATGCACCTTTTTCAGGTGGGGCAGTGTGCCAGAAAGAGTCGAGCATATCATCAAAACATACCCATCCCCATCCGCGTTCTTCTGCGGTTTCTTCAATTTCTTTAAATGCAAACTGTCGAAGTTTCTCAGGAATTTCAGGCCAAAGTTCTTTCGGAACAGGCTCTGTAATCTTATATCGTGTAAATGAAGTACTGGCGTTTAGAAAACCCATTTTGCTCTCCTTATGTATATGGGAGTGTGTAGCGCATCTTTGAATAGGACGCCAGATTATAAGATACAACGTGACCATAGTGACAAAATGGAAAGAAAATAACATATAAAAGCAGATAGATAAGAAAAAGCAGTGAAGAAAAATAAAAAACGTGTTGACTTGTGAAGAAAAGAGCGTAGATTCCTCTCCGCTGCTGCTGAGCAGCATTGCTCTTTTCAAAGAAACAGAAAATATTTTTATGAAAACTTATTGACACGAACGTGTCGTTTTCGTAAAAAATACTTCTGCGCCTGAGAATGGTAAGCAGCAAACTAACAAGTTGAGTAACGAATTATTTTTTTTGAAAAACTTGTTGACTAAGCAAGATCGTGCTGGCATAAACGCCAACTCGACGCGAGGCAAATTAGCCGAGCGGAGCTTTTTAAAAGCTCTTTGACAATTAAATAGCGAATCGGATTGATTTAGAGATCAGCTAGCGTCATCCGCTGTTATGCA
>NZ_JADMLB010000063.1 GCF_015482765.1 Halodesulfovibrio sp.
GGAATTTCAATGTCAGGGCGCTGTCTTTCGAAAGAAAGAGAATATTTTTGGAAAAGTTTTTTCATATGATCTTGTTGTTAATAGTAATCAATAATGAAAACAAAGTACCCTGAGGTGAAACATGTGTCCAGTTAAATAACAAAAGGAATGAAAGCGTTTCCGTAAGTAAATTGAGACGATGTGTGCGGTAAAGCATTGCGCTTAATGGTGTCGACGGGTATTGTCAGGGAGTTGTCCAGTTTTTTACGATTATCGTTTTGGAAGGATAGTGCCGTGAGTTTTGCCCATTTTTCTATGCATCCTATGTTGTTGGATGCAATTTCCGCTCAGGGTTTTACAGAACCTACTCCTATTCAGGAAAAAGCTGTTCCTCCCGCGCTAGCTGGTGAGGATTTGCTTGGACTTGCCCGAACAGGGACAGGTAAAACACTGGCCTATGTGCTGCCGATGCTGCATAAGCTTCTTACCAGCTCCGGTCATGGAGTACGGGCGTTGGTTGTTGCTCCGACTCGTGAACTGGCAATGCAGATTTCATCCGATATCCAGCAGATGATCCGTAAAACCGATTTAAGCTGCGTGACTATTTTTGGAGGAGTCGGACTGCATTCCCAGCGCCTTCAGCTGAAGGGAGATGTGGATATAGTTGTAGCATGTCCCGGTCGTCTTCTTGATCATGTGCGAAGAAGGTCGATTGATCTCTCTACAGTAAAATTACTGGTGCTGGATGAGGCTGACATGATGCTTGATATGGGATTCATTGAGGACATTCAGCAAATTTTGGATGAAACAGCACAACGGGAACAAACTCTTCTTTTTTCTGCGACCATGCCTGAAGAGCTGGAGCGTATGGCGGATACAGCCATGAATAGTCCGCAACATATTCAGGTGGATTCAATTGCTCCGGTTGAAAGTGTCTCGCATGAGATTTATCCCGTAGCTCCGCATTTAAAAACACCACTTCTTAAAACCATATTACGATCAATGGACTTTCAGTCTTTGATCGTGTTTGTCCGTACCCGCTACGGTGCCAAACGATTATGGCGTCAGCTTGGTAACGCCGGCTTTAATGTCACCTGTTTGCAAGGAAAATTGACACAGCGTAGACGTCAAGAGGCTATGTGCGGGTTTCGGCGCGGAAAATATGAAATATTGGTGGCAACAGATATTGCGGCCAGAGGGTTGGATATTTCTTGCGTTTCTCATGTTATTAACTACGATTTCCCGCCGACTGTGGACACATACATTCATCGTATCGGCAGAACTGGCAGGGCAAGTGCCACAGGAAGTGCCTTTACGTTCGTGTCCCCGGAAGACGCTCCAATGATGAAAACATTGGAACGTGCCTTGGGAGATGATATTACTTGTTGCTACGTAGACGATTTTGATTACAGTGCGCAGCAACGGAGCACGGCAGCTAAACCTGCTAAACTGAAGAAACAGCCGAGACCGCAACGTGTCCGTCAAAAAGGTTCGGTCCTTGGTGCGGAACAGGCAACACCTCGGAATCGCCCTGCACGGCAGACTATGCCGGGCAGTCCTCAGTCGAAAGCGAAGATTATTTCAAAGCCGCCGGAGAAAAAAGCAAAGCTGGAAGTGCTCGATTTACGTCCGGCTTCGCGTACAGCACTTAAGCAGCCGCATTCACCGCGTAAGCTTCAGAAGCTGAAAATTGAAGAAAAGAAATTTCAAGATGTTGACGACAGTCAGCCATAGGGAGACTTAATATGCCATCCTTTGACGTAGTAAACAAAGTTGATTTGCAGGAAGTAGATAACGCTGTAAACAACGTTAAAAAAGAAGTTGAAACCCGTTATGACTTCCGTGGTACCACCACAGAAATTAGCCTTGATAAAGGTAACAAGCGTCTTAGCATTCTTGCAGCTGATGAACTTAAAATGAAAGCTGTGGCAGAAATGCTGAAAACTCACTTCCTGCGCCGTAAGGTTGACCCGCAGGTTTTGGAATTTAAAGATCCTGAGCCGACTTCAAAGGGCGCACTGAAGCGTGAAGTTATTTTTAAAGAAGGTATTGAAAAAGACCTCGCCAAAAAGATGGTGAAGGATATTAAAGCATCAAAGTTGAAAGTTCAGGCACAGATTCAGGACGATCAGCTGCGTGTTACTGGTAAAAAACTTGATGATCTCCAATCCGTTATTGCGATGCTTCGTGATGGTAATTACGGTATTCCGCTTCAGTTTGTTAACATGAAGAGCTAATATCTTCAGTTGTACGATTTTTCCGTACAAAGTTACGAAAAGCGAAAGGCTGTCTTTTGATAAAAAAGACAGCCTTTTTTTATGAAAATTTTAGATAGACAATAGTATGGTGTGTCATGCTGTTTGCAATGTTTTCATGGCGTTGAATCGTGCTAGTTTTTCGCTTTGAGATCGTTGATAAACACTTCTAAATCGTTTGGTTGACCTTGTTGATGATCCTGCGGGTAAAGAAGAGCAGACATATAAAATGGAGAACCAATGCGCAGTGATGCTGCGGCGCTTTGAGAAAACTTACTGAGCATTTGCTGAAGTGGCGTTGCTTCTTCGGGTGGCATTTTTTTGGTGATTGGTACGGTTAATTGAGCAAGTCCCGCCAGCAGCTTTGCTTTTTCTTCCAAAACAGATCGGTAACGCTGAATTTGATCAGGGTCTTGAATAAGATTGGATGCGCGATCTTCAAGTTGTTTAATTTGTTCAGCCTGTTCTGAAAGTACAGATATAAGCTCTTCAATTGGTTGGACTCGCATTATGTCTCCCTCCGTTTAGAGAGAATGGTAGCACTGAAATGAGGTTATTCCAAGGAGCAACCGTTGTAGTTTGTGTTATGGGAAGGGGCACATTGCTTTCTTGCGAATTATCGTTACCACATATACAACACAGACCTGAAATTTATGCACGTTCGGTTTGGAGATAATATATGGCACTTTTAAGTATTCAAAATGTTTCACTTACCCTGAGTGGGCCGGAATTGTTATCCGGTGTAAGCTTGCAGATTGAAGAGGGGCAGCGAGTTTGCCTTCTTGGTCGCAATGGTGCGGGTAAATCCAGTTTTATGAAGCTCATGTTCGGCGATATTAAGCCGGATAATGGCGTGGTAGCTCGCCAGCAGGGACTGAAGATAGCTATGCTCTCTCAGGAAGTGCCGGAAGATATAACCGGTAATGTTTACAGTGTAGTCGCATCCGGCCTTGGAGTGTTGGGAGAAGCTCTTGCAGCGTACCATGATGCATCCGTGTTACTGGATACAGGAGATGACGCTGATACTGCTTTAGCCGCTATGTCCAGTGCACAGCAGGTTCTGGATGAAAAAGGGGGCTGGGAACTGCATCAGAAGATCCAAACAGTTATCAACCACCTCAAGCTAAACGCTGATGCAGAGTTTTCTTCTTTATCCGGCGGTGTGAAACGCCGTACGATGCTTGCTCGTGCTTTGGCTTCTGAGCCTGATTTGTTGCTTCTTGATGAGCCTACAAACCATTTGGATGTTGAATCCATTACATGGCTTGAGGAGTTTTTGCTCCGCTATGTAAAGTCTCTGGTATTGATTACACACGATAGGATGTTCTTGCGAAAAGTTGCCAACCGCATTGTTGAGCTTGATCGCGGCCACTTGGCTGACTGGTCATGCGATTATGATACATTTCTTGTTCGTAAAGAAGAAGTGCTTCACGCCGAGGATGAAGAATGGCGTCGCATGGATCAGAAGCTTAAAGAGGAAGAGATTTGGATCAGAAAAGGCATCAAAGCGCGTCGAACCCGTAACATGGGACGTGTACGAGCTTTGCAGGATTTGCGTAAAGAGCGTGCTAAGCGTCGTGAACGTTCAGGTAATGTGGGCATGTCCGTACAGGTTGCAGATCGTTCCGGCAAAGTTGTCGTAAAGGCAGATCACGTTACTTATACATATCCGGATGCTTTTGAGCCTGTAATTAAAGATTTTTCAACGATTATCTCTCGTGGTGATAAGGTTGCTTTTATTGGGCCTAACGGTGTGGGCAAGACAACCCTTCTTCGTTTGCTGTTAGGAGAACTTACGCCGCAGGTGGGAACAATCAGTGAAGGTACTAAGCTGGAAGTTGCCTATTTTGACCAGTTACGAAATATACTGGATGAAGAAAAATCTGTGCGTGATAACGTTGCTGACGGCAACGACACGGTTGAAATTAACGGTGTCCGAAAGCATGTAGTAGGGTATTTAAAAGATTTTCTTTTTGATCCTGAACGCATGAACATGACTGTAAACACGCTTTCTGGCGGTGAACGCAACAGACTGCTGTTGGCAAAATTGTTTACGCAGCCTTGTAACGTGCTGGTGCTTGACGAACCGACAAACGATCTTGACGTGGAAACACTGGAGTTGCTTGAAGCGCAGCTTGTTGATTTCGGCGGAACTGTTTTGATTGTCAGCCATGACCGTGCATTTGTTAACAACGTGGTGACTTCAACCCTTGCTTTCGAAGGTGAAGGCGTGATTAACGAGTATGTTGGGGGCTATGACGATTGGGTTCGTCAGCGTCCTGACATGGAAGCTGAGAAAGCAGCAAACAAAAAAGCCGCACAGGAAAAGGCAGAGCCTAAAAAAGAATCTGCAAAGCCCAAAAAACTTTCGTACAACGAACAGCGAGAGCTGGACATGCTTCGTAAAGAGCTGGAAGAGATTCCTGCCAAACTTGAGAGCATGGAAGAAGAGCAGGGGGCGTTAGAAGCTAAGCTTGCGGACCCGCAGCTTTATGCTACCAGCCCCGAAGAGTTTGAAAAAACAACTGCCCGACTGGAATCACTCGCTGAAGAACAGGAAGAAGTGATGATGCGGTGGGAAGAAGTTGAAGTACGGGTGGAAGAACTTTCAGACGGTGAAAAGTAGCTTTGCCCTAGCTTGTATCATCAACACGGAATCGATGAATTTCCGGAGCTGTGTTGTGTTTATTTTAGGCCGGTTACTTCTTAATTTCGGTGATTGGGAGTAGAGGCGCAAGTGCTGTCTTTTACATGTCTGTTTTCCTGCTGCCATTGTTGGCAGATAACAACATTGTACGATTAATGCTTGTGGCTTTGTTATGCTTGAGCTATAGCCCTGCTCCTGTTCAAAGAAATTGAGGTTTCTCGTAAAAGAATATTTATAGAGAAAACAACGAGACTGGACAGAGATAGCAGGATTGTCAAAGTAGAGAGTCATAAAAAAGATTGAAAAAATAAAAGGCATAACAATTTGTTTTTTCAATAAAAATTGAAAAGTGGTGAAAAAAAATTACTTCGCCCCCTTTTCAATCACAAAAACAGATTTATACTCCCTGACAGTTTTGAATAAGTATGCAACTCGAAGGCATTATTGCTTCGAGTCTGATTTAAATAGTAATAGGTGGCTTTGTCTTCTGCACATAATGCGGTTGTTATTACTCGTATTGCAGGGCAAAGCACGAGACTGGCATCATTTCCATGTCAGTTGAGAATTTAGATAGTAACATTATGTTGGAGGTTTATACTTATGAATCTGAAGCCACTGAGCGATCGAGTTCTGGTAAAACGCCTTGAAGCTGAAGAGAAGACTGCTGGCGGTCTCTACATCCCTGACACTGCCAAAGAAAAACCTTCTCGTGGTGAGATCGTTGCTGCAGGTCCTGGTCGTGTTGAAAATGGTAACACCATCGCTATGACTGTTAACGTTGGCGACGTTGTTCTTTTCAACAAATATGCAGGTAACGAAATCAATATCGATGGCGAAGAATTCCTTGTAATGCGCGAAGAAGACGTTCTCGCAATTATCGCTTAATATTTTTTTCCTCTCTTTAGATTCTTAGGAGATATACCAAAATGGCTAAAGAAATTCTTTTTGACGTAAAAGCTCGCGAATGTCTTTCTCGCGGTGTAGATAAACTTGCTAACGCTGTTAAAGTAACACTCGGCCCTAAAGGTCGTAACGTAGTTATCGAAAAATCTTTCGGTGCTCCAGTTATCACTAAAGACGGTGTTTCTGTTGCTAAAGAAATCGAACTCGAAGACAAGTTCGAAAACATGGGCGCACAGATGGTTAAAGAAGTTGCTTCTAAAACTTCTGACATCGCTGGTGACGGTACAACTACTGCTACCATCCTCGCTCAGGCAATCTACCGTGAAGGTGTTAAACTCGTTGCTGCTGGCCGTAACCCAATGGCTATCAAACGCGGCGTCGACAAAGCTGTTGAAGCTCTCGTAGGCGAGCTTAACGCTCTTGCTAAACCAACCCGCGACCAGAAAGAAATCGCACAGGTTGGCACCATCTCTGCTAACTCCGATGCTACCATCGGTAACATCATTGCTGAAGCAATGAGCAAAGTTGGTAAAGAAGGCGTTATCACTGTTGAAGAAGCTAAAGGCCTCGAAACTACTCTCGACGTAGTTGAAGGTATGCAGTTCGACCGTGGTTACCTTTCCCCTTACTTTGTAACCAACGCAGACAAAATGGTTGCAGAAATGGACGAGCCTCTCATCCTTATCTGCGAAAAGAAAATTTCCAACATGAAAGACATGCTCCCTGTTCTCGAACAGGTTGCTAAAATGTCCAAGCCTCTCGTTATCATCGCTGAAGATGTAGACGGCGAAGCTCTCGCAGCTCTCGTTGTTAACAAACTCCGCGGTACTCTTAACGTTGCTGCTGTTAAAGCTCCTGGCTTTGGCGAACGTCGTAAAGCAATGCTCGAAGACATCGCTATCCTCACTGGTGGTCAGGTTGTTTCTGAAGAAATGGGTGTTAAACTCGAAACTATCACCGTTGCAGAACTCGGTTCCGCTAAACGCGTTGTAGTTGACAAAGAAAACACCACTATCGTTCACGGTGCTGGTAAAGCTGAAGACATCAAAGCACGCGGCAAAATGATCCGTGCTCAGATCGAAGAGTCTTCTTCTGACTACGATCGTGAAAAACTTCAGGAACGTCTCGCTAAAATCGTTGGCGGCGTAGCTGTTATCAACGTTGGCGCAGCAACTGAAACCGAAATGAAAGAGAAAAAAGACCGTGTAGAAGATGCTCTCAACGCAACTCGTGCTGCTGTTGAAGAAGGTATCGTTCCTGGCGGTGGTACTGCTCTCGTTCGTGTTTCTGCTATCCTCGACGACGTAAAACCTGCTGACGACGACGAAGCTGCTGGCGTACGCATCATCCGTCGCGCTATCGAAGAGCCTCTCCGTCAGATCTCTGCAAACGCAGGCTTCGAAGGTTCCGTAATCGTAGAAAAAGTTAAAGACGGTAAAGACGGCATGGGCTTCAACGCTGCTATCGGCGAATACGAAGACCTCATCAAGTCCGGTGTTATCGATCCTAAGAAAGTTACCCGTATCGCTCTGCAGAACGCTGCTTCTGTTGCTTCTCTCCTGCTCACCACTGAGTGTGCAATCGCAGATAAGCCTGAACCAGCTGGTGCTGCTGCAGCTCCTGCAATGCCAGGTGGCATGGGCGGCATGGGCGGCATGGGTGGCATGTACTAGTAAGTACATCCAATCAGGCTACTTTGCTTGTAAAGACCGGAGCTTTTGCTCCGGTCTTTTTTTATGTCTGGATACTTTTTTAAAGATACTGCGCTGCCTTCCGAAAAGTAGTTAGAAAACGTCTTCGGGGACGATTGGTACTATTAACGTGAAGAGGCGCACATGCATAATGTAAGAAGAGTGTGGACAATTGCTTTAGTGGTTGTTCTTGTGTTTGCAACCGTGGGTTGCTTAAAGGTAAGGCGTAAGGCAACATTTGCGCGTACAGCGTCGCCCGTAGTGTACGAAGATTTTGTTGCAGTAGATGATTGGAGCGAATGGGCAGCCGAAATTGCTAATACAGTTTCCAAATCTATTAAAGACAGACCGGATCTTGAGGGAAAGCCGATTTACATGCGCCCGTTGAATGATCGAGCTTTTGATACCGGTTTTTACAGCCTGCTGCATACAGAGCTTATTAGCCGCGGTTTGCAGGTAGCTGTTCAACGTGAGAAAGACATGATTACGTTGAGCTATGCTACGCTTCCTCTTTCTTCAGATAGACGTGAGTTGATGCAGGCAAGCAGTGACTCTAAGTTGATTGGAACGTCCGGTGAGGATACTCTTGAAGGTGGTTCCGGCAAGGTTGCGAGTGCCAACTTGTATGACAAGACTGGTAGTGATGAAGACAAGGCAGTAATTTTATCTGTGGGAATGAGCTACAATAACCGCTATGTAATGCATGCATCATCTATTCTGCGTGTGGCTCAGGATCAGCAGGGTAATTTTGTCTCTCCGTATGAGCGTGGATATCAAGTGGAAGAATTTCCATCCAGAACTATTAAAGTTTCAGGAGAGTAGTCATGCATAGATTTCTGTTTCTTATGATAGCAGCTGTATGTTTGGTGCCTTCTGCGGGGAATGCACAAGAGGTGAGTGTATTACCTCCTGCTCCGCAACAGATCGTATCATTACCGGAATTACGTTTTGAAGCATCATCGCTTTCAGCAGAAAACTTCATGGCTGCAGATGTTATTGCTGAACAGATGAGTGGCAAAGTTAGCCGTAACAGTCCTGTATTGATTGCCAGTATGGTACAGTTAAATGACCTTCGTCATTCCTCCATGCTTGGCCGACTGGTTATGCAGCAGATTTCTTCACGTATAAGTCAATTTGGATACAAGGTGATAGAGTCACGTCTTAAAAAGGAGTATTCAATTATTCCTAAAGAAGGTGAGTTTATTTTAAGCCGTGATGTATCCGAACTGATGAAAAAAGAGTACAATGCTCAAGTGGTACTGGTAGGCAGTTATGTGCCGACGCCGTACAGAGTGTATGTTTCCATTAGACTTTTGCGTGTTGCAGATGGTGCCGTGATGGCAGCTCATGAGTATACTTTGAAAAATCGTCGCGAGTTTGCTGTGCTTCTTCGTGAAGACAAGGGCGAGCAAAGAGATTTATGGGCAATGTTCAATAAGCGTCCAAATGCATACTCTTCTGATGAAGAAAATGCGAACAAAGGCGTGAGGTTGTCTGCTCCTGACATGATCAGACCAGAAATGGATGACGATGTCGATATGACAAACTTTCCTGTTTTGAACTCTCCGGCAAGTGCGACTGATATAGAAAGGTAACGGAAAAAAGCTATAAGTGAGGGTTTATGCTTGATGGTACAAGCAAAACCCTCTATGTATACACAGCTGTTCGGTACTATATTTTGTTAATTATGGTCAGCTGCCAATAAAACGGGAGCTGGCGTTTTGTATTTTTATGATAAACTTGACGTGAACGCATTACATCTGTAGAAGAGGTCGTTCATTTTTTTAAAGGAGTCATCTCATGAAGAGAACTTACCAGCCAAGCAAAATTAAGCGCAAAAGAACTCACGGTTTTCGTGCTCGTCTCAAAACCGCAAGTGGTCGTGCGATTCTTCGTCGCCGTCGCGCTAAAGGTCGTGCGAAATTATCTGCCTAACGTTCCCAAGAACACATCGGCTGACCCGGCGGCCTGAATTCGTTAAATGCTACGATGATGGTCGCCGATATTTTTCTAAAAATTTCGTCCTGTTTGTTTTAGAAAAAGAAGACACCCTTGCCCCGTGGCGGGTTGGGTTGGCTGTAACGAAGAAGACAGGATCGGCAGTACAACGTAACCGCGTTAAACGCGTGTTGCGCGAGTTTTTTCGACTGAATCAGCGGGAAATACCGAACGGCATTGATTTTGTTGTAGTGCCAAAACGCCGATTGGATCCTGAACGTGTTGACCTACACTTTGTCACACAGGAAATTTTACCGATCATTCACAAATTACGTGAAAGGTCCGTTCAGGATGGGGAAGACGAAGCGTAATGAAGAAAATCTTCCGCACGCTGCTGGTAGCGCCTATACGATTTTACCAGCTCTGTATTTCGCCTCTTTTTCCGCCTGCCTGCCGCTTTGCTCCTTCGTGTTCAGAGTATGCAGCGCAGGCCGTGATGCGCCACGGCTTATTGAAGGGATCAGCTCTCGCCGTATGGCGCATTTTGCGTTGTAACCCCTGGTCAGCAGGGGGGTACGATCCCGTCCCGCCTTCCAAAGACAAAAATCCCTATGCATAGGAGCTATTGAGGGCCCATGGATAAAAATCGAGTCATAATTACCGTTGTGCTCTGTCTGGTAGTCACCGTAGGGTGGAATTACCTTGCTGAGTACATGGGGTGGCTGCCGCAGCCTGTTGAACAGACCGCGGTACAAGAGACTGCAAATGCAGGCTCTGCTACCTCCGCAAAGGTTCAGCCAGCACAAAACACACCAGCACCAGAACTGCCGGTTTTCAAAGCTGAAAACGGACGCACTGTTACTGTTGACACTCCCCTTTACACTGCTGTCTTTCATTCTAACGGCGGTGTGTTGCAGAGCTTTGTTCTTAAGAACTACAAAGCTGAAAACACCCCTGATTCTCCAAAAGTTGATCTTATCGGCAAACCAGCTTCTGCTTTTGCTCCTCTCGGCCTTCTTATCGATGGCGACCGTACCTGGGAAAAAGCAGCTTGGAGCTTAAAAGGTTCTGACCTTACCCTTGAAAATGGTAAGGGTGGAATGCTTGTGTTTGTTGGTGAAGTAGATGGTTTGCGTGTTGAGCGAGAATTCTCATTTACAGCAGACACCTACACTATTACTGAAAAGACTAATATCATTAACGCTGGAACCAACCCGCGTAATGTTCGATTGGACTACACACTTGATGCTGACAGTATGGCCGACGCTGGCAACCCGTATAACAAAACACGTGTTGCATGGTTTACTGACTCCGAAGGTCTTGATACAGAAGACGATGTTGAAGATCTTGGAAACGGCATCAGTAGCACTCTGCCTATGATGTGGGCAGGTGTGGAAAGCAACTACTTTATTGCTGCCATTGCACCTAAAAGTGCTGATCTTGCTCTGAAAGCTAAGTACCAGAGCGGCGTGTACAGAATTGCTCTTGAAAAAGACGGTATTGGTATCGCACCGGGTAACATGTCCTCTACGACAGCTACCTACTACCTCGGCCCTAAGATTTCCAAGTTCCTTGCTGCTGCTCCTAATACTTTGAGTGCAGCTGAAAACTACGGGTTCTTTACTGTTCTCGCAGTGCCGATGCTCAAAATGATTAACTTCTTTGAGCAGTATGTTGGTAACTACGGTGTCGCAATTATCCTGCTTACCATTCTTATTAAGATTGCATTCTGGCCATTGTCTCGTAAGAGCTACAAGTCTATGGAGTCAATGAAAAAGCTCCAGCCAATGATGCAGAAGATTCGTGAAAAATATGCAGATGATCGCGAAAAACAGAATCAGGAAGTTATGGCATTGTACAAAACCTACAAGGTAAACCCTGTAGGCGGCTGTCTGCCAATGATTATCCAGATTCCGGTATTCTTCGGTCTGTATCAGGCATTGCTTAACGCAATTCAGTTGCGTCACGCTTCTTTTATTGATTACTTGCCGTTTACAAACATGCCTTGGCTTTCTGACCTGTCAGCACCAGACCCATACTACATCACTCCTATTGTGATGGGTGCAACAATGCTGCTTCAGCAGCTGCTCAGCCCGAGCACCGGTGACCCGACTCAGCGTAAGATGATGCTCATCATGCCAGTAGTCTTTACGTTTATGTTCTTAAACTTCCCATCCGGTCTCGTGGTGTATTGGCTTGTAAACAACGTGCTCTCCATCTTCCAGCAGTGGCTCATGCTACGTAAGGCGTAACGCCTCTGTTTTTGAAACGCGATTACCTTCTGAGGTGTATGCATGGATGGATACAAAGAGTTCAAGGGTAAAACCCTTGACAGCGCTATTGAAGAAGCCTGTAGCTACTTTAATAGCCCTCGGGAAAAACTGGAAATTGACCTCATTAATGATGCGAAGACCGGTATTTTTGGTCTGGTAGGGGCTAAGAAAGCAAAGATTCGAGCCCGCAGAATGCAGGTTCAATTTGATTCGCAGGCATTGTCTGCCCCGATTGAGACTTCCCGACGCTCTAAGAAAAGTGCCGCTCCGGTTACGGCGGAATCTGAAACCGAGCGCAAGACTGAGAAGCCGAAACAACGGCAGGAACGACCAACTAAGCGTTCTGATAAGCCTCAGTCCGGTAAACAACAAAAAGCAAAAGAAAAGTCTGATGTTTCTTCTGAAGATGCTCAGACTGCAAAACCAAAACAGGAACGTGGACGCTCCCAGCGCTCTAAGCAGGAAGGCAACCGTGGTCAGAAAAAACAGACCCAGAAACCTTCTGAAAAGCCTCAAGGTGTAAAACCTGCTCGTAAAAAACAAGAGGCTGCTGATGAGAAGCAGGAGGGACAAAAGCGTGGTCGTAATAACCAGCGCCGTCGTCCGCAAAAACAGCATGCTCCTAAACAGGAAAGTGCTCCGGCTCCTAAAAAACAGCGTCCGGCTCCAAAACCGGAACCTGTTATTGAACCGGTAAAAGCGGATCCGATCCCTGAAGCAAACCTTGATGAGCTTGATCAGACTGAGCTTTTGAAGGTTGTAACAGAAGTAGTAAACCGCCTTATTACTCCTGTAATCGGTGAGACTCCGGTTGAAGGCCGCATTGAAGATGGACGCGTTAAAGTCTCTATCTCAAGTGGTGACAACTCTGGTCTCCTGATTGGCCGTGAAGGCCAGACACTTGCTTCATTCCAGTACCTTGCAAACCGAATTGTTGCTAAAATGTTCGGTGTTGCAGTGCGGGTACAGCTGGATACTGGCGATTACCGCGAGCGACAGGATGAAAAGTTACGTGACATTGCTCTGCATTTAGCTGAAAAAGCTAAAAATATGGGTAAGCCACAGTCAACTCGTCCTCTCAGCTCTTACCATCGTCGTGTTGTTCATCTTGCTTTGCAAGAGGACGATGAAATCCAGACTCGCAGTAAAGGTGATGGCCCGCTTAAGCGTGTTATCATCGGTCGTAAACGCAAATAGCGTTTTACACGATTCAGTAGTAAAAAAGAGGAGCCCTCGGCTCCTCTTTTTTGTGTTACTCTCTATGAAAAATTTTTAGGACACTGTCATGACACAGAACGATACAATTGCAGCTATTGCCACCGCAATGGGGCAGGGTGGTATTGGTATTATCCGTATAAGCGGCGATAATTCCGGTACTATTCTTCGCAAACTGTTCCGCTCTTCCAGTAAAAGTTTTACAGATTTTCGTCCGTGGGTTCTTCATCACGGGCATATTTTAGATGTGAATGGTGAAGATCTGGATGACGTACTGGTTGTGCATATGCCGGGTACAAAAACATTTACCGGCGAAGAATGCGCAGAGATTCATTGTCATGGCGGACCGGCTATTTTAACGAGTGTGCTTGAGGCTATTTTCGCCTTGGGTGCTCGTCCGGCAGATTGTGGTGAATTTTCTAAACGTGCATTTTTAAACGGACGTATGGATTTAACGCAGGTTGAAGCCATTGCGGAAATGATAGCAGCTCCAGCCCGTGAAGGTGTTCGTCTGGCTCAGGCCAAACTTGATGGTCTGCTCGGCAAACGTATCGGTGAATTGCGTACCCGCCTTGAGCTTGTGCGTATGAAGTTATGCGTTGCTGTTGACTTCCCTGAAGAGGATCTTGAATGTCTTGATCCTCAGGAATTCACAGATGATATTTCATCCGTTATGAAGGCTATTAAAACGTTACTTGGTAACTTTGATAGTGCTCGCTGTTGGAGAGACGGTGCGCTTGTGGTTCTTGCCGGTCAGGTTAATGCCGGTAAATCGAGTTTGATGAACGGCTTACTTGGACGTAAACGCGCCATCGTTACAGATGTTCCGGGTACGACCCGTGACTTCCTTGAAGAGCATTTGACCTTTGATGGCTTACCTATTCGCCTTGTAGATACTGCCGGATTGCGTGAAACCGGAGATATTGTTGAGCAGGAAGGTGTACGTTTGAGCCGTGACCTTTCTTCTCAAGCAGACCTCGTATTGCTCGTCGTCGACGGAACCCGTGGGCTGGGGCAGCATGAACGCGAGTTAATCACCTCTGTCGGCGCAGAAAAGATTCTTCTGGTATGGAATAAGGTAGATTTAGCAGGTGATGCCAAGGATCTTGATACCGCTGGATGTGATGTCATTCAGATTTCAGCAAAACATGGTGATGGTCTTGATGTTTTAGCAAATGCTATTCGCACGAATATCCTGACACGTCATGGTGATGCAAAAGAACCTGAGGCTGGTGATCTTGTTCCGAACTTAAGACAGAGCCATGCGCTTGAACAGGCTGTAACTGAACTGGAGGGGCTGCTTGAAGATCTCGAAATGCATGTTCCGTATGACTTGCTTGGTGTACGCCTTGAGACAGCTTGCTCTATACTTTCAGAAATTACAGGCGAAACAACACCAAATGAAATTCTAAATAAAATTTTCGAAAGTTTCTGTATCGGTAAATAAGAGGAAGTGCTTGAGAGTCCCTCCTTATCAGGATACTTTCTTAATTGGCACTTGAAAATACCTAGTTACGGCACAAGTGTGTGATGTATGTCACAGCAATCTTGTGCCGTTTTTTTATTATTACGGTAACTGCTTCAACTAGATACATTAGTTTTCGGCTTTTGCCTTTTGGCAGAAGAGGGAACCTATTCGATATAACAATGTGCTGCTGTATGGTGGGTTGTATCATGTTGAGGCAGTTTTTACGTGTGGAGGTTACATGTCCAAACCAGCTGTTGATTCTGTCGAAATTACTGCCTGTCGTGGCATTTCCGGTGGTAACTGTCGTTTTGCAATGAACTCTGACAGTTCTTTTCCTGAGGCTATTAAGAAGGTTGTTGAGCAAACAGGTTGGGATGGCTTTTTGCGTACGCAGATTCGCGGTCCTTTGTTGCACCATCATACATTCAAAATTTCTGTTGCTGCATGCCCTAACGGATGCTCACGGCCGCATATTGCAGATATTGGAATCATTCGTGCCAGGCAGCCAGAATTGATTTCAGATACCTGTTCTCACTGTGGTTTGTGTGGGCGTATTTGTCCTGATAAAGCTATTACATATGATAAGGGCGAACCTGTTTTTGATCTTGATCAGTGTATGAAATGCGGCATGTGCATGGAGAAATGTCCTGAGCGGGCAATTCGTGCAGCTAAGGATGGTTACAGAGTGGTGCTTGGAGGAAAGCTTGGCCGTCACCCTCGTCTTGCATCAGAACTGAAAGGCATTTTTTGTGAAGAGCAGGTTCTCGCTATCGTAGCTGAGTGTCTTTTTTACTACATGGAGCAATACCGCCCAAAACTGCGTTTCGGTACACTTGTGGAAGAACGGTACGAAACGCTGTTGGAACGGCTCGAATTCGCTAAAACTGTTTCCTGCAAAGGATAAGATATGACTGAGTTGCAAAAAATGGATGAGCGTGTAGCTGAGGTTTCCTCTGTTTCACCTGTACCTCCACTGAAGGGATGGTGGCTTATCGTGCCAGTACTGGGATTATGTATTCTGGCGGCGCATTTTTTGCGATTCGGTGATACGGGGCTTTCTGTTGCATTGGTTGCCATGGCGCTGTTGTGCTTTACCCGTCAGGGCTGGGCGCGGATCGTTTGTGCTCTGACGCTGTTTTTAGGGGCGTTCCTATGGGTAAAGACAGGAATTGAATTTGTACAAATTCGCATGGCTGTGGGGCAGCCATGGGTGCGTCTGGCTGTTATTATGAGCGGTGTTTCGGCATTCAGTTTGCTTGGTGCATGGATTCTCAGTTTAGAACGATCTGCTTCTCGTTTTTATAAGCGAAGTGAGACTGCGTTGAGTCAAGCGGTTGTATTTTGTTTGACCTGTGCTGGGCTGTGGCTATGCCGTGTTATGCCCAAAGGGATGACGCTCCTTTTGGCTGATCGTTTTTTCTCTGGCAGTGGCTCTGTCGAAATCTTTGCAATCGCTGTCTATGCGGCTTGGTTGTGCGGCTTGTTGTTGAATAGAAAAACGCAACGAAAAGCCCGTTCCTATGCTTGGGCTTTTTTCTCTTTTGTGTTTTTCGGGCAATTGGCTCTCGGGCTGCTTGGTTTTACTTCCTTTCTCATGACAGGCTCGTTGCATTTGCCCGTGCCCGCGCTTATCGTTGCCGGTCCTCTTTTTCGCGGAAGCGGCTTTTTTATGCTCATCCTTTTTTCTGTTTCTGTCTTGCTTGTAGGTTCAGCCTGGTGCAGCCACCTGTGTTACATTGGAGCATGGGATGACAGGCTGAGTAGATTGAACAAAGGAAAAACCGGAAGATTACCGTCTTGGGCGCCTAAGGTTCGCATTGCAATAGCGGCTGTCGTTTTTGTTGCTGCTGTTGGATTACGGGAAGTGGGGGTTGCAACCGAAATAGCTGTTCTTCTCGCTGCTTTGTTTGGGCTGGCAGGTGTTGCCGTTATGGTTTTATTGAGCCGTAAGATGAAAATGATGGTGCATTGCAGTGCCTTTTGCCCGCTTGGTGTTATGTCAAATCTGGTCGGAAAACTAAGTCCTTGGCGGTTGAAGTTTTCTAAAGCGTGCACAAAGTGTAATGCCTGTGTTGCTGTATGCCGCTACAATGCAATTACTGAAGAAAGACTTGAAGCCGGTTCTCCTGCTTTTTCCTGCTCACTTTGTCGTGATTGTACTGCGGTGTGTAAACATGGAGCAGCCGAAGTTCGCTTTTTAGGATTTTCATCACCAAGGATTACTCATAGTTTTGTCGTGCTTGTAACGTCATTGCATGCAATTTTTCTGGGAGTTGCACGAATGTAGCTGCTGTATACTCCTGCAGCAAAGGACTTTACGGAAGTACGGTGGTTATGTATTCTTATAGACCACGAATTATGACTATGATGTATGATCCAGAACAATATAAGCGCAAAATTACCAAGGAAGAGATAAACGCATTACCATTGCGACGATATGATGGCGATATTTGTCTCATTCGCACAGAAGGCGAATTAGAATACGCTGTAGATCGTATGCGAAAAGAGGACTTGCTCGGTTTTGATACTGAAACAAGACCTACGTTTAGAAAAGGTAAGATCAATCTTCCTTCTTTGGTTCAATTAGCGTGCTCGGATGTTGTCTTTCTCATCCAGCTGAACTGGGTACCGTTTTGTGAACCTCTAATTTCGTTGCTTGCCGACGAGTCTATTCTTAAAACAGGAGTAGCAGTCCGAGACGATATTAAAGACTTACAAAAACTGTCGCCATTCAGAGATAAGGGTGTGGTAGACTTAGGAGAAATCGCCCGTCATATTGGACTTGAAACCCATGGATTACGCAATTTAGCTGCCAATCTTTTGGATTTCAGGATTTCCAAGGGAGCGCAATGCTCAAACTGGGCGAACAAGGAACTGACACACCAGCAGATAGTCTACGCGGCTACAGATGCGTGGGTCAGCCGTCTTATTCACATTAGAATGGAAGAAACCGGTCTTATGGCCGAAATCTCCCTTTGATTCCTGCACTGCTTTTCAGCAATGCAAAAAAGGTCGAAATCGTTTGATTTCGACCTTTTTTGTTTTTTTGAAACAAAAAAGGTATGATCGCGCACCATTGTTCATAAATAATACCTTTTGTCATATTGATGTAACCATGTCTCCATTAGGTTGTAATGAAAAACTGATGTAACCGTCATGCGAGTCGGAGGAAACAGATGGCTAATACGATTTTACTTGTAGAAGATGATGAAGACATCAGGCAGCTGTTGACATTTACGTTTGAGGCTGCAGGGTTTGATGTAATTACCCGTTCTGATGGGCAGGAAGGGCTGGATGCAGCTATAGCAGAAGTTCCGGATGTTGTGATTCTGGATATCATGCTGCCATCCATGAGTGGGCTGGATATCTGTAAAATGCTTAAGCGCAATGCAGAGACCGAGTCTATTCCGGTGATTATGCTCACTGCCCGTGGTGAAGAAGTAGACCGCGTTGTCGGGCTAGAGCTCGGTGCTGACGACTATGTTGTGAAACCATTCAGTCCTCGTGAACTTGTTTTACGAGTGCGTGCGGTTCTTAAGCGGAATACTCCGGTTGAGCCTGTTTCAAAAGGAACCAGTCTTAAAATGGACGGACTTGTCGTTGATATGGATGCCTACAAGGTGCTTATCGACGATGAAGAGGTTTTACTCACAGCAACAGAATTTAAACTGCTCGCAGAATTATTGAAAAATAAAGGTCGTGTTCGTACTCGTGACCAGCTCCTGAACACCGTATGGGGGTACGAGTTTGAAGGGTACGCGCGGACAGTAGACACACATGTGCGTAGATTACGCCAGAAGATTGGTGATTACGCAAAATATATCGAAACCATGCGTGGTGTCGGATATAGATTTAAAGAATAACACCTGTCTCTTGAAGTTTGGCAGGGTGGTTGTAGCAATGGTGGAGTAGATCAATATGAAAATGTATGCCAAGGGACTGAATTTCTTTTATGGAGATTTTCAGGCATTGGAAGATATTAACCTTGAGTTTGCACAAAATCAGGTAACTGCCCTCATCGGACCTTCCGGATGTGGTAAATCAACCTTTTTGCGTTGTTTAAACCGAATGAACGATCTCATCCCTGTGGCGCGGGTGGATGGAGAAATTGTTCTGGACGGTACAGATATATATACCCCGAAACTTGATGTTGTTGAACTTCGCCGTCGTGTCGGGATGGTTTTTCAAAAACCGAATCCTTTTCCTAAAACTATCTTTGAAAATGTTGCATACGGCTTACGCGTTAACGGCGTGAAGGATGCCTCATACATTGCTGCAAAAGTGGAAGAAAGTCTTAAAAATGCTGCGCTGTGGGATGAAGTTAAGGATCGCCTTGAAACGTCAGCATTAGGTCTATCTGGCGGGCAGCAGCAGCGTCTTTGTATTGCCCGTGCTTTAGCTGTGGAACCGGAAGTCTTGCTTATGGATGAACCGGCATCGGCTCTCGATCCCATTGCTACACAGAAGATAGAAGAGCTTATTTTTGAGCTTAAAAAGCAATACACTATCATTATAGTTACACACAGTATGCAGCAAGCAGCACGTGTTTCCGACAACACAGCCTTTTTTTACATGGGCAAGCTTATTGAGCATGGTGAAACAGAGGTACTGTTTACACGCCCTTCACAGAAGCAGACGGAAGACTACATTACCGGACGCTTCGGTTAATTAATACGTCAAGCATTAGCAACATACGTTTTTGGAGAAGAGATATGGAGACGCAGTTTCACGTAAAGCTTGATGCTTTGCGCGCAAAATTACTTGAAATGGCAGCTCGTGCTCAGAATGCAGTAGAGTATGCCACCGTAGCGTTGTTACAGCGCGATGTGGAGTTGGCAGAGCGTGTAATCAGGGAAGATAGACTGATTGATGAGATCGAATGTGAAGTTGATGATATGTCATTGCGCCTTCTTGCCTTGGATGCACCGGTTGCGGTTGATCTACGCTCTATTGTGGGAATGATGCGTGTGGCAGTTAATCTTGAGCGCATAGGTGATCAGGCTGTAAATATAGCTCGTCAGGCAAAATATTTGGCGTCTCGTCCGGCATTACCTTTTGAAGAAAATATGCATGAGCTTTGCTCTGTTGCTTTGGATATGCTGAAGACTTCGATTGTTGCTTTACGCCAAGGCGATTCATTACTTGCCCGCGAAGTTTGCCGGATGGATGAAGAGTGTGATGACCTTGATGTAGAAGTTATTAAAGAGCTTGTTAATTACATGGGGTATGAGTCCCCTGCCGTAAAACGTGCTGTTGCAGCAATCTTGACCTCCCGTAGCCTTGAGCGAGTAGGGGATTTGGCGACAAATATTGGTGAAGCTGTCGTTTTCATTATTGAAGGTGAGAGCATTAAACACAAAATTTGCAGTCAGAAAAATTTATTGTAAGAAAACGCGTAAACAACGTGTTGCTTATTGCAGAAAAATAGTAATTTTCTACAAAAAATGTACAATTAAGTCGTTATATGTAAAAAACGGCTGATTTGACATTAATGGTAAAAAAAGATGGTTTTTTGAAAAAGCCTTTGCGTAACAAAAATACGCAGAGGCTTTTTTTGTAATAATCTAATAATAATGTATTTTTTTGCGATAACGATGATTGAAAAATATTACACAAATGTTAAAAAATAAAATTTACTATGAAATTCAAACTAAAAATGAAGATGGATAAAGTGTGGTAATTTCATGTAAAAAGAGTATGTTAGCTTTGTTTGACGAAAAAGCAAAGGTACGATATTCACCCTAAGCTTTTAGCGTTAGCACTATAATTTTTTGTCTACTTCAAGTTACAAACGGCAGTCATAGGTCTGCCTTTTTTGTTGCTTGGATAGCAGTATATATGGAGATTTTTGAAAACGTTTAATGATGTTTTCAAAAAGCACCCCGTAACGTGCGAAAGCATGAAGGTGTGTCAAAGCCGGTCTGCAACGTGCGGATTGTATTATCGAGAGGAGGATACAATCTGTGTTGCCAGTTGTTGTTGTAAATCCGGCACTGCTGCTGTTTTTTTCTAATTTTTGCTAGATGTTCTGCATCGGCAAGCAAAGGAGAGCTGTTAATGAAGTTGTGGACTAAAATCCTCATCGGTATGATCGTGGGTGTGGTCATTGGCGGATTTGCCCCGTTCGTGGTGCCATATATTGCCCCTGTGGGGACTCTGTTTATTAATGCAATTAAAATGCTGATCGTTCCATTGGTTTTTGCATCCCTCGTAACTGGTATGACCAGCATGGATGATGTGAAGAAACTTGGTCGCATCAGTTTTAAAACCATCAGCATTTACCTCACCACAACATTGATTGCGATTTCTATCGGCCTGATCATTGGTGAATTGCTTCAGCCTGGTGCAGGTATGAACCTCGCAGCTGCAGGTGAACAGGTAACGAAAGAAGCTCCTTCCCTTGCTAATACCATCACCGGTCTTATCCCTAAAAACCCGATTGATGCGATGGTTAAAGGCAATATTCTTCAGATTATTGTTTTTGCAATTTTCATTGGTCTTTCCATCAACTATGCTGGTGAAAAAGGCGCTCCTGTAAAAACTTTCTTCGAGTCTCTTGCTGAGGTTATGTACACCATGACATCCATTGTTATGGCATGTGCACCATACGGTATTGCTGCTCTTATTGCTAAAGTTGTTGCTCAGTACGGTCTTGAAGCGTTGCTTCCGCTCGCAAAAATTATTTGTGCGATGTACGTTGGTGCGCTTGTACACATTCTTCTTACATACGGTGGTTATGTGACTGTTATCGGTCGTTTGAGCCCTGTGAAGTTTTTCCGCGGTATGGTTGATGCGCAGATGGTTGCGTTCTCTACCAGCTCCAGTGCGGGTACTCTTCCAGCAACAATTCGTTGTACTGAGAAAAACCTTGGTGTTTCTCCTTCTATTTCCAGCTTTGTTCTTCCACTTGGTGCTACCATCAATATGGATGGCACTGCGATTTATCAGGGTGTATGTGCGCTCTTTATTGCACAGGCATACAACATCGACCTTACCATGGGTAACATCGTAACCATTATGCTCACAGGTACACTTGCTTCTATCGGTACTGCCGGTGTTCCAGGTGCTGGTCTTGTTATGCTTTCCCTTATTCTTTCTTCTGTTGGTCTTCCAATGGAAGGTATTGCGCTCATCGCCGGTATTGACCGTATCCTCGATATGGCTCGTACCACTGTAAACATCTCCGGTGACGCAATGACTGCTGTTCTCGTTTCTCGTACAGAAAACGAGCTTGATGAAGAAGTGTACAACGCTTCTTAAGCCAGTCTATACTCAGCATCCCAAAAGGCTCGCAACGGTGGTTGCGAGCCTTTTTTATTGCGCCTCGTGATAACACGCACGAAATAATTGCACGTAAGCATAGAACATAACAGTGTGTAGTATCAAAGAAGAACTCATAGTAGTTATGCGTAATAATTGAGTATGGAGAGTGTATGAAAAGTCTAATCGGTATCCTCATGATGTGTATGTTTCTACCCGCAGGTGCCTATGCAGAGCAGGCTACGCTTCCTCTTGAAAAGATCACAGATCCGGATATGGCTCATGCGTTGTTTATGAAAGCTATTACTGAGAAGAATATTGACCAGCTTTGCGCAATGTACACGGATGACGCCGTCATGGTCTTGCGTGATGGAAAATTGGAAGTGAGTGGCCAAAGTAGTTTGCGCCGTGTGTTTTCCATAATGGTTGATATGGTTGAAACGTTGCATATTGAGACCGTGTATCAAGTTGAAGGTGAGAATACGGTGCTTTTCAGGTCGAAATACCGCTCTGTTTACGTCACGCCGGATGGAGATCGGCAAGAGGTAGTAAGCAGCGGTATCGAAGTGCTTGAGAGGCAGGAAGACGGCAGCTGGCTGTTCTCTATTGATCATCAGAATGGCGGAGCGAATGTATTGTAGGTTAGCCGACTGGCACAGCACATATGAAGAAAGGGCTTGAAATATCTCAAGCCCTTTTTTCATGATAAAGAAAAAGCCCTGTGCAGAGTATGCACAGGGCTGAGTTTTTGGAAGAGTAAGGATTAACCTTTAACGAGAGCTTTAAGCTTGTCGAAAGCAGCGTTGATGCCGTCAGCGTTGTTACCGCCAGCCTGAGCCATATCAGGACGACCACCGCCTTTACCGCCTACTTCTGCAGCAATCTGGCTAATAAGTTGGCCTGCTTTGAAGTTGTCGTTAAGATCTTTTGTTACCGCTACAAGCAAGGTTACTTTGCCTTCGCTGTCTGCACTTGCAAGGCAAGCGATACCGGAACCAAGTTTGGAGCGAATATCATCCATGATGTCACGGAGTGCTTTTACGTTAGGAACGTCAACTCGTGCAGCAAGCACTTTCACACCATTCACATCTGTTACGTTAGACATGAGGTCACCGCCCTGACTGGACGCTGCTTTTGCTGCAAGTTTTTCCATGTCTTTACGCAGAGCACGGTTTTCCTGCTGCAAACCTTTTACACGGTTTGCAACATCACCGGATTTCCCTTTAACCATACCTGCAATTTCTTGCAGTTCTTCACGGTTGCCAAGGGAAAGGTTAAGTGCGTTGAAGCCGGTAGCAGCTTCAATACGGCGGATACCGGCAGCTACACCGCTATCAGAAAGGATGAAGAAAGAGCCGGCTTGACCGGTTGCAGAAAGGTGTGTTCCGCCACAGAGTTCAACTGAGTTGTCACCGATGGCAACAACACGTACTTCATCTTCATATTTCTCACCGAAGAGAGCCATAGCGCCTTTTTCAACAGCTTTTTCGTACTGCATTTCAGCAACATCAAGCGGAATGTTTGCCATGATGGCTGTGTTTACATCCAGTTCAATCGCTTTGATTTCTTCAGGAGTAAGTGCAGAGATGTGTGTAAAGTCGAAACGCAGACGGTCTGGTGTAACCAGAGAACCGGATTGCTTTACATGATCACCGAGAACGCGGCGGAGTGCTGCGTGCAGCAGGTGGGTACATGTGTGGTTACGGGCAGAAGCAAGACGAAGCTCTTCGCTTACCTGCATGGTTACTGCCTGTTCGTTGCGAATAGTGCCTTCTGCTACCTCAATGTAATGAACTGTAAGTTCTGCATTTGGCTTCAGGGTATCGATAACGGCAGCGTTACCGGAGTCTGCGGTAATCGTACCGTGGTCACCGGACTGACCGCCGGACTCACCGTAAAATGGTGTTTTGCTGCTTACGAGATAGCCTTTTTCGCCTTTAGAAAGGGATTCAACAGTTTCTGCATCTTCGTTCATAAGAACTGCGACGCGGCTTTCTGTACCAAGGTTGCTGTACCCTACGAATTCGCTGCGAAGACCTTCTTCAAGAAGAGACTGGAAGCGGGCTGCAAGTGTGTCACCTGCTGCGCCTTTCCATGCAGCTTTAGCACGCTGCTTCTGCTGTGCCATAAATGCATTAAAGCCTTCTTCGTCAACAGCAATGCCACGTTTTTCAGCAATGTCGTTGATAATGTCGATAGGGAAGCCGTATGTGTCGTACAATTTAAATACGGTTTCGCCTTTGAGTTCTTTTTTCGGTGTGTTTTCAACAGCGAGCAGTTCGTCTTCGAGAAGAGCAAGACCTTTATCAAGAGTCTTGTTGAAGCCTTCTTCTTCCATGATAACTACACGATCCATGAAGTCTGCGTTTTCGCAAAGTTCAGGGTACTGAGCGCCCATTACTTCAACGACTTTAGCAACAGATTTGTGGATGTAGCAGCCGGAAAGCCCCATCAGGCGGCCAAAGCGGTATGCACGACGGATGAGGCGACGTAAAACGTAGCCGCGTCCTTCGTTGGAAGGAAGGATGCCGTCGCTGATCATAAACGCGATAGCTCGGCTGTGGTCGGCAATAACGCGAAGAGCAGTATCAACGTCGTCGCCGTCTTTTTTGTAAGTAACGTTCGCAAGGTCTGCAATAAAGTTGATGAACTCGAGGAACAGGTCTGTGTCGTAGTTGGAGTATACGCCCTGACAAACAGCTGCGATACGCTCAAGACCCATGCCTGTATCAATGTTCGGCTTTGGAAGAGGAGTACGGATACCCTGCTCATCCTGATTGAACTGCATGAATACGAGGTTCCAGATTTCGAGGAAACGGTCACAGTCACATTTGCCGATTCCGCAATCAGGACCACAGGTCATGTGTTCACCCTGATCAATATGGATTTCTGTACACGGACCGCAAGGGCCGGTGTCACCCATGGACCAGAAGTTATCTTTTTCGCCAAGGCGGAAGATTCTGTCCTCAGGTACGCCTGCTTCTTTCATCCAGATTTCTTTTGCTTCGTCATCATCACTGTAAATAGTGATGTAGAGTTTCTCTTTAGGAAGCTTCAATTCTTCTGTGATAAATTCCCATGCGTAGCGGATGGCGTCTTTTTTAAAGTAGTCGCCAAAGCTGAAGTTGCCGAGCATTTCAAAAAAAGTGTGGTGGCGTGCGGTGCGACCAACGTTTTCAAGGTCGTTGTGTTTGCCGCCTACGCGCAGACACTTCTGAGAAGTAGTGGCGCGAACGTACGCTCGTTTTTCCTGACCGAGGAAGGTTTTTTTAAACTGTACCATGCCTGCGTTGGTGAAGAGCAGAGTAGGGTCGTCGGCAGGAATGAGAGCTGAGGAAGACACCACTTCGTGTCCTTTATCCTCGAAGAATTTGAGAAACTTCTCTCGAATTTCGTTTGCGGTAATCACAGCGTTGTCTCCCTTGGAAAAACATTAACGGCTTATTGTTAAAAGAAACGCCGCCCTGAAATGTCAGGGCGGCGTACTTTATTCTCATATGAGAAGCGGTGCTATTTTTTGGAAGTTTTTTTCGGTTCAGCAGCCTCTTCCGGCTTTGCTTCTTCCGCGCCTTCCTCAATTACGCCCAGATGTGTGAGTAATTTCTTTTCAATCTGATCTCTGATCGCGTCATTTTCGTTCAAGAACGCTCGAACGTTTTCTTTACCCTGACCTAATCGTTCAGAGCCGTACGCGTACCAGGCACCACTTTTATCTACTATGCCGTGTTCTACACCAAGATCAAGCAATTCGCCAGTGCGGGATATGCCTGTTCCGTACAAAATATCGAATAAAGCTTCACGGAATGGCGGTGCAACTTTGTTTTTTACGATTTTTGCACGGGTGCGGTTACCGAACACTTCATCTTTATCTTTAAGAGACTGGATACGACGCACATCAATACGGATAGAAGAGTAGAATTTAAGTGCGTTACCACCAGTAGTGGTTTCAGGATTACCGTAGCCCATGGTGCCGATCTTCATACGGATCTGGTTAATAAAGATAACACTTACATTAGATTTATGGATTGTGCCTGTCAGCTTCCGCAGGGCGTGAGACATGAGGCGAGCCTGACTGCCGACCTGTGTTTCACCCATGTTACCTTCGAGTTCTGACTGCGGGATAAGGGCAGCTACGGAGTCGATAACGATAATATCAACAGCACCGGAGCGTACAAGCATGTCCGCAATATCGAGAGCCTGTTCACCGTAATCCGGCTGAGAAATGAGTAAGGCTTCAGTATCTACACCGAGGCGTCGTGCATATGTGGGGTCAAGAGCGTGTTCTGCATCGATAAATGCAGCTGTACCGCCTTGTTTCTGGCACTGAGCGATAGCATGCAGTGCAAGTGTGGTTTTACCGGAAGATTCCGGACCGTAAATTTCTGTAACACGACCTTTAGGAATACCGCCGATGCCTAAAGCAAGGTCAAGCGTAATGGAGCCTGTAGGAATTACAGGGATAGCAACGTGTGCGTCGTCATTCAGCTTCATAACGGAACCCTGTCCGTATTTACGCTGAATGGTACTCATTGCTGTTTTAAGAGCCTCACGACGCATGTCATCCGGACTCATTGCGGATTTAGTAGCCATTTTTTTAATCTCCGTGCGGAAAGTGTTGTTTTGGGAGCGCTCATCGTGAATAGCAAATCGTTCGGTCAGGGGCAATCTCCAAAAAAGTACAACGCAGAATATGTACATTGTGCAAATCAAGAGTATCAAAAAAAAATCTATCAGAAAATCTTTATTCATGAAATCAGGAGAATAGGGCAAGGGCGGTAAAACTAGTCTTGCTTTTATGTGCAATGAGCCTTATTTGACGCGCATGGAAAAGGTAACGAAGCAATATGATGCCGTGGCTCTTTTGTCCGGCGGACTGGATTCCCTGCTCGCTGTTAAAGTAATACAGGATCAGGGGCTTAAGGTTAAAGGGTTGCATTTTGTAACCCCGTTTTTTGGTAAACCGCACATGGTGCGCCGCTGGGAAAAATTGTACGGCATGGAAATCGACGCAGTTGATGTGTCTGAAGAATATGTACGTATGATGGTGGAGCGCCCTGTACACGGGTTTGGAAAAACTTTGAATCCGTGTGTGGACTGTAAGATTCTGATGCTGAGAAAAGCTCATGAGCTTATGGAGCAATACGGTGCCAAGTTTATTATCTCTGGCGAGGTGATCGGCCAGCGTCCTATGTCGCAGCGCAGAGATACACTTAATGTTATTAAGCGTGATGCAGACGTGCAGTCCGTACTGCTTCGCCCTTTATGTGCACTGTGCCTCGACCCGACTCCGATGGAAGAGTCCGGTCTTGTTCAGCGTGATAAATTGTTAGGGCTCTTTGGTCGTGGACGTAAAGAGCAGTTGCGATTGGCTGAACACTATGGCTTTACAGAAATCCCTTCACCTGGAGGGGGCTGTAAGCTGACTGAACGTGAAAACGGTCGTCGTTACTGGCCTGTGTTTAAATATTCTCCAAAGCCTTCTGTTGCAGACTTCAAGTTGGCTAACGTCGGCCGTCAGTACTGGTCCGGCAAACACTGGATGGCAGTAGGTCGCAACCAGATGGATAACGAGTCACTCCTTAAAATTAAAAAAGACTCTGATCTTGTTTTTAAGGTTGTAGATTTCCCTGGTCCGATTTCCATCGGCCGTCAGTTTGAAGGTGCTCCTTGGTCTGAAGAAGTTATAGCTGATGCGGCAGCATGGGCAGCTTCTTACTCTCCAAAAGCAAAAAAAGCTGGCGTTCCAGTTCAAGTGAGTGTAGTAACTATAAGTAAGGACAACGAAGAAGAACGTATCCTTACTGTTACTCCAATGCGAGAAACACCAATGGGCTGGGCTGAATGGCTTTGGCCTGATGCAAAACAAGAAATTCGCGAAGAGGCACGTTCCCGCGCGAAATAATAGAATTTCCTGGATGATTCGTGAGCCTTTGATACGTAGGCAGAATCAATACTATCACATGCAGGCACCTTGCCGTTGTCACCAAAGGGGATTGAGTTGCTCCTGACGGCGGCTGCCATATCCTTTTAAAAAAAGGATTTTGCAAGGTCTCATTGGTAACGGTCAATCCGGGGTATTGTTAGAGAGCTCTTTCACAGCTGTGAAAGAGCTCTCCTTTTTTATGCCGATTTTCAAAATATATAAAACTGCACTATTCGTTACTTACATTTGTCATTTTTGTTCAAAGAAGAAAAATAAAGGGAAAAATTTCTGTTTTCAGCGACTATTTTGTATATACAAGAGTTGTGTTACATATTTTTTGTAGAGTAAGTGCTTTTTATACTGTAAAATTACAACAAATTTTGATGGTGATTTGTTGAAAATACAGAGCCTATTTCTCGATTTACTGACTAATACGGTAGGGTATGACAAATTGGAATGGCTAATGTGACCAAAAAGACTTGAATGCATCGCCGTTGCGAACTACAACGGGGGCGACAAATAACAAAACTGTAAAACTCGTTGAGGTGGAAAATGACGTCTCCTGTGAACAATCGCGATGGGTTCGCCACTGCTCTTGGTGTACTTACTGCGACGTTGGGCTCGGCAGTTGGCCTTGGTAACATTTGGAAATTCCCGTACATGACAGGTGAAGGCGGCGGTGCTGCTTTCCTGATCGTATATTTGCTGGCCACTCTTGTAGTTGGTCTTCCTGTAATGATTGGCGAAATTATGCTTGGTCGTAAGGCTCGCCAGAACGCAATCGGAACATGGCATAAAATTGCTCCGGGTTCCCCGTGGTTCCTTGTAGGTTGTGGTGGTGTTCTTGCTGCTTTCTGCATTATGGCGTTCTACACAGACGTTGCAGGCTGGGTTTTTGCCTTTGTTGTAAAAGCTGCATCCGGTCAGTTGAACGGTCTGGATAAATCTGTTGGCGAAGCTGCATTCGGTTCAATGGTGTCCGACCCTATGGGCTCTCTTGCATGGCAGTGGTTTGTGCTTGCGCTTGTAGCACTTATCCTGATTGCAGGTGTTTCTAAAGGTATTGAAAAAACAACAAAAATTTTGATGCCTGTTTTGTTCCTTATGCTGTGCGCAATTTGTGTTCGCTCCCTTATGCTTCCTAAAGCTGGTGAGGGTCTTGCGTTCCTGTTTGCTCCTGACTTTTCTAAGGTAACAGTAGCTGTTGTACTTAATGCTATGGGACTTGCTTTCTTTAAGCTTTCACTTGGTATGGGTACAATGATGACCTATGGTAGTTACTTCCTTGATGAAGCAGACATCCCTAAAACTACCATGCGTGTTATGCTTGCTGACCTTACTGTATCTATGCTTGCAGGTATTGCTATTTTCCCTGCTGTATTTAACTACGGCCTTGAGCCGACAGCTGGACCGGGCTTGCTCTTTATGACTATGCCGGCTGTATTTAGTGCGCTTCCAGCGGGTCAGATTTTTATGACTCTGTTCTTCGTACTCACATCAGTAGCAACCATTGGTGCTATGTGTTCTTTGTTCGAAGTACCGGTAGCATTTCTTATTGAAACTATCCCGTCCTGTTCCCGTAAAGTCGCAACCATTATTGTTGCTCTGGGTATCGGGCTGTGCGGTGTGCCGGCAACGTTGTCTTTCAGTGTACTTTCTGATGTGACAATTTTCGGTAAAAACTTCTTTGATATGTACGACTTCTTGAGTTCAAACATCCTGCTCCCTTCCGGCGGTGCCTTTATATGTCTGTTCGTAGGCTGGGTATGGGGATGGGAACGTTCTAAAGAATGCCTCACCAATGGCGGTGTGCTGAAAAACGAAAGTATCTTGAAAGTCTGGTTCTTCCTTGTGAAGTACATTACTCCGATTCTTGTGTTTATCGTACTGCTTAAAGGTCTTGGCGCATTTTAGATAAAGCGTACCTAGTGTGCGGTGTGTATGCATCGTACCTCAGCCCTTATGACGATAGAAGGCTGCCCTGATTCAGGGCAGCCTTTTTTGTGGGCTGGGAGTTTTTCTATAACTGCATTTCATCCTGCGTGAGTCCTTGGTAAGGTGGACAGATTCTCGACCATTAAACAGCGGGACGTAGTATGTCGAAAAAGCCAGCAGATGATGCCAATAACCCTACATGGTATAAGGATGCAATCATATATGAATTGCATATTAAGTCGTTTAACGATTCCACAGGAAGCGGGAAAGGGGACATCGTAGGCGTTATTGAAAAGCTTGATTACTTACAGGATCTCGGGATTACCGCAATCTGGCTTTTACCTTTCTTCCCATCGCCTTTAAGAGATGACGGCTACGATATACAGGATTACATGAATGTGAATCCTGATTACGGAACCATTCAGGATATACGTAGGCTTATTCGTGAAGCGCACAAGCGTGGTTTACGTGTGATTATTGAACTTGTTCTGAATCACACTTCAGATCAGCATGAATGGTTCAAGCGTGCTCGTCAGGCTCCGGCTGGCTCATCACATCGGAATTTTTATGTATGGAGTGACACTCCGGAAAAATATCAGGATGCGCGGATAATTTTTAAAGATTTCGAGCCATCAAACTGGAGTTGGGACCCTGTTGCCAATGCCTATTACTGGCATAGGTTTTATCATCATCAACCGGACTTGAACTATGAAAATCCTCAGGTACATAAAGCTGTATTCAAGGTCTTTGATTTTTGGTTTAAAATGGGGGTTGATGGCGTTCGGTTAGATGCTGTTCCGTACTTGTACGAAGAAGAAGGTACAAACTGCGAAAATCTTCCAAAGACATTTTCTTTTCTAAAAAAGCTTCGGGCGCGTCTTGACCTGAAATATGAGGGACGGATGCTGCTTGCAGAGGCAAATCAGTGGCCTGAGGATGCTGCTGAATATTTCGGCGATGGCGATGCCTGCCATATGTCATTTCATTTCCCGTTGATGCCGCGAATGTTTATGGCTCTTGAAATGGAAGATCGATTTCCCATTGTGGATATTTTGGAGCAGACACCGGATATCCCTGAGAGCGCGCAGTGGGCTATTTTTTTACGAAATCATGACGAGCTGACTCTAGAGATGGTGACGGATGAAGAGCGGGATTACATGTACAGGATGTATGCCCGTGATCCGAAGAGTCGAATTAATTTGGGTATCCGGCGCAGACTGGCTCCGTTGCTGGGTAACGATCGGCGCAAGATAGAGTTGATGAATGTATTGCTTTTTTCCATGCCCGGGACTCCCGTTCTTTATTACGGTGATGAAATTTGCATGGGCGACAACTATTATCTTGGTGATCGGGATGGTGTTCGCACTCCTATGCAGTGGAGTGCGGATAGAAATGCAGGATTTTCACGCTCAAATCCTCAAAGCCTATATCTTCCGGTTATTATAGATCCTGAATATCATTATGAAGCTGTGAATGTTGAAACAGCGCAAAGTAATAAATCATCACTTTTCTGGTGGATGAAAGGGATGATTGCAATGCGTAAAAAGCATCCAGCTTTTGCCCGCGGTGATGTAACCTTTCTCATGCCGGACAACCACAGAGTTCTTGCCTTTATCCGCTCCTATCAGGATGAAAATGTTTTGATTGTCTGTAATCTATCTCGCTTTCCGCAAGCAGCTTCATTGGATTTGGCTGGCTTTGAAGGATGTGAACCTATTGAACTTATGTCGCATACCAAGTTTCCCATGATTCGTACTGCGATGTATGACCTTACTTTGAACCCACATGGGTATTTTATGTTCAGACTGCATCGTAACGTTGCAGAAGAGGTTGCACGCTCGGAAGGTGTCCCTGTTGTGACGGCATCAACCACGGTTAACATGTTTGATGCAGAGTTCAGGCTCGGTCTTGAAAGTATTTTGCCGGCATATTTTATTCGCAGGAATAAGTTGTTGTCACCCACAGCCATATTGCGAGAAATTTCCATTCGTGAAGCACTTCCTTTTGGTAATGAAACCCAGCAGTGCTGGCTTCTTATTGTAGAAGTACGCTTTATGCAGCAGCCCCCAGAGTTATATACGTTGTTTGTGAGCAGGGTAGAAGGAAAGGATGCTACAGATGTGGTAACAGCACGGACACCGGAGTTGATATGTACCATTGAAGGCGGAGGTGAACCCGCAGCGCTTGTAGAAGGTTTTATAGAAGGGTGGAGCTGTGCTTCTTTCATCAATTTGTACAAGCAGGTAAAAACTGTTTCAGGTAGAAACGGTATTTTCTCTGTTCTGCAAGACAGGCGCAGGCTTCCTGTTTTTAAAGAATGTTTTGGCTGGTGGAAAGAGTATCCGGAATCAAGTGCTGTGGTTTGCGGTGATGATTTGTTTTTTAGAATGTATCGGAGGCTGAGTGACGGAATAAATCCTGATGCTGAAATGTTGGAGCATCTATCAGTCCGATGCGGCTTTCCAAACGTTCCCCGTTTTTTTGGTGCTGTGAAGTATAAAGGAAGTCAGGGAAATGAGCACTATATAGGAGCATATAGTCAGTATACGCATGGTGAATCTGATGTGCAGCAGATGGTGGTCGATAGTGTAACGAGGTTTTATGAAGGCCGCCTTGCTATCGATACAAGGATTGAAAAAGCTCCTGAAGAATTGGATGGTGATGTTTTTGAAATTGCCTTTGAGCGGCCTGCCATAAATAATGCGGAAGTGCTGACAGAGCCTGATGTTACGGTATTTACGCTTCTTGGAAAGCGACTGGGAGAAATGCATCTTGCTTTGGGAAGAAGCGGTACCAGCAAAGATTTTGCACCGGAGGCGTACTCAAAGCTATATGCCCGTTCTGTGTATCAAAGTGTGCAAAGTGTTGTGAAACGAACAATAGACAGGCTGCATAGAAAGCGTGGTGAGTTGGACAGCAGCGTAATTCCTTATGTTGATGATGTCGTAGCCAGCAAGCAAAAACTGTTGGGAGATGCAAAAGAGTTCCTTGACCATAAATACAGTTGTCAAAAAATACGGTTGCATGGAAATTTATACCTTCGAAGGATTTTTTACACAGGTAAGGATTTCTTGTTTGTTAATTTTGAAGGGCAGAAGCATAAATCGTTTACTGCTCGCAGGTTGAAGGACAGTAGTTTGCGTGATGTGGTGGATGTACTTGATTCATTACAGTACACCGCATTGCATGTCCTTGAGCGTGCTTCGTTTATTCGTCCTGAAGATAAGGATAATTTAGAACTTTGGGCAGAAGTCTGGCGGCGAAACGCAGGTGGAGTCTTGCTGCGTAGCTATGCAGAAACAGTACAGGGAAGCAAACTGTTACCCAAAGATGCTGATGCGTTTCGATGCATGCTGGATGTTTTTTGTGTGCAGCGCAAGTTTGTTGATCTTCGGCAGTTTGAAAACATGGAACCTGAAGAGCTTACGATAATTTTAAAAAGTATTCTGAATATTCATTGTCCTCAATCCGCAAAAGCTTGCAAAAGAACCTGATGTTACCCACATAATAAAAAAGAGCCTGCATATGTATTATGCAGGCTCTTTTTTATTGGAATAAATTTTGCAAATTTTCCTATAGTAAGGTGTATCCGGAAAAAAGTGTCATTTTCTTGAATGATCTTTGCCGGAACCTAGTGGAAAGCGGAAAATTGCCGATTGTTACTTAGGCAAAAATTTCTTCTTTTGTTACTGCTTCAGATTTAATTCTGTCGAGCAGCTCCGCAAGAGTGGCTTTTACGTTTTCTCGGATATCGCCTGCAACAATGAGGTACATTACATCGTCACCGGGAGTGAAGTCGCCTTCATATGCCTCGGTAATGATGCGGTAAATACCTTCATTTTGTTCAAGTTCTTTACGGATACTTTCAATTTTATCGTAGTCATGACGGACACGGATTGCTTTAACTTCTCGTCGGTCTTTGCGAGACCAGCCGCGTACTGTTCCGTTATGAATAAGTGTCATGCCGACATTTTCGGCAAAACCCGGGTCTTTTTTCAGTTCAGCCAGAGTTCTGGTAATGTCCATAAGTCCTCCCAAAAGTAATGGTGAAAGGTAGATAT
Source organism: Halodesulfovibrio sp. (assembly GCF_015482765.1). Lineage (GTDB taxonomy): Bacteria > Desulfobacterota > Desulfovibrionia > Desulfovibrionales > Desulfovibrionaceae > Halodesulfovibrio. The sequence continues at coordinate 33,549 of NZ_JADMLB010000063.1, forward strand.
GCCTCATTTATCAAACTTGCTCAACAAACTTCCTATGTTTCAGGAATCGCGCATGGTGGCTACCGGCTACGGCATGTGGGTTAGTTGGAACGGTGAACTTAATCCGGCAGTAGTGCAGACCTTGCAGGACTACGGTGGGTTACAGGTAGGTGTTGATAGAGATCAAGCCCTGTGGTTTTTCTTTAGCTCAGACGCGTTTCTGGCTGCTGCCAGATTGAGCGTGTGGGCAAAGTTTAATTCTCTTCAGTTATATGCACAATTGCTTCCTGCAAAATTGCTTTTCAGTCCGAAACGGGAAATTTCATTTTCTGTAGAACCTGCACTTATGGCGCAATCCGTTATTGTTCCGGACAGCTGCCAAATCCTTGTCCATCCAAAGTGTCGGAATGAAGGAAGGGGGCTTCCGGGGCTTACGTTTAAGCCGGAAGGCTCTCGTTCTGGTTTAGCTCCTGTTGAATGGACATCTCTTATGGTTGACCCGCGGCTTCCGTATCAGTCTTCGTTAGGCTGGTATGGCGTAATTAAGCCATTGGGTAATTCCATGGAGAAAAATTTTCTCGAAAGTTGGCGTAGCTATGCTTCAGAGGTTAAAACCTTATTTGAAAAGCTTAAGATTAAATTTCTTGTTCAGGATAGTTACTTAGTTTTTCAACTCGAAAACCTGCAGATGCTCAGGCAGTGGACGCGCGAACATCTTTTGCTGGTAGATAAGCTGAAAAGCACGAAGCGGGAAGTTTACTGGCCTGCGGTTGTTGCTGTGACCAACAAACGCGGTTTAAACTTTACGCCGGATCTTCCTAAAAAGATGGCGTTGGATTGGAACCAGCTTGTTCCGGATTTCCCTCATATGAGTTTTCGATCCGGTTACTTACTTGGCCGTTCATTTGAAGTGCATGATGTTAACTTTTCGTTAGATGCCAGCAGCGTGGATGACTGGTGTAAAGTCACGTTGACTGTTGATCACTCAGAAGAAAGCGGTATTTTGCCTGTTCAAGTTTCAAAGCACCTTGTCGCAGGCAACCATGATCATTGCTTTTATTGTGGGATGCGTTCACATGCTTCGCATGAATGCCCAACTCGATCACTTTCTAAGTTAGCCCCAAAAGTTTGGCATGAGCTTTCTAAGTTAAATTTTGAAGAATTTAATAACGGGTTCGAAGAGATTGAGTCCAAACTTGGTAAAGATGATGTAGAAGCGTTGAAGCTGATTCAAACGTCCAAAGGGCATGATGGTGTTTTGCTTAACGCTGTATACGGAGTAAACCAAATTTCTCAACTCCGAATGATGCAACATTTGTGGGTTTGCCGCGGGAAAGATTTTGCAAAAGGTTTAGATGAAGTTGTTCCTCGCGATGACAACCCTGTATGGAGCGCGCTGTCGTACGTTCTTTCAGGTGATTTGCAGGTGGCAGACAGAGAGTTGGCAAACTTGGCAATTCGGGCACCGCGTGATGCCCGCCCGCGAATGCTGGCAGGTTTTGTAGCTATGGAGCGTGGTGATTATCACAAAGCCATGATGATGTGGAAAGAAGCGGAAATTCTTTCCGGCCCTATGATGAAGCAAGCGTACTGCGTGTTTTTACAGGCACGTTTGCTGGAGTACACTGCACAGTATCAACAGGCTTCTGATTTATATAGCCGTGTGTTGCGCATGTGCCCGACGCTGCAGGACGCTCAATATCGCAAGTCTGTTTGTCAGGTCAAAATTGGTTTTGCTGAACAGGCAATGTCATCGTTGATTGCTCTTGTTGAAAAAACTCCGCATTACTTTAACCGTGTATTAATCGATCCAGAAATGGAGCGAGGACATATTCAGGTTCTTTCTGCACTATATGCACCATGGATAGAGGCTGAAAGTCAGGTTGAAAAAGCTGTCGAGGCTCTCGAAGGACTCAAAAAAGAAGTTCATGAGTGGTTCGATGAAAGTGATCCATTTTTTGTCAAAAGCATGAAGCGAATAGAGCAGATGACCGCCGCCACAGATATAAAGAACTATGTTTCGTTTATGTTGATTTTGCATGGCTGCAAAAATCTGACAAAAGATCTGGATAGATATATCACGAAAGAGGCTTCGGAGCTGAAGAAGAAATTTCAGGACCAACGTGAACGCTTGCATTATATCCGTGAGGAAGCAGCTTGGTTCCCATTCCCGCGTGCTCTTGTTGAGTTTAATAAAAACTACAATGTATGTGCGGCAAATATTAAATGGGCATTAAAAACACATTTTCAGGTTGCTGACATCTTTAAAAAAGCACAGGCCGTAGCTGAAACTGAAGCAAAACGTCTTGAGAAGCTTGAAAAGCGATTGAAATTTTTAAAAGTTGTTCGTGATTCTACATTGTTTATGTTGATAATGGCACGCACATTCTTTTGGGTTGAAGTCGCCTTTATGTGTATTGTTGTTGTAGCCTTACCGCTTTCGATGTTCTATGGAGAGCAATCGGGAATGGAGTGGGCTACCGGACTTTTGTTTAAGGAAAAGTGGGACATCCAAAAGCAGTTGATTCTAGGATTTTCAATTTTTGCGATTATCGTCTCGTGTTTCCGAACTGTCATTGTCTTCGATAAAGTTCGTGAAAAGTACTTTAATAAGGCTCGAGGGCTAGCTTGATTCCAAGCAGTTTTTTTAGGGCATATATCCCCCGTACAATGTGCGGGGGATTTTTTTATCATTATATATAGGTGACGGAGGAATGACTGAGGACGATGAAGTCTCGTTATCTAAAGGTAGAAGGAGAGTGAGCTTGATGAGTTACTAACTTGCGATGTGTCCGTGTAGTGGCTGGAAAGAACAGTTCTTGAATAGAGAGAAGAGAGAAAAAGTGAGTAGACGCAAAAAAAGCCAGTTCAATGAACTGGCTTTAAAAGCATTTGGAGCGGGAAACGAGATTTGAACTCGCGACTCCAACCTTGGCAAGGTTGTACTCTACCACTGAGTTATTCCCGCTTTTGAATGGAGGCGACATCCGGATTTGAACCGGAGAATGGAGATTTTGCAGACCTCTGCCTTACCGCTTGGCCATGTCGCCTCAAAAGGAAAATTCTAAATTTTTTAGTGGAGCGGGAAACGAGATTTGAACTCGCGACTCCAACCTTGGCAAGGTTGTACTCTACCACTGAGTTATTCCCGCTCTTGAGTGGAGGCGACATCCGGATTTGAACCGGAGAATGGAGATTTTGCAGACCTCTGCCTT
>NZ_JADMLB010000034.1 GCF_015482765.1 Halodesulfovibrio sp.
AAGGCAATGCAGGTTGCTCCCGCAGATTTAGGAGCGACAAGAGTTTTTCCAGGGAAAGTGGAGGCAACATCTGAGGTTGCATTGGCTTTTCGTGTCAGCGGGCAGCTCATAGAATACCCCGTTGCAATGGGGCAGTATGTTAAAGAGGGAGATTTAATAGGTGCCCTTGATACGACAGACTATAAAATTCAAGTGCGTGGGCTGGAAGCACAGCTGTTCGGTGCAAGGGCTGCGTTAAAGGAAGCCAAGCTCAGTTATTCTCGTTATCGTACGCTTGTTGAGGCGGATAATGCGGCGAAAGTTTCTTTTGATCAGGCAGAAGCAACGTATAAGACTTCTGAAGCTAAGGTGAAGTCACTCGTTGAGCAGCTTAACAAAGCCAAAACTGATTTAGATTATGCATCACTGGAAGCCCCTTTCAGTGGATATATTTCTGCAAAGTACATGGATAACTATCAGACAATTCAGGCTGGTCAGCCTGTGGTAAAACTTCAAGATATCGAGACACTTGAGGTTACGATAGGACTTCCTGACAACCTTGTTATTCTTCAGAATGATTTACAGAACATTACGGTAGAGCTGGAGGCGTTTCCCGGTAAAAATATCGATGCAACCGTCAAGGAACTCGGTTTTGATGTTGAGCCGGAAACAAGAACATACCCTTTAACTGTTCAGTTTAAGCGTCCGAAGGATGTTAGTTTTTTACCGGGCATGGCTGCTAATGTGACGCTGCATTTTGCCAGTTCAGGAGTGACTGTTCACTACATTTTGCCTGAGACTGCTGTAATCGGAACATCTGAAGGTGGTTCTGCTGTTTGGGTATATAATAACTCGTCTTCTGTTGTTGAACGCCGTTCAGTCGTAACGGGTAAAGTTTTTTCCAATGGAATAGAGATCTTGGACGGTTTGAAACAGGGCGAGTGGGTTGTGACGGCAGGTGCTCATTACTTGGCCGCCGGACAGAAAGTTCGTCTTCTTGATGCTGCGAAGTAGGGTTATGCAATGAATTTAGCAGAACTTTCAATTAAAAAACGGGCAATTACACAGTTCATTGTCCTGCTTTTATTTATAGCAGGCGGGTTTTCTTATTTTAAGATGGGGAAACTGGAAGATCCTGAATTCACCTTGAAAACAGCAATTGTAATTACGCAATATGCCGGTGCAAGTACTATTCAGGTTGAAGAAGAAGTGACGGATGTACTTGAAACTGCAATTCAGCAGATGGAAAGCCTTAAGCACGTCCGATCCATGTCTCGCCCCGGCCTGTCTGTTATCTGGGTAGATATTGAAGAAAGCAAACGTGCGCGCGAGTTACCGCAAATCTGGGATGACCTGCGTAAGAAAATGCGCGATGTCACTCCTTCGTTACCGCCGGGCGTAGCTTCTCCTATTATTAAAGATGATTTTGGCGACGTGTATGGTGTGTTCCTGACAGTAACGAGTGACGGATTTTCATACGCAGAGTTAAAAGATCAGGTTGATGAATTACGAAAAGAACTGCTGCTGGTAAAAAACGTTGCAAAAGTAGAAATATGGGGTGCCTTACAAGAGTGTATTTACGTTGATATCTCGAGCACGTCACTTTCTGAGCGCGGAATTCCGCCCGCATCCGTTTTTAATGCACTGGATAAACAGAATCTCGTTGTGGATTCCGGCAGTGTGAACCTTGGTCGCGAGCGGGTTCGTCTGGCGGTAAATGGTGAGTTCGACAGCGTTGAGGCTGTCGGAAACCTAATCGTCAGTCATGGTGCATCGGATAAGATGGTGCTTCTGCGAGATATAGCCACTATTCGTAAAGGCTATGTAGAGCCTGTTACAAAGCAGATGCGTTTTAATGGAATGCCTTCATTGGGCATTGCAGCTTCAACCGTTTCCGGCGGTAACGTTATTGAAATGGGTGAAGCCGTTAAGGCGCGGATTGAAGAATTAAAACAGTTTTTGCCTATCGGTATGGAAATTTCGGTTGTGGCTATGCAGTCAGACCTTGTTCAGAAGTCTATTGACGAGTTTATGCTGAACCTTGGTGCTGCGTTACTGATTGTAGTCGCACTGCTTTTTGTGTTCATGGGCTTACGCAGTGGTATGTTGATCGGCTTCGGCTTACTCCTGACGATTGCTACTACCTTTCTTATTATGCGTGGACTGCATGTTGACCTTCAGCGTATTTCATTGGGTGCGTTGATTATTGCTCTTGGTATGCTTGTTGATAACGCAATCGTTGTGACCGAGAGTATGCTGATTAAGTTACAGCTTGGTAAAAGCAGAATGCAGGCTGCGAAAGAAACATATTCTGAAACAGCGTGGCCGTTGCTCGGGGCAACAATTGTAGCAGCATTGGCGTTTTTACCGGTGTATTTGGCAGACAACAATACTGGCGAGTTTTGCGAATCATTGTTCGTTGTTGTCGGTGTTTCTCTGCTTGTGAGCTGGCTTCTGGCTATGACGGTTTCAGCATTGTGGTGCTATATCGGGTTAAAAGTCCCTGAAAATTTGCAGGGAAAAGACCCGTATGCCGGAATCTTTTTTACAACATATCGGAAAATTCTTGATTGCTGCATTCGTTATCGATGGGGCACATTGGCCGTAATGGCTGTACTGCTTGTCACCGCAATTCTTAACTTCAAATATGTTGATAAAACGTTTTTTCCGGAGTCTCGTCGTCCACAGTTGATTGTTGATTACTGGCTGCCTGAGGGAACTAACGTTGATATCGTTTCAAATGATCTTCAAAAGCTTGAAGTGAGTTTGCTTGAACATCCTGAAATAGAGGGTGTTGCATCGTTCGTGGGTGGCGGCGGTACGCGCTTTTATCTTTCTCTGGAGCCGGAGTTTACAAACTCTTCGTACGGTCAGTTGATTTTGAACATGACTGATGCTGAGCATCTTGATGAAACCATCAATTTTGTTCAGAGCGAGCTTGACGAGAAGTTTTTGTATGCTGAACCGCGAGTACGCAGATTCCCGCTTGGTGCCGCATCAAAGTTTAAAGTTGAAGCCCGGTTCAGAGGGCCGGACAGGGCGGTGCTCCATCGTTTAGCTGATGATGCTAAGGCGATTATGCGCGCGGAGCCTACCGCGAAAGATATTCGCGATGACTGGCGGCAGCCTGTAAAAGTTATTGAAGCTGAGTACTCACAGGCTCGTGGATTACGAGTTGGAGTTACAAAAGAAGATGTAGCCTTGGCTATGAAGCGTGGCTATGACGGACTTCCTATGGGAGTATACCGCGAAGGAAATACTCTGCTGCCGATAATTCTTCGTCCACCGGAGAATGAGCGGCACCGCATAGACGATATGCGCATGCTGCAAGTGTATAATATGCAGTCAACGCAAGGGATTCCATTAGGACAGCTTGTTTCTGATGTAACAACAACATGGGAAGAGTCTACGATCCATAGGCGTGATCATCAACGCGCCATTACTGTACAGTGCGATCCTCGTGTCGGTACGGCGGAGACTCTGCGGCAAAAAATAAAGCCTGCCGTTGAAGCATTGGTACTCCCTGCCGGATACACGCTG
>NZ_JADMLB010000032.1 GCF_015482765.1 Halodesulfovibrio sp.
TACTCGCTCTCCTCTGTTGTCCATAGCAGTATCCTTGTCTGGCCATAGGCTCTGTTGGCAATGAGTTCAAGATCAGCATGATCAGCTTCCGGCGGAAGATCCAGTTTAGATTCTACCTCGGCACAAATAATGCCGCCTTCAGCAAGCCAACCATTCCTAAGCACCGCTTTCATGGCAGGGGTTAAAAAGTTTTTGCCGTACGGAGGATCGATAAAAATAACATCATACGGTTCTGCGGCACGGCGGGAGATAACTTTAAACAAATCTTCCGCAAGCACCTTGTACCGACTGGATGGAATACCGATCTTCTGCGCGTTTTCGTTAATCAGCTTCGCAGCAGTTTTGTTCATTTCAACAAACAGTACTTCTTCTGCACCACGGCTCAGGGCTTCAAACGCCAAGGAGCCGCTCCCTGCGAACAAGTCGAGAACCCGGCACTCCGGCCAGTACACGCCACGTGCTTCCAACATGGAAAACACAGCCTGACGAACCTTTGATGTTGCCGGACGATACCCCGGTGCACTAGTAGTTTTGAGTACGCGTCCACGGTACTCACCTGCGATAATGCGCATAACTATATAATATCCTTACACTACCCTAAAATTTAAGCAGAAGGGTGTATTTACTTTTTCTTTCTTGCCATACTATAAACAACAGTTGCATACCGATACGAACCGGTTGCGCGTATTCACGTAGACTACACGTTGCGAAAACAATTTCCAAGTCTGACGAATGACAATTCCCCAGACCTACTTACGGAGCTACTATGAGCACAGCAAAACAATATGTGATTGATTCTCTGTCTACGCAGGAATCATGGCGTCTTTTCCGCATTATGTCTGAAATTGTAGACGGAATTGAGAACCTGAGCGACTTGCAAAACAGCGTATCGATTTTCGGCTCTGCACGCACCCCGTCAGACCACCCTATGTATCAGGAAGCCGAAGAAATTGCACGGCTCCTTTCTGAAGCAGGTTTCGGTGTTATCACCGGTGGTGGCCCGGGCATTATGGAAGCCGGCAATAAAGGCGCACAAGAAGCAGACGGAACCTCTGTCGGATTAAGCATCCAGCTCCCGATGGAACAGGGCTCCAATCCATTTATAGATATTGAATGCAATTTCAAGTACTTTTTTGTCCGCAAACTCATGTTTATCAAGTACTCCATGGCATACGTAGTTATGCCGGGCGGCTTCGGCACACTTGATGAACTTTCAGAAGCCTTTGTTTTGAGGCAGACAAACAAAATTAAACCATTCCCAATCATCCTTTACAAAAGCGAATTCTGGAATGGTTTGCTGGACTGGACACGCGACCAGATGGTTGCTTCCGGCTACATTAGTGATGAAGAATTGGATGCAATGGTCATTCTGGATTCACCGGAAGAAGTTGTTCAGTACATCATCGAACACTCTCCGGACGTGCTGGATTAGAGCATGACGACCCGACGTGAACTTGAGCATTGTTACGATGCCCTTACCGCCCTTCCTGAAGGCTGGAGCAGCTGGGATGATCTCATGCGTATCACTCTGGAAGAAGCCCGAAAGGCAGAGGCAATAGATGAAGTGCCTGTAGGCGCGATTCTTGTTGCGCCAGACGGAACAATTGTTGCGAAGGCGTACAACAGAACCATCATCGACCATGATCCAACAGCACATGCTGAGATTCTTGCACTGCGCACAGCTGGTAAGCATCTGCAAAATTACCGGACTGAGGAGTTGGTACTTGTTGTTACGCTCGAACCATGTCTGATGTGCAGCGGCGCTTTGGTGCATGCCCGCATTCGCGGAGTTGTATACGGTGCGCCTGACCATAAAACTGGTGCTGTAGATTCACAGCTCAACAGCTTTGAGCTACCTCTGCATAACCATGCAATTTGGCACAGAGCCGGTGTACTGCAAGAAGAATGCAGTACTATGCTTTCTGCTTTTTTCAAAAAACGCAGAAAGCAAATCAAGGCTGAAAAGGAATCCCGAAAAAGCCGGAGTTCATCGTAACAATTTGTAATTTTACAGCTAACAACTTGCAATGCTGTATAAAATTGCATAAAAAACCCTCAACGGAGAGGTAGCGAAGTCCGGCCGTAACGCACACGACTCGAAATCGTGCTTGGGCTTAACCGTCCAACGAGGGTTCGAATCCCTCTCTCTCCGCCAACACACCATAAATAAAGGGCTTTATCCGAGTGGATGAAGCCCTTATTTTTTGTGCGCCGTTCACGATGTGCGAATTTTGTGCGAATTTTTTGAAAAATGTACTTTTTATTTTGAAGCTATTTTTTCGTCTTCTTCTGGATCGTCAAAAGCATCTACGATATCCCTGTCCATATCCAGTTCGTGCAGGTATGTTTCTGTTGTCCTGATGTTCATGTGGCCGAGGAACATCTGAATCTGTCTGTGGGTAGCCTTACGGGAATCAGCGAGGCGCGATGCTACATGGTGCCGGATACAGTGAGCTGTAAAAGTTTTTACTCCTGCCCTTGCGCAGACACGACGGAAAAGAAAGCGAATAAAGTCGTTTGACCGGTTGTGCTTTGAGCCGGTGTACGGATTGGTGAAGACATAAGGACTTTCTTTATCTCGTTCGTTCCAGGCATCCGATAAAAGTTTTTCTAGGTTCCGGTGCATATAGATCAGGCGAGCCTCACGGTTTCCCCCTCTGCGCTTTGATGTCCAAAGCCTAACGGCCTTAGCTTCAAAGTTCACATCTTCCCATGTGAGGTTGATGATCTCGCTGATACGTGCCGCAGTGTAATACAGCGTATCAATAAACTGCCGCTCTTCTTTTGTTGCAGCCATACGCACCGCTGCGATGTCTTCTGCAGAAGGGACGTAGCGGACATACGTTTCCTCAGCATACGGTTCGATCAGCTGGGCCGGATTGGAATACAGAAACTCATGCCGTATCCCCCAAGTGAAAAGTGCTGACAGTTCTTTACGATCTCTATTCGCTGCTTTTGCTCCCCGCTCGTCCTTTTGAACGCGCAAGTATCCAGCTAAAAGTACACGATCAAGCTCTTCAAGTGGCAGTCTGTTATTAAAAAAATTCAAAACGCGACGAAAGACGCCGCGTTTGAATATATAAGTATTTCGTTTTCTACGATCTTCTATCTCTGTCAGGTAAGCATTAGCCAGATCGGCAAAGTCCATGCGGGTCTTCTTTGCGCGGGCTTGCGGCGATTGCCACTTTTCTTCCTCTTTTCGAAGCCACTGTTTTGCCTCGCGCTTGGTCAGAAACCCTGCCTTGTTTGCCACTCGCTGCGACTTCACAAACAGAAACGCCCTGTATCGGACTCCTGCCTTCGTCTTGTACTTCGTTACAGCCATGATAGTTTGCCCCATAATTCTGTATTAAATAGTTCATAACATCCTCAACGCAAAAGCGTGCCCCCTTCCCATCCTCTCCCCTAGAGCACGGGATACGCACATGAGGAAGTTCTCGCCAAAACTTCTGCAATGTAGGTTTGGCAATACTTATAGCCCCAGCAAGGCCATCAAGGTCAACTAATACAGGCATGATCTTTTCCCTTGGAAATTCTAACGCTCTGGATATTGCAGCCACTGCTTGCCATCTAGCCCAGGCTCTTTCACAAGACCGCCCTTGCCATCAGGGAGCTGCTTCAGGAAGAAAGGTACATCAGCATCAACGCATTGATCGCGAAGATCACGAACCGCATCCAGATCAGGCGCACGACCGGCCTTATTCCCAAGAGATTCAGTGCCGCAGATAACCCAGTCGAGGCCAACAAGCGGTAAAAAATCATCTTCTTTTACGCTGTCAAAAGCATATATCGAGCCATCCGACCCGCATTTAGGGCAACATTCAACGCGAAATCCATCATGTCCATTATTGCAACGTCCATCGTCTTGAAAGCCAATGAACTCGCCGTCATTGCACATAGAGCAATTATTGTCCGTTTCAGTTCCTTGCCAGCCACACTTTGAGCAATAGTGATATTCTTCTTGATAACTTGCTCTCAAATCAATTTCTTCAAGCATCGGCTCAATTGAAACAAAACGTTTCATAGCCGGTGTTCCAAGCAGGAACGGTACGCGATCATCAGCGTTTTTTTGATCTTCAATAGTCACGCCACACCAGACATTGCGCATAGGCCAGCCGACATTCATTTCATCAACAAGATGATTACCGATAGCGCTTGCAATCTGGCATTGAGCTTCATCACTGAGGTGCATGTCAGCAGCAGCACTTGAGAGTGCATCTTGCCATTCTTGCACTGTGATCCGCGAGGTAAGATACTCTTTCATACGTCGAGCACGTTTTGTGAGCAGCAGGAACGTATGCTGTGGAGCAAGTGCCATGTATGCGAAAATCTTATCCAGCGCACCATCGCTAATCTGTTCATGGAAGGTGTCGGACATCGAATTCACAAAGATCATGCGCGGCTTTTTCCAATGTAACGCTTGTTCCATACGCTCTGGGAACACATTTACAACACCTGTCCATCTACCTGCGGCCATAACATCCTGCACTAAGTGGCTAGTCTGCGGATTAGCTACAAGGCGGCGAGTCATGCTTTCTGCATAGCAGTTTTTACACGCTGGGCTGACTTTGGTGCAGCCATAGTGTGTATTAAGTGTAGCCTCTGCCCACGGGATACCGGTAATACTAGACATGAAAATCTCCTACCAAATTTTCGCTAACAACAAGAGTAATAACACACAGATCAGTTCTTCGCCGCTGGTAAGCTTCTTGTGTTTCTGCTCATAGGCGAAGACGATCAACAAGCCCCAAAAGCATATTGTTGTGATCCAGTTAAAGTACATCGTCCTCGCCCCTATGCGTTCCAGTCGTAATCCCACCACCAGTTGGAGAAGATGCCTTCACCAACGTACAAGACCTCACAGGAGTAATCTCCTCCGTAGTCTTGGGTGCAACCTAAGACCGCGACTTCAACCCACGCAAACGGGTCTTCAGATTTACTTCGCACGAAGTCGAGCAAAATGCAGATCAGGAACTTAAACAGGTACCAAATAGCGCGGGGGGATGTGCGCATGCGCAAATCCTCAGAATGCCACTTCTTAGAGAATATCTGTTTTGCAAATTTGAGGCGTGCAAGTAAATGTGTTTTTGGATACCAGCCATCGAAACACTTATCGCAACACTCATGACAATAAACATCAGGAAACACTTCACCACAGCTATGGCACTTACGAATCTGCGGATAATCCCACCAAGGCGCGAACTCCGAATCCTCACGCTTTTCATCAAGAGCCTTCAGATCACGAATAAGCCGATTGGGAGTGTCCCACCACCAGTGAATATCATGACGAAGTGTCGCAAATGGAAGTTTAATCATCTTCTTTACTCCAACATTCTTCAATCAGCTTAAAGAGCCTTTCTCTTGCAGCAGGGGTAAGTTCCTGCACTTGCGAGGTAAGAAACTCTTCGCCACACTCACCTTCGTTAATCCGTTCATCCAGCTCAAACCAAAGCTCGCCAAAGTTATACGTACAAAAGAACTCTTTTCGAACGGACATGCAGTCTGCACAGGTTTTGCTGGTTGAAACTGAACCGTCCCAAGCAAATGTTTCGTACTTATAACTTTCGCCCTTCTGGATGGTGCGACCACACTCAGAACACTTGTGCTCTTTACGAGCTTTGCGTGTTGCCTCTGAAAGCATGGTTACAAATTCACCGTCGTAGTAATCGTTAATTATGCAAGAACAGCTCATGACACTACACCTCCGCTAAATGGCAGGGAACGCCGTTGATGTAATGAGGCTCCAAGCATTCAAGCTTGAGCTTGTCGCAGTACCACTTATTCTTAGTCAGAGAAGCCCGATGCTGCGTGAGGCTCCAATCATGCTCGCACATCTTGCAGGTCTCACCATGAAGCGGCTTGCGAGGTTTCCAGTCAGGCGTTCTCCACCAGCAGGTGATGTCCCTGATAGCTTCAACGTCTTGCCAAGGAACCGCTTCCATATCCCCGCTTTCATACTTAACTAATACCCTTCCGTGGATGTCAGAGTCATACTCTTCAGGGCAATGGCTACTTATTGGCTGGTTTTCTCCATACATCTGAGCGAGGATGCTGCCGCCGTTTTGCCGGAACTGTAAAAACATTGCGAAGTTGGCCACGTCGATCATGTCTCCCTTGCCAATGTGTTCCAGAAACATCTCAGCAAGATTTTCTATCGGTGCCCTCTGCCACCCTGACCAACCTTCAGTACATTTTTTGGCAAGCTTGGCTTTCATTTCACTGGCCATGATGTCTACAAACTCATCATCGTCACTGAATACCAGCGGCTCGCAGTCTTCCAGCTTCCACCAAGTCTCAGCAGTAGTGTTACCATGAACATGTGTAACAGCTGCCCATCCCTCCCACGGGTCAGTGCCGTACTCTTTGAACGTCAGCACGTCTCCGGTAGGAGTGTGTTTAACTTTATCACCTGGCTTAAATCTTACTTCTGCCATCTTAAAACCCCTCCAATTCTTCAGGGTGTGGATAATCGAACTTCCAGAAACTCAACCGGCCTTTTGCAGACACAGGCGTGATAGGCTTGGCCTTCTCGATCTTCCACCAGAAATGTGAATCTGAATTAGCCCAAATGCTCGCAGCGTTAACATGCGCTTGAGCATCTGCATTCATGTCGAAGGCAGGGTTTTCGATGGACTTTGAGAAGCGGACAACGCCAACAATATGGCCACGTCGGGCGTAGTCGGCTTTGCCAAGTCCAGCCCTGAGTGCAGCAACAATGCAATTCACGGTGTCGTCGTGCCCTTCGCAATCAAGTTCTTCCAACACTTCGGAAAGTTGGCAGTATGGTTTTGCGCAGGTGTGAATGAGTACCGGCGGATCAAGATACTGATGCGGAATCGTCCAATTCCTATTTTAAAC
>NZ_JADMLB010000071.1 GCF_015482765.1 Halodesulfovibrio sp.
GTAGCGACAGCAAGGTGATCATATGTCATTAGTTAATTCTTTATTGAAAAAGCCTGTAGAGGTGACTGAGCTTCAGCAAAAAGCTCAGAAAATTCAAAACAAAGCAGAAGTGAATGTTTCTAACCTGTTTACGGGACAGCAAACAGATCACTCTCGTTATGTACGTGCTACAGTCAAGTCTGCTGAAGCTGTTCGCAGTGCGATGGATAACAAGATGAACGCAATGACTTCGCTTCTTCAGGCTCAGATTAATTATGAGGAAGGAAGTCAGGCTGAGAACAATGCGTTATACTTGGGCCCGCTTGACCTGTCTTACTCCCGTAGGGCACGTATTGGTGCACGTGCAGGACAAATTTTGGACTTTGATAAAGACCGTCAGTTGCAACATGATAGCGATGCCAGTTCTGCTAAAGAGAGAGTTGATGCTAGAGCCGCTGAAGTTGCTTCGGGAGTTCAGCATGCAGTGCCAGAAAGGGTGCATGTAGCGTCTCCTGTCCGGACTGGCGGAGCTGCAGCAAAGGTTCAGGCCAGAGTCTCAATACGTGTTTAAATTTACTAGGAACGTTGGTGAAGGAGTTCCTTTTCAGTAGGATGAAAGGAATTGCTTGCTGGCTGAATAGGTATAAAAAAACGTCAGATCTACTAAGATGGATCTGACGTTTTTGTTTTCAGGGGAATTACGTATTTATAGTGTTAGTCCGGCAGGGGAATGTTGAATATTTTTTCCCACTGTTTGTGGTGCACAAGAAATCGCTCGGGGCAGATCTCTACACTATTAACTGGCAAATCATTTAAAAGTTCACGGTATTTATCGGGATTACTACCGTAAACAAGACAATTAATTTCTTGGAATCTACGGATGTCGTTTTGTAGATTTACTGTTGAGTCCGGTTCTGTGGCAAGTAATTGAAAAGCTTTTGCGGCACTGGAAGCAATGTCTGCTCCATCTGCATAAACGCTGATAAGCAAGATTACGGAAAGAGTGTCTACCGCTTCTTCTTCCATTGCATCAGAGATTCCGGTTTTCTGGGAATAGATTACGGCATGCCCTAGTTCGTGGTAAATAGCATGGTGAAGTGTGTTTAATGCTGATGTCGTAGGAGAGACTTGCTCAAGATATTTTTTGGAAGCAAACAGTTTTTCCATCTCTTTAAAGAAACTGTAGGGGATATGGATTTCAAGTTTGCCGTTTTGTAATACCGCAAAATGAGGCCCGAGTTGGGTTCCGAATCGAAGTGTAACGTTTTGGGAGAGCAGGCTCCAATCTTCAACAACTTGGGCTACTTCTTCTGCGACTTCTGATTGGTGGATAATTCGTGCTGCGGCAACATCTTCTGGGTCGGGGAGTTCGTACGTAACCCGTAGGCTTCCTTTTGCTTCCGCAATCACTGGTAATAATGCAGCGCAGAAGAGTAATAATGCGGTAAAAGTGATCGCGATGCGAAGGAAGTAAGGGCTGTACGTACGCATGCTCTGCACTGTAGCGTGAGTTTTTCAATATATCAATTGAATTGCCTAGCATTTTAGTCTGTGGCGTAGGGGAGGCATAGCGCTATGAAATGCTTTTGTATGTATCATAATGCTCGTTTGTGGTGGTCATAAAAAAGGGGTGAAGCATAGGCTTCACCCCTTTTGAATTCTAGTCTCTTACTGATGCTAAACTTTTGCAGCAGTGCGGAGAGCTTCAACTGCATCGGTAGCTTCCCAACGGAATTCAGGAAGCTCGCGACCGAAGTGGCCGTAGCATGCAGATTTTTTGTAGATAGGACGTTTAAGGTCAAGAGTTTTGCTGATGCCGTAAGGGCGCAGGTCAAATACTTCTTTAACAGCTTTAGTAAGGATTTCATCAGGTACTTCGGAAGTACCAAAAGAAGTTGCGAGTACGGATACTGGTTCTGCAACGCCGATAACGTAAGCGATCTGAACTTCACAAGTAGGTGCGAGACCCGCTGCAACAACGTTTTTAGCAATGTAACGACCCATGTATGCTGCGGAGCGGTCTACTTTGGAAGGGTCTTTACCGGAGAATGCGCCACCGCCGTGGTGCCCCATGCCGCCGTATGTATCCTGAATGATTTTACGGCCTGTAAGACCGCAGTCACCCATTGGGCCGCCGATTACGAAACGACCTGTAGTGTTGATGAAGATACGGGTAGCATCGTCGATGAGTTCTTCAGGAAGAGTTTTTTTGATAACTTCTTCACGGATGCCTTCAACGATGTCGTCCTGAGATACACCGTCTTTGTGCTGAGAAGAAATAACAACGGTATCGATACGGGTTGGTTTGCCGTCGATGTATTCGAAGGAAACTTCAGTTTTGCCGTCTGGGCGAAGGAAATCGAGGTCGTTGTCTTTACGGGCAGCAGTGAGGCGCTCGGAAAGTTTGTGGGACCAGTAGATTGGAGCCGGCATAAGGGTTGGAGTTTCGTTACATGCGTAACCGAACATCATACCCTGGTCGCCTGCGCCCTGATCTTCAGGAGCAGTCTGGTCTACACCCTGCGCGATGTCTGGAGACTGTTTATCAATAGAGGAGATAACAGCGCAGGTGTCGGCATCAAAGCCCATATCTGAGCTGGTGTAGCCGATTTCGCGGATAGTATCACGAACTACAGTCGGGAAGTCAGCGTAACCGGTTGTGCTGATTTCACCGGCAATAACAGCCATGCCAGTGGTAACAAGAGTTTCACAAGCAACACGACACTCAGGGTCCTGAGCCATGATGGTATCGAGAATAGCATCAGAAATTGCGTCAGCAACTTTATCCGGGTGACCTTCAGTAACAGACTCAGAGGTAAAATGGTATTTACCTTTGTTGTTGATCATCATTATGGAAGCTCCTCTAAATCAGATGATGTTTTATTAAATTTTTTTCGTCTCAGTTCAGGGCATTCAGGATTAAGGATGCCGCCTGAAATCAAAATTTTAAAGGCGTCTTCGACAGAGAGATCCAGCTTAATGGTATCTTCTTGCGGTACCATTAAGTAAAATCCGGATGTTGGGTTCGGTGTAGTGGGAACAAAAACGTTCAATACACTTTCCTCTGTCTTTCGTTGGATTTCTCCGACTGCGATGCCTGTAACAAACGCCAGAGCGTAGAGTCTCGGGCGTGGGTATTCAATAAGAACGACTTGTTTAAATTCTTTTGCGGGACTTTTAAAGACACTGATGAACAGCTGGTTCGTTGCAGCGTAAAACCGGTTGACTCCCGGTACCTTTAAAATGGCCTTTTCTATGGCTCGGGCAATTGCTTTGCCTACATAGTTCCGCACCAGCAGGCCGGTGCAAAGCAAGATAATGAAAACAAGTAGAATGCCTGTTCCGGTTTCGGGAATTCCAAGTTGACTGGGAATTCTCATGGATTCCGGTATCCATTTCCATGCGCTGTCTGCCCATCTGAGCAGGATACGCAGGATAAAGACTGTTACAACAATAGGCGCAAGAAAAAGAAAACCGGCAATGAGGTTTACACGTAGAAAATGTTTTAGCCGTTGCCAAGCAGTTCGTTTTTCCGGCGTTGCTGTCATGCGTTCTCCGTTTACAGGTAGAATGGCCAGTTGTCTAACAGTCTTGCTTTTCCAACATACACGGCTACAGCACACCGTGCTTTATCGGTAATAGTTGAAACCGGCTCAATGGAGTCGGGATCAATAAATTCAAGGTAATCTTCTTTTCCCAGCGGAAGGTGTTGTTTCCAATGTGCTCGGATAACGTCTTTTAGTTTTTCAACATTACGTTCTCCAGCTTCAAAGGCTTCAGCACCTGCGCGAATACCTGCATTGATGTGACTTGCCTGCTCACGTTCTTCCTGTGTCAGGTAAGCATTTCGAGAGCTCATTGCAAGCCCGTCTTTTTCCCGAATCAATGGTCCATTAATAATAGTGGTCGGTAAATTCAAATCTCGGGTAAGACGGCGGATAATTGCTAACTGCTGCCAGTCTTTTTCACCAAAGACTGCGTATTCCGGAAGTGTGAGAATCAGCAGCTTTGTGACAACGGTGGATACTCCCCTGAAATGGGTAGGGCGTGTTGCAGAACATAACCCCTGTGCCAGTTGAGGAACTTCAACCCATGTCGCATGGTCGTCTGCGTACATGCTTCCGGGTTCAGGGATAAAAAGAATATCTGCACCGAGTGCTTTGGCGTCCGCAGCGTCACCTTCATGATTACTCGGGTATGCGTCGAGGTCTTCATTTTCACCGAACTGCGTCGGGTTAACAAAAAGACTTACTATTAATTTGTCCGCTTTTTCGCGGGCAATACGCATGAGATTTTTATGGCCTTCATGAAAGTAACCCATTGTCGGAACAATACCGACTTTGATGCCTTCACAGCGCCATTTGAGACATATTTTCTGTAACTCAACAGGAGATGTAACTATTTGCATATCAATTTATCCAGATATATTTGAGGAAGTAATATACGTATCAGAATAACTTGTCTAGTTAAAAAAGGAATAATGTGCACTAAAGTGAGCATTTCCGGTGCCACTTGCGGGAGAAAAATGTTTGTGTCACATCTCCCTTTGTAAACGTTTTTTAATGAGAGGACATAAACCCTGATGGAAGCTTTGTTTCAAGGAAAACTCGATAACTTTTGTGCACTGTATGCTGTTTTGAATGCTATGCAACGAACCCATGGTATTAACCATTGGGAAGCACGAAAGCTTTTTCATGCTGGTCTGGTAAGTTTTTCACAGGATACTGAGCACTGGGAAAAGATCGTTTGCTGTCGCACAGATTATATTTCAGAAGTTCAGTCGTTTTTTCATGTGATACAGGGTAAAGGTACTCCTTTGGAGTATACACAACCTTTTCCTGATGGGAAGGCGAGTATTGATGACGTGTTGAAAGTCATAAAAGATTGGAGCCCTGTGAATAAGGAAAAGGGGGTGACTCTTTATGATCAATCAGAGGGAAAGGGTGTTGTTTTACAATTTAAGCGCTATCTTCCTTTTCGGGGAGCCCCTCTTATTAGTCACTGGACTGCTGTAAAAGAGTATGTGGGGAATGAGATTCGCTTTATTGATTCCAGTTTGGAGAAAACTGCGACATACGCACTTCCGGAAAATGGTTTTTGCACGGAGGAGAAAGAAATAAAGCAAGGCAGGTTGTTTTTAATTAATCCTGCGACGATTTATTTGATAGATTCCAATGTATAAAAGTTGGAATGATACAAAGAAACGCTTTTTTTTTCTTCACGGATTATTTTTTCTATTAACGCGTTAGTAATTGAAATATTTTATTTTCAAATGGTTGCTAGTTATGCTACGAGTGTTACTCTCGGGATGACGCAATGTTTGGGTTGCTGCCTCGATTTTTAGACAGATGTTACAATGCAGCATAGATATAGATGCTGTATTCGCATAGGCAGGGTGCGCGTTGAGCGCTTTTCTGCTATTGGTTTGGAAAGGTTGAATCTGTGTGGGATTTAAACCTGTTGTAGATGCGTACGCGCATTTAGTTTTTTATTTTTGGAGTTTTTTCGTGTCTAAGAACATTTATGTCGGCAACCTTGCCTGGTCTGTTAGAGATGATGATTTGCGTGATCTTTTTGAAGAATTCGGTGAAGTAATTTCTGCTCGAGTGATCGAAGATCGTGAAACAGGTCGTTCCCGCGGCTTCGGCTTTGTAGAAATGGAAGACAATGGCGCTCTTGAAGCCATTGATGCTCTTAACGGTAGCGTTCATGGCGGACGTAACCTTAAAGTTAACGAAGCTCGCCCTCGCGAACGTCGTCCTCGTTACTAGTTCAATAGAAAAATATTCTGTTTTGGCAGATTGCCATGCTGTGTTGCATACATGGTAGAACAGAGTCTTCTAGAGAAATCTAAAGCCCGCCTTCCGCGGGCTTTTTTATTAGTGGCTATTGGGATGGTAGGGGCTGATTTCTTGGTTGTACAAGGTTTGTGCTTCCCGAGAGAGGGCTATATGCAGCATTGCTTGTTTCATGTTTTCTATAAAATGCTGCGGGACAGCGTCATTAAATAAAAAACCGTTCGGCAGTTCGGCGACTCTTGCCACAATAATTAAATTAGAGGGATCACCGCCGGAAACTTGGTAGTTGTATGTGATGAGCGGTGCGCTGCCTACAATGAGTGGAGCTCTCCCCTTTTGAAATTTTTTTATGGAACAGGCTAGCGATGTAGCAAAGTCGAAGTTTGCTTCCGAGTAGCCGTTTCGTAGCAAAACAGGTAAGACACTTGCAGCCTTTGTGACACAAATTCGTACATTTTTTAGTTGCTCAGGGGTTGAGAAGAGCAATTTGTCTTTTTTGTGCGCCATAATGACAATATCAAAAAACATTGGGCTGCTGACGTAACGATATTTTTTTTTCCGCTCTTCTGTCAGTGCTACAGGGAAAAGACATGTCGGTGGAGCCGTGTCGAAGTCTTTTATAGAGCGGGGCCATGGCTGAACTGTAATTTTTTGTTCAGGCAGATTCATTTTTGCCCAGATTTTTTTTATCAGCGCAATGTTGTAGCCTTTAAGTCTGCCTTTGTGGAAATACACAACGGGAGGTACCTCTTCTGTAATAAATTTTACAGATTGGCTACTGGCAGCTGAAGATAGCGTCGGTAAGAGCACTAACTGTGCTATTGCAAGTGCTGAGAATATAAAAATCCGTAGTTGCATAGTTATCCCGTAACAGATACGTGGCATTGTTTTGCTGTGTTGTTGGGTATTTTTTTGTACTATAGACTCCTAGTACTTTTGGCAATGTATTACGGCGTAGACTTTATGGAGGAATATATGGGTCGAATCTTTACTGCTAAGAATTTTCCTTTCATTCTTGCAGCAGTATTTGTTGTTTTCTTTGGTTTGATGGGGATTGCTCCAGTTTCACGGGAAGTGTGGATTGCTGAAGTTATTCCTGTTGCAGCAATTTTTCTTTTGCTGTGCATTACGTTTCCTTTTTTCCGCTTTTCCAATGTATCCTATGGGTTGATGGCATTTTGGTTGTTTTGGCATACAATAGGTGGGCACTATACATTTGCCGGTGTACCTTTTGAGTGGGTGAATGACCTGTTTGGATTTGAACGGAATCATTTTGACAGAATCGGACACTTTTCAGTGGGATTTTATGCGTACCCGATTGCCGAGCTATTCGTACGCAGGAAGTTAGCCGGACCTGTTGTGACAACACTTTTTGCACTATTTACGATTATGTCGGTTGCGGCGGCTTATGAGATAATAGAGTGGCAGTACGCTGTTATTGAGGGCGGCACAGCGGGTATTGAGTTCCTTGGTAGTCAGGGAGATATCTGGGATGCACAAAAAGATATGCTTGCAGATACGCTTGGTGCAGTTGTTACGCTGATTCTATTTTGGGTTTTCGGTAAGCGGTGGGGAAGTCGTGGATAGCGAATGCGACCGAAATGAAGACAGTATAGTTGTGAACTTAGGGTAAGTTATTAAAAAAGCGGCACGGAGTTTTCCGTGCCGCTTTTTATGTTTGATCGTGTTTTAAATGAGAATGTTGAAGAGGAACCCGACGAGAAGAATGCCTGATGCAACAATTGCTACGTAAATTGAAATCAATTTTACACTGAGCACTTTTCTGAGGATTACCATTTCAGGAAGGCTCAAGGCGACAACAGACATCATAAACGCCAGCGCGGTTCCTAGAGCAGCTCCTTTACCGAGCAATGCAGATACAATTGGGATAATTCCAGCTGCACTTGCATACATTGGAACACCAATAATAACAGCGGCCGGAACGCTCCACCATGCTTCTTTACCCATGATTGAAGCCATAGCGCCTTCTGGAACATACCCGTGAATACCAGCGCCGACGGCAATACCGATAACGATGTAGAGCCATGTTTTACCAATAATATCTACAACAGAGTCCCATGCAAAGTCTAAACGATGAGCAAGGGTCGGGTATGTCGGTGCGTTGTTGCTTCCATCATCACGGATTTGTTTAACCCATGGTTCAAGCATGTCATCAAGCTTCATTTTGCCAAGTACCCAGCCTGCGATAACTGCAATAGTAACTCCGGTAACCAGATACAATGCGGCAACTTTAAAGCCGAAGAGACCGTACAGAAGAACAAGCGCAATTTCGTTTACCATTGGTGCGGCGATAAGGAACGAGAAGGTAACGCCAAGTGGGATACCTGCGGCAACAAACCCTAAGAAAAGAGGAACAGCGGAACATGAGCAGAATGGAGTGATGATGCCTACACATGCTGCAATTACGTTCCCGAGTGATTCTCTTCCGCTAAGGTATTTGCGGCTTCGTTCCGGTGTGATCCAAGTTCTCAGTACGCCAACTCCAAAAACGACAAGGCTGAGCAGCAGTAAGATTTTTGGAGTGTCATACAGGAAGAATTTTACGGATTCATAAAGATGGCTTCCCTTTTCAATTCCCGGAATAAGTCCTGTCAGAGTTTCTGCAATAAGAGGAAGTTGGGAGTATAACAGCGCCCATCCGATTAATGCAATAGTGCCGACGATTGCGTAAAAAGAAATAGAAAAACGTGGCTCTGTTCCTTGAGAAGGTGCTGCTCCGCAAGCGCAAGGGGATTCAAAAGGATTTTCAGGAATATTTCCTTCCTGTTTAGGTGCTCCAAAAGCCTGGGCAGCGAACTCGCCGCCTTTATTTGGGTTTCAGCCGTAGATTGAGCAGGAGCTTTTTTCTTCTTCTTTTTTTTGTGGTGTAATTTCGAGCGGTTTCATTTCTATACCCTCGTTAAAGGATGTTTTTAGCTTTTTTTAAAGCAACAAGATTTTTTTGTAATACCATAGATTCGCTGTCTGTTGCGATTGCTTGCTGCAACAGATTAAGAAAAGACGTTATATATAACTCAGTGCTGCTAACTGCTAGGCTGTAATGCGTCCATCCACCTGCTTTTCGGGCTGTTGTCAGTCCGGCGTCTGTACACTGTTTTAAATGACGGGAAATCGTTGGCTGGGATAAGCCCATAATCTCCACAATATTGCATACACAAAGTTCTCCTTCCAGCAGTAAGCCAAGAATTCGGACTCGCGTGGGGTCTGATAGTGCTTTAGTTATTTTGATGAAATCATGCATACGTCCTCCTGAATACACATTTAGCAATATGGCTATATGTGTATGTTGTCAATGGGGTTTCATGAGAAATGTCCGACTGTACAGTTGCGGATAAAGGGCGTATGAACTTCGGCTAGTATCTGTTGTTTACATGTGTATTCAGTGCAACAGTTTGAAATGATAAGCTAAGTTTTTTTGTAGAGGAGATGAATGATGACAGCCTGTGATCCTCAGGTAAATTTGCAAGGGCGTGAGAAGCTTACCCGTCTCGCTGACTTTTTGTTTGAAGCAGGCATGCTGCGTAAAACTCCTCGCAGCGGTTATCAGTTTTTAGGCTCCGGTAGCGAGAATGTTGCAGAGCATTCTTTCCGCACTGCAATTGTTGGTTTTGTGCTTGCTAATGAAGCTGGTGCAGATCCTGTGCATACTGCTATGATGTGTCTTTTCCACGACTTTCATGAAGCCCGAATCGGTGACTTTAACTATGTAAACCGAATCTACAACACCAGTGACCCTAAAGCTGCGTTTACGCATGCTTTGGAAGGTACCGGGCTTGAGTCTTTGGTTATGCCGTACTGGGATGAACTTGAAGAAGCAGAATCTCTGGAAGCGAAGCTTGCACAGGACGCGGATCAAATTGACTTGATCCTGAACCTTAAAGAAGAATTTGATTTAGGTAACCAGTACGCCGGTAAATGGATGCAGGGCGCAATGCCTCGTTTGCGTACAGAAGTTGGCCGTGCTCTTGCCGAGCGTATTCGCGAAACCGACCATACTGACTGGTGGTACAAAGGGCCGGATAGAAGTTGGTGGGCGCGTAAAAACGGTAAGAAAAAAGCGAAATAGTATAGATAAAACGTGTCTTGATGTGCCTACTGAATAGGTACTGAGTTTTTCAAGACGTATTTTGACAGATAAAGCCACTCTTTTTGAGTGGCTTTTTTTGTTTGCTGTTTGCTATTCGGACGCTTGAGGGGGATCATATTCCATAAGTTCAACCGGGGCGTTGTTTTCTTCGATAAAAGCAACTGTCAGCCCCTTACTTGGCGAATTAGGAGCGATAATTACATTTTTGCCGATAAGTGCTTCTGTCAGATTTTCTACAACAAAAGCAACATGTGGAATCGTCTTAACGAGTTCCGGATAAGGCGCGCCTTCTTCAAAACGCATCCACTGGATACCGTATGGATTGCTTTGGTGATCTGTCACAAACATTTTTAGATGCGGCAAGTGGATTTCATTTTCCTGCGGAGTGGATGTGGGAATACCAAGGTGATTGTACTTCATAAAAAACTCCGTAGTTGCTGGTGCGAATACTCAGCGTAGGAATAGTGTGTGTGATATGTTCTGTAAAAGGTATTCTGTGCATCGTGTTTGAATAGAATGTCAAATAAAATGGGAGCAGTACTTGCGTACTGCTCCCTTTTGTCTGAGATGTTTATTTCCCTTTAGGGAGATAGGTTACTGTGGAACGTGCACCAAGCTCTGCATCGGCAGTAATTTCAACATCTGTCCAGTAGATTGCTCCGGAATTGATGTCGTTTTGCTCAATAAACGTTGCGAGGGTGCTTGCGGATTCCACATGGGTAAGCAGCATCGGCGAGAGCACGAACATAAACAACCAGATTATGAAGACTCCTGTTGCGAAAGACAGGAAGCGTGTTGCGCTGCTTTTCTGCATATGCATTATCCTTTGTTCTTAAGTGTTAGATCTTCGCAGTGATTTCCGGGAATACGAGGTAGAACATGATGTATGCCATAGTCAGAGTCAGAAGCAGGTTGAAGGACTGTCCGCAAACATACAGGATAAGCGGCTTACCGCCTTTGAAGTAATGACCCAGTTCACGGAAGTTGGTTGCGAGGCCGATAGATACAAAGGCAAGGCAGAAGAACCATCCGCGGAAGGCTTTAGAGAAGCCGCGAATTACACCATGGTCGATCATTGCGTAGCCTACATCTGCTCCCATTGATCCGTAGATCCATGAGAAGAGAATAGAAGCAGCAAGGAAGCCGAGTACGAATTTAGGGAAACGGTACCAGATTTCCCATGCGTTTACGGAACGTCCAGGAGTGCAGTCAACGCGTGTGCACCAGTAAATAGCAACACCGAATGCTGTTACACCGATAAGAACGTTCTGGATCATTTTAATGGTAGCAGCAACATACAGTGCTTTCTGTGAAAGGAAAGCACCCGCTGCCGCAACAGCACCTGTGGCGTCAATCGTACCGCCCATCCATGCACCGCCAAGAATAAACGGCATATCAACCGCTTTAATGAAGGCCGGCATAATAATCATCATGATGGAGGTGAATACGAGGGAAAGACCAACTGCAAGGGTCAGCTCTTCTTTTTTAGCACGACATGCTGCTGCCGTTGCAATCGCAGCTGAAACACCACAAACCGACATGTCTGCCGAAATAACAATGTTCAGCGTTTTTGATGGCATTTTTACGACTTTTTGACCGAATATATAGGTCGTGATGAGTACGATAGGTGTTACTACCCACGCTACGAAAATACCCGGAATACCAATCGCAACAATTTTACTGAAGAGTACTTCTGCACCGAGCAGAACCAGACCGGTTTTAATGAAGTATTCTGTTTGAACGGCAGGCTCTACCCACTTAGGAGTTCCAATAGTGTTGGAAATAAGCAGGCCGAAAAGGATTGCCCACGCTGCATAGCCGATTCCAAGTCCTTTCATGGTGCTTTGTTGTGCGGCAACATAGGAAAGTGTTGCAATGGCAAAAACAAAGAAGAATCCCACAAAGAATTTAGCGGGGCTGTGCCCCATGGCTGCGCGACCGATAGCAAAGAAAATTCCGAGAGCTACGCATAACAGAATTAACCAAGTAAGCTGGTTGTATCCTTTTGCTTTTGTTTTGCTTTTAGCTTTTCCGGCAGCAAATTTTTTGTTCCGCCAGTCGCTGATAGCATCGGATGCCTTTTGGTTAAGAGTATCATCTGTGAAGTTTGCGGCAGCTGCAGCGGCTTGAGCAGCAGTAGCAACTGTAAGAGATTCATCGGCTGCTGCCTGTGCTTTTTCATATTTGGCCATGGCCTTAGCTTTTTTGGCATCAGCTTTTGCGGTGTCCATGAAGAAAGCATCAAGCGGGTTGGTAGACCAGCCGTGTGGTTTTCCCTGGAAGCTTTTGATTGTTTTTGCAAATGAGGAGGAGGTTGCTTTCATGCCTTTTGCATCAGCAGCCTTGTAGTACTCAATAGTTTTAAACGGAGCTTTGGCTGCTTCCGCCTCCATGATTGCGTTTGATTTAGCGATGGTTTCCCGCAAATTTTCCGGCTCGTTAGGGAGATAGATAACAAGCCCGGCGATAAGGATAATGAAACCAAGCCATATTGCCCAATAATCTTCGAGTTTGATTAAGTCAGACCAACTGGCATGCCCTTTATCAACAACAACTTCTTGCTGCGTTTTTTGCTCTGCCATTACCATTCCTCCTTAAAAAAAAGTAGCAAGGTCATGTACGCCACAATAATCGTAGGCAGTAACAACATAGGCATAGGACATTTTTCTGCTTATTTTACGAGCAGAAAAAAGATGCCTGTAGCATTACAATGCCGGATACCTCTAGTAGACACGTATGCAGGTGAGCAGACGGCGCAGGGGAGTGGAAAAATGGCGCGAAACGCAGAGTCGGTTGAGTAGGAAGAAATCAGAACAGGCGAAGCGCGATACTCAGTATAGCGAAGCTCATGCTGCTAACTTACTGCATAGTATAAGAGGTAAAAGACAGAAAATGTCAACAATTACCTGTAAATAAAACAAGAAGAGAATATAACGGAGTGGTGGTAAGCCTTGCCCTGTGCAGGGTTGGAGAAGAAAAAGAGCCGATGGGATAATTCGCCCGTCGGCTCTTTTTTTAGCGCATGAAAGTTGAAACGACATCGGAAACAACGTCGGACGTCGTTTTATCTGCCGGATACGTTAATCCGATTCTTCTGAACATTCTTGGTGCTTTTAGTGGAACTGTGACGAGGTCGTAGCCGGATTCAAGGACGCCGTCCGGTAAAAAAGAGATACCGAAGCCGGCTTGGACGAGGTGCATGACCTGACTTTTGTGTTCACCACTTGCAACAATATTCATACGTAAGTCGGAACAGGCCAGAAGCCCGATTGTTTGCTGGTGTGCCTCGCAAGGCGGGCATTCGATAAAATCGAATTCATGCAACTCTTCAGGAAGCACAAATTGTTTTTTTGCCAGTGGATGGTCTGGGCGCATGCACAGAACATAATCTTCTTCCCAGAGTGGAATCCATGTTTCACCTTGTTGGCGAAGCATATCGAGTGTGATGCGGGCATCGCACTCGGAGGCAATATCCACAAGCTTCGGCGTAAGACCGGGGACATTTTTTCGCATGGCTTCAAGGACTGATGCAAGACGTTCCGGACTTAAGTCTGGAAATATCCCGATGGTAATATGCCGTTCTTCCATGCTTCCTTTAAATAGGTCTTCTATTGTGTGTGCTTCGTCCAAGAGTCTTTTTGCACGCGGATATAGGTGGTGTGCTTCTTCTGTAATCTGCACTCCTTGCTTTCCTCTTTTGAATAAGGAAACGCCAAGCATTTCTTCCAGTTGTTTTATAGCGCTTGAGATGGAGGGTTGTGATACATGGCTGCGTTGTGCGGCGCGTGTAATATTTTGTTCTTCAAATACGGCTATGAAGTAGCGGAGTAATCGTAAGTCCATAAATCCTCACTGCCTTTCAGCATTCTACTATCTAAGTCCTTTCATAGGCTGAACCTATCACAAGTAAAAGAACTCTGTATTATACAAAGAAAAAAAAGGGTGTATTCTTATGCAAAACGAAAGCAAAGGGCACAGCCCATAATACATTGGAGAAAAAGAATGTCTAAACCACTCGTAGTCATCACTGGTGCAAGTTCTGGCTTTGGTGAAGCAACAGCTCGAACTTTAAGCGCAAAAGGTTTTCCGCTTCTTCTTATTGCTCGCCGTCTGGATAGACTGGAAGCATTAAATTTACCAAATACTATTTGCGCTCAGGTAGATGTAACAGATCGTGAGGCATTGGTAAAAGCTATAGCTGATGCAGAATCTCAGTATGGTCCTGTAGACTGCATTGTAAATAACGCCGGTGTGATGTTGCTTGGTCAGATTCATGATCAGGATCCGGCAGAATGGCAGAAGATGGTGGACGTAAACGTCTTGGGACTTTTGAACGGTATTCACGCTGTGCTTCCAGGAATGCGTGAGCGCAAGCAGGGAACTATCATCAATATTAGCTCAGTAGCTGGACGTAAAACATTCCCTAACCATGCAGCATACTGCGGAACCAAATTTGCGGTTCATGCAATGAGTGAAAATATTCGTGAAGAAGTGGCAGCAGATAACGTCCGCGTGATTGTTATTGCACCGGGTGCAGCAGAAACTGAATTGTTGAGTCACACCACATCCCAAGACATTAAAGATGGCTACAATCAGTGGAAGGTGCAGATGGGAGGTGTTATGAGTGCGCAGGATGTTGCAAACTCAATCGCCTTTGCCTACGAGCAGCCTCAGTCTGTGTGTGTTCGTGAGATTGTTCTTGCTCCAACCTTGCAGGAGCCGTAAGCCGGTTACAGGGTAGTAACGAACCGTAACGAGTGCTTATTGTACAAGAGATTTTGTTGAAGAGGATTGCCATTGTCCGCGTAAATGCAGCTTCTCTTATTTGAAAAGACATAAGAACGCCTGTTGTTTTCCAAACTGATAAGACAGTATGGAAAACAACAGGCGTTTCTTTATGATGCTGTGAATGTAGGTAAACTAGGCGTATTGATTCGCTAGTCTTCCATTTTTAGATAGTTGTTAAAGAGCCTGCGGCTTACTCGGGTGAACGAGTCAAAGTCGGCTGTTAATTCCATGTTTGGAATGAGTGCTTTAACAACAGGGAACTGGAGATCTTTTCGAGCAAGTTCAACATAAACTGGGCGTCTGTTGTTGGCGATAAGCATTTGCTCAAGCATCTGCACGTTGCGGAAAGGATCTTCCATAGAGACATCAGGGAGATCTTCTTGTTTTCTTGTTCCAATCCCGCGCAGTGTCGGTGCAGATGGAGGGCTTTGCGGGTATGGATATGGTGTTTCTGTCAGTGCAGAAACAATGGCGCGTCTGCCATCCAACCCAGCCCCTGTGCCTCGGATAACTTCACCGCGTCTGCCCATGACAAAAGCGTAGTAACAAGGGATGCCGAATTCTGTTGTGATATCCTGAAACATGACATGGACGCCGCGTGCGGCATAGTCATTTAACAGCATGGATAGTTTTGGATCTTCAGTTGTGAGCGTAAAGCATTCTTTCTTGTCGAAAGGCTTGGTTGCTTCAGCATCGCGTTCAAAGATTTCCATGAGTGCTGCAACCTTTGCTTCTTCAAGAATATTGCCGGAAGCAAGGCCGGTAGATCCCGGTGAGGAGAAGAGGGAGACTTCATCCAGATTGCAGAACATGTACACCATCTGCACGGGGACAAGGATAGGTTCATACCCGTCTTCTTCGAGTTTCGGGGTGTGGCCTTCCATCCAGTACAGCTTTTCGTCTTCGTATGGAACTTCAAGCGATAGTAAATTGGGATCAAACGCATTAATGCCTTGAGCTTTCAGTTCGGACAATCGTGCATGTGTCAGCGGATGGTCTTTGAGAGTGTTAATAACACCGGCATCATCAAAGGAGACAAAGGAGGAGGAGCGTTCAACCACTTCCATTGTTAACCCTACTCGTGCATCCGGCAGAGCCAGTCCGCGTCCGTAGGATGTTGCCAACCCTTGCAGAGTGTAGTCGAGCGAGCCGTTTTTGACAGCAAGATCGATGTTCCAGCGTCTCAGCAGTGCGATAGGTGACAGTGACGCAATATGGCGCATTTCAACATCTGCAAAGAGTGGAGTTTTATCCAGTCTGCTTAGTGCGAGGTCTGTTGTCTCTTGCGCAGGGGGACGTGACCATGGGGTGTCGTATGGTGTTTTTAATAGCTCTTCACGTACTGCTGCTGCGGTGGTGAACTCTTCAGTGGACGCTTCATACAACATCGGCAGGTCAAAGTCCTCTGCTACATCAGGGAGCGGCAGCATGCGATGCTCGTGTATGTTTTCTTTAAATTTAGTAATCCATGCAAGGTGGTCATATCTGTCTTCGCGTTTAGCCCAGCGAAGGTAGATAAGGGGAGTGTGTTCCTGCAATTGTTCAATTGCATCATCTGGAAACAGCGGAAGAAGTTTGGAAAATTTTCCATAGAGCATACACGTTTCATACAGCAATGCTGCAAGAACAGGCTTTACGACGGTGTATTCTTCTACAGCTGTCTTCAGAAGAGTTTTGAATTTTTTTTGATCAAAATTCTGAACACGTGTCAGCAGGTATTTATGCATAAAGTCATCAAGAGGATGTTCCTCAAGATAGGCAAGTGCTTCTTCAAAGGTAATATCTGCCGGAGGCTCGCAGGAAACATATCCAACGGTTCCTACCGTATCTGAAAGATTAAATTTGTATTTCATGGATGACGACATCATATACTCCCATATGCTATGAATGAGGCGTTATAGCGTATGTTTTTACGGTGGACAATGGATGCCGTGAACAATAAATGAATACTAACACGCTGTGACATGTGTTCGGCGTGAATAGTGTATGAATCTATTTCCGGCGCTGATATGTCGGAGTATATATAAGGGGGCAGAATGCCACATTTTGGTGCTCACATGTCCATTGCCGGTGGACTTGAAAAGGCTGTTGAACGCATCATGCGAGTAAATGGGACTGCATTGCAGATTTTTTCCAAAAATCAGCGTCAGTGGAAATCGAAGCCGTTGGAGCAAAAGCAAATTGATGCCTTTATCGATGCGTGTGCATCGTGGGGGAATCATCCTGTTGCAGTGCATGATTCTTATTTAATTAATCTCGGTTCTCCCAAAGAAGATGGCGTTGAAAAGTCCGTTGCAGCCTTTGCGCATGAACTGGAGCGTGCAGAACAGCTTAAAATACCCTATGTTGTTATGCATCCTGGAGCTCATCTTGGAAGTGGTGTTGAAGAATCTTTAGAGAGGGTTGCGAAGAATCTTGATAGAGCCTTCGAAGAATCCAGAACTGAACACGTGATGGTGTTGTTGGAGAATACCGCTGGACAGGGGACAACACTGGGACGTTCCTTTGCCGAGCTTGCTTCCATTATTCAGCAAGCCAAACAGACCGACAGGATTGGAGTGTGTGTAGACACTTGTCACGCCTATGCTGCAGGCTATGATCTTGCTTCTGAAGAAGGATATATCTCTACTTTCAAAGAACTGGATGCTACAGTAGGGCTTAGCAAGTTGTTATTTATGCATATTAATGATTCAAAAGGGGCTTTGGGCAGTCACTTAGATAGACATGACCATATTGGACAGGGGCTGTTAGGAGAAAATACCTTTGCTCGCTTAATAAATGATCCAAGATTTATTGATTTACCTATGGTATTAGAAACACCAAAAGGTGAAGACCTTTCAGAAGACATAAAAAATCTGGAAGTCCTGTATAACTTGCTTATTAAGCAATAGCAGGGTGGTTATAAAATCGGTGCGTCGAAAGAGAATATAGTGCAGAAGTTGCAAGTTAGACGGTGTTGATGTTGGTAAATCTATAGTTTTCACGAAATAATGATTTTTTTACTTGTCTTGACGATATTCTCATTTTAGTAATTAGTTGCTGACATTATTTCGTCATGTTGACCCATTAAGTACTCTGGTTTGTAGGGATGCATGCAGAAGACATTTTGCGGGGGCTTAACTCGTATGTCACTGTAAATACCGGTGCTGCTTATGTAGATTGGTGGATTGTTGGGTTTCGCCTCTCTATTGTCGTCAGACGAAATGGTGTCAGCTTTTTTTTATGCTTTGTTGTGTAATGCCATTATGGTGTTATCGGATGAAACATATTTCATTAAAGATCTTTGTACTGCTAATTCTTTCGACCTTTTGATTATATAAAGAATCTTGTACTGTATTGTGCATTTGCTGAGTATGTTTTTTATGTATGTCTACTGCTACGCAGTAGTGTTTTTGCTTTGATCAAAGGGTAGATTATGTCTGTTTTTGTTGTTTCACAATTGCTTGTCGGTGTAGCTCTCATATTTGATGTGCTTTCTTTTCAGTTTAAAGACAGAAAGTACATTGTACTGTCTATTGCTGCTGCGTGTTTTTTTATGGCAGCACATTTTATGCTGCTTGATCAATGGACAGCAACAATTCTCATGATAGTTTCTGGAATACGGTATGCTGTGAGCGGATACACAACAGAACGAAAATGGATGTACTTTTTTTGTATTGTAGCCGTGTTGGGTACTGCGTGGACATATACAGGTGTTGTCAGTTTGTTGAGCTTTGGCGCAACATTCGTGCTTACCGTTGCTGCGTTTTCTAAAACGGATAAGCAGTTACGAGAGATAACCTTTGTGGGTGTTCTGTTGTGGATAATTCATAATGTTGTGGTTTGGTCGCCTTCAGCTATTGCATTGGAAAGCTTTTTCCTTATGAGTAATATCGTTGGGTATTACCGGTACTATATGCGCTCCCCCAAACCGTTTCCTGCTATGGGAAAAGAATAGATCGTTTTGCAGATTGTGCCCCGCTTTGAAGCGGGGCTTTTTTTATGGTTTTTTCATTTTTGAGTAAGAAAAAAGTAATGCTCCGCATTGTGTGATGTTCAGGGACGTTGCGGAGGGACAGGCTGATTTTCAGGCGGAATGACGAAAAATATAATTCGTATACACCTCTAACATGGTAGTATTTATCAATTGTCTTAGGTTCACCCTTTAAATATTGGCAAAGGGGAGGTTTATGCCTCAGAGCAGCGATAGGAAAAAGCGAAAAAAGCTACTGTTGATAGGGGGTGTAGCCGGTTTTGTATTGACCATCGTCCTTGTGTTGGCTTCTGGCCACATGATCGCTTTGACGAATACAGATCAGTTTTGTGTGACGTGCCACGTAATGAAGCCGTTCAGGCAGGCCTGGCTTGCTTCACCTCATGGGGGGAATAACCCTCAGGGTGTGGTTGCTCAATGCGTAGATTGTCATCTGCCACATGGCACTCTTGTAGAGTACGTCGTAGCCAAAGCCTATACCGGTACACATGATGTTATCATGAACATGATTATTGACCCCTATACTCATGATTGGGGAGCAAACCGGGCTAACCGTGAAAAGTTTACGTATGATAATTCATGTCGGAAGTGCCATACCAGATTGCAGGCGCCGAAAATGGGCATCAAAGCAATTCTTGCGCACCGTGAATATCTGAGAAAAGAGAATAAACTCAGATGCGTTAAGTGCCATGAACATGTGGGACATAAAGATATGATGTATTACGTGAACAAGTATTTCAACAGGGATTCACAACCGAACTAGGACTGAAAACCTGAAAGTGTGTGGAGGGAACGGAATGAAGATATGGAGGACTTTGGTAATCCTGTTAGGAATGGTGATCTGTTGCATGCTGGGCACGGGGGTAGCCGGTGCTCAGGAAAAAGTGCAAAAGACGCCTAAAGCCTCTTCCCAAGGGACACAGTCCGTTGGGGGGCTGCATAAGCAGATTCTTGTGCAGCGTGGTTTCTCTGAAACAGCTAAAAAATGTATTGAGTGTCACGCAAAAGAAACACCGGGTATCGTCGACAACTGGAGAAACGGTCGCATGGCGCATGCGCAGGTCTCCTGTTATGACTGTCACGTGGTGGAAAAAACATCTCCTATGGCAAGCCAGTGTGAAGGTATGAGAGGAACAAATGTATATACCAGCCCTATGGTATCTTCTAAAACTTGTTCCCGTTGCCACCCTGTAGAAGTTTCGCAATTCCTTGAAAGCTCACATTCAAAACCGGCTTCTGAGCCTGTAATGAACAACCCGACCTTCGATAAACTTATGTATTACTACGAAGGATTGGAGTTTGCAGGTGTTGATCGTAATACTCCTGAAGGCAGAGCACCTCGTGCTTCCGGCTGTCAGATGTGTCACGGTACAATTATTGAGCTCGGTGCTGACAATAAACCTATCAACATGACATGGCCGGCAGGTCCGGGACAGCGTTATCCGGATGGCTCCGTCGGTAACTGCTCTGTATGTCATACCCGTCATATGTTCTCCATTGCTGAAGCACGTAAGCCGGAATCTTGCGGTACGTGTCACCTTGGCCCTGACCATCCGAACATTGAAATTTACGAACAGTCCAAGCATGGTCAAGTGTATGCAGCACATGAAGAAAATTGGAACTTTACTGCCGCTCCGGATACATGGGAACCGGGTGATTACGATGCTCCTACCTGTGCAGTATGTCACTTAAGCGGTATCGGTGAATTAACTACGACACATAACCCTGCAACACGTCTGAAGTGGAAGCTGTACAGCAAACGTTCTGAAATTCGTGAAGGAACACGCGGTAACGGTGAGGAAGGCAGAAAACGTATGCGTCTTGTTTGTACGAACTGCCACTCAAAACTTCATACTGATGCAACAATGGATACGCTTGAAGCTTCTGTAAAGCTCTACAATATCTACTGGGATAAAGCAGTAGCCATGAAGAAAGAGCTTGCTGAGAAGAACCTCCTTGGTGATGATCCTTGGAAAGACGGTTTCCAGCGTATGATGTACTATCTCTGGCACCATGAAGGCCGTCGTGCCCGTCAGGGTGCAGCTATGAACGGGCCTGACTATGCACACTGGCATGGATTCTTCCAGATGTTCCAGATGTTCATGGACATGCAGGCAATCCGTGATTGGCGCATTAAAAATGGTAAAATCGAAGATCTGAGCAACGTAGCTTGTCCAGGTCCCGATTAGTAGGTCATTGTCGTACTCCATAGAGAAAGCCCGCTGGAAACAGCGGGCTTTTGTTTTGTACTATATGCATACGGCTATCGATATGTGATGCCGTTACGGCGTGTTCTATTCGGAAGGAACGCCTTTAAAAGAAGGGAGAAGTGCTTTTTTAGCAAGCTTGGCGTCTACAGTAAGGATTGGGCCTTCTTCTGTTTCATGCACTTTGTAATCAGTAATTACACGAAGATCATTCGGGTACATTACTTCTTTTTGACGGATCATTTCTTCAACAATGTCAACGAGTGTTGCTTTGGTGTCGTCTGTCAGTTCAAACTGTTCAAGAGAGCGATGCAGGCCGTTCTCCCAGCGGTCGCGCGGAAGGAAAGACGCGTTCCACGCAAATACACCAAGGCCGATTGCATTGTCGTCTCCGCTCAAGCTTTCAGATTCAGCGAGAAGCGGTTTACAGAAAGACATTACGGTATCGGAAAAGTCGTCAGCAGTAGAGGCTTTACGGCGTTTGATTGCTGCAATGCGTTTTTTTAACTTCTGTTGGGCTTTTTTGGGTTTAGCCATGCGGGGCTCCTTTTTCATAAGATGTCTGCCGCGTCATAGTGTTTTTATGAAAGAAGAGCAACAACACAAGCGGCTTCATGGAAAACAGCTGAAATTTGGTGTTGAAAGCAAGAGGTGCACAAGAGCTTGAATGAAGTTCTTATTGTCTTTTGCGATACTGGATAAATGCTGCCAGACCAAGAAGACCTAAAATATATCCCAGTCCCCCGAAGATGTCTTTTACTGTCGTTTTCGGCTGAAGGATTTGCGCATTAAGTTTTGCGAGCTGTCCTTTGACATGGACAAGTTCCTGTTGGACAGCTGTTCTGACAATGGATTCAAGTTCAGCTTTAGTCATAGTGACTGTTTCTGGGGAAGAAGGGGGAGCTGAAGATGTTGTGCTGGTTGCTGCCGGTGTTTTTTCAGAGGTAGTCGGTGCGGTTGACGGCATAGCAGCATCTGCGAAGTCCTGCGCTTCCAGTGTCCATGTAGAGGAATGTCCCTGACCGGCATCAAGCGTAATCACAATAGGATCTTTACTCTTAAGCGCTTCAGCAGAAAGGGGGAACGACCATTCACCTTTTGTATTGGTTTTTCCTTCGGCGAGGAGTTTTCCGGTGTTCTGGTCTGTGGCGCGTATTGTGCTGCTTTGTGCTTTATTGCCACTTGAAAAAAAGGATTCTGTATAGACAGTATTTCCTTCTATCCATGCAAAAATGTTTACGCGATGCGCAAATGCAGATGTTGCAAGAAGGCAGGTGAGGATACAAGAAAAAAGGATGGCTGATATACGCATGGGTGCTCCTGCTATGCTGTGTTATTCATTCAATACCGGATGCAGGTTGAACGTGTATGTCCGGCTTCAGACATATGTTTGTGTGACGATATAAAAAAAAGTAACACGCAGCAAGAAAAGTCTTTTTTCTGCCTAGAGTACAGGTAATGTAAGGAATACAGCGTGTTGTTTTATAAAACGTGAGATTGATTAAATAAACAGCTTTACAGGATTGTTAAACCTGACTATACCTATCTCAACAGCTAGGGGGGTCCTTCGGGGCTGAGAGTGAGCGTAAGAGTTCTGACCCTTGAACCTGATGTGGTTTATACCACCGGAGGGAAGCAATTCAGTTAAAAAGAACTATAAGCTTATCCTTCGGGGTAAGCTTTTTTTTATGCCTGTAGCATAAAACGCACGTCGTTTTATGAGATACAGGGTGTGTCTACATACAGCTAGGGGAGCCTTCGGGCTGAGAGTGAACATTCAGTTCAGACCCTTTGAACCTGACGCGGTTTATACCGCCGGAGGAAGGCTGAGTACTTAACTCGTATTCTGAGCTTGCCTTCGTGCAAGCTTTTTTTATGCGATTGAAGCAGCAAAGGAACCCTATATGCAACTAACTGTAAATGGTCAGATGCAACTGTGCAATGACGACACAACCCTGCTTGAATATCTGCAGGGCAACGGCGTGGATGTAAAAGCGGTTGTCGTGGAACTGAATCGTACCGTTGTGACGGCTGATGATTTTGGAACTACCGTACTTAATGACGGGGATGTATTAGAAATCCTGCAATTCGTAGGAGGGGGCTAATGGAAGCGAACAACAACGACGCACTGGTTATCGGCGGAGTCAGCCTGACCAGCAGACTTTTTACCGGAACTGGTAAATATGGCTCAGATACTATCATCCCTGATGTTTGTGCATCGTCCGGATCTCAGGTGATCACAGTCGCGTTACGACGTGTCGACACAAACGCTGCTACCGGGAACGTAATGCAGCACATTCCCAAGCACATGCAGTTGTTGCCAAATACGTCCGGTGCGCGCAATGCCGATGAAGCAGTGAGAATTGCTCGATTGGCGCGCGCGGCCGGATGTGGCGACTGGATTAAAATTGAAGTTATTTCCGACAATAAATACTTATTGC
The DNA here is from genome assembly GCF_015482765.1 of Halodesulfovibrio sp. Lineage (GTDB taxonomy): Bacteria > Desulfobacterota > Desulfovibrionia > Desulfovibrionales > Desulfovibrionaceae > Halodesulfovibrio. The sequence goes on from NZ_JADMLB010000071.1 coordinate 23,295, forward strand.
CGGATGGATACGAAACTGCAAAGGCCACAGAAATTCTTGCAAAAGAAGGCTTTACTGTACTGCCTTATGTGAATGCTGATTTGTATATAGCACGTGATCTGGTGAATGCCGGAGCTGCTGCGGTAATGCCGCTCGGCGCTCCTATCGGTAGTAACCGCGGGCTTAAAACAAAAGAGATGGTTCGTATTCTTATTGATGAAATTTCTTTACCGATTATTGTTGATGCAGGAATCGGTGCCCCGTCACAGGCGTGTGAAGCTATGGAAATGGGCGCAGCAGCTTGTCTTGTAAACACTGCTATTGCCGCTTCCGGCGATCCTGTGGCTATGGGACGTGCTTTTGGCGAAGCTGTACGCGCCGGTCGTGCTGCATATCTTGCGCAGACCGCAGCAGTTTCTACAGGTACTGCCGATGCTTCATCTCCACTGACCGGCTTTTTAGGCGGTATGTAATATGGGTTTTTCTGATCTTCTTTCGCAGTACGATACGCTGGATATGGCAGCGTATCTTGCAGGTGTGACTCCTGCGGATGTGGAGCGGGTGCTTGCAAAGCATTCTATTACTCCACTGGACTATCTGGCTTTGCTTTCTCCGGCGGCAGAGGGGATGCTGGAGGCAATGGCGCAGAAAGCAAACGGCATTTCTATGCGCCATTTCGGAAAGACGATTCAGCTTTTTACCCCGTTATATCTGGCAAACTACTGTACAAACCAGTGTGTCTACTGCGGGTTTAATACCGCGAACAAGATTACCCGTTCGCAGTTGACCGCAGAAGAATTACGCAAAGAAGCCGAGGCTATTGCAGCAACCGGTTTAAAGCATATTCTGATTCTTACCGGAGATGCTCCGGCAAAGTCGACTGTTGAATACATTGGTGACTGTTCCCGCATCTTGAGTGAATACTTTTCGTCTATCAGTATTGAAGTCTATGCCATGACTCAGGATGAATATGCGTACCTGATTGATAAGGGCGTAGACGGACTGACTCTCTATCAGGAAACATACAACAGATCGTTGTATAAAGAGCTGCACCCAAAAGGGCCGAAGCGTGATTACGACTTCAGGCTTGATGCTCCTGAACGTGGATGTATGGCAGGTATGCGTACCGTCAACGTTGGTGCATTACTTGGTCTGGAGTCTGTATGGCAGCGTGATGCCTTTTTCACTGGATTGCATGCTGACTACTTGCAGCGGAAATACCCAGCCACAAGTATTGCGATTTCTCCACCGAGAATGCGCCCGCATGTCGGCTCATATGAACCTGCTTCTATTGTTTCTGATAAAAATCTGGTTCAGCTTGTTCTTGCGCAGCGTATATTCCTGCATAATGTCGGCATCACCGTTTCTACTCGTGAATCTGCCCAGCTGCGTGATAACATGATGCCGCTTGGAGTTACGAAAATGTCTGCCGGTGTAACAACTGCTGTTGGTGGGCATACTTCTGATGATGACAGTACTGCCCAATTCGATATTTCAGATCCACGCAGTGTTGATGAAATGTGCAGAGCTATCGAGTCGAAGGGATTCCAGCCGATATTTAAGGATTGGGAACCGTTTTAACCTGTCAGGAAACAAGTGATGGTAGCTGAATCAACGTTACAGAAAGGGCTGAGCCGTTATTTGAGTGCAGAGCAGCTGGAAAAGCTCGGGGCTGTGACTGTAGGCATTGCCGGTTGCGGCGGGCTTGGGTCTAACTGCGCTTTTATGCTTGCACGTAGCGGTGTCCGTAATTTTGTTATTGTAGACTACGATGTTGTGGATGCATCCAACTTGAATCGGCAGTTCTTTTTCGAAGATCAGCTTGGTCTGGAGAAGGTACGTGTCTGTAAAGAAAACTTGCTGCGTATAGACAGCGGGTTGAACATTACTGTGCATAATGACAAGATAATAGCGCAAACTGCATTGCAATACTTTGCCGACTGCTCCTGTGTGATTGAAGCACTGGATAGCATTGAAGGCAAAAAAATGATGGCTGAGCAGTTCCTTTCAGATTCCCGTCTTTTTGTATCGGCTTCCGGTATGGCAGGCTGGGGAGAGCCGTATATGAAAAAACGGCAGATACGTGAGGATGCTGTACTGGTTGGTGATTTTACCACGGACATTGCTGATTATCCGCCTATGGCACCTAAGGTTCTTATGGCTGCTGCTATGCAGGCCGATGTGGTGTTAACGCATATTCTGGGGAAGTAATATGAACTTTCAGGAAATTTTAGATACCGATATTTATGCTCTGACAGACGAAGGGCTATCCAAAGGACGCTCTAATATTGAAGTGGTGGATGCTATGCTTAAGGCTGGCATTAAAGTGCTTCAATATCGCGAAAAAGATAAGAAGTCCGGAGCAATGCTGGAAGAATGTTTACAGATTCGGGCCATGACAAAGCAGGCAGGCTGTAAATTTATTGTTAATGACTATGTAGATATCGCTATTCTGTGTGATGCAGACGGGGTACACGTGGGGCAGGGAGATATTCCGGTTCCGCAGGTGCGTCAGCTTATCGGTGCTGACAAAATTATTGGTCTTTCTACGCATTCACCTGAAGAATGTAAGCGTGCAATTGAAGTAGGTGCAGACTACATTGGAGTAGGCCCTATTTTTGCCACGAAAACCAAAAAAGATGTTTGTGCGCCAGTAGGGTATGAATATCTTGAATATGTAACACAGAATCATTCAATTCCACATGTCGCTATCGGTGGTATCAAACTGCATAACATCCATGATGTTGCCCAGCATGGTGCTCGTTGCTGCGCGATTGTTTCTGAGATTGTCGGGGCAGATGATATTACTGCTACCGTTCATGCGTTACGCAAGGCAATGGCTTCAAAATAGCCGTAGCTGTCTTTCTATAAAAGATGAAGACCGCCCTTTAAAAGGCGGTCTTTTTTTGTGCCATCAAAAATGTCGGAAAGAATATACTCCGCTATCAGCGGGGAGAAAATAAAAATAAGCGTAAAGTAATAACTTAATGCTATTATTACAGATGCTTTTTAGGTAACAAATGAGTATTCATATTGTTCCATCCGTCAGATTTGAAGGAGCGCATTTATGTGGCGTAAGGTTATCTTTCTCACGCTGATTCTTATTCTCGCCAGTGCAGATCTCGCACATAGTAAGAAAGTTTTTGTTGCAAAACCGGCGAAGCGGTATGTGCACATGACAGGCTTTACCCGCCCTCGAACAGTACTCACTGTTTCAAGCGAAGAAAATGCCCGATGTCTTGCTGTGTATGCGGATATCGGTGACACCATAAAACCTGACGGTGTTTTTGCTAAGCTTGATCCCACCTTTATCGATTTTGATATCCGCCGCAATCTGGATAAACAGCAGGCCACTGAAAGTGATGTGTATTTTTATTCAAAGGAAGCGGAGAGGTATCGTACCCTTATTGAAAAAAAGCATGCGGCACAAACAACACTTGATGCGCTTGAAAGCGATTTGGCCTCTGCAAGAGAAGCGACAGAAGCGCTTAAGGTGGAAGAGCTGATTCTTCGCGAACATAAGCGTCGTCATTCCATACAGGCTCCTGCCGGTTGGCGCGTCATTGAGCGGTATATTGAGCCTGGAGAGCTGGTTCGCAATGGTGATGAATTGGCTAAGATAGGGAATTTTAAAATATTGCTTGTTCCGTTAGCGCTTACCCCCTCTGAGTTGATTACCTTGCAGAAAATGAAAGATATTAAACTGCATCTTCCGGAGCTGGATGCAACTGTTCCGGCATGGATTGAAAATATTTCCCCTGACTATGATCCTGATATGAGAAAGATTCAGGTAGATTTGGGAATTGATAAATTCCCGATGGAAAAGCGGGGAGGAATCCGTGCCGACTTGTATATTCCCATGGCGGAAGGAAAGGGGGCTGTTATTGTGCCCGACAGTGCGTTGGTTCAAGGATATGAAGAGGCGTATCTAGTGCGGGAAGACGGTGAAGAGGTTCCTGTGATCATTATGGGAGATGGTGATGAAGAGGGGACGAAACGTGTTCGTTCAAAAGAAATTGCAGCGGGTGATCGATTTTTAGCAGAACCGCCTCAGACAGGGTTTTAGGGGGATGCTATGCGCTCTGTAATTGCATTTACTCTACAACAGAAGGTTCTGGTCAACCTTGCTTTCTTAGTGCTCATGATCCTTGGTGTCATAAGCATTCTAACCATTCCTGTTGATCGCATGCCGTATGTGCGTATGGGGAAAGTGCACATCAGTGCTTTTTTACCGGGTGCATCACCGTCTGATGTTGAATCTCTTGTTACAAAAGAAATTGAAGAGGCTTTGGAAAGTCTTGAGCAAGTAGAGTATATCCGCTCCCGTTCGTATCGTGAACGCAGTTCTATTTTGGTAAAGTTTATTGACGATTCCGACTATCAAATGCTTTACGATGAGTTGCGGTTTAAAGTGCTCTCTATTCAGAACGATTTACCTGAAGATATGGACCCGCCTAAATTTACGGAGATAACCGTTGATGAATGGCTTCCTGCGTTGAACGTAATTCTTGTGGGTGAACGCTCAAATAGAGCGTTAAGCCTTATCGCAGAAGAGTTGAAAAATGAATTTTCCCGCATTCCGGGGGTAAAAGATGTTCGCCTTAACGGCGAGTACACCCGTGAATTTCATGTTGATCTCTCTCCGGCTAAAATGAATAGATATATGGTGACGCTTGAAGAGGTACGTAAAGCGTTGCTGGATGCAAATGTATCCATTCCTGCCGGTGATTTTGATACGGGAAAGACAGAGTATGTTGTCGTCGTCGATGAACGTTTTCGTACTCAAGAAGACATTGAGAAAGTAATTCTTCGGCGTGACAGTGAAGGTTCCTTCGTGCGTGTCGGCGATATTATGACAAAGGCGGAATACGGCTACCGTGATCCGCATGTCATTACTTCTGTGAACGGCAAAGATTGTATTACTGTTGCCGTGATGAAACAGAACACAGGGAATGCTATCGCTATTTGTGATGCTGTAGAAGCGATTGTTGATAAGCATAGAGAGAGACTTGCGGTAAATAAGGTAACGCCTGTCATAACACAGGATCAGCGTATCTACATTGACGAGTCCATGAATATTATGGGGTCAAACCTGCTTGTCGGTATTTCGCTGGTGTTAGTAATTATCTGGATTGTTATGGGGCTGCGTAACGCGGTTATCACTACTGTGGGCATACCATTTTCGTTCTTGGTTACGATGATATTTATGAAGCTGTCCGGCAATTCCCTAAACGAGATCACATTATTTGCATTTGTTCTGGTTGCGGGGATTATTGTTGATGATGCGATTGTTGTTATTGAGAATATCTTCCGGCATGTCCAACTTGGTGAACCGTTGAGAACAGCAGTCGTTGACGGGGCAGCCGAGGTTGCTGTTCCCGTGATTTCCGCTACTTCCACAACGGTGGCTGCTTTTCTTCCTATGCTTATTATGTCCGGTTCTACAGGGGATTTCTTCGCGCAAATTCCTATTGCAGTGAGTTTTGCAATTGCAGCGTCCCTTATCGAGTGTTTGTTGATATTGCCGTTGCATTTTTATGATTGGCCGGGGGCAAAGAAATTTGCACAGGAGTATGTGCCTCCCAAAGATCAGGCATTTATGATTCGTTTTAAAGAGATAGCCGTATCCATTCTCCGCGTGTTTATGAAGCACCGTACTAAATGCATTGTATCTGTATTTATAGCATTTCTCGGTGCGTTGTTCATTTTAGGAGTGTCGGTTACGGGGACAATTCCACTTCTGCGGATTAAATTTTTCCCTGATAACTACAATATTTTTTATGTAAATGTTGAGGCTCCGGCGGGAACTTCTCTTCAGGAAGTTTCAAGAAGACTGAAAGAAATGACAGTTGTTATTGATGGCAAAGGGAAGAATGTAGTCAGAGCTGCCACAGCGTTTGCAGGGTTTTATGTGAATGAGGATTATGAACAGGTTTACGGTTCAAACTACGGAACAATAAATGTTGAGTTACCGGAAATAAATTCGAGGATTTTTGCTGACTACCCGAAGAATGATCCAATTGCTCATCTACAGACAATGCGTGAAGAACTGACAGAGTATGCGCATAAGAACTGGGGCAAGCGGTGGGTTGTCCGTGTTCGTGCCGAATCTGATGGGCCGCCTACAGGAAAAGATGTGACTGTCAGAATAATGGGTGTTGATACTAAAAATGTCGGGCTTCTTACACGCGATATAATGGGCTTTCTACAGAATAACAAAGAGTTTGCTCAGTACCTCGTCGACCTGCGTCCTGACACAGGGTATCCGAACAGTATTGTCCGCTTTATTCCGGATGAAATGCGGGTGTCACAGTATGAACTGACACCACGCCTTGTAGCCAGAATGGCTGGCTCTATTCTTGATGGTTCTCTCGTTGGTGAGTTTAGAGCAGATGATGAAGATATTGATTTGCGGATGCGTGTGGATGAACGTTATCTACAGGAGCCTGAAGATGCGTTGAATATTCCTGTTATCGAAGAAGATATGGGGCCTATTCGTCTTAGTGATATTGTGAAGATACAGACGTATACAGAACCCGGTCAATTTAACAGGTTCCAAGGGGAACGTGCTATTACGCTTTCTGCAAACTTGAAGCCCGGTTCATCCTATTCACCTCCGTACATTGTAAATGAAGTGGTGAAGTACTATTCAACCATTCGTACCAAGTACCCCGGAGCGACACTTAATTTTTCCGGCGAGTATGAATCTACACAGAAATCGTATTCATCCTTGATGTTTGCTTTTTTGATTGCCTTGCTTGTAATTTACATGATTTTAGCAACACAGTTTAACTCGTATGTACAGCCTTTCATTATTCTTTCAGCAGTGGTTTTCGCGCTGATCGGCGTTGTGTACGGTGTTTTCCTGACGCGCACGCTGTTCACCATTAACAGTTTTATTGCCACAATCGGGGTTACAGGAGTTGTTGTAAACGACTCCCTTGTGCTCATTGCATTCCTCAATAACCTTTGCAAAAAAGGAATGCACAGGGATGAAGCCGTTTATGAAGGGGTGCGTATGCGGTTACGCCCGATTTTGTTAACGACTCTTACAACGACACTTGGTTTATTACCTATGGCTGTAGGTATCCCATATTACTCACTCAACTGGGGAACAATGGCTGCAACTTTCGTTACTGGACTATGCACAGCAACGTTGCTCACCTTGTTTATTGTTCCAGTGTTGTGGCACTTGTTTATGGGACTGCAAGAACGGTTGGCGAAGGAGAGCCATTAGGGCGAAATGACAATGGCTTGTTTGCCGACCATCGTGCCGGACTCTTGCTTTATGTGCGCTTTCTGAATGTTTTTTACAGTAAGCCCGTAGAGTGTCTCTGTAAGTGGTGAGCGGATTTTCATGGAATCGATGAGTTGCGAAATTTTTGTGAGCGTGAAGCCCTGCATGTTCAGGTCTTCTGTTTCGTACATTGTCCGTACAAGAGCAAATTCCCAGCATATGCGAATTGATTTTGTTTTGAAGAGCCGTATGTCCAAAGGGCCGTCAGGGTCGTCAATTAATGCGATGGCATTTTGTGGTTCAATGAGTTCTGCCATTGCTGCCCAGTGTTGGCTCATGTGAGTAGTACAGAAGATGGAATGTACCCAGTGAAAGCCTAAGGCACGAACTTGTTTTACAAGGTCTTCGTGGTGGCTGATAACGTAATCTGCACCCATATCTTTGCACCAGTCCACAGTTTCATCACGGGAAGCCGTAGCTATAACGGTAAGCCCAGCCCATTTTGCAAGTTGTATTGCCATGGAGCCTACGCCGCCGGCACCGCCTATGATGAGAATTGTTTTATCTGTGTTTGCGTGACCGGCTGCAATATAGCCGAGTCTGATAAATAGCGCATCATAAGCGGTAAACGTGACAACCGGAAGAGCTGCTGCTTCGGCATCGGAGCATCGTTGCGGTGTGAGAGCTACAGTACGTGCGTCAGCAAGTTGATATTGGGCAAAGGAACCTGCGTATTTGCTTTGTCCCATGAAGTATACACTGTCACCTTTTTCAACTCGGGTAACGTCCTCGCCTGTATCTACAACAATCCCGCAGGTATCATGACCGAGAACAGCGTGCTCTGATTCGGGAGTACGCATGCGAACTTTTGTATCTACAGGATTGATCGAAGTTGCCAGCACTTTTACAAGAATTTCCTGCCCTTTCGGCGTTGGAATAGTACTTAATTTTTCAGAAAACGTTTTACTGTCTTTAGCGTCTCCGCCACCGCGAGCTAAAATCTGAAGCATAGTTATACCGCCTGTTGCAAAGTTTGGTATCAATTCTAGCAGGAAAGAAGGTGTACTATCCAGTAGAAGTTCTGGAGGGTGTCGATGGGCTTGCTTTTCTGATTTGTATCGAAATGATGCAACACTTCTTTTTGGCATAAAAAAAGGGATGCGCCATAGAGGCACATCCCTTTTTAGGTACATTGTAGTACTACGTTGACTACTCAGCAGGGAATTGTGTTCCAAGCTGTGTCGCCAGCATTGCTTTTGCTGATTCGCAAACAACGCTCCAAGCGTAGCCGCGTTTGTCTTTAGATCCGACACCCGGAATAAGGTATGCAGCGAAGCGGATGGAGAAAATAAGCATATCCATGCCGCCGAAGAACAGTGCGGTAAGCGGGCAGTAGTGTTTCCAGAAGTACATCTGTTCACTGCGAGTACGTGCTTTGATTACGGAGGAACCATTCAATGCGTAGTCAGTGCATTCACACTGAAGAGCAAATTTATCAAGAACACGGGCAGTTGCCTGCGGTACGTAGTAAATTGCAAAGGACGGGTTGAGTGATTTTACAATGCGTCGGCAGAAATCTGCATCTGCAAGACCTGCGTAAAAACGCTCATCAAGTTGTCCAAGTTTTGCGATAACGTCTTTGCGGACGGCAGCAAAAGTGAAAGGAACAAAGTTCACAGTCATTGGCTGGTCAGCATTGCGTGTTTTAGAGCAAGTGCAGCCGAACATACGCTTGAAGTTTGCAACAAGACCAGGGAGACGGTCCACGGTTTTGAGACCGAGGTTGTCTGCACCGACAACTTTACCACCGGCAACAGCGCAGGAAGCGTTGGTTGCAAATTGGTCCATGAGGCGACGTACGGAGCCTGCAAGAACTTCAACACGAGGGTCAACAAAAACGATAAGGTCGCCGGTTGCACGTTCTACGGCCTGATTGGCAGCAGCAGCGTAGCCTTTATTATCAGAGTTTTGAATAAGCTCAATCTCTGGAAGAGCTGTTTTGGCAATAGTTCCGCAATCATCAGCAGAAGCGTTGTCCACAACGATAATTTCTGCATCAAACTTAGCTGCGGTTTGGTTTTCAATAGTCTGTTTAATAGAATCGAGACAACGCCCGATGAATTTGCTTGTGTTATTTGTTACAATAACAAAAGAAAGTTTCATGATTATGAATCCTTATGCTATGTACGTTTAGCTAATCCTACGGAGTCAGCTATGGGAGTGATGGATTCAATGGCCAGTTGAAAAAACTGTCCTAAATCCAAGTCCAGTTTCTCGCACTCTCTAATTCGGTCACGACTGACAGACGCGGCAAATGCCTTGTCTTTCATTTTCTTTTTTAAGCTTTTAGGTTTCATGCCTTCCATGCCGTTTGGTCGAACAAGCGCATTCGTGGCAATAAGGCCGGTAACTGTTTCAGCACAGCGAAGTGCCAGATCGAGTTTTGTGGTGGGTTCGTGGTTCGTGTATTCCGAATTATGGGCAAGTATAGCATTCAGTGCTATTTCTGGAAGCTTTCCTTTGAGTAGTTCTACAGATTGCTTTCCATGTTCCTCAGGTGTGTCCTTTGTGCTCGGAAAATCAAGATCGTGCAACAAGCCGGTTATGGACCAAAGCATTTCATCTTCACCAAAGTGCCGTGCCAGTCCAGTCATAACTGCCTCAGTTTGCATGGCATGGTGAATAAGATGAGGCTCAGGATTTTGTGAATCCAGCAGTTGAAAAGCGCTTTCACGATCAATCATTTTTATTCTCCTGAAATACATTTACAAAATCATGCGAACGATTTTTCATAAACATGAATGCGCCAGAACACAACCATATATTCGATTTGTTGACACGAGCGTCAATAAAGCCGAAAAGAAAATGTTCTTTCAATAAATAAATGCTGAGCAAAAACGTTGCATCAGCATATAACATATACGTGTTGCCTTGGCAGCATTTCGAAGAGTGGATCGCCATGTCATCAATAGCTGGTGTTAAGTTCCGGGAATATGGGAACATATACTATTTTGAAATAAAAGATCTGGAAGTCTCCATGGGAGACTGGGTCGTTGTTGATCAGGGGCAGGGACTTGGTGAAGTCGTTGTTCTGAGAGACGATGTGCCGGCAGATGCAGAAAGTGATGAGCTGAAGCAGGTAAACAGATTAGCGGAAAATGAAGATTTAGTACGTCATCAGGAAAATGAAGGGCTTTCTCGTGAAGCGTTTCAATACTGCCTTGATTGCGTTCGTCAGCGTAAGCTTGATATGAAGCTTGTAGACGTTGAAGTGTTTTTTGACCGCAGCAAAATAATTTTTTACTTCACTGCTCCAAACCGTATCGACTTTAGAGAGCTTGTAAAAGATCTTGTTAAAAACTACCGCACCCGTATTGAACTGCGTCAGATTGGTGTTCGCCATGAGACACAGATGGTCGGCGCTGTAGGTAACTGCGGCATGGTTTGCTGCTGCCGAAGATTCCTGCGCAAGTTTGCTCCTGTAACCATTAAGATGGCAAAAGAGCAGAACTTGTTTCTCAACCCTGCTAAAATTTCCGGAATCTGCGGAAGACTGCTTTGCTGTCTTTCTTACGAGCAGCAGAACTATGAAGAATTTCATCGTGCTTGTCCGAAACTTGGTAAGAAATACTTCACCGAGGACGGCTCTGTAAAAGTTCTTCGTGCGAACATGTTCCGCAACAGTGTTTCTTTGCTTTCTGAGTTTAACGAAGAAATGGAAGTGACATTGGAAGAGTGGGCAGAAATGAAAGCAACGCGTCCTGATCAGGCATTACAGGATGCTGCGCGTGCTGCTGCAAAAAAAGCTGCTGAAGAAGCTGCCCGCAAAGAGCAGGAAGCTAAAGAAGCAGAGGAAGAAGAAGCTCGCCGTGCTGAAGTTGAAAAAGAACTTGAAGCACGTGCAGAAGCAGAAGGCGTTGATGTTGATACACTGCGCGAGCAGATGATCCGCAAACCGGGTGTGAAGAGCGCAGAGCCTATGAAGCGCACAAGCCGCGGTAAACGCAAACGTAAACGCAGACCGAAGTCTACAGAAGAGTAGTCACTGCGAATAACGACAGAAGATATCGTCGAGAGAGACTTCATTGCTCAGTTGTAATGGAGTCTTTCTCACGAATACTTATAGAATGAATGTTTGCTGTGTACCTGCGTATACAGCCAGAAAATACAACAAAGAATCCAGCGCCTGTTTCCAGCGGGCGAAGCCGTCGGGAGATTCTCTTGGAACGCTTTTATATTACGACTCCGATTTACTATGTGAATGCTAAGCCGCATCTTGGACACGCCTATACTACAATCATTGCTGACACCATGAAGCGTTTTCAGCAGATGATGGGAAAAGAGACCTTTTTCCTTACCGGTACAGACGAACACGGCGATAAAATTGTTCAGGCTGCTGACAAAAACAAATGCACCCCGCAGGAATATGTTGATCAGATCAGTCAGCTGTTCAAAGACCTGTGGCCGGAGCTTGGTATTTGCAATGACCACTTTGTTCGCACAACAGATGTTGCCCATAAAAAGGTAGTGCAGGACGTACTGCAGAAAGTATACGATTCCGGCGACATCTATTTTGGTGAGTACGGTGGCCATTACTGCTACGGCTGTGAGCGTTTCTACACTGAAAAAGAATTGGAAGACGGACTGTGTCCGCAGCATCAGACAAAGCCTGAGTACATTGCTGAGAAGAACTACTTCTTTAAGATGTCCAAGTATCAGGACTGGCTTAAGCAGCATATTCTGGACAACCCTGAGTTCATCCGTCCGGAACGCTACCGTAAAGAAGTACTTTCTTTGCTCGATAGCGGCGAACTTGAAGATTTGTGTATTTCCCGTCCTAAATCCCGTCTTGAATGGGGTGTGGAACTTCCTTTCGATAACAACTTTGTTACCTACGTGTGGTTTGATGCGCTGCTCAACTATGTTTCTGCATTAGACTACCCTGAAGGTGAAAACTTTAAGAAATTCTGGCCTGCAGTACAGCATATTGTGGCGAAAGATATTCTTAAGCCGCACGCAATCTTCTGGCCGACTATGCTTAAAGCTGCCGGTTTTGAGCCGTACAACAACCTGAACGTGCATGGTTACTGGCTTGTAAACGACACCAAGATGTCCAAGTCACTCGGTAACGTTGTTGCTCCGCTTGATATGGCGAAAAAATACGGTAACGACACATTCCGTTTCTTCCTGCTGCGCGATATGCACTTTGGTAACGATGCAAGTTTCTCTGAAGAAGCACTTGCCATGCGCCAGAATGCTGAGCTTGCAAACGATTTGGGCAACCTTTTCAGTCGCGTTCTTTCTATGGTTAAAAAGTACTTCGGTGGCGTTGTACCGCAGCCTGCAGAGTACACAGAAGCTGACATGGAATTACGTGAACTTGCTTCTAACTCTTGTAAGAACTTCCAGCAGCTTTTTGATAACGTGCGTTTCTCTTACGGCATTGAATCTTTATGGGAACTGGTTCGTGCATTGAACAAGTACGTTGATTCAAGCCAGCCTTGGACTCTTGCAAAAGAGGGTGATACCGCTCGTCTTGGTACTGTAATGTACACAATGCTTGAGTGTATGCGTAAGGTTGCATTGCACTTATGGCCGGTAATGCCGGAATCTGCTGAAAAGCTTGTTGCGCAGCTCGGTCTGGATTTTGATCCACTGACAGCAAATCTTCCTGCGGAAGTAGAAGCATGGGGTACATTGCCTGTAGGTATTGAGATTGCTCCTGGTTCCAACTTATTCCCGCGTGTTGATATCGACAAGCTCCGCAAAGAGATTGAAGAAGCTGCTAAAGCTGCTAAAGCTGCTGAAAAGGCTGCTAAGAAAGAAGCTGCTCCGGCTCAGGAAGTTGCAGAACCTATCGAATTTGATGATTTCACAAAAGTTGACCTTCGTGTGGGTAAAGTGCTTGTTGTTGAAGATCATCCTAAAGCGGATCGCCTTTTCCGTTGTGAAGTAGATCTTGGTGAAGAAAAGCCGCGTCAGATTCTTGCAGGGCTTAAAGAGCACTTTACAGCTGAAGACCTTCTTGGTCGTCAGGTTGTAGTTGTTGCGAACTTGAAGCCTCGTAAAATCCGTGGACTTGAGTCCCACGGCATGATGCTCGCTCTGAAGACTGCTGAAGGCATGGAAATGCTTACCGCTTCCGGTGAGGTTCCAGCTGGAACTAAAGCTTCTTAATCTAGTTGTATACCTAGTGGGAGTTGCGTGGTGTACCAACTGTAAGTTGGTTACATATAACAACCTTGTATCCCTCCTAGAAAATGAATAACGTACCCCCCCCCGCTTCTGTGAGAAGCGGGGGTTTTTATTGAGCACATTATAAAAAAAAGGGCGCATCCGTGGATGCGCCCTTACTAGTCTTTACGAATTATTTACTCATTTCAATGCCGCGATCGTGGGCTTTGAAAATAGAGTCGATAATGTTTCCGCGAAGTGCAGTGCGATCCATATGGTTAACCGCTGCGATAGTAACTCCACCCGGTGAGCACACCATTTCACGAAGAACAGAAATATGATGTTCAGACTCTTCAGCAAGCTTGGTAGTGCCTTTGAAGAGATTGATCGCCATTTCAGTTGCTTCGTTTCTGTGGAAACCGACGCTGACAGCAGCTTCGGTTACAGCTTCGATGAAGTAGAAAACATACGCAGGTCCACAGCCGGCAACGGCAGTGAAAGCATTGAATTTTGCTTCCGGCAGCACCATTACCTGACCGAGCTGCTCGAACATGGTGTGAACGGCTGTTTGTTGCTTCTCTGTAAGAGACGGGTCTTCAAAACAGAAAGCAAAAATGCCTTCGCCTACCATAGCAGGTGTATTCGGCATGCAGCGAATTACAGGGCATTTACCGCCGCTGTATTTAGTGAGCGTCTCCATAGAAACACCTGCTGCAATGGAAATGATGACCTTATCCTTTGTGAGTGCGGGCTGGATATCTTCAAGCACTGTTTCGACATAATCGGGCTTAACCGCAAGCAGAATATAGTCTGCCTGCTTGGCAAGTTCGATGTTAGAGTCGCACGCTGTGCACGGAACATTACCGCTCGGATCATAGCCGAGAAGGGTGATGTCCTTTTGGGATGTAAGACCGCCGAGAATGGCGGAACCCATGTTACCGCAGCCGATACAGCCGAACGTATTCATGTTAGCCAGTGATCTCCAGATTATTAAAGAAGTAGTTAATCTCGTACTCTGCAGTTTCAGGAGCATCGGAGCCGTGAACTGAGTTCGCTTCGATGTTTTCTGCAAAATCTTTACGGATGGTTCCATCTGCTGCATCTGCAGGGTTGGTAGCACCCATAATAGCACGATAGTTCTCAATTGCGTTTTCGCCTTCAAGAACAGAGCAGACAACAGGGCCTGATGTCATGAACTCAATAAGGCTTTGGAAGAAAGGACGCTCTTTATGAACGTAATAGAATCCTTCAGCCTGTTCTTTTGTCATGCGAATTTTTTTCATAGCAACAACTGCAAGTCCTGCTTCTTGGATGCGCGCAAGAATTTTGCCTTCAAGGTTGCGTGCTGTTGCGTCTGGTTTAATGATGGAAAACGTTCTCTGAATCATTGCCAATGATCCTCCAAATAGAAAGGTAATTGAAGGATACAACTGTCGAGATGTATGTGGTATCCGACTTCCTGTTGTATCTAGCCCGCTAGAAGTTCAGCATCTCTGACAGTTTGACAACCGCAACCTTTTTGTTGCGCTGTTTTTCCCATTCCTGCAAAGCAAGCAGGGTGGTAGGATACGGGTGTCCGATTGCAATGGCGGTACCTTTTGCCAAGGCAATACGTTCTGCTTTTTTCAGCTGGTGCAGAGTGCTGGGAACTTCTTTTACATTATCGATGAAAACATTTCTCCTGAAGGCAATAAGCCCTTGCCTTTTTGCCTCGTCAAAAAACACTGATTTTGCGTGTGTCATGCTGTCTAGAACAAAGAGCCCACTTTTCTTTGCCTCAAGTGCAACAGCACGGACTGCTTCCCGCTTTTGCGTAAACTTGGAACCCATATGGTTGTTTAGCCCAACAGCCTCGGGAACAAGCTTAAGGTTAGTGCGGATAGTTTCACGTATTTCCTCAGGTGTCATAGTAACGTATACGGCTCCAGGTCCCGGTTTTGCATCAGCAGATATCGGCTCCATAGGCTGATGAATGATGATCTCACGGGAAACAGCACTTGCTACCTGTGCAATTTCTTTTGCATAGGATGACCGTGGCCATATTGCAAAAGTGACTGGGTAGCTTAAGCCTGCAAGCGAATGTGCTGCCGAAATACTTTCACCAAGGTCGTCTATCACAATCGTGAGATGACCGCCAATATCCTGCGATACAGCACTGTTATCAGCGCCTGCTGTACCACTGGTTTTGGTAAATTTAAGCAGGTGTGTTTCTACACCGTTGAATGTTACGCGATATATTCTATCAGAAAGTTTAGTCAGGTTTGTTTTGTCTGACCACTGAAGTAATGCTGTCGCAATTGGTGCAACAAGGTTTTCAGGGTCAAGTGCGGTTTCGATGCGTAACTGTTGAAAATGAAATGTCTCGTCGCCGAAGCGTTGTTGCTCAACTGCAATAAGCTTAATGGCAGATGTTGGAATGTGCGCATCTTGAAGTGCCCGTATAATGGCATAGTCAATGCGCTTTACACCTTCTTCCATAGGAGCATCCATGCGTTCTTCATACGGTAATGAAGCTACGTTCACCGCCGCACGGATTTCAGTTGCAGGTTCCGAATGTCGTTTTTCTGGACTACTGGTGAGAACATAAATTAAGGCGATCAATGTGATACAGCAAATAGCTGCGAGTGCATAATAAGGCCAGCGCGCGGGCTGGTTCTGTCGCGAATCAGACATCAAGGCTCCTAAAGGAAAATTAAATACCCAAAAGACATACATCAGAGTCGCATGATTTAAAAGACGCAAAAAAAGGGGGAGCACAATTGTGCTCCCCCTTTGATGTATATCGCTTTACTGTAAGGTTTTGATGCGTGGCAGTGTCTGCACTAAGCGGGTTGCAAGTCTGAGCTGGTTATCTTTATCCAGACGTTCTTGAACAGCTTTTTCACGCTTAAAGTTTCTTTTCTTTTTCTTTTTATCAACTTCTTCAAGGTGACCCTGCAGATCCTGCTCACGTGGTGCGTGGAGGAATTTAGCGGCAGGATTTTCATCTTTTGCCGGTGCTTCAAAAGGAACTACCAGATCCGGCTCAATGCCTTTTGCCTGAATAGATGTTCCGTTCGGAGTGTAGTAGCGGGCAATTGTAAGCTTGATTGCGCTGCCATCATTAAGAGGAATGATGTTTTGAACAGAGCCTTTACCGAAGCTTGGTTCACCCATAATAAGTGCGCGTTTATGATCGCGCAGAGCGCCTGCAACAATTTCAGAAGCAGAGGCAGAACCGGCGTTGATAAGAACAACCATTGGTGCGTCAATATCGGCAGTCTGCTTTGATGCATCAAAGTTACGGGACTCATTGCCTTTTCCTTTAATGGAAACAACGGTTCCGCCTTTAAGGAAGAGGTCTGCAATTTTGATAGACTGGTCGAGTAATCCGCCCGGGTTATTTCGCAGATCGAGTACTACGCCTTTAATTTTGTGTTTTTTCTTGTACGCGTTCAGCTTTTCTTTCAACTCGTCGGTAGTGTTTTCAGAGAAACGGCTGAGGCGAATCCAGAGAATACCGTCGTCGAGTTCACGTACTTTCGCACTGATAAGCGGGATTGAGTCGCGAACAATTTCTACTTCGCGTGGTGCTTTTGCTTTCTTGGAGAGAATGGTCAGTTTTACTTTAGTACCTTTCTCGCCTTTGATGCGTGAAACAGATTCGCGCAAACCAAGATCTTGAGTGAGTTTTCCGTCTACTTCAAGAATGAGGTCACCGGCAGCAAGACCTGCTTTGTCGGCAGGGGTATCTTCAATTGGAGTAACCACGCGCAGTACGCCTGATTCATCCTGAGTAATTTCAACGCCGATTCCATAGAATTCACCTGTAGTGGATTCCTGCATGCTCTTGTATTCTTCCTGATCCATAAAAGTGGAGTGTGGATCAAGAGATTGCAGCATACCGTCGATGGCACCGTTAATAAGGTCTGTCCTTGGAACGTCTTGTACGTAGTAGCGTTCAACAAGATCTAAAATCTGGCTAAATCGCTTGAGAGACTCGAACTTGCTTTGTGCATCTGTTGCCATGCCCGGAATAGATGAGAAAGCAAGTAAAGCTGTAGTCATGATGGCGACTAACCACATAGTTAAGCGCATTATCAAAGATCCTCCAAGTTCAAATTGATGACAAGACAGCACGTTGCTGTATTGCTGCAAAGAAAACAGACTGTTTCATGCTAGTTACTGTGCGTGTTCTTGATTATGTGTTTGTTTCATTCGCATCGTCAGCAGCGAAGAAGTGTGCTGCTTCGGAAGGTTACCTGCACGATTTTGTCTCAATTTGCTCGCGTGTTGTATCTATTTGATAAAACAATTTTTGCGGCAAATAGGCGTCTGTCTGTCGGTTCAAGGCAGAGTCTGTCGGCCGGAGGCAAAATATGTAAATGTCGTGTTAATCCAGTGCGGAAAGCCACGTCTCTGGATTAATTGCTTTTTGATGAAAGCGCAATTCGAAATACATTCCTGTACCGTCTACGGCAGGGTAGAAGCCCGCATTACCAATCATCTGTTTGGGTTTTACAATGTCGCCGACATTGAGTTTGCTGTCGGCAAGAAATGCATAGAGTGAATAATACTCTTCTCCATGCATGACAATAACAACTCGTCCAAAACCTCTCAGGACATCGTTGTGAACAACTTTGCCACTTGATACAGCTTTAATCGTACTTCCTTCCTGCAGAGCCAGACCGATACCCCTTACAGGAGGTTTTGCCTTTGGTTTGAATCGCTTGGCAATAACCCCGTGAGCCGGCCATGGAAGCACTCCTTTAAGCAAAGGAAAGTTTGCTCCGGCTTTGCTTTTTTCTTCCAGCTTGTAGTTCAGTGTCTCAATAATTGAGAGAACATTTCTCAGAGAAGATTCAGCAGAAGCCCGTTGTGCACTGACTTTTTTTAGCTGTTTATGGTGGCGAAGCTTTTGTTGCAGAAGGGTATCTTTTTTACGGTTCACTTCTGCAAGCTGTTTTTTGGCTTTTGCCGAAAGCTCAGCCTGTTCTTCAGAAAGTTTTTTGAGTTCTTCTTCTTGCTCAAGGAGCACCAGCTGCTTTTCTTCGACTGTAGCGTACAATGTAGAAGCCCATGTGTAGCGTCTGTCAAGCTCATCCCAGTTTTCAGCAGCATTGCTGGCGAGTACTCGGCTATTAATGTACAACGGCCATAACTTTTTAACCAATGATATCAATTCTTTTTGTGCTTTATTATTTTGTGCGCTCAGAATTTTATGCTTGTCGGTCAATGCTTGACTTGTTGCACTAATGGCTGCGTATTTTTTTTCTTGCGCATTAATGGTTTTAGAGAGTTTGGCAATCATGACTTCTTCCTGCGTGAGAGCACGTTGAAGTCGTTTGGCTTTGCGCTTGAGAGTGGTGAGTTTTTTCTTTTTGCTTTCAGCTTGTTTTTTTTCTTGTTTCAACTTTTTGGCAATGCTTGCGGCATCTTCGGCATATGCTGAAGAGCAGGGTGGAATGCACGAGAGTACTGTGAAGACGATGAGTATGTACAAGAAGTATTTTTTCATTTGATGCCTTAGGCAGGAAATGGTTGGTTTAACCCGCCGGGCTTTCCCATGGGGATAAGCTGAAGATGTATGTATCTTGAGTAGTATAAGTGCTTTTGAATGTATGGCAACTAAATATATCGTGAAGAGAGAGTAAATCTATTATGTTAGCGCGTGTGTCTCAGTTCCCCTTGTGTACACATAACGAATGAGTATTGGTGTAGAAGGGAACCTTTGTATATGTTTTTTTGTTGTAGAATGCAAAACTACACAACGTGTTGGGTAATGGTTGTTCAAAAAGCGAATGCAGCAAAGAAGCTATTCTAAGAAAATTTTAAGAGGGCAACTTTCGCATTGCGGTGCTTTCTTCAGGCACCAGTCTTTAGCGACTCTCACAATAGATGCATGATATTCATTATAAAGAGCGACGTCTTGAGGAAGAACATCCATGAAAAAATCTCTCAGGTCTTCATAGTAGATATCTTCTTCAACAAGGCTGTGTCGGTTAAATATCCTTCTTGTGTACGCATCAACGACAAAAGACGGGCGTTCAAACGCGTATAGTAGAATAGAGTCCGCTGTTTCCTGTCCAATACCGTTTACGCTGAGGAGCTCTGCTCTCAGCTCTTCCATAGAAAGAGTATCCAGTTTTGAAAAAGAAAATTCGGAAGCGTTGTGGAACCAGCGAAGTAAGTTGTGTAGTCGCTTCGCCTTTACGTTGAAATACCCCGCGGGGCGAATCAGGGCTGCAAGTTCGTCCTGTTGTAGGCAAAGCATTTTCTCGGGTGTTAATACCTGAGCGTTTTTTAGGTTGTGAATTGCCTTTTCTACATTTTTCCAGTTTGTGTTCTGAGTAAGAACAGCCCCCACCATTACCTCAAAAGGGCTTTCCGCAGGCCACCAGTTACTGCTGCCCAACGTGTGTTGCATGGCAGCAAACATGTCATTTAGTAATTTTTCACGATTCATAATGTATTCAGGTTTACGCTTATCTACTATGGCAGGCAAGAGTCAGAAGGTGAAGTGTGTTAGTTGTACAAGAGTTGTATGGAAATGTGTGAAGATTTATTTTGTTTGATTAAATGAAGAAGAATATGGTTTTCAAACAAAAATGTACTAAAAGTCGAAAAAACAACACGTACCGAGATTTCATTGAAAGATATATTTAGATGTATGTTGTTTGTACAATATGGTTTTTTACGAGTGTTATAGATAATATTTTATTGCAAAAAAGCGAAATGCAGTAATTTAATATTATAAAAAATGGTAGAGAAAGAGTATAAGATGTATTTTATTTTGTACTAAAAATATAAAGAATATGCTATATGGGGTTTTATGTTGTGTAAATAGCTATATAACGTCATGTTTTTCTCTGTGTCTTACTCTTTTCGGCATTATTATTTATAAATATGCATTATTTTATTAAATGTTGACATTGTTATAACTCATGATTAAATGATTTCTATAGTTTCTTTTAACGTAGAAGCTTAAAGTTGAATTTTTATGCTGAGGCATATCATTACGCCTATTGGTGTTTCAGCATGTAATTCTTCCCTACACTTTATATGCACCCCATATAACCGAAGAGCGTCCTGTTTAGTACAGGACGCTCTTTTGCGTTTATGATTTGGGATGAAGTATGTGTAGGAGAGTATACTTTGAAAAAAAGTATATCATATTGTATTGAGTGATTTTTTACAGAGAAGACACTGTTTACGTGCAGTGATTTTTATGTAGTGCTACAGAAAATAAGTTTTTACTTGTTTTTAGTAGCACTTTTTTATCCTCTTACATAAGTGCAATACGAAGCTCTGTACGCAACTCATCGGGAGGAGTGTTTTCTACCGTGTTAAGATAAAATTGTATTGAAGGTGCTTCTTTGAGTTCCTCTCCAGAAGCAGGGAGCCACTCTCCGAACAGTGCGGCATAGGTGATATACAGCGTTTCGTATGATCCTTTGTGAACAACCGTGGCGTAACGTCCTTCAGGAATGGTCTGCATGTTCGCTTCACCTGATACGTTAGCGGAAGCATCTACAACAATGCATGCGTCGTAACGGCATTTCTCTTTCGGGGTAATTTTAGGGTCGTCGTAGCAGATTCCAAGGAATTGCGTTTGGTTGTTCAAAAGGTTTTGTGTGTCAGCCCACTGGCACAGCATGTCGTATGCTTCTCCACATCGGCTATAGTCACCGGTATGTCTGATACTTGCTACGTGCATTTCAGGCAGTGTTTTGATTTTTACTGTCAGATTGTTTTCTTTCAAAAGACTGTGTGTGGAATTCATGAGCATTTCTCCAGATAGTAATTCATGTTTTGGCGAACACTTCCTGTAGTAGTAAGGAGTGTAGCCGCACCAACGTTTGAATGCACGGGTGAACGCTTCTTGAGAACCATATCCAGCCTGAAGAGCTATATCGATAATTTGTCTGTTGCTGTACAACAGAGCATTTGCCGCACGCTGTAATTTCAACCGTCGTTGATATTCTGCGACACCTTCACCTATGAGGCCTCTGAAAATATGGTGAAAGTGATGCGGGGCATACATGCTTTGTTGCGCAACCTCTTCGAGGGACAACGGCTCGTCTAAATTTTGCTCTATATAATGTAGAGCAAGGCGGATGCGTTCCTGTGTATTCATGTCAGTGTCTCCATGAAATATATCCTGCCTGAATCCAACATATTCTTCTTGATCGTTTTTGCTAACCTTTTACTGTTTTGCCTGTTCACGTTGACTTATGATGCTTTGAACCCTGTGAAGGTTGGTTTGCCTGCGTTTTACCCCTTTCGTAAGGCTCTATTCGTTTTTTTTGTGGCTTGAGCTGTTAGAGGATCTTCCGGCCAAGGGTGCTTGGGATATCGTCCTCGCATTTCTGCACGAACAGAAGGGTAGCCATTTTTCCAGAATGAAATCAGGTCGCGCGTTACCTGTAATGGTCTTCCCGCAGGTGAGAGAAGATGTACGGTGAGGGGGATTTTTCCGTTTCCGATAGATGGTGTTTCTGTTGCACCAAACATTTCTTGCAGTTTGACAGGAAGAACTGGCGCTTCTGATTCGCTGTAGTCAATGCGTATATGTGAGCCTGAAGGAACAGTGAAATGGGTAGGAGCGAGTTTTTCAAGAGCTTGTTGCTGTGCCCACTCAAGTGACGAAAGGAGAATCGTTTCCATGGTAAGCTTTTTGAGATCAGCAGCTTTTCGGAAACCGGTGAGATAAGGTGCAAGCCAGTTCTCTAGCGTTTCTAATAATTGTTTGGTGGACATATCTGGCCATGTAAAAGCGTTTTTTTCTGTGAATTGAAGTGCATGGCGATGTATAAATGCAAGGCGATTTCTTAGCTGCATTGCTTCTTTTGTCCAAGGTAATGCCTGAAGACCGAGTTGGCGGATTCCATCAAGCATGGCATGCAGCACGTCCTCTTCGGAGGCGGAGGAAATTCGTTCCTGTTCGAGAACAAGTTCACCTAAATTTTCGGTTTGTATCATTGCAACAGAAGATGTCTTCTCATCCCATGTTACTGTTGCCTGTTTGGTTATGTGTTGATGAAACAGTTTATATATGTCTGAAAGATCAATTGGAGCACCTTGCCAGATTCGGCTTGTGGCTTGAGCATCATTAAGTTCTGCAACAACGATAAAAGGTGATCCGGCAAGAGAGCTGTCTTCTTGCACAGAACCTTTGCGACCATTGCTGAGTTTGTACTCTGTTCTTCCATTGCTGAGCTTACCGATTCTGTCGGGGTATGCCAGTGCGATGCAGCTTCCAGTTTTTGCAGGGGCAACTGAGGTGCTGGAAATAGTAAGAAGATTGCAAAGATGGCGTCTGGTTTTGATTACAGAGGAAGAGAATGTCCCCTTTTCCAGAATTTGCTGTAAATCCGTTCCCCGCATTTTTTCAGAAAGCAGAGCTGCCACGGTTGCAGCAGTATGCCCAAAGTCTTGTTTCTCAGCTGTGATCAACATATGCGCTAAACGAGGATGCAGGGGAAGTTTTGCAATCTGTTTTCCATGCTCAGTAATGGCAAAGTCATTATCTAGCGCTCCAAGAGTTTGAAGCAATTCTAATGCCTGCTGGTAGCTGCTTTGCGGAGGTGTATCCAGCCATAAAAGAGTGTGGACTCCTTCAATTCCACATGCTCCCCATTGCGCCAACTCTAGAGCAAGGGGGGCAAGATCACTTTCTTTTATTTCCGGTGCTGCAAAAGCGCGGAAAGAGTGTTCCTGAGTTTCTGACCAGAGTCTGTAACAAATACCGCTTTCCAAACGTCCGGCGCGTCCTGTTCGCTGTGTGGCAGCAGCTAGGGAAACAGGTTCTGTAATGAGTTTGTTCATGCCGGTTGATGGAGAGAAGCTTGATGAACGGGAAAGACCGCTGTCGATAACGATTCGGATTCCTTCAATGGTGAGTGAGGTTTCTGCAATGGATGTTGCAAGAACAACTTTCCGTCGGCCTGTTGGAGCAGGAAGTATCGCAGCATCCTGCTCTTTTTGCGAGAGCTGTCCGTACAAACGAGTCAGATCAGTGTCAGAGGGAAGTGTTTCATGCAGTTGTTCTGCGACGCGGTTAATTTCTCCGGCACCGGGCAAAAATGCTAAAATGCTGCCTTGCTCGTGGGTAAGAGCATGCTGAATTGTTTTTACCATAAGCGTCAGCTGTGCCGGAATATTCTGTTCAACTCGACTTGAAACAGTTTGTGGAAGTGGAGTGTACTTTATAGTTACGGGGTAGCTTTTTCCTTCACTGCGTATGACCGGGCAATTGTTAAGCAGGGTAGATATTTCTTCTGTATCCAGTGTTGCGGACATAACAAGAAGGCGCAGGTCAGGGCGCAATGCCTCCTGAATTTCTAGAGCCAGAGCTAATCCTAAATCAGCGTGGATACTTCTTTCGTGGAATTCATCAAAAATAATGCAAGAATATGCAGAAAGTTCCGGATCATTTTGTATTATGCGCGTAAGAACACCTTCGGTTACGACTTCAATTTTTGTTTCAGAAGAAACTTTGGTGTCATTCTTAATGCGATATCCAATTGTTTTACCTACTTGTTCGTTGATTGATTGAGCAAGTCGGGATGCAGCTGCACGAGCCGCAAGGCGGCGCGGTTCGAGCATAATAATTTTTTTTTCGCTTAAATGAATATTTTTTAATAATGCAAGAGGAACCCGCGTGGTTTTACCTGCTCCCGGTGGTGCATGGAGTACGCAATTCGGGGACTTGGTGAGTGTTGCGGTAATTTTTTCAAGACAGGAATCTATCGGAAGTGGATCAGAATGCGTAAAAAAGTTTGTGTGCATAAACAGTAGGTTGGTGTGTTTTATGTGAATTAAGTAACAAGAACAATATACCGTAGAAAGCCACGCAACGTAAGAGAATATGCAAGAGATGAAAACGAAAAAATCAATCTGAAAAATCCATTTTGCAGGCTTGCGTGATTTTCGCACTCAATTTGCGAGTTTTCTGCAAAAAATTCTACGCATATTGACGTAAATACAAAAGTGTGTGTATGGCACTGAGAACTACTTAGCTGTATGCACAAGTTTGCGGGATGAACAGATGGAGAGAGTTTAGTCATCTAAACTTTCATCTAAGATGGGTAGCCAAACTGGGAAGGCCGCTTTTTCTTTCTCCTCGCATCGAGCTGCATAACGTTTCGTACGGCAGGTTGACCAACGCTGCAATGCATGGATTGTTCAACCTGTATGATTGGCTTGATGTACTCATGCTCACACAGAATGCTTTTTTCTATCGATATTGAATGGGCGCTTATGGATCCTTATGTTGAGACGCGTAAATGTGGTGACATTCTCTGTGTAGAGCACTACCTGTTCTTTTACCTTTAAGGGAGGGTGAAAAGATGGCCTCTGTGGAAACAGAAAATAAGACCTTGGATCCAAAAAATCACGCTGACTGGGAAGTTGCTCAGGATGCTGAGAAACGGATGAAGACCATCTACGCCATTGCTGACGAGATGGGGCTTACAGAAAAAGAACTTCTTCCGTACGGACACTACATGGGTAAAATTGATTACCGTGCAGTGCTTAAACGCCTTGAGAACAAGCCTAACGGCAAGTACATTAACGTAACTGCGATTACCCCGACTCCGCTTGGTGAAGGTAAGTCTACAACGACCATCGGTCTTGTTCAGGGACTTGGCAAGCGTGGTAAGAAATCATCAGCTGCAATTCGTCAGCCTTCCGGCGGCCCGACTATGGGTGTGAAAGGTTCTGCAGCGGGCGGTGGTCGTTCACAATGCATACCGCTTACTCCTTTCTCTTTGGGTTTCACCGGCGATATCAACTCTATTATGAACGCGCATAACCTTGCGATGGTAGCTCTTACCTCCCGTATGCAGCATGAGCGTAACTATGATGATGAAAAGCTGGAAAAACTTTCAGGCATGAAACGTCTTGATATCGATCCTACCCGTGTAGAAATGGGCTGGGTAATCGACTTCTGCTGTCAGGCATTGCGCAATGTTATTATTGGCATTGACGGTGTTAACGGACAGCGCGACGGCTACATGATGCGTTCTAAATTTGATATTGCTGTTTCTTCTGAAGTAATGGCGATTCTTGCAGTAGCGAAAGACTTACGTGACCTTCGTGAACGTATGTCAAAAATCATTCTTGCATACGATAAAAAAGGCAATCCGCTTACCACAAAAGACTTTGAGGTAGACGGTGCTATGACAGCATGGATTGTTGAGGCTGTGAACCCGAACCTTATCCAGACTCTGGAAGGTCAGCCTGTTATCGTTCATGCAGGACCTTTTGCAAACATTGCAATTGGCCAGTCTTCTATTATTGCAGATCAGGTGGGTCTGAAGCTTTCAGAATACCACGTAACAGAATCCGGCTTTGGTGCGGATATCGGATATGAAAAATTCTGGAACCTGAAATGCCACTACTCCGGTCTTAAGCCGGATGCAGCAGTTGTTGTAGCAACTATCCGTGCGCTTAAGTGTCACGGTGGTGCTCCGGTTCCTGCTCCAGGTAAGCCGCTTCCGGAAGAGTACAACTCTGAGAATGTTGAATGGGTTGAAAAGGGTTGTGCTAACCTGCTTCATCACGTCAATATTGTTAAAAAATCTGGTGTTTCTCCAGTTGTTTGCATCAACGCGTTTGTTACAGACACTGATGCAGAAATCGCCAAAGTGCGTGAACTGTGTGAAGCTGCCGGTGCTCGAGTTGCTCTTTCCCGCCATTGGGAACACGGTGGTGACGGTGCTCTTGAACTCGCAGATGCTGTTATTGCTGCTTGTGAAGATGAAACTGAGTTTACACCGCTTTATACTTGGGATATGCCTGCACGCGAACGTATTGAGCGGGTAGCTACCGAAGTATATGGTGCTGATGGTGTAGATTACTCAGTTGAAGCGCTTAGGAAACTGAAGGCTATTGAAGCTGATCCTAAGACAAGTGAGCTTGGTATGTGTATGGTAAAAAGCCACTTGTCACTTTCAGATATTCCTACAAAGAAAGGTGTTCCAACTGGTTGGCGTCTCACTATTCGTGATGTTCTTGTCTTCGGTGGTGCAGGATTCTTTGTTCCGGTAGCAGGTGCTATTTCACTTATGCCGGGCACTGGTTCTAATCCGTCATTTAGAAGAATTGATGTTGATCCTGACACCGGACAGGTTAAGGGGTTATTCTAGCAAGAAAAAGCGCGCGTGCGCGATTTAGTCGGGCTCCGCATTTGCGGAGCTCGCTTATATGCGCATTGCACAAAGGAGCAGACGATGAGTGCTGAAATTATCAGTGGAACCCAGATGCGCGCAGCAATTCTTGAAGAACTGCGCGGAGAAGTAGCGGCGATTAAAGAAAAATATGACACCGTTCCTGGTCTCGTAACCATTCTTGTCGGTGAAAATCCGGCTTCTGTAAGCTATGTGACCCTTAAAGTGAAAACTGCTCTTGGTCTTGGTTTTCACGAAATTCAGGATAACCAGCCTGAAGACATTACTGAAGATGAGCTGCTTTCGCTTATCGATCAGTACAACAACGACTCTTCCATTCACGGCATCTTAGTTCAGTTGCCGCTTCCAAAACACATTGATGAAGAAAAAGTCATCACTGCAATCAATCCAGATAAAGACGTTGACGGATTCCACCCTGTAAACCTTGGCCGTATGGTGCTTGGTGATACAGAAGGCTTCCTCCCGTGTACCCCTGCCGGTATTCAGGAAATGATCGTGCGTTCCGGTACGGAAACAAGCGGTGCGGAAGTTGTTGTGGTTGGTCGCTCCAATATTGTTGGTAAGCCTATTTCTATTATGATGGGACAAAAAGGTGTAGGCGCCAACAGTACCGTGACCATGGTACACACTCGTACAAAGGACTTGGAAGCACACTGCAAGCGTGCAGATATCCTTATTGTTGCGGCGGGTGTTCCAAATCTTGTTAAACCGGAATGGATTAAGCCCGGTTCAACAGTAATCGATGTAGGTGTTAACCGCATCGGTACAGCGGAGTCCGGTAAAGCACTCTTGAGCGGCGATGTTGAATTTGACAAAGCTAAAGAGATTGCCGGTAAAATTACTCCAGTTCCCGGGGGCGTAGGTCCAATGACAATTGCAATGCTCATGAAAAATACTGTCGCGTCTGCATGGCGCCACCTTGGGGCTTCATAAGTCTCTTTGTGTTTCGCAGTATATGATATGAGGTATCGATTGTTACGATAGTTTAGAAAGGCCGTTAACTCAGATTTGTTTGGAGTTGGCGGCCTTTCGTCCTACTGATAGTACTGGATGGAATCAGTAGGAAATGACGAAGCGGCATATTCTAGTTCTACAGACATACGTTCGGTCTGTGCGGAGGAACAATGAGCTGTTGTAGTGATGAAATTTCTCAGGATATGTGGAAAGAGGTTGATGGTGTTATCGAACGCCATCGTGAAACTCCCGGAGCATTAATTACAGTACTTCGAGAAGCGCAGAATATAGTAGGGTGGTTCCCGCAGGCGCTTATTGAATACATTGCAAAAGGGATGAATATTCCCGCCAGTGATGTTTTCGGGGTTGTATCATTTTATTCTCTGTTTTCTCTCAAGCCTAAGGGGCGCAACTCTATTAAGGTCTGTACCGGTACAGCCTGTTATGTAAAGGGTGCGCGTGAAGTCATTGGTCGAATTTCCGGTGAATTCGGTATTGCTGAGGGGGAAACAACTGAAGACAGACGTTTTGATCTTGAAGGGGTTCGTTGCGTAGGAGCTTGCGGTCTTGCTCCTGCCATGGTTGTGGATGGTGACGTACATGGTGACGTGACTGCTGATTCCGTTTTGAAAATTTTAGAAAAATATTCATAGCGGAGTACATATGACACACGTAACTCCAGAAAGACTTCAAGAGATGCAGGCAGAATATGCTGCACGGATCTCTGAACCTAACATTCGCCATTTATTTATTTGCGGTGGTACAGGCTGCCATGCCACCGGTAGTTTGAAAGTAAAAGACGCGCTGCACGAAGAGATAGCCAAGCATGGTCTTGAAGATCGTGTCCGTGTTGTAGAAACCGGCTGTAATGGATTTTGTGCGTTAGGGCCGTTGATGGTGGTTCATCCTGATAATGTTTTTTATCAGAAAATGACCAGAGAAGACGTAGCGGAAATTGTGAGCGAACATCTTGTTAACAATGCTCCCATCGAGCGTCTTATGTATAAAGATCCGCAGTCTAAAAAGCGGGTTCCACTTTTCTCAGATATTCCTTTCTTTGCTTTGCAGAAGCCTTGGACGCTGCGTAATAAGGGCATCATTAACCCTGAATCAATCGAAGATTACATCGGGCGTGAAGGCTACATGGGGCTTTCAAAAGCTCTGCTGCAAATGCAGCCTGCCGAGATTATCGACGAAATGAAGAAGGCCGGTATTCGCGGTCGCGGTGGTGCCGGATTCCCGACTGGTATGAAATGGTCATTTGCGGCGCAAAATGACAGCGATATTAAATATGTGCTGTGTAATGCGGATGAAGGTGATCCGGGTGCGTTCATGGATCGCAGTATCCTTGAAGCTGACCCGCATGCTGTTCTTGAAGGAATGACCATTGCCGCTCGTGCTATTAATGCCACAGAAGGCTATATTTACTGCCGTTCAGAATATCCGTTGGCAATCAAACGTGTTCAGATTGCTATTGATCAGGCTCGTGAAATGGGGCTGCTTGGTGAGAATATTCTCGGTACTGATTTCTCCTTTGATATTTTTATTTATCAAGGGGCAGGTGCGTTTGTCTGCGGCGAAGAAACTGCATTGATGCGCTCAATTGAGGGAAAACGCGGCATGCCTATTCCTCGACCGCCGTTTCCTGCTGCTCAAGGGCTTTGGAAGAAGCCGACTATCCTTAACAATGTTGAGACGCTGGCAAACGTTGCGCAGATTATGGTTAACGGCGGTGAGTGGTATTCCTCTGTCGGTACGGAAAACAGTAAGGGAACCAAGGTATTTGCTCTTTCCGGTGATGTGAACAACATCGGACTTGTTGAAGTACCTATGGGAACTTCTCTTCGTTCTATTGTGTACGACATCGGCGGCGGTATTCCTAAAAAACGCAAGTTGAAAGCCGTTCAGCTTGGTGGACCGTCCGGCGGGTGTATTCCAGAAGATCATATGGATGTTGTTGTTGATTACGAGGAAATTGCCAAGGTCGGAGCCATCATGGGTTCCGGTGGTGTTATCGTAATGGATGATAAAACCTGCATGGTCGATATGGCGCGCTTCTTCTTGGAATTTATTCAGGAAGAATCTTGCGGTAAATGTACCCCGTGTCGGGAGGGCACACGTAGACAGCTGGAAATTCTCGAACGGATTTGTGAAGGGCATGGGAAGCCTGAAGACATTACGCTGATTGAAGAGCTTTCTGAAATGATTACAAGTTCTGCTTTGTGCGGGCTTGGGCAGACAGCTTCCAATCCGGTTCTTTCTGTACTTCGTCACTTCCGTGAAGAATTTGAAGCACACATTTTTGAAAAGAAATGCCCTGCTAAACGTTGTCCGGCGCTGGTTGATTTTAAGGTCATAAATGAGCGCTGTAAGAAATGCGGCAAATGTGCTTCTGTTTGTCCTGTCGGGGCAGTGGAATGGAAGAAGAAAGAAGTTGCAAAAATCAATACGGATATATGTGTTCAGTGTATGAGCTGTTACTCTGCCTGTCCGTTTGATGCCATAGATTAGGTGGTGACCCATGAATACCTTAGAATTGACCATTAATGGCAAGGTGTACGCGTTCACGCAAGGGGAAACCATTCTTGATGTGGCACGCAGAAACGACATTTTTATTCCAACCCTGTGTTATTTGAAAAATGCTTCACCAACGGGCGCATGTAGAATGTGTGTTGTTGAAGTAAAAGGTGCAAGATCGCTTGTTGCTTCATGTACAGCACCTGCGGGTGCTGGAATGGACGTGCAGACCGAGTCCAAATCTGTTGTGAAGTCTCGCAAGATGAATTTGGAACTGCTGCTTTCTTCCGGCTCGCATGATTGTCTTTTGTGTCCTTCAACAGGTGATTGCCGTCTGCAGGATTTAGCGTTTCGCTACAATGCAACCGGTAAACGTTTTGAACGAACCAAGCCGAAATATCAGCCAGATTTTTCAAATCCATTTTTAATCCGTGATTTTTCAAAATGCATTTTATGCGGGCGTTGTGTGCAGGCATGTAAAGAAGTGCAGGTTAACAATGCCATTGATTATGGATATCGCGGAAGTGACGCTAAAATTATTGCAAAATGTGATTTGCCGCTGGGCGATTCAGACTGTGTTTTCTGTGGTGAATGTCTACAGGTTTGCCCTGTGGGTGCATTGAGCTTGAAGAAAGCACGACAGAAGCCACGTGTGTGTGAAACCGAAGTTGTGCGTACTACTTGTGCGTATTGCGGTGTCGGCTGCCAGATGAATCTGCATGTAAAAGATAATGTTGTGCAGATGGTTAACGGGGTGGATGCGATCCCGAACCACGGAAGCTTGTGTGTAAAAGGGCGTTTTGGAATGCAGTTTATCAACTCTGATGAACGGTTAAAGACGCCTCTTATACGAAAAAATGGTGAACTTGTTGCGGCTGAATGGGGCGAAGCTCTTAGCCTTATCGCAGAAAAATTAGGTGAATATAAAGAAAAAAATGGAGCGGATTCGATAGGTGTTCTTGCTTCCGCTCGATGTACAAATGAAGAAAACTACCTTTTTCAAAAGTTCGCACGCGCAGTTATCGGGACAAATAATGTCGACCACTGCGCCCGATACTGACACTCCCCTACAGTAGCCGGTCTGGCTGCTGCATTCGGAAGCGGTGCTGCTACAAACCCGATTGATGACCTGAAAAATGCTGATACAGTATTGATAACGGGTTCTAATATAACGGAAAACCATCCTGTTATGGGCGCTGCGCTTAAGCGTGCGATTACACAGCATGGAACAAAACTTATTGTGTCTGACCCGCGTAAAATTGATATTGTGCGCTTTGCAGATGTATGGCTTCGGGCGCAACCCGGAACAGATGTCATATGGATTAACGCACTTGCTCATGTCATTCTGCGTGATGGTTTACACGATCGGGAGTATATTGATGAACGCACAGAAGGCTTCACAGCCTATTCGCAATCCCTTGCGCAGTTCACACCGGAGTACGCAGAGAAGATGTGCGGTATTCCGGTTGTTGACCTTGAAAAAGCAGCGCATTTGTACGCAAAAGGAAAGAGTGCCATCCTCTACTGCATGGGAATTACCCAGCATGTAAGTGGTACGGACAATGTAAAAGCACTCGCTAACCTTGCCATGTTATGTGGTAATATCGGTATTGAAGGTGGCGGATTGAATCCATTGCGCGGGCAGAATAATGTACAGGGTGCGTGTGATATGGGGGCACTTCCTGTCACATATCCTGCGTATGGAAAGGTGACAGATGAAACAGTTCGTGCACGTTTTGAAGCTGCATGGAGTGTAACATTGTCACCAAATAACGGACTGACATCACGACAAATGTTCGATGCTGTTGACGCAGGAACATTGCAATCAATGTATCTTATTGGTGAAAATCCGGTTGTTTCGCATGCTGACTCTGCCCACGCAGTGCACTGTTTGGAGAAA
Organism: Halodesulfovibrio sp.; assembly: GCF_015482765.1. Classification (GTDB taxonomy): domain Bacteria; phylum Desulfobacterota; class Desulfovibrionia; order Desulfovibrionales; family Desulfovibrionaceae; genus Halodesulfovibrio. The sequence goes on from NZ_JADMLB010000071.1 coordinate 55,228, forward strand.
ATTCCGTTCCTGATTGTGCAGGATATTTTCTTAACTGAAACAGCTAAACTTGCCGATGTTGTGCTTCCAGCAGCGTGTTTTGCTGAAAAAAATGGAACATTCAGTAACACAGAACGGCGTGTTCAACGTGTTAGAAAGGCAGTAAATCCGCCTCAAGGTGCGCGTGATGATGCGCAAATTGTCTGTGATATTGCAGCCCAAATGGGAGCCGTGTTGGCACCTGAGGGTGGTACCAATGCAGAAGCAATCTTTAATGAAATGACTTCTGTAACACCTTCATATGCAGGACTTTCATACAAAAGAATTGAAAAAAACGGCATTCAGTGGCCGTGTCCTGATGAAAAAAGTGATGGAACTTCTATTCTTCATGCAGATAATTTTGTTCGAGGAAAAGGAAAATTCCACCCCGTATCATATGTCGCTCCGGCAGAAGTTGTTGATGAAACATATCCGTTAATACTCACAACCGGCCGTGTTTTATACCAGTATCATACCGGAACAATGACACGAAAAGCGACGGAGCTGGCAACCAAATCACCTGCCGCCTATATAGAGATAAGCAGTAATGATGCTAAAAAATACGGAATGAAAGACGGTGATATGGCGAAAGTTTCCTCACGTCGGGGAACGATTCGTGTGACGGTTAAGCTTTCTGAAAAAGCTGTGGATGGAACTGTGTTCATCCCGTTCCACTTTGCGGAAGCTGCTGCTAATGTATTAACAAACAGTGCAGAATGTCCTGAGTCCGGTATAGCCGAGGTAAAGGTGTGCGCTGTTAATATAGAACCAGTCGGTGACTAGACGAGAGTCTGGTAGCCACAACAACCACATATGACAGGAGCGGGGCAACATACAGTTGTCCCGCTCCGCTGTTATGAGCTGAGAAAAACAGGAGGGAAGTTTAAGGCAACCTGAAAAAAACAGGTAGATGCCTGAATCTAAATGTTATTCAGGAAGAGTGTTCGGATCAAGAATGTACGGAGTCATCAGGTTTGAGCCTTTATAAACAACAAAGCTTTCCACAGAACGAATGCCTTCAATTTTAGACATTTCTTCAGAGTAAAATTCCAGAAGACCGTAACCGTCACGAAGAAGAAGTGTTAAAATAATGTCAAAGCGTCCTGTTACAACAGCGCCGGAAACAACACCGCGAAGCTGACTTAATTCCTGACACTTAGCAAAAAGATCACGCTCATCAAGCAGCACGCCGGTGAAAACCATTGTGTGACCCGGAAGCTTTTCTACATCAAGACGCGCAACAATATCCATTACGCCTTCTTTTTGCATCTTATTGATACGTGAGCGGACTGTGTTTTCCGCAACAGCAAGCTCCTGTGCAATTTCTCTGAAAGATTTACGTCCTTCAAGGAGCTGTCCGGCTATTTGAAAACTCAACTTGTCAATCTTCATATATTCCCTCCGGTTACGGCTTTGTCTGTTACAGGCACAATGAAAATTCTAGATGACAAAGCGATAGTGATTCTATTGATACTAATTTTTACCAAAAAATTCAATAACACCAGATGAAAAGAGTGCATTTCTTCATTCAAGAGTGCTTGCAGCTGTTAGAAACGCAGAAACGCCGTAGCAGGTACGGCGTTTCTATAGTTGAAAAGTTGTTTTTCCACGGGGAGCTATCCGCCATACAGGGTGGGGCCTATTGGGATGCGGCTCCGTTTCGTGAAGAGTACAGAGCTTTTTGCCGTTCTTGAGTTTGAATTGTGTTGGCTACCCACATGTTCATATCTGAGAGCAGTGTTTCGACGGTACTGTTAAAGGAAGCAACGATAGGTTCCAATCCTTTGGCAGAAGCTGCCTGTTGTCCTGTAAATACCGAAGACATTGCAGGCTGTGACAGGTTGTCTACATCGATAAGCCAGCAGGTAAGAGTGACAGCAATAGTAGGCGGTGATTTTTCAGCGCTGTATTTTGCGTAAAAATCTTCAATGCTCCAGACCAGTCTATAGTCTGAAGAGATCCCCGGTTGTGTATTATAGAAAGCGCGTACTCGCTGCGTTGAGTTTAATGAACGAACAACGGCCTCCTGCATCATTTCCGGTAATACCGTCGCCCATTGCCCTTTAGCATAATACAGTGCCTTCTGGTCAGGTTGTATGATTGCAATTCCTGTGGAGTTGAGGAAGGCGTTTGTCTGTGGCCGTGAAACAGAGACCGTAGGTATATTGGCGCTGGTGGGGTGAACCGGAGTATCGGTTGAGACCGCCAGCATGTAGTTTTCTGAAGCTGCTGGGGGTGTCAGCCCAACATCAAACGCGCAACCAGTACAGAAGAGTACCAAGGAAAGTATAAGTAGGTTAACGATACGTTTGCGCATAAATGCTCCTATGGTGTCTGGTATTCAGGTACGGTTTTTCCAAGCAGGTATTGCTTAGGGTTGCTGTTAAGTCTTTGCGCAATATTTTCCAGCGTATTAACAAGCGTTTTGCTTTCATTAATAAGGGAGTTTATGTCATCCAGTCCGCTTTTACTGAACCTTGTTAATCCCGGTTCCATGTTTTTAACCAGCAGATCAATTCGTTTAACCAGCACACCTATTTTGTCCGTTGTCGGTGTAAGTTGCTTCGCAACGTATCCGTCAATAGTAGAAGCGGCATGTTTAGTTTTTTCCATGGCCTGTTCTGTTTGTGCTGCGGCGTTTTTAATGTTCTCAAGAGCAAGCTGGATGTTTTCTTCGCTTTTTACGAGGGTGTCTGAGAACGAGTTGATGTTTGCAAGAAATTCTTTGATGTTCTGGCGGTTTTCCTCATCAACAACTTTCCGTAGATCTTTGAGAAGCTTTTTCCCTGTGGTCAGCATTTCAGGTAATACCTTGAACATTTCTTCGATTGGTGAAGGAACAGTTTTGATAAGGGGAATGTTACCCTTGTAGATAGGTTTCAGCAGAGGACTTGCTGCGGTTCCGCCGGAAATGAAAACTGCCGACTGTCCTGTGATGCCGATAGGTACAAGCTTGGCTCGGGAATCGTCTCTGATAGGTGTCATCGGCTTCACAAGAATACGAACGCGAATATCTTCCGGACGATCCTGACTGAGAATAATATCTGTAACTTTCCCCACCCGTACGCCGTTTAACAGTACAGGGTTAGAAATGGATAGTCCGTCCACACTGTCTTTAAACAGAATGTCATAAGGAATATCCGTTGTTTCTGCTCTGCTTCCGACTCCCCACAAGATGAAAGCAAAACCGAGAATGAAAGAGGCGATAATAAAGGCGCCGACCATAATGTAGTGTGCTCGTGTTTCCATGTTATTTCTCCCCGCACTTCGCCGAATTGGCGCTGCGCCCGCGTGGCCCGTTGAAATAGTCCTGTATCCATGGATACGGATTTTTTGAAAGTTCTTCGACTGTTCCTGTTGCGTAGATGCGCTTTTCCGCTAAAACAGCAACTCTGTCACAAATTGTATTGAGTGTGTCTAAATCGTGTGTGACAAGAAATACTGTAAATCCAAGAGCATGTTGTAGAGTTTTTAACAGGTCATCAAATGCTCCGGCTGTTATCGGGTCCAGTCCTGCTGTAGGTTCATCCAGAAGCAAAATTTCCGGATCCATGGCAAGCGCTCTGGCTAAACTGGCTCTTTTACGCATACCGCCTGACAACTCTGAAGGCATAAGGTTTGCCGACTCAATGGGAAGCCCAGCCATAAATATCTTGAGTAAAGCAATTTCTCTGCGAGTATTGTCGCTGATTTTTGTATATTCCTTCAGTGAAGCATCAACATTTTCTAGAACTGTCAATGAGGAGTAGAGAGCGCCGTCTTGAAAGAGAACTCCCCAACGTTGTTCGACTGAATGTTTTTCTTCAACTGTAAGGGTATGGTATTCTTTGCCGAATATTTTAATGGAGCCGGCTGTATGTTTGTTTAAGCCAAGTATGGTTCGTAATAAAACAGACTTGCCGGAGCCGGAGCCTCCAATGACGCCAAGAATTTCTCCACGCCGGAGTTCTAAATTTACCCCGTCGTGGATAATATTTTTTCCGAACTGTGTTCGGACATTTTCTAAAGAAAGAATAACGTCATTCATGGTTAAATCCCGATGGCGGCGAAGAAGATTGCAAAGCCGGCATCAATAACAATGACAGCGAAAATGGACTCAATAACCGATGTGGTTGTGAGTCTGCCGACAGACTCTGCGCTTCCGGTAACTTGCAGTCCTTGGAAACAGCCGATGGTTGCAATAATAATCGCAAAGAACGGTGCCTTGACCATCCCGACGTAGAAATCCCAAATATTAAGTGTTTGATGAAGACGTACGACAAAGCCGTGGAGGCTGATGTCTAATGTTTGCCATACCATGAGCGCCCCGCCTAAAAGTCCCATGATGTCTGCAATGAACCCGAGAATAGGAAGCATGATGAGAAGTGCTAAAACACGCGGGATGACCAGCGTGTCAACGGGATTTAAGCCCGATGTTTTCATTGCGTAGATTTCTTCATTGGAGATCATTGCACCAATTTGTGCTGTGAAGGCAGAACCGGAACGACCGGCGATGACGATAGCTGTGAGAAGAATTCCCAGTTCACGAAGAACCGAAATTTGAACAAGCTGAATTACAAAAACTTGCGCACCAAATTTTTGGAGCTGCTGTGCTCCCATATACGCGAGCACCATACCGATAAGAAATGAAAGCAGGGCAATAATCGGGATGCCGCGAATACCTACGTGTTCCAGATGATAGAACAGAGCTGTTAAGCGAAAACGTTTTGGGTTGAATATAGAGCGTACCAGTGTGGTCACCACTTCACCAAGAAAGCCGACGATATTAATGGTGATTTTGAGCTGGTCAATAAAGCAACGTCCTGTATCGTAAAATAAGGTGATTATAAACGGGTCGCTTTTATCTTTTGCTTTTTCTTCAGATCGTTTTTCTACGGTGGTCAGCAGAATTTTATCTTTCTCTTTCGCTCCGGTAACGGAACAATCTTTTCCTTTTGCTTTGGCCTGCCGTTTGTACTGCTCAATTATCCATGCACCGTTCGTATCCAGTTTGGTAATATTCGTCAGATTGAGCACAATCGAATGCGCAGCATTCAGCAGGGAGCTCAAAAATAAACGCTCCACTGAATCCAGATGCAAAGTTGTCCAAGTGCCTGAAAGAGATATTGTTGTTTCTTCAGGGTTGCTCAGGACTTCAAAAGAAGGTGATTGCTGTGTAGTCATGGCTCTCGCTGGGGTAATAGTAAAAAAATCTATGAGTACGATAGCATACTCAGTGTGTTAATCGGAATGCTATACACCGAAAAATACAGAATACCCTGAAAAGACAATGACTAATTGGAAGAATGGAACAAAAAAAGCCCTGCACAGTGTTTGTGCAGGGCTTTTTAGGTGTGAGAACTTATGCAACCGCGGGAGTCGTGGTTGCTGTTGACTCAGCGTCTTGAACCAGTTTGTGGGCTTTTTTCCACGCTGTCCCAAAGGAGTGGCAGATGTCATCTTTACTTATGAATTTAAGCAATCCGAAACGAACCATTTGCCGTTGAATAGAGTCATCAACTCCGGAAAAGAGTACATGCACGTTGAGCTGCTGCATTTGCAGAAGAACAAGCTCAATGGCGTGCAGCGCTGTTGCATCAATAGTATGAACATGGCGCATTCTGAAAATGATAACGCGCGGTGGCTTACGCATTAATGAAAAGGTTTGTGAGAAGCGGTCTGCACATCCAAAGAAGAACGGGCCGTTGATTTCATAAATTTCAATTTCACTGTTCCATGAAGGTGCATGTTTAACCGGTGCAGCCTTTGTTCGTTCCCAGTTCTGGAACTGAGTCGCGTCGCTGATTCGACCAATTAACAGCAGCGCAGCGAGAACGACACCGAATTGCACGCCAACTGTAAGGTCAATAAGAACTGTGAGTAAGAAGGTTGAAACCATAACAGCGGCGTCAGACTTAGGAGCTTTGAGGATATGGATGAACTTTGGCAGTTCACTCATGTCCCATGCAACATAGGTAAGAACACCTGCAAGGCTTGCAAGCGGGATGGCAGAAGCAACCGGAGCAAAGAATTTTACAAATAATGCAAGAACGATTGCGTGAACCATACCGGAAACAGGTGAGAATGCACCAGCACGGATGTTTGTAGCTGTTCGGGCTATAGCACCGGTAGCCGGAATGCCGCCAAAGAAAGAAGATGCAATGTTAGCAACACCTTGCCCGATAAGCTCGGTAGAAGAGTGATGGCGTTCGCCTGTCATACCGTCAGCAACAACTGCGCTTAACAGAGACTCAATGGCAGCAAGCAGCGCAATTGTGATTGCATCTGGAAACATGGTGACAGCAAGGCCGGTGAGGTTTTCCGGAAATGCAAATGTTGGCAGAGCTGCGGGAATACCGCCGAATCGGGTTCCGATTGTAGCAACGTCGAGTCCGCCTAAAAGTGCTACCGCAGAGGCAGCAAGAATGCCTGCTATATGCGATGGAAAGCGTGGGAAAAATTTACGGGTAAGGAAAATTGTAACAAGTGTGACACCGGCAACAGTGATGGAATCAATGTGAGCAGTAGGTGATGCTTGTGCCAAAGTTGTAACTTTGGGGATAAAGGACGCCGGAATCTCTGAAAGCTGCAGTCCGAACAAATCCTTAATCTGGGTTGTAAAGATAAGGAGTGCGATACCGGTCGTAAATCCTGTTGTCACAGGGTATGGAATGAATTTGAGCAGTCTGCCAAGACCACAAAATCCCATGACAAGCAAAATAACGCCCGCCATACAAGTGGCAACAACAAGCCCTTCATATCCGTGTCTTGCGATAATGCCTGCAACAATAACAACAAATGCACCTGTAGGACCGCCAATCTGGAAGCGTGAACCGCCAATGGCAGAGATAATAAATCCAGCTACAATTGCTGTAAAAAGGCCTTTTTCCGGAGTACAGCCGCTGGCGATGGCAAAAGCCATAGCTAATGGCAAGGCGACAATGCCTACTGTTGAGCCGGAAACGACATCTTTGACAAATTGTGAAAGATTATAGCCTGAAGAGAGGGTATTGAGTAACGCAGGGCGAAATGTTCGCCTGCTGAAGAGAGCGTGTGAACGCACAGTGTATCCTCCATGAGATAATTAAACACATAGGGTAGGACACAGGCGCGGTCCGTTTGAAATTTCGGATCGGTCTGGAGGTCTTCGCCGTATATTGAATATAAAACAACTTGAAAAACAAGGGGTCTACGATTCAATAACTGTTTGTAATACATTGAAAAAATAAAACAAAAAGTACGCGCGTACTCACTTTTTAAAAGCGAGACGAAGGGTTAATAGTGAGTTTTTCTGAATGATGCAAGGAAGATTTTTGTACAAAAATGACAACGTCGAATTAAACATTAATGTTAAACTGCAAAACAAAAATGTAGATTCACTGTACATTATTGTAAAAAAGACTATTGTACCGCTGCTATGTACGGTTTTCTATAACAGGTTGAAAGTGCTGTTTTTTGTCAGAAACGTAAAAAATATGCATTACAGTGCTTGACCTTGTCTCACCTGAGCGTGTACTTGGTGCTGACTATAAAGATTAATCGCGCAACTGTACAAGCTAGTATCGTTACTGTCTCGCTGCACACAACTTTGTTGGTTTTACATTATAAAATAATAGTAGCCCTGCAAAGAGCGGATAGTGCCGTCACGCTTTTTATTCTTTCAAGTATCACTAGTAAAAGTGTTAACCGCTCTGTTTCAAAAATGGTTGAAGCAGGGAACGGGCACTGTTGTTTGTTCTAAGGTGTAGGCGCGAGCACAAATGACCTATGGGGGTTATACATTATGAAGTCACAATCTCTGGACGCAGTCTGTGTTGTAGCCGGTACCACGATTGGTGCGGGCATGCTTGGTTTACCAATGGCTATTGGTTTTCTAGGCTTTAAAGTCAGCATGGTACTGCTTCTGGTCATGTGGGCTCTGGCATTCTACACTTCGCTTCTTTTGCTTGAAGTAAATCTTCAGCTCGGTGCGGGCTTGAATGTAAATATGATGGTTAAGAAAGTTCTTGGCAGATGGGGGCAGGTAATTGCCGTTGTTTGTCTGGCTTTCCTTTTATATGCAGTTCTTGTGGCATACGTAACAGCAATGGGTGGCATTATTGCCCGTGCAATTGGTGTCAACGGTGATCCGTTCAGCACCGGTGTTTGTGCCGTAGCCTTTGCTGTGGCCATGGCAGTCATTATCTTCCTTGGCACTAATGCTATTGTACGCTTCAACAGCTTGTTCTTCCTGAGCATGCTTGGCGCTATGGCAATTGCTTTTGCGACTCTTAGCACAACTGTTGATGTTCATGTTCTGATGGATGTAGCTCCGGATTACAAATACCTTGTAGGTGCTATTCCGGTTTTATTTGCTTCCTTCTCTTTCCACTTCTGTATCCCTAGCGTGACATCCGTTGTAGGTACAAATACCAAGCAGCTCGTCCGCATTATGTTCTGGGGAACTTTGCTTCCTCTTCTTTGTTACATGCTGTGGTTGTTCCTTTCTCTCGGTAGCGTGCCGATGGATCAGATCGTAAACATGAGCGGTAGCGTTGACTCCTTGATTAAGTCTATGTGCAACGGTTCTGTTGTTATTCAGACTATTCTTTCTGTCTTCGCGGCATTTGCTCTTATTACTTCTTTCTTCGGGGTCGCACTGTCTTTATTTGACCTGATGGCGGAGACCCTGCGTCGCGGTAATACAAGTAAAGAGCGCCTTGGAACAACATTCATTGTATTCATTCCAGTACTGATTGCATCCCTGCTTGCTCCGGGTGGCTTTATTGCTGCGCTGGCTCATGCTGGTGCTGCATTAGCAGTTATTTGTATCTTGCTGCCATGCGCAATGAGTTACAAACTTCGTCGTGAAGCAAAATCTGCTGCAAAGAAGATTGCGTACATGACTCCAGGTGGTAGCATGGGTATTGCAACCGCAGCTGTATGCGGCGTTGTTATCCTTGTTGCAAACTACATCTAGTTCTCTGATATAAAAAAGCAGCCCCGCTTTCTTTTGAAGGCGGGGCTTTTTTTATTTGGGGAAGTCACTAGCGAATGGTACGGCGTGCTTGATCGAGCCAGCTGTTCCAAACGTCTTGGTTCTCTTCAATCCACTTGTTAGCGTGGCGTTCAATATCCCTTGGCGACTTTTCACCTTCCATTAGTTTTGCATACTGGGTGCTTAAGTCAGAAATATTGATAGTGAACAGTTCAAGAAATTTTCGTGCAGGAGGATTCTGTTCAAGGAATTTATTGTTTGCCACAACACGGATGTCTGCAACGCTGAATCCCATATTAATCGGGTTAGTTGCTGCACCGTCGACATCGTTTAAGCGCATAAGTTTTTTGGCATCCTTGTCGTCAGATGTCGGGATATTAAATGGAACATTGATCCAAACAACATCCTCACCCGGTTTGAGTTTGTATACTGTCCAGCTTGGAGTCCATGTGTAGTAAAAAATAGGTTCACCGCTGTTGAATGCGGCAATGTTTGCTGCCATGCCTGCTTCGTACGAAGCACTGACTTGTTCGACATCGTCTTTAAGACCATATTCTTCAAGGTGCCTTTTTATAACTTTAACGCTTTCCCAACCATGAGGGGCACCTGTGAGGTCTGCCTTCCCGTCACCGTCTTTATCGAAAGCTTTGCGAACTTCTGGACGTTTAAAGTCTTCCAACGATTTAATATTAAGAGCGTCTGCATGCTTTTTATCGACCATATAGCCTTGTAGAGCCTGTTTTTCGAGAACATAGCCGATGGGAGAGATCGTATCTTTAAAACGCTCTAAGTGATTGTTTTGAAGCGGAAGCCATGCGTTTGCCCAGTAGTCAACATCGCCGAGAGAGAGTGTTTTGTAAAACAGCGCTACAGGAAGTTCTTTAGGCTTTTTTACGGTGTAGCCAAGTTCTTTCAAGCCTTTTTCAACAATAAGGGCATGAAAGTAGCCTGTAGACCATGTAGCACGTGCTGGCCGGATCGTAATGCCTTTACCAGGGTGCATGTTAATGGCGAATGCAGGAACCGCCAGACATACAAAGAGTACTGTGAATGCAATTTTTTTTAACATAGGGGACATCCTCCAAAGAAAGTGTTTCTCCGTAAAAAATACAGCTTAGTATCGTTTTTTTGCAGCAGCTTGAGTGATTCTATCGAGCATGACAGCCATGAGTACGATTCCAATACCACCGATTGCAGCAATACCAATGTCCAATGAGTTAAGTCCCAGTACTACCGGTGAGCCAAGACCGCCTGCGCCGATAAGAGCAGCCACAACAACCATGGACAGTGCCATCATGATAGTTTGGTTTAATCCTGCCAGTATTGTTGGAAGTGCCAAAGGGATTTGTACTTTAGCAAGTACCTGCCAGTTTGTTGCGCCGAAGGCTTCAGCTGCTTCAACAAGTTCTCGTGGAACTTGTCGTATGCCGAGTCCTGTTAAACGGACAATTGGTGGTAGCGCGAAAATAATGGTGGCAAGAACACCGGCGGCGTTGCCGATAGAAAAAAGCATTACAATAGGAACAAGGTACACGAATGACGGCGTCGTTTGCATTGCGTCGAGAATTGGTCGAATAATTCGTTCAAAACGGTCATTTTTCCCAGCACAGATGCCGAGGGGAACCCCCGCGATAATGCAGAAAAGTACAGACGATACAACCATAGCTAACGTGGTCATTGTATCTTCCCATAGTCCTAGTAATCCGACAAAGACTAGTGACAGAACAGAGAATAGGGATACTCTCCATCCGGCAATACGCCACGCAATGAGTAATACAGCCGCAATAATGATGAGGGGGTGAAGTGCGTTCAGCCCATGGTCAATACCATTAAGAGTTTGTTCAACCGGCCATTTAAGTTTGAGGAAAAGAGCCCTGTGATTATCCACGAGCCAGTTGATGCCGTCGGTTATCCAGACATCCAGCGGAATAACTTTATCTTCAAACATGCTAGGCTCCTTCTGTTGTCAGTATGTCCGTATTATCTGTGTTGTCACTGCTTCGATGCAAGGTGTTCAGGAAGCGCGCCTTGGAAACAACACCTTTAAACTTGTTGTTACTATCTGTCACAGGCACAGGGTTCTGGCTTTGTGCCACCAGTGGAAGAATATCTTGCATGCTGTCATCTTCGTTAACAGCCTCAATATTTTGAAGGAAGGCATCCCGCAGTGTTCTGTCGGGATTTTTTTCTTTGAGCAGTTCGACGATTGAATCTGTAGAGACAACCCCTTGCAATCTGTGTTGCGGGTCGAGCACAAACGCATAGTCACGTTCACTTGCACTAAGTATTTCATGTGCAGCTCTTAAGTTTCCGCCCTTTGTAATGATAATAGTAGGGTGGGACTTTGATACTATGTCTTTTGCGCTGAGAACACTGGTGGGATCTACCCCTTTGAAGAATGCCTTTACATAATCGTTGGCTGGATTTTGCAGGACGTCTTCAGGTGTTCCCACTTGAATGAGCTTGCCGCCTTCCATGATGCCTATGCGGTCACCAATGCGAAGAGCTTCATTAAGGTCATGCGAAATGAAGATAATTGTTCGTCGGTATTTTTCTTGAAGCATTAAAAGCTCGTCCTGCATTTCAGTACGAATGAGGGGATCAAGAGCAGAAAAAGCTTCATCCATGAGCATAATTTCTGGATCAACAGCCAGCCCACGGGCAAGCCCGACACGTTGTTGCATGCCGCCGCTAAGATTCTCTGGCTTACAGTTTTCCCAACCGGATAAACCAACTTGCTCTAACGCTTGAAGAGCTCTTTTAGAACGTTCCTGTTTTGCCACTCCGGCAAGCTCAAGGCCAAACGCTGCGTTTTCTAAAACAGATAGGTGCGGCATAAGGGCGAAGGATTGGAACACCATACTCATATTATGGAGTCTGAACTGAACCAGTTCATCATGCGTCATGGTAGTAATATTTTTTCCACGCATGGTAACGCTTCCGGAGTTTGGTTCAATCAGCCTATTCAGCATACGGACGAGTGTAGATTTTCCCGAGCCAGAAAGCCCCATTATGACGAAAATTTCTCCTTCATACACTGAAAATGATGCGTCATGAACGCCTACGGTTAGTCCTGTTTTTTGAAAAATATCTTCTTTAGAGATGCCTTGTTCTAGTAACGGCAAGGCTCGTTTAGGATTCGCTCCAAAAATTTTAGTAAGATGTTCAACTTCAAGCATCACCTGTGGGGATGTCATTTAACTTCCTTTGTCTTACAAACCGTAGAAAGAGCCTTGATTCATAATAGGTTCGTTATACACCTGAGCCAGAAAAAGCATATTTGCATTTAAAAAAAGGCACTATGCAATGCGGGTGTCTCATTTTACCCCGAAAATATGCAACTTCATACAAGGTAAGCAGCAGCAATTGTAATACGCCGCAGGTTCTGGAGTTCGGAGGGGGGGGAGCGTGAGTTGAAAAGGAAAACGAGACATATTGCCGCATTTTTAGGCGCTTATATGAAAGCCATATTGCTCTGCTGCTTATAAACTAGGTAGCGTAGTCTAAAACATGCTCGATGTGTATTAAATTCCAAAGAAAAATTATGTCATTATAGGTGGGACTGAAATGAACAAAGACTTTGAGCTGGGAAGGAATTACGAAGAAAATATTGAGTGTAAAACAGAACGCAATGCTGCTTTATTCTGTTTCTTTTGATTGCGGGAGGGTGACATAGCATCAATATTGCGTTGTGCTAGTGTGTTGATCAGGTCAGGAAGTTCTACAGGAGTCCTTTCATGGGTTGCCAGATCATTGTTATAGAAAGGGGAAGGAAAAGAAGTAGGGGCATTGTCATTAGAGGAGCTACAATGACGTGCGTGTTGTAATAATGTGGTTGGGATATATTTTTTCATAATGTGTTAAAATTGAACGAATAAAAAATTTGTATGTATAAAAAAAGGGTCTGTCTAAAAGACAGACCCTAATTTTTCTTGGAAAAGAAAGATTACAGAGTGCCTGCTTCTTTCTTAACGTCGATAGCGATTTTCCAAAGGATGGACACAATGAATGCACCCACACCGAAGATGCCGAGAGAGATCAGCAGCTCAGGTACAGTAGGAGCGTATGTTGCCCAAGTCTCAAATGGTGATGGTGCGAAACCACCAACGATGAGACCAAGACCTTTGTCAATCCAAGTTGCGAGAACGAGCATGCCGAGAGCCCATGGAAGGATCTTCATGTTTTCGCGCAGGGAAGTAGGAATGAGCAATGCAAGGCTAGCGATAGCGAAGATTGCGCCAATCCACATCCAGTAAGTTACCCAAGGAAGACCCTGTTCTGTACCTGCGAAGAGGTAGTGAAGCGGGTGCATGTGACCTGGGATGTTGGAGTAGAATGCGGTGAATACTTCACAGAGGAAGAAGAACACGTTGATGCACATTGCGTAGGTAATGATAATGGTAAGAGTTTTAATAGCTTCTTTACCAATTTCAAATTTAGCAAGTTTCTTCACAACCATAAGGAGGAGAAGAAGAAGTGCTGGACCTGCGCAGAATGCAGACGCGAGGAAGCGAGCAGCCAGAATAGCAGTGAGCCAGTAGTGACGACCCGGAAGACCCTGTGAAAGGAACGCAGTAACGGTGTGGATAGAGAACGCCCAAATTACAGAGGTGTAAATGAGGTATTTTACCCAGTTAGGGTAAGCAACCTGGAAACGTTCGCACTCAAGAGTTTTCCAACCGATGATAGCGTTAAGGCAAAGGTACCCGATAAGAACCAGCATGTCGTAGAACATAACGGAGTTCGGAGTCGGGTGCAGCATTACGTTCAGCATACGCTGAGGCATACCCATATCAACAACGATAAAGAGCATACACATAACAACTGCGCCGATTGCCATGAATTCACCAAAAATGATGATCTTTTTAAAGTGCTTGTAGCCGTGGAAGTATGCTGGGAGAACCAGCATAACAGCGGAAGCAGCAATACCTACAAGGTAGGTAAACTGGGCAATGTAGAAGCCCCAGGTTACGTCACGGTTCATGCCTGTAAGGCCGAGACCGTATTTAAGCTGGAACAAGTAGGTGATTACACCAACGCCGATAATACCGCCAAGGAAAGCCAACCACATGTAGTACTTTGGAGATCCTTTCAAAACTTTTTCGAGCATGATGGCCTCCTAAATTATGTAGAATACACCAGGCTCAGTGCCTAATGCAGGTTTACGACGGAGGGTGTAGTTCTCTTCAAGCAACTTACGAACTTCAGACTCAGGGTCGGAAAGGTCGCCGAAGTGAATTTTACCCGGAGCGGCTTCAACACAAGCTGGAAGCTTGCCTTCATCAAGACGTTCAACGCAGAAGTTACACTTTTCAACTACACCGATCATACGGGTAGGGAACTTAGGGTTGATGTCTTTGATGTAAGGACGAGGATCAGTGAAGTTGAATGAACGCGCGCCGAATGGGCAGCCAGCCATGCAGAAACGACAACCGATGCAGCGATGGTAGTCCATAGCAACGATGCCGTTCTCAAGCTTGTAAGTAGCCTGAGTTGGACATACGCGAACACATGGAGGGTTTTCGCAATGGTTGCAGAGCATGAAGTATTCGCGATCTTCAATTTCTTTAGACTGATACTTGTTTTTAGTTTCAGTGAAGGTGTGCTCGTATGCGTCTTTCCAAATCCACTTGATTTCAGATTTACCTGGAATGTTCGGGATGTTGTGCGCATGGTTACAAGCATTGATGCAAGCATCAAAGTCTTCTTTAGAAGCAAACTCACGAGTATCGATAACCATAGCCCAGCGCTTAGCTTTAAGCGCAAGAGCGTCTTCTTTATAACTAGGTTTAACAGCAGCAGCTGCTTTGGTCATGCCACCAGCGGCAAGCTGAGCACCAAGACCTGCAACAGAAAGGCTGGCAACCTTAAGGAATTGTCTTCTGCTACGTTTCATTATTCATTCCCCTTAGGCGGAACGTGGCAAGTCCAACAGTATGGTTCCACGGCGTTCTCAAGGTGACAGGTGTCACAGAACTCAGCCTTATTGGTATGACAGCTCATACAGGTTTTCTGCAGGCTTGCTTCCCATGTTGCACCGTTAGATGCAACATAAACACGCTTGCCGTCACGAAGTGCAGAGTCGCGCCACTGGTTCAGAAGAGTCATGTGCTCAGCGCGCATAAACTCAACAGGCTCAATGCACTGCTTTTGGTCAGCAGGCAGGCTCAGTTTAGGACCATTGTAGTCTTTGGAAGCCAGATTGCCCCAGAAAGGGTAAGAAAAAACGGCTAAAAAGATTACCAGTCCGGAGATAACATACTTGCTGTTATACATGATTATTCATCCTCCATTCCTGGCAGTTCTTCCTGCCTGAGGTCCATGGTACGCTTTTTCTCGCCTTTCATTACGAGGGCGTTAGCGACAAGCTCGTGTACGCCGGCAATATCTACGCCCGGTGCCCAGTAATCAGCAAGCGGAGGCAGAGTTGCACGGTCAATAGCACAAACACAAGACATCATGTTAACACCATGTTTTTCCTGTACGTAACGCAGAGCGTTACCACGAGGAAGAGCACCACGCATGCGGATTTCCATAATCTCATCAGTGTTGAGACCGGAACCAGCGCCACAGCAGAAGGTCTGCTCGCGAATGGTGTTTTCAGGCATTTCGTAGAAGTTATTACAAACTGCGCGCATGATTTCACGTGGTTCTTCAAGAAGACCCATAGCACGAGCCGGGTTACAGCTATCGTGGAATGTTGTCTTGAGATGATCGTTACGTGAAGGATCAAGGCGAATTTTGTTGTGCTTAATGAGGTCAGCGGTGAACTCAGCAATGTGAACCATTTTGGTTTCACGTGCGTTTTCAAACACGGTACCGGTAATTGGGCTTACTGGTGTTTCCATGCAAGAAGGAGTTGGGCCGTTCATAGTAGACATGTACTGGTTGATAACACGCCACATGTGACCACACTCACCACCGAGAATCCACTTGGAGCCTAAGCGTTCTGCTTCAGCGTACATCTTAGCGTTCAGTTTCTTCATCATGCTGGATGATGTGAAGAGACCGAAGTTACCGCCTTCAGATGCGTATGTGGATAAGGTGTAATCAAGCCCGATTTCTTCGAAGAGCATCAGGTAACCCATAAAGGTGTAGATGCCCGGCTCCGCAAATGCGTCACCAGAAGGGGTGATGAAGAGAACTTCATGACCAGGTTCGTTGAAAGGAGGGTTGATTGAGATACCGGTAACTTCTTCAATGTCTTCACAAAGGAATTCTACAATTTCTTTGAAAGCATGAGGAGTAATACCAAGGTGGTTACCTGTACGGTTACAGTTACTTACAGGGTCCATGATCCAGTGCAGACCAAGACCGAGTTCATGCAGCAACTCACGAGCCATCATGGTAACTTCAGCGGTATCAATACCGTATGGGCAGTACAGGGAACAGCGACGACATTCAGTACACTGGTAGAAGTAGTAGAACCACTCTTTAATTACGTCTTTGTCGAGCTTGCGTGCACCGGCAAGTTTACCAAGGATTTTACCGGCAGTGGTAAAGTCTTTACGGTAAACAGAACGGAGCAGCTCTGCACGCAGTACAGGCATGTTTTTAGGGTCGCCGGAACCGATGAAGTAGTGACACTTATCAGCACAGGCACCACAGCGAACACAGATGTCCATGAAAAGTTTAAGAGAACGATATTTTTCAAGACGTTCTTTCAAACCATTGTAGATGATCTCTTCCCAGTTTTCAGGGAGATGCCAATCTTCCTCAAATGGATTCCAATCGTGTGGATTAGGCATTCCAAGAGGTTCCATGGTTGCTTTTTTAGCTGGATAAGCCACTGCGCCTTCAGTAATTTCAGGCTTAGTGTCCATCCAGTTTTCACTTGGCATATCGTAGCTGACTTTAATCAGCTCTTCTGCGGATGGTATGTTAGACATAACTACTCCTTATCCTCCGGCTTTTTCACTACCGGGAGACCTGCCTCAAACATAGGCACCCTGAACTCGTTTTCGTATTCTTCGTATGTGCGGTACACTTTTTCCGGGTTCCATGGGTTCACGTGCAGCTTCATACGAGTGTCGTTTGCCATGTTACGGGTTGGGCTAAGGAATACGCCGCCAGCATGCATAAGCTTACTGAACGGGAAGTACATAAGGAGTACTGTGAGGAAGAACATGTGCACGTAGAAAATGCTGCCGATTTTTGCCAGAGCTGCTGTGTCCGGTGCGAAGTGGAGCAAGCTCATAACGAAAACTTTAACAGTAGCAATGTCTACTTTCAGGAAGTAGCGCATTGCAACGCCGGTAGCACAGAGGCCGAAAATCAGGAAAAGTGGGAAGTAATCGCTCAAAAGAGAGATGTAACGCACTTTCTGATTAAAGAGACGGCGACCGATCAGGTATGCAAGCGCTACAAGAATCAGTGGACCAGTCATGTACAGACGTGGAGCACCAATCTGCAGGATGCCGTCGAACATTTCGATAGCGTTTACGAAAAACGGTACCGGCTCGGCGAAGAACCTGAAGTGACGTACAAAAATAATAAGGAAAGAGTAGTGGAAGATGAGTGCGAAGAGCCACAGGAACTTTGAGGACCAGTAGACTACGCGGTCGCCTTCGATTGAAACGTTAGTGTTGCGGAACAGGGAGCGAAACATAAGTACTTCAAGGATCATGCGTCCCCAAACACCCTTGCTATTGCTAGGGTTATCGAGGGTGGCAGGCTTAATCCAAGGAAGGGACTTCTGTTGGCCACCTGTAGTAGGAATGCTGAACGGAACAGGGCGCTTTGCCCAGTCGATAATCCGCCATGCGAAACCTACAAGGAATACGATTACTGCAGTGTAAGGTAAACAAACTGCCAGAACATATTGGAATCCCATCATTGATCCCATCCAGGCAAGTATACCTAAAGCAATAACCGCGAGAAGTGAAATAATCATTCCGTTACCTCGCTGCTAGGCTATTGGTTGTTACGATTCCGGTTCCCCAACCGGTTTCTCCAATATACGTTCTGCTCTCTTCAAGAGCTGAAAGTGCTTCCTTTTGAATTCATCAACGCGCATTCTCTGCACTTTATCTCGGCATTCCGAATAAATACGGAATCCCACAAGTGCCAGAGAATCTATTTTAGATTCTAGTTCCAGAAGATCAGCAAATTCTTCGGACTTAGAAAGTTTGGGGACAATGTGTTTTCGGATGATGTTTTTTAAAACGAACAGAACAGACATTGCCTGATCCGCATCGAATTTTTGGATAGCGCGAACCTGAATAAGTTCGTTTACTGCCGGTGTAACGACATCGCTGTCCATGTTGTCATCCACGAGTGCATCAATAAGTGCGGCAGTTGCTATTTTCGTTTTGTTACCCACAGGGTTTGAAAAAGCATTCTCCTGACTACGCAGAAAGCCGACTGTGTCAATTTCGTAGGTACCGAAGATGGCAGATACCCATGCATCGGTAATCTCTTGTTTATGTTCAGATAAAAGAGCTTGTAACTGGTGTCGCATAGACATACTTCGCTTGGTCTAAAAGGATTCCAGCGGGAGACCCTATAAAGCGTTTTTCACTATTTGTCCAAGTAATTTGCCAAAAAAAAGTGTGACAACAGGGGACGATAGTGCTTACCCGCTGACCCTCGGTTTCAAATGATTTTTTTCACATAATGTGATTATATGGTTGCGTCAACATATTCAAATGAATTGATTGGACAACCAGCCTGCCAAAAAAAGAAAATAACTAAGGAATGTTACCTACTCGCATGGGATGTTTCCGTCATCAGTGCAGCCGGAAAAGTCATCCGTGAAATCAAGCACATCCCCCTTAGTTTCTTGTGTTTGTTGGTTAGAAAGTAAATTACTTGGCACACCGTTTGTTATGAGTACAGGAATGCGCGTAACGCCCATGGAGGCAAGTTTTGATTTATTTCTAAAAAGATTCCATTGAAGTTTAAATCGGGTAGTTAATGGTAGTGAGATTGAGTCAGATGAAGATCGTGCCGCGCGGTTGAATGCGACATACATTGATGATCCATCAGCAATGGCTTGCTGCATGATAAATATTTTTTCGATGTCAGCATCTTCTTCGGCGATGGGATAGTAGGCAATTTTTCCGGAATCTTTTTGAGAAAGTTTCGGAACCAGTTTTAGGCAGGCTTGGCAGCTAGGAGAGAAGAAAACTTGAACGTCTGGTTGTTGCTCGCCATAAATTGTCCATGTGCCCATTTCTTCATTAACCGTGGCAAAAATATTTGGTGTGAATACCAGTGTCCAAACAATAAAAATTGGAAGGACGAGTGCTGCACGGCGTTTGAGGGTTGCGCATTGCAGAAAGAATACTAAAAAGAGAATGATCGCAAAACCAAGACACGGTACACACGGTGCTGTAAATACCATGAGCAAAAGAAAGCCGAGATCAATAATAACGGCGACTAAAGCAAGTATGAGTGCGGTTGTGTGAAGTTTGAAGAGGTTTAATAGTGCAAGAGTGGTGAACAGTGCTGTTCCGATCCACCATAACGAAATTCCGAATACTGAAATGTCTTTGAAAACTTCGCAACCTGTTGTGATACAAATAGCATCGAAGTTTTGTGTGGCATTCAGTGCGCAAAAAATTGCTCCGGCAATTGCAACAATTGCAGGGCCGAAAGCAGGTCGCTTGGAAAGGGACATGCAAAAATCTCCAGATGGTTGCAGTAGATCATTAAGTCCTGCGGCTAGAATTTTCTAATGAGCAGGCATCGTGCCGTGAGCCTGATTAGCCGCAAGATTTTGGAGACTGTACTGTGATTGCAAATGCGGGTAAAGAGATTAGCTGTTTTTTTACGTTTAAGGAGTCGTGTTTTGATTTTTTGTGCTGATGGAACAATAAAATATACTGTAATTCGAAGCAAAAGAGCGAAACACGTTCGACTAAAAGTTTCTAGAAACAGCGGACTTCAAGTGGTAGTTCCCTTGAGTTTCAAAGAAAATTTATTACCTCAGATCGTAGAAAAACGGGCTGATTGGATTAGAAATGTTGCTGAGAAACTTGAGATTCCAGAAGATGTTTCCTCATTACCGCCGATGATTCCTGATGAGATAGATTTACTTGCTATCGGAGAAAAATATAGCGTCCGGTACATGTCTGAAGAAGAACTTTCGGAAAAAAGAGTTGATGCAGATAAAATAATCCGCACATCAAACAATCATCTTTCGGTTGAAATGGAGAACTGTATTTACCTGCCGGAAGGGCTTGCAGAAGAGGGCTGTGTTGATCTTCTCCAATCTTGGCTCATCAGGAGTGGGAAAGAATGTTTACCAGATTTGCTGGATAAGGCTTCTGAAGCACATGGTATTCCGTATAAAAAGCTTCAGGTGCGCATGCAGAAAGGTCGGTGGGGGAGTTGTTCAGGCAGAGGAACAATTTCATTGAACGCTCGACTGTTGTTATTACCAGCCGAGTTGCTGGAGTATATTTTATTGCATGAACTTGCGCACGTGCATCATCCTAATCATTCACAAGCTTACTGGAGCTACCTTCAAAGTTTAGACCGACAGGCATTAGGTCATGATGCCGATATGGTAGATGCCTGGCGCTATATTCCTAGATGTTTTTCTATGTAAGATCAGGGTAGAGACTCTTCGCACTATATATAATGATAAGTTGAGGTAGAAAAGAAAAAGGGGGGGATCGGAAATCCGATCCCCCCTTTTATAGTCAGTGCAGTTGAAACTACATGGAGTCGCCAGAAGCAGCGCCCTGCATTTTAACTTCAACTTTTTCAGTAAGACCTTCGTAGTATTCGCGAAGGATAACGAGAACTTCGTCACGACCAAAGTGATCTGGAATTTCTGCGCCTTCGGAAAGAGCTTTACGGAGTTTAGTACCGGAAAGAATTACGCGATCTTCTTTAGTGTGTGGGCAAGTACGCAGGGAAGCCATGCCGTCACACTTGTAGCAGTAGAAGGTCCAGTCAATTTTCATTGGCTTACAAAGCAGTGCTTTGCCTTCTTCAGCTGGGGTAGGAATACGATCGAAGATTTCCTGAGCTTCGAAGAGACCGTAGAAGTCACCAACGCCAGCGTGGTCACGACCGATGAGCATGTTGTTAACGCCGTAGTTCTGACGGAAAGTAGCGTGAAGCAGACCTTCACGTGGGCCAGCGTAACGCATGTCGAGTGGGTAGCCAGCCTGAATTACGTTGTCTTTTACAAAGTAGTGCTCAACGAGAGTGTCGATAGCTTTTACACGTACGTCTGCAGGAATGTCACCTGGCTTGAGGTTACCGATGAGGGAGTGAATGAGTACGCCGTCACAAACTTCGATAGCGATTTTTGCGAGGAATTCGTGAGAACGGTGCATTGGGTTACGGAGCTGGAGAGCAGCAACTTCAGACCAACCACGTTCTTCGAACATTGCACGAACTTCTGCAGGACGGAGGTAAACACCTTTGTACTCTTCTGGGTATTCGCCTTCAGAAAGAACTTTAACTGGACCAGCAAGGTTCACTTCTTTCTGAGCCATAACCATTTTTACGCCTGGGTGATCTTCAAGAGCGATTTTCCAGAAAACGTCGTCAGCAGACTCTTCGCCTTCACCTTTGAAAACTTTGTCGCATTCCCATTTTTTGTCTGCTTCGGTCATTTCAAATTTTTCTTCTACTTTCATAGTAGCGAAAACAATACCGTTGCGAACGAGAGCGATTTCTTCACCAACTGCGATTGCGTCAGCTTCTTCTTTGGAAGCGTCAAGGGTAACTGGTACAGGCCAGAAAGTACCGTCTGCGAGAGTGAAGTTTTCACATACGTTCTTCCAGTCTTCTTTACCCATGAAACCGTTCAGTGGGGAGAAGCCACCGATACCCATCATGATAAGGTCGCCTTTTGCACGAGCGGAGATGTCGAGCTTTTTGAGGCCTTCAGCTTTTTTTACTTCAGCTTCGAGTTCTGCGCCTTCGAGCAGGCAACAAACGAGACCTTTACCACCATGTGGGGCTACCAGTTTAGACATAACTTCCTTCCTCCGGAATATAAAAGTTTGTAACTTGTGAATTACCGATTTGGTTTTTCATAAAGCCAATCTTGTAGTCACACCAAGTAGATAGACGATTGCGCTTGTGTCTGTAAAATTCTATTTAGTGCTTGAGAATGGTTTGTGAAAAAATAGACAAAAAGTCAAGGGTAAAAATTGACCTTTTTTATTCTTTTAAAAACAATAGGTTAAGATAGTGCTCATGTGTCAAGAAAAAATAAAATAACAGGTAAAAAGTCGTCGCTTGAGAATAATAGTACAAATGAAGATAAAAAACGGGTGTTTTCTGATAGTTGTCGGTAGGTATTTTTTGTGAAAAAGAGAACAAGCAGGCAAAAAAGGTTGTTAGAACGATTTGCTAGGTCGTTAACATTATTATATGCGAAAAAAATAGTAAAAATCACTTGAACCCCACAAGAAAAAGACGTAAGTACCTGATTCGAAATTTCACGGGTCTGACTGTCGATGCCGAGCGGGCTGCTGGGCTGCATCGGGTCCCCGTTTGGAATAGATGAGCTGCTAGCTAACTTTTAGTTCTCCACTGAAGGTTGGTTGGTGCTTTTGTTGTGATTTGAGTTGCACCACACAACGGGGCTGCTCATCCTGTACTAAGCGAACGACTTTGATTAATTCCCATTGGAGGAAAAATGCCCACTATCAACCAACTTATCCGTAAGGAACGTAAGAAGGTTGTAAAACGTAAGAAAACCCCAGCGCTGCAGGCTTGTCCACAGCGTCGTGGCGTTTGTACTCGTGTTTACACCACTACACCTAAGAAACCTAACTCCGCGCTGCGTAAAGTAGCTCGTGTACGCCTCACTAACGGCATCGAAGTAACTGCCTACATTCCTGGTGAAGGTCACAACCTGCAGGAACACTCTGTAGTTATGATCCGTGGTGGTCGTGTAAAAGACTTACCAGGTGTACGTTACCATATCGTACGTGGTACTCTCGATACCGCGGGTGTTGCAGATCGTCGCCAGGGCCGTTCTAAGTACGGCGCTAAGCGTCCTAAGTAAGTAGTTAATGGAGTAATATAGATATGCCTCGTAAAGGACCCGTACCTAAGCGTGAGATTTTGCCAGATCCAGTTTATGGAAGCCGTCTGGCCGCTCGTTTTGTAAACCGTCTTATGCTTGACGGTAAAAAGAGCACCGCAGAAAAAATCTTCTACAAAGCACTCGACGTTCTCGCTGAGAAAACCGGCGAAGACGCAATCCGCGCTTTCGAGAAGTCAATTGAAAATGTAAAACCTCATCTGGAAGTTAAGTCTCGCCGCGTTGGTGGTGCAACTTACCAGGTTCCAGTTGAAGTTCGTCCTGACCGTCAGGTTTCTCTCTCCATCCGTTGGATCATCACCTATGCACGCGGTCGTGGCGAGCAGGGCATGGTTGCACGTCTGTCTGGCGAACTGCTTGACGCGTTCAACAGCCGTGGTGGTGCTGTGAAGAAGAAAGAAGATACCCATCGTATGGCAGAAGCTAACAAAGCTTTTGCTCACTTCCGTTGGTAATCTGAGGAGCTTGCTGTGTCTGCTAAAGTAGCTGTATCAAAACAGAGAAACATTGGTATCATGGCCCACATTGATGCGGGCAAGACTACCACTACTGAACGTATTCTTTACTACACCGGCGTGTCTCACAAAATTGGTGAAACACATGACGGTGAGTCCAACATGGACTGGATGGAGCAGGAAAAAGAGCGTGGTATTACTATTACCTCTGCTGCTACTACCTGTTTCTGGAAAGATTACAGAATTAACATCATTGATACACCGGGCCACGTTGACTTCACTATGGAAGTAGAACGTTCCCTGCGTGTTCTTGATGGCTCCGTATGTGTATTTGACGCTGTTGCTGGTGTTGAGCCTCAGTCTGAGACTGTATGGCGTCAGGCTGACCGTTATGGTGTACCTCGCATCTGCTTCATCAACAAAATGGACCGTATCGGTTCCGATTACTGGCGTGCAGTAGGCATGATCTCCGATCGTCTCGGTGCTAAGCCTATCTCTCTCCAGATTCCAATCGGTGCTGAAGACCACTTTGAAGGTATCATCGACCTCGTAACCGGCGAAGCTATCTACTACGATAAAGCTACCAAAGGTGCTGAGTTCGAAATCAAGCCTGTTCCTGCAGACCTGCAGGACCTGTTTGACGAAAAACGCCTTGAAATGATGGAAGCAGCAGCAGAAGAAGACGAAGAACTCTTCGAAAAATACCTCGGTGGCGAAGAACTCTCCGCTGAAGAGATTAAATCTGCTTTGCGTAAAGCTACAATCGCACGTTCTATCGTGCCTGTATTCTGTGGCTCTGCATTCCGTAACATGGGTGTTCAGCCATTGCTTGACGCGGTAGTAGACTTCCTCCCAAGCCCAGTTGATATCCCAGCAATGGAAGGTAGTGACCCTGATAACGAAGAAGTGAAAATTCCTTGTCCATGTGACGACAAAGAACCTTTCTCCGCTCTCGTTTTCAAACTCGCTTCTGACCCATACATCGGTCACCTTTCCTTCAGCCGTATCTACTCCGGTAAAATTGAAACTGGTATGACCATTTTCAACGCTAACACCGGTAAGAAAGAGCGTGTTGGTCGTCTTCTTAAGATGCATGCTAACAAGCGTGAGGATATCAAAGAAGCATACGCTGGCGACATCGTAGCTGTTGTTGGTCTGAAAAACGTATCTACCGGTGACACCATCTGCGCGATGGATCGTCCAGTAGTTCTCGAGTCTCTCGATATTCCAGATCCAGTTATCGAAGTTGCTATTGAGCCTAAAACAAAAGCTGACCGTGACGCTCTGTCCGCAGCTCTTGCTAAGCTCGCTAAAGAAGATCCATCCTTCCGTGTTAAAGGTGATGACGAAACTGGTCAGACCCTTATTTCCGGTATGGGTGAGCTTCACCTCGACATCATCGTTGACCGTCTTACCCGCGAATTTAGCGTTAACGCTAACGTTGGTAAGCCTCAGGTAGCCTACCGTGAAACTATCACTAAGGTTGCTAAAGAAGATCACAAGTACGCTAAGCAGTCTGGTGGTCGTGGTCAGTACGGTCATGTTGTTATTGAAATCGAGCCTAACCCAGAGAAAGGTTACGAATTCACTAACTCCATTACCGGTGGTGTTATTCCTAAAGAATACATCCCAGCTGTTGACAAAGGTATTCAGGAAGCACTCAAAAGCGGTGTTTACGCTGGATTCCCAACTGTTGACGTTAAAGTTAACCTCGTATTCGGTTCTTACCACGATGTTGACTCCTCTGAACAGGCATTCTACATCGCTGGCTCTATGGCGATTAAAGCTGCTTGTAAGAAAGCTGGTCCTCAGATCCTTGAGCCTATCATGGGCGTAGAGGTTGTTACACCTGAGGAATACCTTGGCGACGTAATGGGTGACCTTAACGGTCGTCGTGGTCGCGTACAGGGTATGAACACCCGTGCTAACGCTCAGGTTATTGATGCGATGGTTCCGCTTTCCGAAATGTTCGGTTACGCAACTGACCTTCGTTCAAAAACTCAGGGTCGTGCGAACTTCACCATGCAGTTCGACCACTACGAGCCTGTTCCTAACTCTATTGCTGAAGAAATCGTAAGCAATAAAGATTAGTACCTGAGAACTCAGGCGATATAATGCTCCGGTCACCGTAAGGTGGCCGGAGCTTTTCTGGTTAGAAGGGGTAGGCTCAGTATATTTCTTCACTTCGTAAAAAAAATGCGAAAAAGGTGTTGACGTTAGAGCCTGTCTCACATATAAGTCTTTCTCGCTTGAGGGGAACAACGTTTTTCTCAAGCACAAAACTCCTCCTCACAAATTTGGAGGTTAAGGATGGGTTGAGCCCATTCTGCTGTTTTTTGACATTTGCAGGCGTTTCATGATGCTGCATTATGTCGTGCCGTTCCAGTAAAGACCGTGTTTTACTGTAAGGTGCACATACAACTTAAAGTGTATTTAATCACTTGCATCTTGGAACCCCTGCGGGCCCCCTGTGTATATTGTATCTATCAATCATACTCAGGCTAGGCTGACGACATTTGGGCGTTCTTCGCAAATAGTGGAGTAGAGGTCTTTTGATGTTGTCAGGCTAGGCTGGCTTGTCACTCATCACAATCCCTCTCTTCTTTTCTCCATTATTTACGAATAACAAATTTCGGACTCATAACGAGTTCACCTGTCCTCTGTCGTTACTAGGACAAGATGCATCTGTTCAGCCGTTACTTTACAGAGATTTCATCTTGTACCGTCGTGAGGAAATTTCTGCTTATTGCAGTTTGGATCATTCCCCTCACGGAATGATCACAGGTAAGGGTCTCGTATCCCTAATATGGAGTAATAAACTATGACAACTGTTAGCAGTGATCGTATCAGAATTAAGCTTAAAGCTTACGATTACCGCATCCTTGATAAGGCTGTGGCTGAGATCGTTGATACGGCGCGCAACACGGGTGCAGGGGTTGCTGGTCCAATCCCACTCCCAACAAACATTCACAAGTTCACGGTCAACCGTTCTGTACACGTAGACAAAAAGTCTCGCGAGCAGTTCGAAATGCGCATCCACAAGCGTCTTATGGATATCCTTGAGCCGACTCAACAGACCGTTGACGCTCTCGGAAAGCTCAGTCTACCTGCTGGCGTGGACGTTGAGATTAAACTCTAGCGAGAGGTAATCATGACTGAGAAATTAGGAATCTTGGGCCGCAAAGTTGGCATGACCCGTATTTTCGCTAACGATGGTTCTGCTGTTGCAGTTACTGTTATCGAAGCTGGTCCATGCCCAGTAATCCAGAAAAAAGATGCGGCTACTGACGGATATAATGCAGTACAGATTGCTTTCGGTGAAGCTAAAGAAAAGCACGTAACCAAAGCAATGCGCGGTCACTTTGAAAAAGCTGGTCGTGGTCTGTTCCGCAATACTTGCGAAATTCGTCTCGAGGAAGCACCAGAACTGGAAGTTGGTCAGGATCTTTCTGCAGACATGTTTGCTGCAGGTGAAAAAGTTCGTGTGACCGGCACTACAATTGGTAAAGGCTTCCAGGGCGTAATGAAGCGCTGGAACTTCGCTGGTATGCCTGCATCCCACGGTCACGAAAAAGTGCACCGTTCCCCAGGCTCCATTGGTCACGCAACATTCCCAGGTAAAGTGTTCAAAGGCAAAAAAATGCCTGGTCACATGGGTAACGTTCGCCAGACCACATCTAACCTCGAAGTCGTCGCTGTTCGCGCCGATGAGAACCTCATCCTGGTTAAGGGTGCAGTACCTGGTCCTAAGAACGGCCTCGTACTGGTACGTAAGCAGTAAAGGGGTACTACAGTGGCTGTTGTAAAATTATACGATCAGAACAAAGCAGAAGCTGGTGAAATCACCTTGGCTCCTGAAGTGTTCGAGGTCGAGGTAAAACCCGAGATCCTGAACCTTGTTGTACGCGCTCAGCGTGCAGCTAAGCGTGCAGGCACCCACGCAGTTAAGGGCCGCTCCGATGTTCGTGGCGGTGGCGCTAAACCTTGGCGTCAGAAAGGTACTGGCCGCGCTCGTGCTGGTTCTTCCCGTTCCCCAATCTGGCGTGGTGGTGCTGTGACTTTTGGTCCTCAGCCCCGCGACTATGGGTTTAAGGTAAATAAAAAGGTTCGTCGCCTTGCTATTAAAATGGCTCTGTCTTCCCGCCTTGCTGGTGAGAATCTCATGGTTGTTAATAGCATCGAACTGCCTGAAGTAAAGACTAAGCTCATGGCTGGTGTTACTGAAGCACTCGGTCTGAACAAAGCACTCATCGTAGCGAAAGACCTCGATGAAAAGCTCGTTCTCTCCGCACGTAACCTTCCAGGTATCACTGTACAGTCTGTTGAGCAGCTGAACGTATACGACGTGCTCCGTCATAAGCAGCTTGTTCTGCTCGAAGGCGCAGTTGAATCCGTTCAGGAACGACTGAAGTAGAGGTAGGGTCACATGAATTATACTAAGATCCTCATCAAGCCGCTTGTCTCAGAAAAAGCTACCTTCCTCAAAGAAGAAGCTCAGCAGGTTACTTTTTTTGTAGCACCATCTGCTAACAAAATTGAGATCAAGAAGGCTGTAGAAGAAGCCTACAACGTAAAAGTTGCAGGTGTTAACGTAGTGAAACGTCGCCCACAGCCTAAAGTGCGTCATGGCCGTACTGTCGGTCAGACTTCTGGCTTCAAAAAAGCGTACGTGACTCTGGCCGCAGGCGAAAAAATCGAATTCTTCGAGGGAGTGTAAGCAATGGCTGTTCGTAAGCTTAAGCCTACTTCTCCGGGTCGTCGCTCCCAGACTATTTCCCTTTTCGAGGAAATCACTCGTAGCACCCCAGAGAAGTCTTTGACTGAAGGCCTGTCCAAAAAAGCAGGTCGCAACAACTACGGTCGTATTACTCAGCGTCGTCGTGGCGGTGGACACAAGCGTCTTTACCGTATCATCGATTTTAAACGTAACAAGTTCGATATCCCTGCAACTATTGCACACATCGAATACGACCCTAACCGTTCCGCTCGTATCGCACTTCTGCACTACGCAGACGGCGAGAAGCGTTACATCATTGCTCCAGTTGGCGTAAAACAGGGTGATGTTATCATCGCAGGTGAAACTGCAGACATCAAACCTGGTAACGCTCTTCCAATGAGCAAGATTCCGGTTGGTACCATCATTCACAACATCGAGCTTGCTCCTGGCCGTGGCGGACAGTTCTGCCGTGCTGCTGGTGCATATGCACAGCTCGTTGCTAAAGAAGGTAAATACGCACTGTTGCGCATGCCTTCCGGTGAAGTTCGCAAGGTTCTGTTAACCTGTATCGCAACTGTTGGTCAGGTTGGTAACGTAACTCACGAAAAAATTCGCATCGGTAAAGCTGGCCGTAACCGCTGGCTCGGTAACCGTCCGAAAGTTCGTGGTGTTGCAATGAACCCTATCGATCACCCACTCGGTGGTGGTGAAGGTCGCAGCTCTGGTGGTCGCCATCCGGTTACCCCATGGGGCGTACCTACCAAAGGCTACAAGACTCGCGACAAGAAGAAAGCTTCCAATAAGCTTATCGTTAAGCGTCGCGGTCAGAAGTAGGAGTAGAAAATGCCTAGGTCTCTTAAAAAAGGTCCTTTTGTCGACGACCATCTTCTCCGAAAAGTTGAGAAGGCTCAGGAAAGTGGCGATCGCCGCGTGATCAAGACTTGGTCCCGTCGTTCCATGATTCTTCCTGAAATGGTAGGCCTTACCTTTGCGGTTCATAATGGTAAGAAATTCATCCCTGTATTCGTGACCGAGAACATGGTTGGTCACAAATTCGGTGAATTCTCCCCGACCCGCACTTACTACGGCCATGCTGCCGACAAAAAGAGCAAGGCTAAACGCTAGGGCAGGTGAAGTAATATGCAAGCTCAAGCTACCGCCAAGTTCGTACGCGTATCTACACGCAAAACCCGTCTTGTTGCTAAAAACATCGTGGGTCTGCCAGTAGAAGACGCTGTAAATATCCTGAAGTTCACCCCGAACAAAGGTGCAGCCGTTATTTACAAAGTGCTGCACTCTGCAATCGCCAACGCCGAACAGGTGCCTGGCTCTGATGTGGATGCTCTCGTGGTGAAACAGGTTATCGTCAACGAGGGTCCAACCTGGAAACGCTTTATGCCTCGTGCACAGGGTCGCGCAACTCGCATCCTGAAGCGTACCAGCCACATCACTGTCATTCTCGAAGAAAGTTAGGATACAGTTATGGGACAAAAAGTACATCCATATGGTTTCCGTCTTGGTTTTAACAAGAACTGGAGATCTCGCTGGTTCAGCAAAAAAGAATATCCTGCCTTTGTCTTCGAAGATAGCAAAATTCGTAAGTACGTAAAAAAGGCCCTGTATCATGCAGGTATTGCTGACATTGAAATCGAACGCGCTGGCGGAAAAGTTCGTCTTATCCTTAGCACAGCACGTCCGGGTATTGTCATCGGCCGTAAGGGCGTAGAAATCGAAAAGCTTCGTGCTGATCTTCGTGGTAAATTCCAGCGTGAATTCTCCATCGAAGTTAACGAAATCCGTCGCCCTGAAACCAATGCACAGCTTGTAGCTGAAAACATTGCTATGCAGCTGGAACGCCGTGTTGCTTTCCGCCGCGCTATGAAACGCACTGTTTCCATGGCTCGCAAGTTTGGTGCAGAAGGTATCAAAGTGTCTTGTGCTGGCCGTCTGGCAGGCGCTGAAATCGCACGTACCGAATGGTACCGCGAAGGTCAGGTTCCGCTTCAGACTCTCCGCGCTGATATCGATTACGGTTTTGCAGAAGCTTCTACCACTTACGGTATCATCGGTGTTAAAGTCTGGATCTACAAAGGCGAAATCCTTGACAGTGAGGTAGGGCAGTAATGCTTCAGCCTAGAAAGACTAAATTCCGTAAGCAGCAGACTGGCCGCCTTAAAGGCAAAGCCACTCGCGGTAATACCATTGCTTTCGGTGACATCGGTTTGAAAGCGCTCGAACATGGCAAGATCTCCAACCAGCAGATTGAATCTGCTCGTATTGCGATGATCCGTCACATTCGACGCGGTGGTAAAGTTTGGATCCGCATTTTCCCGGATCACGTGAAAACCTCTAAGCCTCTTGAAGTTCGTCAGGGTAAAGGTAAGGGCGCACCATGTGGTTGGTACGCACCTGTTAAGCCTGGTCGTATCTTGTACGAAATCAAGGGTGTTGATATCGAGCTTGCTAAAGAAGCGCTGAAACGTGCATCTTACAAGCTCCCTATCAAGACTACTATCGTGGTTAAGGAGGGGCTCTAGAATGAAAGCCGCAGAACTTAAAAAACTTAGCGTTGAAGAACTCAACACTAAGCTGGAAGAAGCACGCAAGGAACTTTTTGACTTGCGTTTCAAGCATGCAACTGCACAGCTTGATAACACTTCCGGTATTCCTGCTACAAAACGTGCTATTGCACGTATTTTGACCATTTTGAAGGAAAAGGGAGCGTAAAATGTCCGAAGCTATTGAACAGCGGAAGGGTCGCGCGCTCGTTGGTACTGTTGTGAGTGACAAGAACGACAAAACTATTGTTGTTCGCGTTGAGACACTCGTGAAACACCCACTTCTCAAGAAGTACATTCGTCGTCGTAAGAAGTTTACTGCTCACGACCCTAACAACGAATGCAAAATGGGTGATAAAGTAAAAATCATCGAGTTCCGTCCACTCAGTCGCAACAAACGCTGGCATCTCGTTTCTGTTTTGGAAAAAGCCGTTTAGGGGTTTGCTATGATTCAGGTAGAATCTACTCTTGAAGTAGCGGACAACTCCGGTGCCAAAAAAGTTGCTTGTATTAAAGTTCTCGGCGGTTCTAAACGCCGTTACGCTTCTGTAGGCGACATCATCGTAGTATCCGTGAAAGAGGCTATGCCTCATTCTAAGGTGAAAAAAGGTGACGTGATGAAAGCTGTTGTTGTGCGCACGAAGAAAGAAATTCGTCGCGTTGACGGCACTTACATCAAGTTCGACACCAACGCAGCAGTTGTGCTGAACAAACAGGGCGAACCTGTAGGTACACGTATCTTCGGTCCAGTAGCTCGCGAACTCCGCGGTAAAGGCTACATGAAGATTGTATCTCTCGCACCTGAGGTATTGTAGGAGTAACCATGAAACAGTATCGTATCCATAAAGACGACAAGGTCATGGTAACCTCCGGTAAGGACAAAGGCAAAATCGGCAAAGTTACCAAGATCCTTCGTAAGAAAGATCGCGTAATTGTCGAAGGTGCTAATATGGTTAAACGCCACACTAAGGCGAACCCATATGCACAGCAGCCTGGTGGAATCGTCGAAAAAGAGATGCCAATTCACGTTTCTAACGTTATGGTTCTCTGCGGTGCATGTGCTGAGCCTACTCGTGTAGGTTACCGCCGTACCGAAGACGGTAAAAAAGTGCGCTTCTGCAAGAAGTGTAACGAAATCCTTGGGTAGGGTGAAAGACGATGACCCGTCTGAATAAGATCTATAATGAAAACGTGGTGCCGGCCTTGCAGAAAGAGTTCCAGTACAAAGGACCTATGCAGGTTCCCGGGCTGGAAAAGATCTCCCTCAATATCGGCCTTGGTGAAGCAAGCACAAACAACAAAATCCTCGAAGATGCTGTTGTTGCACTTACCGCCATTGCCGGTCAGAAGGCCGTTGTTACTCGTGCTAAGAAGTCTATCGCTGCATTTAAACTGCGTGAAGGCATGCCTATCGGCTGCCGTGTAACTCTTCGCGGTGCAGTAATGTGGGATTTCCTCGATAAGCTCGTTAACTTTGCACTGCCTCGTGTACGTGACTTCCGCGGTATCCCTGATCGTGGTTTTGATGGTCGTGGTAACTTTACTCTCGGTATCAAAGAACACACCATCTTCCCTGAAATGGAAGCTGACCGTGTTGACAATGCCTTTGGTATGAACATCACCATCGTTACTACCGCTTCCTCTGACAAAGAAGGCAAATTCCTGCTTGATCAGCTCGGAATGCCTTTCAAGAAGTAAGGAGAACCAAAGATGTCTCGTAAGTCTCTTGAAGTAAAAGCTGCGCGCAAACCTAAGTTTAGCGCGCGTGCATACAATCGTTGTCCTATTTGTGGACGCCCGCGCGCATTCATGCGTCGCTTCGGCATTTGCCGTATCTGCTTCCGCCAGATGTCTCTGCGCGGTGAGCTCCCAGGCGTTCGTAAATCGAGCTGGTAAGTCACAAGGAGTTTTAGATGCTGACTGATCCTATTGCTGACATGCTTACACGTGTCCGCAACGCGCACTTGGCCCTTCATAAGGAAGTGAGTGTGCCGCGCTCGAAGATGAAGGAATCCATTGCCTCCATCCTCAAGGCTGAGGGATACGTAAACGACTACACTGTTGAAGATCGTGAAATCAAGATCACTTTGAAATACGTTAAAGGTAAAGCTGTAATCGCTGGCCTTAAACGTATCTCTAAGCCAGGACGTCGTGTTTACGTTGGTGCTCAGGATGTACCGTCCGTTCAGAACGGTCTCGGTATTTGTATCCTGTCCACTTCCCGTGGTGTACTAGAAGGAAACGCTGCCAAAGAAGCTAATGCTGGCGGCGAAATCCTCTGCGAAATCTGGTAGCGGGTGCAGTCATGTCACGTATTGGTAAGCAGCCAGTAGCAATTCCTTCCGGCGTTGAAGTGAAAATTGCTGGCGAAGCTATTAATGTAAAGGGCCCTAAGGGCAGTATTTCTACTCCTGTGGAAGCTACCCTCAATTACGAAATTGCTGACGGCAACGTAGTAATTACCCGCAAAGATGAGTCCCGCGTAGCACGTGCACAGCACGGCCTGCGTCGTACTCTCGTTGCTAACTGCATCGAAGGTGTAAGCAAAGGCTTCTCCAAAACTCTCGAAGTTAACGGTGTTGGTTACAAAGTTGCGGTAAAGGGAAAAAATGTTGAACTTGCAGTTGGGTTCTCCCATCCTGTTGTTATGCCTCTTCCGGAAGGTCTCGAGGCTAAAGCAGAGGGTAACAAGCTGACAATTAGCGGCATCGATAAGCAGCTCGTAGGTGAGTTTGCAGCTACCGTTCGTCGTGTACGTCCGCCAGAACCTTACAAAGGCAAGGGCATTAAATACGATAATGAGCAGATCCGCCGCAAAGCCGGTAAATCTGCAGGTAAATAGGCAGGTGTAGACAGATGAAGTCCAAGAACGAAAAAAGGCTGCGTCGTAAAGTTCGCATCCGGAAAAAGATTTCAGGCACTGCTGAATGTCCGCGTCTCGTTGTCTTCAGGTCTAACCTGCATATCTACGCTCAGCTCGTGGACGACTGCAAAGGTGCAACCATTGCAGCAGCATCCACGCTGACTCTTAGCAAAGACGGCGAAGCTCTTAAATCCAACAAGGCTTCTGCAGCCAAGGTTGGCACAGAAATCGCTCGCCTTGCTAAGGAACAGAAAATCGAGCGCGTAGTGTTCGACCGTAACGGCTACATCTATCATGGCCGCATCCAGGCAATTGCTGATGCAGCTCGTGAAGCAGGCCTGAAATTTTAACAGGTATAGGTATAGTCATGGAACAAAACGAACTCGGTTTGATTGAAAAGATTGTCTATCTCAACCGCGTTGCGAAAGTTGTAAAGGGCGGACGCCGTTTCAGCTTCTCCGCATTGGTTGTTGTTGGCGACGGTCAGGGCAATGTAGGTTTCGGCCTCGGTAAAGCACAGGAAGTTCCTGAAGCTTTGCGTAAAGCCTCTGAGCGTGCAAAAAGAGACATGGTTCAGATCTCATTGGTTGACGGTACCTTGCCTTATGAGGTATTAGGACGATTCGGCGCTGGTCGTGTACTTTTGAAGCCTGCTTCAAAAGGTACTGGTATCATTGCCGGTGGCCCGGTACGTGCTATTATGGAAGCTGTTGGTGTAACTGATATTCTTGCAAAAGCTATCGGTACCAACAACCCACATAACGTACTCCGTGCAACCATGGCTGGTCTGACATCCCTGCGCAGTGCTGACTATGTTGGTTCATTGCGTGGTAAGAAGCTCGAAGCTCCTAGGAAGTAGGTATAGCCATGATCAAGGTTAAACTTGTACGTAGCCGGATCGGCTCTCTCCCTAAACAGCGTGCTGTATTGGACGCTCTGGGCCTGAAAAAGATCCGTCAGGAAAAACAGTTTAAGGACAATGCTGCAGTGCGCGGTATGATTGCTAAAGTTTCTCATATGGTGGAGGTTACGGAGTAATGCAACTTCACGAACTTTTCCCATTTAAAGAGGAACGCAAGCAGCGTCGTCGTATCGGTCGTGGCTCCGGCTCAGGCTGGGGTAAGACTGCAGCAAAAGGTCATAAAGGTCAGAATGCTCGCTCTGGCGGCGGCGTTCGTCCAGGTTTCGAAGGTGGCCAGATGCCTCTGGCTCGTCGTCTGCCTAAGCGTGGTTTCTCCAACGCTAAGTTTAAAGCAGAATACGACGTGATCAATCTTGATCGCCTTGTTGAAGCATTTGAGGGTCAGAAATCTATCTCCCTCGAGGACATCTACGCACGCGGTCTTGCTAAGAACGGTGCAGCTGTTAAAATTCTCGGTCGCGGCGAAATGACTGCTGCGCTGACAATTGAAGCTCACAAGTTCACTGCTTCTGCACTTGAAAAAATCCAAAACGCCGGCGGCGAAGCCAAGGCGCTTGAAGGGTAGGTAAAACGTGGCGCTCAGTGGTGTTGATAATCTGGCGAAACAGCCAGAACTGAAAAAGAAATTGTTGTGGACCTTCTTCTTACTCGCTGTATACCGTATCGGTATTCATGTACCTGTTCCAGGTGTTGACACGGCAGCGTTGTCTGATTTCTTTGCCAGCGTTCAAAACACCCTGTTCGGCCTGTTTGACATGTTTTCCGGGGGCGGACTTCGAAATCTGTCGATTTTCGCCCTCGGCATCATGCCCTATATTTCTGCCTCTATTATCGTGCAGCTTTTGCAGGTAGTTTCACCTGATCTTAAGCGTATGGCAAAAGAGGAGGGGGCTTCTGGTCGCCAGAAGATTACCCAGTACACTCGATATGGTACTGTTCTCATTACTATTATCCAGGGTCTGGGTATTGCTGTTGGTCTGGAAAGTATGACCAGTCCAATTGGCGCACCAGTTGTACTTACAGCCGGATGGGCTTTCCGACTCACCACTATCATCACGCTTACCGCAGGTACCGTTTTGATTATGTGGATTGGCGAGCAAATTACTGAAAAAGGTGTTGGGAACGGAATTTCCTTAATCATCTTTGCCGGTATTATTGCTGGTCTTCCGGGTGCCCTGCTTAGATCCTTTAACCTCGTTGGCGCGGGTGAACTCAGCATTTTTGTTGGTATTCTCATCCTTGCCATCATGGCTGCCGTACTGGCATTTATTGTCTTCATGGAGCGTGGTCAGCGCCGTATCCCTATTCATTATGCTAAGCGTCAAATGGGTAGGAAAATGGTCGGCGGTCAGACAACACACCTTCCACTGCGAATTAACACAGCTGGTGTTATTCCTCCAATTTTTGCTTCTTCACTGCTTATGTTCCCGGCTACAATCGGTACATTCGCACCTGATGTAGAATGGATTCAGCAGTTCTCAGCATGGTTCGCTCCGCAGACAATTATATATAACATCATTTTCATCGCTCTCATTCTGTTCTTCTGTTTCTTCTACACAGCAATTGTTTTCGATCCAAAAGACATTGCTGAAAACTTGAAGAATTCAGGTGGATTTATTCCCGGTATTCGTCCGGGTGTAAAAACAAAAGAATACATTGATAAGGTTCTTTCCAGAATCACTCTCTGGGGTGCCTTTTACATCGCAGCTATCTGTGTTCTTCCGATGCTTCTCATTGCAAAACTCAACGTACCGTTCTACTTTGGTGGAACAAGTCTTCTGATTATCGTTGGGGTAGCAATGGACTTCATGTCACAGGTAGAGTCTCACATGATCTCTCGCCAATATGAAGGGCTTATGAGTAAGTCCAAAAAAGGTAGAAAGTAGAAGTGAAAAAATACCGCGGTGTTTTTTTAAAAAATGAGAAAGAAATTGGCCTCCTTCGGGAGGCCAATCGAATTGGTGCTATCATTCTTGACGTCCTGGGTGAACATGTTCGCCCAGGCGTTAAGACTATCTTTTTCCATGAACTGACAATGAACTTGTGCAAACAGTTCAATGTTAAGCCAGCATTTCTTGGTCTCTATGGTTTCCCATATTCTTTATGTTGCTCCGTTAACGAAGAAATCGTTCACGGTTTCCCATCTGATCGGGAGCTTAAAGAGGGCGACATCGTTTCTTTTGATGTTGGTGTACTCTACGAAGGTTTTTATGGTGACAACGCCAGGACTTTTGCGGTAGGTACTGTTTCGGAAAAAGCACAAAAGCTTATCGATGTAACTCGTGAATCTCTCATGAAGGGCATCGAGCAAGCACGTCCTGGAAATAATCTTAATGATGTTTCCAGAGCAGTTCAGGAACATGCTGAATCTCATGGATTCGGTATCGTCCGTCGATTTGTGGGGCATGGTGTTGGCCGTAAGCTTCACGAAAAACCGGAAGTCCCGAACTTTGTTCCGCAGGGTAATGCGGGACTCCCACTGAAAGCAGGAATGGTTATTGCCATTGAGCCAATGGTTACTGAAGGTTCATATGAAGTTGATATTCTCGACGACAAATGGACTGCTGTAACTAAGGACAGAAAGCTTTCTGCTCATTTTGAGCATTCTATTGCTATTACATCAGGCGGCCCAGTTATTCTGAGTTTGTCTGATTAATTGAGTCAATACTTGTTATTTGTGTTGACTACTTGTGGAACTTGGTGTTACTGACCTCAGTTCTGGGCTTGTTAAAGCTCAGTTTTTGTTGTGTCAGAAGATCCAGACTATGGAGTCAAAGATGAAAGTCAGGCCTTCAGTTAAGAAAATGTGCTCTAAGTGCAAGGTTATCCGGCGCAAGGGCATCCTGAGAGTCATTTGCGAAAATCCCCGACATAAACAGCGTCAGGGCTAAGCATACCAGGAGTAAATTGTGGCTCGAATTGCAGGTGTAGATCTCCCAAGAGGCAAGCGCGCTGATATCGCTCTTACCTACATCTTCGGCATTGGTCGTTATACAGCTCTCCAGATCCTCGACACCGTAGGTGTTGACTGGACACGCAACATTGACGACGTGACTGCTGAAGAAGTTAACGAGATCCGTAAAGTTATTGAGCAGGACTACAAGGTAGAGGGCGACCTCCGCCGCGAAGTTTCTTCCAACATCAAACGTCTTATGGACTCCGGTTGTTACCGTGGTCTGCGTCACCGTCGCGGTCTTCCTGTGAGCGGTCAGCGTACTAAGACCAACGCACGTACCCGTAAAGGTCCACGTCGCGCTGTTGTTGGTAAGAAGAAGAAGTAAGTCCATCCTCATGTAGGATCAGGCGTGGAATCTCTCCCGAGCTAAGGATGCTTTCATATGATGCAACTCCTTAGACCCGGCGTATCACGGCTTAGTCATACTAAGCTCGTATGAGGTTCCCAACCCCATCTATCAATTAATCTAGTTGAGAGAGTATAGTTATGGCTAGACCCAAGCGTACGGGCAAGAAAAAAGAAAGAAAGAATATTCCCGTAGGGATCGCCCATATCCAGGCTACCTTCAACAATACCATTATTACCTTTACCGACACCCGTGGTAACGCAGTAAGTTGGGCATCCGCAGGCCAGTCCGGCTTTAAAGGTTCCCGTAAGTCTACTCCGTTTGCTGCTCAGGTTGCAGCTGATACTGCAGCTAAAAAAGCACAGGAAAACGGAATGCGTACTGTCGGTATCTACGTCAAAGGTCCAGGTACCGGTCGCGAAGCCGCCATGCGTGCTATCAACGCTGCTGGATTCAAGGTTGCGTTCATTCGTGACGTAACCCCGATCCCTCACAATGGCTGCCGTCCACCTAAGAGACGTCGCGTCTAATACAAGAGGAGATTGTTTTGGCTAAATATAATGGTGCTAAGTGTCGCATTTGTCGACGCGAAGGTTCAAAGTTATTCCTGAAAGGCGATCGCTGTTACACTGATAAATGCGCATTTGACCGTCGTCCATACGCACCTGGACAGGCTGGTCGTGCTCGCAAGAAAGTAAGCGATTACGCAGTTATGCTGCGCGAAAAGCAGAAAGTTCGTCGTATGTACGGCATTCTCGAAAAGCAGTTCCGCAGCTACTTTAAAAAGGCTGACATGCAGAAAGGCGTTACTGGTGAAAACCTCCTCGCTCTTCTCGAACGTCGCCTTGATAACGTGGTATACCGTCTGGGCTACGCTAACTCACGTCAGCAGGCTCGTCAGATGGTTCGTCACGGCGTATTTACACTCAACAACCGTCAGGCAAACATTCCTTCTATGCAGGTGAAAGTTGGCGACGAGATCGTTGTTGTAGAAAAACATCGTAAAGATCCAGTTCTGGCGGAAGCTCAGGAAGTTATCGCTCGTCGCGGTTGTCCAAATTGGCTGGAAGTTGACGCCCCTAACTTCAAGGGTTCCGTTAAGGCTCTGCCTCAGCGCGAAGACATTCAGTTCCCAATCAACGAACAGCTGATTGTCGAGCTCTACTCCAAATAAGCGGGTTTAAAGCATGCTCATCAAACAAGGCGACAGAACTATTAATACTCGCAACTGGTCTGAGTTGGTTAAACCGGACACCATTGCGCGTATCGGCGAAGGCAACACCCAGTACGGTAAGTTTGTATGCGAACCTCTCGAACGCGGATACGGCAATACCATTGGCAACTCGTTGCGTCGTGTATTGCTCGCATCCCTTCAGGGCGCTGCCGCTGTTGCAGTGAAAATGTCCGGCGTACATCATGAGTTCACTACCATTGAGGGTGTACTTGAAGATGTTACCGACATTGTACTGAACCTTAAGTCAGTACGTTTTGCTATGGATACGGAAGAGCCTCAACGTATTGAGTTCACCGTGAACAAGCAGGGCGCTGTAACTGCCGAAGCCATTCAGGGCAACCAGCACGTGATGGTTCTTAATCCGGATCAGCCGTTGTTCACTCTGACCGAGGACAAAGAAGTAACTTTCGAACTCGAAATCAGAATGGGTAAAGGCTACGTGCCAGCTGACATGCATGAAGGACTTAGCGATGAGATTGGTCTTATCAAGCTTGACGCAAGTTTTTCTCCAGTTCGCAAGGTAGCCTATACTGTTGAGCAGGCCCGTGTCGGCCAGATGACCAACTATGACAAGCTCATCCTCGAGGTTTGGACTGATGGTTCAGTTTCACCTGAGGATGCCATTGCCTACAGTGCGAAGATCATTAAAGAACAGATCTCTGTATTCATTAACTTCGACGAACGTATCTCTGAAGAAGAAAACGAACAGGCTTCTGCTGACAGCGGCCTGAACGAAAACCTCTTCAAAGGCATTGACGAGCTCGAACTTTCCGTTCGTGCTACTAACTGCCTCAAGAGTGCAAACGTTGCTTTAGTTGGTGAACTTGTACAGCGCACTGAATCTGAAATGCTCAAAACCAAGAACTTTGGCCGTAAGTCTCTTGACGAAATTCGTCGAGTACTGGGCGAAATGGAACTTGATTTTGGCATGCAGGTTGATGGCTTTGAGAAGAAATACCAGGATTGGTTGAAGAGGAAGCAGCAAAATGAGGCATAGAAAATCTGGAAAGAAATTCAGCAGAACCCCTGCACATCGCAAGGCTATGTTCCGTAACATGGCAACGGCTCTGTTGACTCATTACTCCCTTCGCACCACCGTGGTTAAAGCTAAAAGCCTGCGTGGCGTTGTTGAGCCCCTGATTACTCTTGCTAAACGCAACGATCTTCATGCTCGCCGTCAGGCTTACAAAGTTCTTGGTTCTCACCAGCTCGTTAAGGTTCTGTTCGATGAAATCGGACCGCTTTTCGAAGGTGTACCAGGCGGCTACACACGTGTTATCAAGCTCTC
The DNA here is from genome assembly GCF_015482765.1 of Halodesulfovibrio sp. GTDB lineage: Bacteria > Desulfobacterota > Desulfovibrionia > Desulfovibrionales > Desulfovibrionaceae > Halodesulfovibrio. The sequence continues at coordinate 95,561 of NZ_JADMLB010000071.1, forward strand.
TACTCCACGTAAGGGCGATAACGCACCTATGGCTGTTATTGAACTTATCCGCAAGCCCGGTGCAGAAGAATCTGAATCCGCAGCTCCTATGAGCAAGGAACAGAAAGACGAAGCAGTTAAGCAGGCTGTTGAAGCTGCTACCGCAGCTGAATAATCAGCGCGAACTGAATCGTACTATGCATATTAAGGCCGTTGCTTTTGCAACGGCCTTTTTTTGTGTCTGTTGCAGTATTTTGTTTTTCGATGTATTCAATAGAAATGATTGATTACAGAAAGTTAGAAGCGTTTTGTAAGGTCTATGAGTTACAGAGTTTTTCCCGTGCAGGAAAAGATCTTTTCTTATCACAACCTACAATAAGCGCACATGTTTCAGCTCTTGAGTCTGAGTTAAACGTCCCGCTTCTTGATCGTATGGGACGTATTGTTTTGCCCACAGAAGCGGGCACTATTCTGTATAAATATGCAAAAAAGGCTTTTGCATCGATTGATGCCGCCAAGGCTGAGATAGCTCAGTTGCATGATGAGATTGCAGGCGAAATAGTCATTGGTGGGAGTACTATTCCTGCGCATTATTTATTGCCCCGTGTTATGGCTAAATATATGCTCAAGAACACCAATGTGGATGTTTCACTTAAGGTTGCAGATTCTGAAGCCGTTATTCAAATGCTTTCAGAAGGGAATCTTTCAGTCGGTGTTGTTGGAGCCTATGAAAACGATCCTGAATTGACATTTATTCCGATTGTAGATGATGAGCTTGTTGTAATTGCTTCACCCGAATATGCATCACCAAACCAGCCATTGTCGGCTGAGTCTTTAGAAGATCATAGCTGGGTTATGCGAGAACGTGGTTCTGGAACACGAAAGGCTTTCGCGAATGCACTTGCGGAACATAATGTTGATATTCGGGCGTTGCCTTCTGTTGTTCAGGTAGAGTCTACGAATGCCGTCATCCAGTTTGTCAAAGCAGGAATGGGGCTTTCAATTACATCGCGACTTGCTGTTTTGGCAGAAGTGGAACGTGGCGATCTTGTAATTCTTCCAGTTTCAAATATGAAACTTAAACGACAATTCTTTTGTGTATATCATAACCGTCGTCACTATTTTCCGGCGATTCATAGTTTTATTCAATTCTTAAAGGACGAAACCCGCGCTATGCGGGGAGAAGCAGGTATAGGTAATGACTAAGCCAACTGTAAAGATGGTGGATACTGTTAAAGCTGCCGGTTGAGCAGCTAAAATTGCTCCAGGGGACCTGGAGGAGATTTTGCAGTCTTTGCCCCGTAATGCTGAAAGTGAGCAGGGCAGAGTGCTCACCGGAACTACGAATAATGAGGATGCAGCAATTTTGTCTTTCCCAGCGGGAAAGGCCATCGTGCAGACTCTTGATTTCTTTACACCAATAGTTAATGACCCATATCGATTTGGTCAGATAGCTGCTGCGAACTCCTTATCAGATGTTTACGCGATGGGGGGGACTCCATGGTGTGCTATGAATATCGTTTGTTTTCCAGTGAAAAGTATGTCGAAGGATATGCTGAGTGAAATTATTCGCGGGGGATACGATAAAATTGTTGAATCAGGTGCTGTACTGGCGGGCGGTCATAGCGTAGAAGATGCAGAAATCAAATACGGACTTTCTGTAACAGGCTATGTTGAGCCGGATGCGTATACATCTAATGCGGGACTCGCTGCGGGTGATGTGCTGATTTTGACCAAACCAGTAGGTACCGGTGTCTTGGCAACGGGCGTTAAAGCCAGTTGGGATGGTTGCGATGAGATGGAAGAGCAACTTTACCAATGGGCTGCCAAGCTGAATAACATTGGTGGCGAATTAATTCGGGAAATGGGTCTGAAAGCAGCGACCGATGTTACCGGATTTGGGCTAGGCGGCCATGTCTTAGAGATGGCTCAGGCATCAAAAGCACTGGTTGCTATTGACTCCAAGGCCGTTCCCGTGCTTGATAAGGCGCTTGAGTTGGCAAGTATGGGGTTAGTTCCAGAAGGAAGCCATGCAAATAAGCACCACTGTAAAAATGCAACAGAAGTTGCTGAGGGTGTTGACTCTTTGCTGGTTGATCTTATATTTGACGCTCAGACTTCCGGCGGGTTGGTTCTAGCTGTGCCGGAAGCACGTGTCGATGAGGCTGTAACCTATCTTTCTGAAAGAGGTGAGATGGCCTCGGTTATAGGCAGTGTGTTAAAAAGTGGTTCAGATTGCGGAACATTACTTATTCGCTAAAAAATGTTCTGCATGAGGTTTGTAAGTACCTTCATCTACTTAGAGCTTTTTTTCACAAGAAATGCAAATAAACGCATTTTAATGCTTGAACTCTGTGCGCAGCAATGGTAAATGTCTGCGCCTTCGACATGTTACCAACCAAGCAAACAAGAACAGACAACTTCTTGTTTCGGTAAATGTCATACATATGAATGAATGCGAGAGTGGCGGAATTGGTAGACGCACCAGATTTAGGATCTGGCGGTTAATCCCGTGAGAGTTCGAGTCTCTCCTTTCGCACCATATATTTCTATCCGGTACTTAACAGTGTTGATGGCCGGAGAATTTTTCTAATTTTCCACTGGACAAGAAGGAGCGTGTGCCATGGAATATAAAGTAGAAGATCTGTCTCCGGTTAAGAAACAGATTAATATTACTGTTCCTGCGGACGAGGTTAATGCTGCACTTGCTGCAACAATCGCAATGTACCGTACCAACGTAGACCTCAAAGGTTTCCGTAAAGGTAAAGTACCTTCCAGCGTAATTGAAGGTCGCTTTAAGAAAGAAGTTTACTCTGAAGCAACTCAGGACCTCGTTAACGTACACATCAACGAAGTTATCGGTGAAGGCGAATTTTCTCCTGTATCCCGTATCGACTTCGATGGTGGCGAGCTCGTTCGTGACGAAGAGTTCACCTACTCAATCTCCTTCGAAGTAATGCCTGCTTTTGATCTTCCAAACTACGAAGGTATCGAAGTTGAAGAAGAAAAAGTAGTAGTAGACGACAAAGAAGTTGATGAAGTTATCGACCGCATCCGTGGCAACATGGCTGAAAACGTAGTTATCGCGGAAACCCGCGCTGCTAAAGACGGTGAAATTGCTGTAATCGACTTTGCTGCTTACGAAGATGGTGAGCCTCTTGAAGGTGTATCCGCTGAAAACTTCCAGATGACTCTTGGTGACAAGCAGGCTCTTGAAGATTTCGAAGCACTCGTAAAAACAATCACTGTTGGTGAGTCCGGTGAAGGTGAAGTTACCTTCCCTGAAGACTTCATCAACCCTGAGTTCGCAGGCAAAACTGTGACTATGAAAGTGACTGTACACGCTATTCAGGAGAAAAAACTCCCTGAACTCGACGACGAACTCGCTAAAAAAGCTGGCGGCTTTGATTCTGTTGAAAAAATGCGTGAAGCTGTTGTAGAATCCTACAAAAGCAGTCGTCTGCAGCTGAACAAATCTCAGGCTCAGAAAACCATGCTTGATTCCCTCCTGAAAACTGTAGATTTCCCACTTCCGGAAACTATGGTGACTGGTCACGTAGACAGCCTTATTCAGGAACGCATCGAACGCCTCGAGCGTCAGGGTAAATCAATTGAATCTCTTGGTAAAACTCCTGAAGAACTCCGTGAAGAAGTTCGTCCAGAAGCAGAAGAGATTGCAAAAACTCAGGTTTTCCTTATCGCAGTAGCGAAGAAAGAAGGCGTAGAAGTAACTGATCAGGAAGTTGATATGCAGCTTCACCAGATCGCAATGCGCGCTGGTCAGGAATTCCACGTAGTTAAAGATTACTACTCTAAAAACAACCTTCTCTTCAGCCTTCGTGACCGTCTCCTCGCTGACAAAGCTATGGACGCAATCTACGAAAAAGCGAACGTTACTGAAGTTGAGCCAAAGAAAGAAGAAGAAAAAGAAGACTAAGTTCTTTTTTCTCTTTCTTCAGTCTGGACAATATAAGCGGGGCGGCATCTATGCTAGCCCCGTTTTTTTTGCTTTATATTGTAAGTTATCACAAATTGAGTCTCTTTGCTCCTTGAGCAGTTGGGTCAACTTCTGCTAGGTTGCTATAAGTCCGTTTGTTTGGACGGGTGGTACGTACCTGTTATATTTTAGTACGTGCTTTCGCTGCCCTTTCCTTTTCCATACCTACAACACATACTTTTTTACCACTGTTAGGAGTGCGTTATGGCAGTGCCTATTGTTATTGAAACCACCGGTCGGTCTGAACGTGCCTACGATATCTACTCCCGTTTGCTTAAAGACCGGATTATTCTTCTTGGAACTCCAATTGATGATCAGATCGCTTCTTTGATTTGTGCTCAGCTTCTGTTCCTGGAATCAGAGAATCCTGAAAAAGAAATTTATATGTACATCAACTCTCCTGGTGGTTCTGTAACTGCCGGGATGGCAATCTATGATACCATGCAGTACATTTCCGCACCTGTTGCGACATTGTGCATGGGTCAAGCTGCAAGCATGGGTGCATTGCTGCTCGCTGCCGGTGCTGAAGGCAAACGTTATTCTTTGCCGCACAGCCGTATCATGATTCATCAGCCACTTGGCGGAATTCAGGGGCAGGCTACGGATATTGATATCCATGCCAAAGAAATCTTGCGGTTAAAAGATTCCTTGAACGGTATTCTTGCTCATCATTCAGGAAAACCGATTGAGACTGTTGTCGAACACACAGAACGTGATTACTTCATGGGTGCGGAACAAGCTAAGGACTTCGGCATTATTGACGAGATCCTCGTATCCCGTAATGACATTCTCAAAAACGAGAAATAGTGGAATAGCCTATGGATAAAAACACTGTTGACCAAAATGAAGAGCTGAATTGTACATTCTGCGGCAAAAGTCAGGAGCAAGTTGCTCGTTTGATCGCCGGTCCGGAAGTCTACATTTGTGACGAGTGCATCGCTCTTTGTAACGAAATCATTGCGCAGGAAGGCGCTGAGGTCTCTGAAGATGACGGTCAGCTCCTTACTCCTGAGGAAATTAAAAGCAAGCTCGATGAATATGTTATCGGTCAGCATCAGGCGAAAAAAATCTTGTCTGTAGCTGTGCATAACCATTACAAGCGTGTGTTCTACGAGCACAAGCTTGGTGATGTTGAGCTTGAAAAAAGTAACATACTTCTTGCCGGTCCATCCGGTAGCGGTAAAACTTTGCTTGCTAAAACACTTGCACGTGTTCTTAACGTTCCATTTGCTATTGCAGATGCTACAACCCTTACAGAAGCAGGGTATGTAGGTGAAGATGTTGAGAATATTCTTGTGCAGCTTTTGCAGAATGCTGATTACGATATCGAATCTGCTGCAAAAGGTATCATCTACATCGATGAGATTGATAAAATCTCCCGTAAAGGTGACGGTCCTTCCATCACTCGTGATGTATCCGGTGAAGGTGTACAGCAGGCACTGCTTAAAATTATTGAAGGTACTGTAGCGAACATTCCTCCTAAGGGTGGTCGTAAGCATCCACAGCAAGAGTTTATCCGCATGGATACCTCTAACATCCTCTTTATCGTAGGTGGTGCGTTCATCGGTCTTGATAAGATCATTGAAACACGCATGAGCGGTAAAGCAATGGGCTTTGGTGCAACAATCACCACCAAGGAAGATATGTCATACACTTCCTTGCTGACGCAGGTTCAGCCGAACGACCTCGTGAAGTTCGGTCTTATTCCTGAATTTATCGGCCGTATTCCGGTAATTACTTGCGTTGAAGAGCTTGGTGAAGACGATCTTGTTCGTATTCTTACTGAGCCTAAAAATGCTCTTGTACGTCAGTATCAAAAACTCTTTGAATTCGATAAAGTTTCATTACGTATTACCACCAATGCGCTTAAAGCTATTGCGCGTCAGGCAATTGATCGCAAGACCGGCGCAAGGGGACTACGTAACGTTATGGAATCAATGATGCTCGAGATTATGTACCACCTTCCTTCCTTGAAAGGGGTTAAGGAGTGCGTCGTAAACAGGGCGGTAGTTGAAGAAGGAAAAGAGCCAATGCTCATTTATGAGAATGAGGCTAAAACTGCTTCTTAATCAGATGGTTATCAAAATGCATCACATGTATTTGTGATGCATTTTGAGTATATTCAGCTGAAGCAATTGACAATACGGCACCGAGACTTAACTATCTCGTTGTGCCTCTTGTCTTCCTTGCGGAAGAGTGCATGGCACGAAACGAGGAGGATATATGACTGAGATTGGATCAAGCGACGAAAAGCGACTTGCTACCATTCAACTCCCACTGATGTCCCTGCGGGAAGTGGTAATGTTCCCGCGTTCGATTATTCCTTTGTTTGTAGGTCGTGAGGCCTCCATCAAAGCTATCGAGCATGCAATTGCTGATAGCAGTAAAGAAATCTTTCTTGTTGCCCAGCGTGAACCGGAAATGGAAGTGCCGGAAGCAGAAGACCTCTTTGAAGTAGGTACTGTTTCTAAAGTGCTCCAAATGCTCAGGCTTCCGGATGGTACCATCAAAGTTTTATTTGAAGGTTTGTACCGTGCCCGTTGGACGTCTGCCGGTGTTGAAAAACTGGAGACAGAAGAAGAAGGCGAAGAAGAAGTTTCTTTCGCTCTCGCCAATGTAATTCCTGTTGATGAAAATGATATCGAGGGCACAGAAGCGGAAGCGCTTGCCCGTGCCTGTCATGAATCACTGGAAGAATACGCAAAAATTAATAAAAAACTTGCTCAGGAAACCCTGCTTGCTATCAACGCTGTAAGTTCTGTCGGTAAATTGGCTGATGCCATTATGCCGCACCTTAAAGTTGATTACCGTATGAAGCAGGAAGTTCTTGAGCTTACAGATCCTGTTCAGCGACTTGAGAAAGTGTATGAACTCCTTCAGGGTGAAATTGCGATTACATCTATGGAAAAGCGCATTAAAAATCGCGTAAAGCATCAGATGGAACGTAACCAGAAAGAGTACTATCTCAACGAGCAGATCAAGGCGATCAACAAAGAAATGGGTCGTGATGATGACCCTCAAGAAGAGCTTAATGAGCTTGAAGCGACACTTCGCGCGAAAGATATGCCAGACGAAGCCCGCGACCGCGGTCTGCGTGAGCTTAAAAAATTGCGCGGAATGCCGGCATCTTCAGCAGAGTACACAGTTGTACGTAACTACATCGATTGGATTGTAGATCTGCCATGGAATAAGCTTAAAGATACGCCTATTGATATTGAAGAAGCGCGCACTATTTTGGATCAAGATCATTTCGGTCTTGAAAAACCGAAAGAGCGTATTCTTGAATTTCTTGCAGTGCAAAAGCTGGCTACAAAGCTTAAGGGACCTATCCTTTGTCTTGTCGGCCCTCCGGGGGTTGGTAAAACTTCACTTGCACGTTCTATTGCTCGCGCAACAAATCGTGAATTTGTTCGTCTCTCTTTGGGTGGCGTGCGTGATGAAGCAGAAGTTCGCGGCCATAGACGTACCTATGTGGGAGCTCTTCCGGGCAAAATCATTCAGTCTTTGAAGCGTGTAGACTTTAACAACCCGCTTTTCTGCCTTGATGAAATTGATAAGATGAGCACAGACTTTAGAGGTGACCCTTCCGCAGCATTGCTTGAAGTGCTTGATCCGGAACAGAACGGCACCTTTAATGATCATTATCTTGATCTTGATTATGATCTTTCTCAGGTGTTCTTTATCACTACAGCCAACAGCTTGCAGTCCATTCCATTACCTCTTCAGGACAGAATGGAAATTATTCAGCTGCCTGGCTACCTCGAGACAGAAAAGAAACGTATTGCACGTGACTTCCTGTTGCCGAAACAGATTGATCAGCACGGTATCAAGAGCGATAACCTGCGTATGTCCGATAACGTGATTATGGATATTATCCGTTACTACACACGTGAAGCCGGTGTACGTAGTCTTGAGCGTGAGATTGCATCCATTTGTCGTAAAGCGGCAATGCGTGTGGTTGAAGCTGATGATATGGAAAAACTTGTTTCCATTACAACGCAGAATCTTCCTAACATGCTCGGTGTTAAAAAATACCGGTATGGCGAAAGAGAAGATGAGGCTCAGATTGGTGTAACAACCGGTCTTGCATGGACAGAGCTTGGCGGTGAATTGCTGCTTGTAGAAACAGCAATCATGCCGGGTACCGGTAAAGTATCTACAACAGGTAAGCTGGGTGAAGTTATGACGGAGTCTGCACAGGCAGCACTGTCATACATTCGTTCCCGTTCCGGCCTGTTTGGTCTTAAACCGGACTTCCATAAAACGATTGATATTCACGTTCACGTGCCTGAAGGAGCAACTCCTAAAGACGGCCCGTCTGCCGGTATTACACTGTGCACCTCTATGGTTTCTGCACTGCTTGGCATTCCGGTTCGTAATGATATCGCAATGACTGGTGAGATTACTCTTCGCGGACGAGTTCTTCCAATCGGCGGATTACGTGAAAAGCTTTTGGCTGCCCGCCGTGGTCTCATCACAACAGTGCTGATTCCAAAAGATAACGAAAAAGACTTGAAAGACATCCCTGCTGATGTTCTCAGAGGAATGACAATTGTTCCTGTTGAGAATGTTGATGAAGTGCTTCCATACGCTCTTACAGGTGAATCTGCGGAGATTTACCAGGGAAAGTGTCAGACTAGAGAGTTGTTAGACTCTCTAAAGATTTGTGAACCTGAAACAGCACAGGTTACACATTAGACTTTGTCTTTAGATAAAAGAATAAAAGACCGTCCATTGGGCGGTCTTTTTTTTTGCGGCTGATATGCGTGATTATCTATTTAAGTTTTCCTGTCCAACGCCGATAGTGATTGTAACTCGGCAAAAAATGAACGCACCTGAACTGGTACGAACTGATATGGAGGACTGGCATGTCTAATGCTTTTCGTGGCGTAGGTATTGCGCTCTTGGTTATTATGGTTGGCGTCCCGAAAGTATGGGCAGATGAACAGCCGCAGCAGAAACTCTACGGTGCTGTAGAAAGCATGGTTCCAGAGTCGGCTGATGCTACGTATCAGGAAGATACTTCTCTGACCTCTGTTACAACAGTAGTAAACTACGATAATGGTGTTATGTTACCGGACGGAACAGGTGGAATGCTTTGGCGTCAGGGAAGCATGCAGCCTGATGTGCCTGCTGTGGATAACGCCCGTGAGGTTAAACTCAAGGTTCGTGAACTGGCAGATCAATTGTTGACCGATTTGGACTGGGAAGCATTCAAGAGTGCCAGCATACTTCCGGTGACTTTTGTAGAGCAGGATAATTTTGAACGCAGCTCTGCTTTTGGACGATACATTGCAGAAGCACTTATTTACGAATTCAACCAGCGTAATGTGCCTGTAAAAGAGTATCGCATCGGTAATGAAATTAAAGGACGCAGGGGCGAAGGAGAGTTTATGCTGACTCGTAACCATCGCACCTATGTTAAAAACAGACGCTCGTTGGCAGTTGTCGGAACATATTATCAGGTAAAGGGCAGTGTGTTTGTGAACGCACGTATGGTCAGAGTTTCTGATAATTCTGTGCTTAGAACTGCGCAGCTTGTTTTTCAGCAGACTGATGTTGTGCGTAGAATGCTCGCAGATACGGGGCCTAAGTTAAGTTCAGGTTTTGTTTCAATGCGTGACTTTGAAACTATGACTCGAGCGAATGATTTGACCGCCATCGACCTTGGCGAAGACCTGCACTAGGAGCTGACATGAAACGTGTATTGATACTCATGATGATGCTTGCTCTTACGGGCTGTGCTTTAAAGAAGAAAGAGCCTGTCACGGTGCAGCGTCCTGTAGAATATAAGGTTGTTGCTTCACCATACAGCAGCAATTCAATGCAAAATTTATATATTGGCAGACAATATGTTGCCCAGCAGAGATACGAGCTGGCTCGGGAGCATTTTCTCTTGGGCTTGGCATCTGCTGAGCATGAAAATATGCGTGAACAGCTTGTTTCAGAAATAACAGCTGTAAACCGCTTAATTGAAACACTTCGGTAGAGGAGGCTAACATGATTCGTTGTATTCTTACCGCACTGGTGATGTTCGTGTGCTTGCTGCTTCCATTTGCTGCCTCCGCCGGAACATATGAAGATTTTATTGCTGCAAAGCAAAAAGAAGCGCAGCAGCCAGCTGCCCCAGTTGTTCATAAAACAATCCCTGTTGTTGCAGATATAATTTCTGAACAGCTGGATGCACAGCTTCGTCAGCGTCTTGATTTGGATGAAGGAGACGTAGAAGGGTACGGAGTGATAGTAACAACTCCTGTAGCACTTGAAGACTTGGAAGAAACCAGCTCCTTAGCTCGTCAGATGAGTGAAGAAGTCTCACGCTGGTTGGTAAATTCCGGCTATAAAGTTCAGGAAATCCGTAAAGGGCGCTCCGTTCTTTTTGAACCTCGTGGTGGAGAGTTTTTGTTAAGCCGTCGTACACATGTTCTTGCAAATGAAAATGTACAGGCAACCATTATTGTTGCAGGCACTTATACACAAACTTTGAATAGAGTCCGTTTTAACATGCGTTTTATTCATGCTCCTACAAATGAAGTTTTGGCAATGGCGACACAAACATTGCCACTGAATGCAGAAATGCGTTTGTTGACTGTAGGGAGTAACGAGCCTAGAGGCGTTATTCCAAGTGTCGGCACAAGCTTCTAATAGAGCGTAATAAAAAAGCCCCCTGTTCGTAAGAATAGGGGGCTTTCTTTTTTACACCATGTTACTTTTTTCTCGATGCTTGAGAGCAACTAACATTTCGTAACAAACCCTTAACTAAACCTTTTTCAAAAACTCTTTAGTAGGAGCAATATCCTAACAAGAATAACAGATAGCGCTCATTGAGCCATGAATGGCTTATTTATGAAAAGCTCGTTTCGAATGTTGCCAGTCGAGAGAGCTTCTCTCGCGGGGTGGAGGGGCAGAGCCCCCCTCGCCGAAGGCATCTCATTGAAGCTATTTGCGAAGCTGTTCAAATCCAACCATGAGGAAGAAGGTGACGGAAGCAACAGCAATGATACTTGCACCAGAGGTGAGGTTAAACCAGTAGGCAAGGCCGAGGCCGATAATACAAAAGAACATACTCCAGAAGATAGCAGCAGCCATCATGCCTGCAAGGTTCCGTGCTCTTCGTTCTGCAATAAACGGCGGGATTGTGAGTAGCGCGATAACAAGAATCAGCCCGACAACGCGAATGATCATAACAATAGAAAGAGCAGCCATACACACGAGCAGTGTGTGGAGTAATGATGCTGGAAGCCCACGGGATTTAGCATACTCTGCATCAAATGAAATACTAAGTAGCCCTGGATAGGCAACAATAGTCGCTCCGAGAATAAAAATATCCAACCCGAACATAAGCCAGAGGTCGTAGGAAGAAACAGTGAGGATTGAGCCGAAAAGAAAGCTCATAAGATCCACGTTGTATCCTGGGGTCAGGTCAATCAGGATAATCCCGAAAGCCATACCTGCCGCCCAAAGAACGCCGATAACGGTATCTGCTTTTTCTTTATATTTTCTGGCGATTGTAGACATTAAGACGGAAGAGCCGAGGGTAAAACCCAACGTACATGGCAGTACTGGCAATCCACAATAGAATGCAAGACCGACGCCGCCATATGCCGCGTGAGCGACACCTCCGGCTAAGAAAACAAGTCGGTTAAGAACAACCAGTGTGCCGACGATACCGCATGCGATAGACGCGAGCAGAGAAGCTGCAAGGGCATTTTGCATGAAGGGGAGAGTGAGTATGTCCATTCTGCTTAATCCTCAGTATCCGGAATGGTAACTGGTTCGGTAAAAGGCTTGAAAGAAAGTATCTGCGGAACATTATGCATAAACGCTCCCATCGGGCATGTGCTGTCATGTGTGCCGTACAGATGTGCAAGAAAGTCTGGAGTAAAGTCGTTTCCTTCATGGTACGACAAGCTTTTATTTACAACAGCTATGCCGGTAAACGGAGATGCGGCAATCGATATGTCGTGGCTTACGACAATCGTGGTAATGTCATCAGGCAACTCTGCAAGGAATTCGTAAAAGCAGAATTTACCACTCGGATCAAAGTTCGCAGTCGGTTCATCAAGCAGCAACAATTTTGGATCAGCCATTAACGCGCGTGCAACAATAACTCGTTGACGCTGCCCGCCAGAGAGATTGCAAAGCTTTTCCTTTTCTCTTCCTGCAAGACCTACCTTTTGCAAGGCATCAGCTGCCTTTTCTTCATTCCGTTTTCTTGTGTTTCGTGAGAACGGAAAGAGCAGTGGACTCGTGATTGCACCCATCATGACAACATCAAGCAGGTTTGCCGGGAAAAGATCTTTTGTTGTAGCGTATTGCGGAACATACCCTATATAACGGACGCTTTCCGATGGTTTTCTGCCAAATACATTGATATTGCCTGCTTGCGGGGTGAGTAACCCCAGTATGCATTTCAATAATGTTGTCTTCCCACCACCGTTAGGTCCTAAAATTGCGATGTACGCACCTTGCTTCACTGTAAAGTTGAGATTGTCCAACACAGTGATTCCAGAAGAAGCCGGGTAGGCATAGGTAAGGCCTGAGATATCGATAACTGGCTGATTCATGGTTATTCAGAGAGGATAAAGGATGCAGCGAGTTTTTTAGAAACTTCGCGGAGATTTTCTACCCAGTTTTCTGCCAGAGGATCCGCAACAACTACAGAACCGTTAATGGAGTTTGCAATGGTCTTTGCGCTTGATTGTGCAAACTGAGGCTGCACAAAGATGGTACGCAGGTTGCGTTTCTTGGCGATTGTTGCAATTTGTTCCATGACTTTCGGGGTTGGAGCTTTGCCTTCAAATTCGATTGGAATCTGAATGAGGTTGTACGTCATTGCGTAGTACCCCCATGAAGGATGGAAGGTCATAAAAGCACGCTTTTCCGGTGGAATAGGAGCAAATATTGCGTTGATTTCTTTATCAAGTTCATCAAGCTGCTTAATAAAGTTACGTGTATTAATTCGGAACTGTTTCGCATGTTCGGGAGCCACTTTATTTAACGCAAGGCGAGTAGGCTTTGTCATGGCCTTTACCCAGCGTGGTGAAAGCCACACATGCGGGTCAAGCATTCCTGCGTGACTGTGGCCATGGCTGTGGCCGTGATTGTGGGTAGCATGCTCGTCACCGTGGTTATGTGTGTCATGCTCGTGCTTGTGTTCATGCATAGCATGGTCGTGATGGTCCTTATCAGCATGCGTATCATGGTCATCGTGCCCATCGTGTTCTTTTGCGGGGTGCTTTTCGTGACCTTCAGTGTGCTCTTCGTGTCCGGCTTCGTCACCGCGGTAGTCATGAAGTAAGGTTCCACGAGGATTAGCATCAACTTCCATGGCACTGGCGGCCATAGGGAGCTTACGAAGTGACTTATCGATATGGACAACTCTTAAGTCTGGATTTGTGGCTTTGATACGTGGAAGCCATGTGCGTTCGAAAGGAACCCCAATAGCAAGGTACGCATCAGCTTTTGCGAGCATGGCCATTTGGCGTGGACGAGGTTCATATGTGGCCGGACTGGCTCCGGGCATAACCATGACCTCAACATCCACTGAATCACCCGCAATTTGTTCCACAAAATATTTTTGTGGAACAATACTTACAAAGACTACGGGTTTTTTAGCCAGAGCGATTGTTGAAAAAGACATGATTAGCAACAATGCGAAAAGCAGAAGTGCCAGTGCTTTTTTAGGTAAGTGCATAGGACTCTCTTTGTTCTGTAAGAAATTTTGAAAAGCTTGCGGGTACAGCCTGTTAGCAATTATAGCGTATTTTTTAATTCTAAGGCAATGCGGTCAAGTAATCTATCACCTTACGATAATAGAAAAAAGAAGATCTTGGATCTACTTTTTTTATGGAACACTGTTTTTCTTTTTATAAAACGACAGAGGTTCCTGATGGTAGGGACTTGTTTGCAATTGCGCATATCACAGCTGAATACGGAGCAATAACATATGCTCCTTATTGTTAAATGATGCTATCGTTAGTTCTGGTTGATAATAGTATTCACTCTTGTTTTGTCAATACAAAATCAGCAAAGCATTCCCTCTTGGCTTGCCATATGAAATGCAGTAATAAAAATGGATTGTTTTTGAAACATTCCTTGGGAAATTACGATAGTAAAGTAGAGCCTGTAAAATAAAACAGTTGTTTTTTGGTAAGCCTTTTATTTCTGTCATAGGATATGTTGCGTAATTGGTGTTGAGCAAAGACAGCTTCGGGCAAGGTGTAGTTTGGGTAAAGAGATTGAAAAGCGTATTTGTTACGTTAAATCTTTTTATTCATAATGCAGCGGATGATAGCTGTCGGTTGTAAGACATCGATACGTAACAGTTCTTAAAAGCGCTGGTAGGAATATGCATAGGCATGACAACGTAGTTGTTTTTGAGCAGCTCTGCATAGTAAGGAGTAAAAGGAAGCTATGTCCTTAGAAAGAAGAAAGACTCGGGAAGTGACTGTAGGGTCACTTAAAATCGGTAGCGAGCACCCTGTTGTTGTGCAGAGCATGACAAACACAGACACTCGTGACGTAGAGTCAACCGTTGCTCAAATTGAAGAACTGGTGCAGGGCGGGTGTGAACTCGTGCGTGTTGCAGTTCTGGATGAGCAGGCAGCATGGGCAATCTCCCGAATCAAAGAGCAGATTTCGGTTCCATTGATTGCTGATATTCACTTTGACCATAGACTTGCCATTAAATCCCTTGAAGCCGGTGTTGATGCGTTGCGTATTAATCCCGGTAACATCGGCGGCGAGAAAAATGTGGATAAAGTAGTAGATGCTGCAAAAGCACACAATGCAGCTATTAGAGTCGGGGTCAACAGCGGTTCTGTAGAAAAAGCATTGCTGGACAAATTTGGTGGTCCAACTCCTGAGGCAATGGTAGAAAGTGCTATGCACCATGTTGCCATGCTTGAAAAACGTGAATTTTATAACACCAAGATTTCATTAAAATCTTCTTCTGTACTGCACACTATTGATTCGTATAGATTACTTGCCGGCAGATGCGATTATCCGCTGCACATCGGCGTTACAGAAGCCGGCACATTATTGCGCGGTGCAATAAAATCTTCAGTCGGTCTTGGTGTATTGCTCTGGCAGGGCATTGGTGATACTTTGCGCGTTTCCCTGACAGACGATCCTGTTCAGGAAATGACTGTCGCATGGGAACTCTTGCGTTCTCTTGGTTTGCGTCATCGCGGCCCTGAGATTATTTCCTGTCCTACCTGCGGAAGAACAGAAATCGGTCTTATCAACCTTGTAGAGGTTGTTGAAAAACGTCTTGAAGGCGTTGTTGATCCCGTTAAAGTGGCTGTTATGGGCTGCGTAGTTAACGGTCCGGGCGAAGCTCGGGAGGCTGATATCGGTATTGCCGGTGGTAGAGATAAGGGTATTATTTTCCGTAAAGGAAAAGTTATTAGAACGGTAAAAGGCGGAGCAAACTTGCTTAACGCCTTTATGGAAGAATTAGATAATTTTCTTATAGAACGAAATAAAGGATAGCTATGCGCTGGAGTCGTTTCTACATTCCTACGCTTAAGGAAGCACCAGCTGATGCTGAAGTTGTCAGTCACAAGCTGCTTACCCGTGCGGGTATGATTCGTAAACTTACATCTGGTATCTATACATATATGCCGCTTGGTTTACGTTCCATTACTAAAGCCTCTGCAATTGTCCGTGAAGAAATGGATAAAGCAGGCGGTAACGAAGTAAGTATGCCAATGGTGCAGCCTGCCGACTTGTGGCAGGAATCTGGACGTTGGGACTTTTATGGCAAAGAACTGCTTCGAGTTAAAGACCGTCACAACCGTGACTACTGTCTTGGCCCGACACACGAAGAAGTAATTACTGATGTCGTGCGTGGTGAAGTACGTTCTTACCGTCAGCTGCCTATGAATCTATATCAGATTCAGACTAAATTCCGCGATGAGGTTCGCCCTCGTTTCGGTCTTATGCGTGGCCGTGAATTCATCATGAAAGACGCCTACTCTTTTGATAAAGATCAGGAAGGTCTGGATGAAAGCTACAAAGCCATGTATGCAGCATACAATGCTATTTTCTCCCGCATGGGACTCAAGTTCCGTCCTGTAGAAGCAGATAGCGGCTCCATTGGTGGCAGCTTCTCTCACGAGTTCATGGTGCTTGCAGAAACAGGTGAAGATACTATCGTAGTGTGTGATGCTTGTTCTTACGCAGCAAACGTTGAGCGTGCAGAAATCATGTGTTCCGGTGAAGAGCCGGCAGCGCTTGAAATTCCGATGGAAGAAGTTGCAACACCGAATGCGCATACAATTGAAGAAGTTTCCGCATTCATGAATGCTCCAGCTACAGCGTTCATCAAAACTCTGCTTTTTGATGCAGACGGTGAGCCTGTTGCAGCGCTTGTACGCGGTGATAGAGAACTTAACGAAGTTAAACTCAAGAACCTGATTCAGGCAGACACTCTTGAGTTGGCAACTCCGGAACAGGTTCGTGAATGGACAAATGCTCCTGTAGGCTTCGCAGGTCCTGTGAAGCTTAACGTGAAGCGTATCTTTGCAGACAACGAATTGCGCTATGCAACCGATTGGGTTGTAGGTGCAAACAAAGCTGACACTCACCTTCAGCACGTATGCTTAAAGCGTGATGTTGAAGTTACTGAATACGCAGATCTTCGTGTCATTACTGAAAGTGATGTATGCCCTAAGTGTGGCAAAGAGATCAGCCTCACTAAAGGTATCGAAGTAGGTCACGTTTTCAAACTCGGTACCAAATATTCTGAAGCTCTTGGCTGCACATTCCTTGATGAAAACGGCAAGGATAAAGTAATGCTTATGGGTTGTTACGGTATTGGTGTATCCCGAGTTGTTGCTTCCTGTATTGAACAGAACCACGACGAAAACGGTATTTGCTTCCCGCCTCCGATTGCTCCTTTCGAAGCGCTTGTTGTAAACCTCGACATTAAGAGTGACGAAGTTAATGACAAGGTAGACGAAATCTACGCGTTCTTGAAAGAGCAGGGCATCGACGTTCTTGTTGATGACCGTAAAGAGCGTCCGGGTGTTAAATTCAAAGATGCAGACTTGATCGGTATCCCTATGCAGATTGTTGTAGGTGGTCGTGGTCTTAAAAATGGCATCCTTGAAGCAAAAGACCGTCGCACTGGTGAAAAAACAGAACTTCCAGTTGAAGGCTTCGCAGAAGCATTCAAAGAATGGAAAGAGAAAGTATACGCAGGGTGGAACATCGGCTAGCTCGCTGTTCTCTGCCTATGTATTTCCCGTTTGCGTACTGGCGCAGTAAGCATCGTGGTATTTGCGTAGTGTTACCTGAGTGAAAAATAAAGCTCCTGTTGCGCCTGTGCGCAGCAGGAGCCTTTTTCTAACAAAAAGGTTTGTGCGTTAATAAGTAGTTGTGTGACTGGAGTTACGACTAACTTATACGACGGGGTTTTTGAGAAAGTACGATAGGGTGTAGACTCTGCGTATCTATAGTTACATGTCCCGAGATCCGTGGGAGACCTAGCAAGCGATGAGCCAGATTTTTACAGTCAGAGAGTTAACAGACGCCCTTAAGAAGACTCTTGAAGGTGCGTTTCCGTTTGTTTGGGTTCGTGGGCAGGTTTCCAACCTTTCACGTCCTGCCTCCGGTCATATGTATTTTTCGTTAAAAGATGCAGACGCAGTCTTGAACTGTGTGTGGTTTAAGGGGAACCAACGCGGCGATGAGCGGTTCGATCCCCTGACCGGTGAGGTCTTTGAAGATGGTCCTCGACCGAGTCTTGCCCGAACTCTGCAAAACGGTACAGAAATTATGTGTGCCGGACGGCTTAACGTTTACCCTCCACGCGGCAGTTATCAGTTGGTGGTTGAGCTGGCGCAGGATGTAGGACTCGGAAAACTCTTTATGGAGTTTGAAGAGCTCAAGAAAAAGTTGACGGCTAAAGGCTTTTTTGAATCTATGCGTAAGCGCAAATTGCCGTATCACCCGCAGAAAGTCGCGGTGATCACAGCACCTTCAGGCGCAGCTATTCAGGATTTTTTGCGAATTTCCGGAACACGGGGCTGGGGAACACAAATTCGTATTTATCCTGCTTTGGTTCAAGGAGATCTTGCCGCAGGTCAGCTCGTAGCACAGATGGATAGAGTTAACACAGAAGGATGGGCGGATGTCATTGTGCTTATCCGTGGTGGTGGTTCTATTGAAGATTTATGGGCGTTTAATGATGAAACGCTTGCAGAAAGAATTTTTGGTTCCAAAATACCGGTGATAGCCGGTGTAGGGCATGAAGTTGATACGACAATTGCCGATATGACAGCTGATGTCCGCGCTGCAACTCCGAGTCATGCAGCGCAATTACTGTGGCCTGAGCGTTCTATGCTTATGCAGTCTCTAGACGAGTTGGAAATTCGACTGACTCGAAGAATTGAGCAGCAGTTGGGTGCAAAAGAACATGGTTTGAGCACCTTGGAGCGCGGGTTGGGATGGCTCTCTCCTGAACAGCGTTTAAAAAGGCTTGATGAGCAATTTCTTGGCTTAACTGATCGTCTGGACAGAGCTCTTGGCCATACTTTTGAAACAGCTGAGCGTACAGTTAACTATAGCGAGGATCGTATACGCCGTGCGTTTGGCGAAGATGCCGTTAACTACCAGTTGCAAAAAGTACAAAGTTTGAAGGATCGGCTTCAATGGGCTGGGGACGGTATGTTGACCAAAGCTGAACGTACATTAGATCGTGCTGCCATTATGTTGGAAAGCCTTGACCCGCAGAAGCCGTTGGAGCGAGGATATAGTCTTGTTCAAAAGTCAGATGGTACATTTATTCGCAGTGTAGATGATGTCTCAAAAGGCGAGCAGTTGAATGTAATGGTTGCAGACGGTTCAGTTGGCGTACAAGTGGAAACTACGACTAAGAATAGGAGTTAAGGATGATTCGCCGTGCGGTTTTGTTGGTTTGTTTTATTCTACTCAGCGCAGTTCCTGCACTGGGAGCGCTCCGTATAGATTTGCCGGATAACGCAATGAACGGCAGAGCATTTCTTGTTACTGTTCATACTGATGAGCAGAATCCTGTTCGAATTGTATGGAATGAGAAATCAGTATTGGTAGGCACTACGGAAGAAGGGAATGGGTATACCGGTATTGCGTTGCTTGCACTCCCGCGTGATTTTTCGAAGAAAACATTACAGGTCGTGGCAGAAGAAACCACTTCCGGTGGTGTGAATACAGTTTCCCGTACGTTGACTGTGAAACATAAAAAGTATCGAGAACAGCATCTTAACGTTGATCATAAATACGTAGAGTTGAGTAAAAAGAATTTAGATAGACATTATGCTGAGCGTGCAACCGTTCGTAGCATGATGGAATCACTTGCGGAAAAGAGAAAGTGGGATGCGGATTTTCTTCGTCCTGTTCCGGGAGGAATCAGTAGTGAGTTCGGTGTACAGCGTTTCTTCAATGGAAAGCCTCGTAAACCGCACAGTGGTATAGACCTGCGCGGAAAAACCGGAACCCCAATTAAAGCTTGTGCAGATGGTGTTGTGCGTGTTGCTACTTCGCATTTCTTTTCCGGTAATTCAATTTATATAGATCACGGACAAGGCGTTGTGAGTATGTACTTTCACATGTCAAAACTTCTTGTGCGCGAAGGCGAAACTGTTACAAAGGGGCAGGTCATAGGAAAGATCGGTGCAACTGGTCGTGTCACCGGCCCTCACCTGCATTTTGGGCTGAATGTCTCCGGTGTCGCTGTAGACCCGCTTCCGCTTTTTACTGACAAGAAATAAGAGAGTGACGTATGGCAGCAAAAAAGAAAAATTTTGAAACACAGTTAAAGCGGCTCCAGACCATCGTTGAATCATTAGAAAACGGTGAACTTGCTTTGGAGAAAAGTGTTGCGCTGTATAAAGAAGGGATGACCCTTTCAAAAGAGTGCAGGGCGCAGCTTGAAAATGCGCGTAATGAAATTCGTCTTTTTACTGAAGAAGGCGAAGTTCCCTTTGAAGAAGAAACAACCGCTGCGGAAAACGCAGAATAGGTGGAATATAGAATGACTATGATGAGTGTGCAGGAGTTTAAATCCGTACTGAAAACTGAGGCTGCATCTGTTGAAGAATACCTCTCTACCTGTCTGCACAACAGAAACATTCCTCAGCGATTACTCGATGCAATGGAATACAGTCTTCTGGCAGGCGGGAAGCGGTTGCGCCCCGTTCTTTGTCGTGCTGTTGCTGCCATGTTCGGTGCTGATAAAACACAGGTAATGCCGTTTGCTTCAGCTATCGAGTGCATCCATTCTTATTCTCTTGTTCACGATGATCTTCCTGCCATGGATGATGACGATTTACGTCGCGGTAAGCCGTCCAATCATAAAGCATTTGATGAAGCCACAGCGATTCTTGCCGGCGACGGTCTTCTTACAGAAGCTTTCGTACTGATGACAGAAACCGCGGAAAACATTTCTGCCGCATCTGTTTTACAAGCGTTGAACACAATGGCTGTTGCGGCGGGTTCCGGCGGTATGGTCGGCGGTCAGCAACTCGATATGGACTTCACAGGCCGCGATGATGTTTCTTTGGAAGAGTTACAGAAAATGCATGCCATGAAGACAGGTGCACTGATCCGTTGCTCGTGTGAAAGCGGAGCAATTCTGGGAGGAGCCAGTGCGGAGAATGTGGAACGCATTCGCATTTATGGCGCAAACATTGGTGCAGCATTTCAGATTGTAGATGATATTTTAGATGAAACCGGAACTGAAGAAGAGCTTGGTAAGCCCGTGGGCAGTGACCTTGAGCAAGGGAAAAACACATACCCGAGCATGCTTGGAATAGATAAAAGTCGTGAACTGGCACAGCAGCTTGTTGACGATGCTGTTGAACAGCTTTCTGCCTTTGACGGAGCAGAAGCGCAGTTTTTGCGTAAGCTTGCCCAGTACATTGTTGACAGAGTGTCATAAAGAGTACACTACCTTTGTCAGCAACGGTTTGATGCTTCATTCCTAACTAATAGCACCCGGATTTATAATGCCTGATAAGAGCCAAACTTCTCCCCGACTTATGGACAGCATAAATTTGCCGTCCGATGTTCGTAAGCTTGATCAAGCACAGCTTGAACGGCTGGCAGGGGAGTTGCGTGAAGAGATAATTTCCGTAGTTTCCCAGACTGGTGGTCACCTCGCTCCTTCCCTCGGAGTTGTGGAACTCACTCTTGCTTTGATGTCTGTTTTTGATTTTGATCACGACAAATTAGTATGGGATGTTGGACATCAAGCGTATGCATGGAAGCTGCTGACTGGACGTAAAGATGATTTTCATACCCTGCGTACAAAAGACGGTGTGAGCGGTTTTCCAAAAATTGCTGAAAGTCCGTATGACCACTTTGGTGTCGGACATTCCTCTACCTCTATATCCGCAGCATTGGGTATGGCTGTCGCCCGAGATCTTGCCGGTAAAAAGAATGAAGTCATCTCTATTATCGGTGATGGCTCTATGACTGCCGGCTTGGCTTTTGAGGGGCTGAATCAGGCCGGACATATTGATAAAAAGATGCTTGTTATTCTGAATGATAACGAGATGTCTATTTCTAAAAATGTCGGCGCTATGTCTCACTTTATGTCCAGAAATCTTTCTTCTCGCTGGGTTCGTAGATTTAAAAAGGATGTTGAAACTATCCTTAATGCGGTACCTGCTATTGGAGAAGAAATGTTGAACTATGCTCGACGTAGTGAGCATAGTCTTAAAAGTTTCTTTACCCCCGGTATGCTTTTCGAGGCGTTCCAATTTAACTACATGGGGCCGATTGACGGACACGATATCAAAGCATTGCAGCGTGCCTTCCGCCTGTATCAGGATCTCGATGAACCTGTTTTGCTGCATGTTCTCACTAAAAAAGGGAAAGGGTATGCTCCTGCGGAGTCTAACCCGACCTTTTTCCACGGTGTAGGGCAGTTTGAGCCGGAAACCGGACAGGCAAAAAAAGCAGCTAAGGTAAGCAACGTTCCAACCTACACAGAAGTATTTGGTAACACGCTGTGCAGTCTGGCGGAGCAGGATGATCGTATTATGGCGATTACTGCTGCTATGCCGGAAGGTACAGGAACAGCTTGCTTTGAAAAGAAATATCCTGAACGATTTATTGATGTAGGTATTTGTGAGCAGCATGCAGTAACGTTTGCTGCCGGCCTTGCTACACAAGGATATCGTCCGTATGTTGCGATCTATTCTACTTTTATGCAGCGTGCGTATGATCAGATTGTTCACGACGTTTGTTTGCAGAATCTGCCTGTAACCTTCTGTCTTGATCGAGGTGGCATCGTCGGTGAAGATGGTCCAACGCACCATGGTGTGTTCGATTTGAGTTTCATGCGTCATATCCCGAACATGACAGTGCTAGTTCCTTCCAGTGAAGCCGAATTGGCTGACTGTATGGCGACCGCGTTGGAACATGATGGCCCTGTTGCTATCAGATATCCGCGTGGAGCAGGGTATGGTGTTCCTCTCAAAGAAAAGCCTGTGCCGTTTGAAATTGGTACTGGCGAAACTCTTATTGAAGGCGAAGGGGTTGCTGTTGTTGCAGTGGGATCAAGAACGTACCCTGCAATTGAAGCTGTTAAAGAATTGGCAGCAGAGACAGGAAAGCAGGCGACTGTTTTTAATGCACGCTGTGTAAAGCCATTACCTGAGAAACAGTTGCTTGAGCTTGTAGAAACACACGACTCCCTTTTGTTGCTTGAAGAAAATGCGCTTCAGGGCGGTTTCTCTTCAGCTGTTCTGGAATTTTTATCCGACAGCGGTGTTTTGGGTAACTGTAAGGTGAAGCGTCTTGGTATTCCGGATAAATGGGTTGAACACGGCAAGCAGATAGAATTGCGTGAACAGCTTGGAATTAACAAGAGCGGAATTAAGAAAGCAGTCGAAGAATTGTTTGCAGAATAGCATAGTGATGATCAAAAGCCGGAGCAGTTGTTCCGGCTTTTTTTTATGTACGAAAAAAGCCAGAGTGGGATGTGCTCTGGCTTTTTCTATGGGGTAGGCTGTAAGGGATATGCCTATACTCTATGTGCTCGCTAGGTGTTAGCGTTTATCAACTGTGTTGAGACAAGCCGTGCCGCTGAGACTGGCTTGGTTTTTATATGTAAAGTACGTTCCGTAGTCGTTACCGGCTTCAGAAAATGACAGTTCCGTTGTCGGGGAAATGGACGGAAGCTGTTTTCGAATAATTTGTTTTTCTGCTCGGTTGCTGGACAGCATACGATGGAGTAGGCGGTCTTTCTCTTTTCGCTCCATCCAGATGCCGTTGTTTTCGATATGTTGCTCTATGTCTAGAGTTGTCCTGTCTATTGTAAAGTGAGCTGTATTATAGTTCGAATGAGGCATAATGATCTCCTTCAATACCTGACAATAATGTTTGCCGGTTGATAAGCTCTGTATATTTGTATGTTGTACTACATGAGATATGTGTCACAACAGTTGCAATGCATTTTCAAAAAGCTTTTTTTATGTGCCAACTATGTTTCATACATTGTTACTTGTCTTTAATTTAGCAACGTGTGTGCCAATGCCAAAAGAGTCATATATGTCGAGAGTTGGGAAGAATCGTAGTCGAGATCAGTGTGGGATGTTTAAAAATTACCCGAATTCGATGTGCATTATTTCGACAACACAGCGTGGATCGACAAAAATTGCACATCATTTTGCGCATAAAAAAGTAGGGTGAGTTCTGCTGAACTCACCCTGTTTCGTATCATACGGTTTGTTTTTCAGGAGGAAATGAGTCTACGTTTTGTAGATTCATGTATGTTTTTCCAGAAGGTTGGTGCCTTCTGCTGGTCATTTCATGCGTGTTTTATTCCTGCTTATTCTCCCAGAGGTAAAGGAGGTATGTACAGGGAACGAGAGCCGCCGGAGATAAACAAATGTACCAGAAGTGCTGTGTTGCTGCCGAGGAGGATGCACCTCTGCTACCGTAACCATCTGACTTATTGGGGGGGCAGTTAGACAGTCATATATTTATCAGCCCGCGGCTCTTCCGCATGAAGGAATCTTAAACAACTAGTCGAAGAGTTCCATGAACCAAGGTTTATGGGACTTTTTACGTCCGTGGTGCGAATGTCCCCTTTTATATTCATCATGCTTGTGGGAGTAGTAATACTGATTGTCCTGTGCGGCGGAATAGCTGCTGGTTGCTGGCTGTACAGACGGCTTGCCAGCTGCAGTCTGTACATGGTGCTGTTCTTCTTCCAGTGCTTTATCTAGGATTTTATCCAGCTCACCTCTATCCAGCCATACGCCACGACAGTCAGGACAGTAGTCTATTTCAATACCTTTGCGCTCAGTCATATGAAGTTTAGAATTACAACTTGGACAGTTCATAGGTATCCCTTTTTAGCAGTCAGAATTTGTAATAACCGTGCACCATTCTTTTTGTGCTAGGCTTTTCTTTTAAAAGAGCATGATGGCTGCATTAACATGCACAATGCATTGGATAATAACGGATAGAGTGAAATACTCTCTACAACATAGCAGAGGAGTGACATTATACTAATGCAGTCATCATGCTGCGTGTTTTCATTGCACGCAGAAAAGAAAAAGCAATACGCATGCCATAAAATATTTTTCTTATATTTTAATATAATACGTGAGTGTAGGTGATGGTGGCTAGATGTCTATTCACTTTTTGTGGTGTTAAGTGCTGAGATTTGCACTATATTGTGTAAAAATGGTGGAGTGTTGTGCATCTTTTACACTAAAGTGAATTAAATCAGATGGTAATGCTGTGCGTTGTGCAAATGGCTGTCGAGGTTTATGTACAGCAGAACAGGAAGGTTACTGATATTATGAAAGAAAAGGCCCCTTCTGCCAGATAGGCAAGACGTGGGACATAAATGTTGAAAAAATAAATAATGAAAAACGTCCGGTGATACCGGACGTTTTTTATTATTCAATAACAATCACTTGAAAAAGCTGATGAGGTTGTCTTCGTTTCGAAACTATATACGGGGTACCAACGTAGCTAGCTTTTAATCCGGGCTTAGTAATTACTTTTTGCTGCACATAGTCAGCAACTTGTCGGATACCATCATTATTTTTTGGCCAAGCTTGTGTAGCTTTTGTTTCTTCTGGAAGAAATTCATATTTATCTTTCTTCTTGTGCAGCACAACAGTTCGCTCTTTGTTTTGTGATAAGTAATCATAGTCGCTATTCGAAACGTGAAAAAATGGCACTGTTCCAAGGTAGCGATCAAGTGCCACTTGATTGAACGCCTTATGATGCTTGATAGGATGATGGCTAACAGAATATTGCTTAAGAAAATCCCTTGGACTGATTCCAAGATCTGAAAAGGCAAAAAAAGCAAGTACAGACTTCACAGTGTGTAGTCTGTGATTTAACTTATCTAATGAGCTTTTTGCCTCGCGACCATGAGCAATATCATTCCTATCATCAACTATGATACGTTGGATTTCGCTGTTTTTTAAAAATACAGTTGTTGCTTCCTTAGGATATGTTCCTAACACAGCCTTAAATTTATCTTTCAACGTGACTAGAGAGGTGGCAGGAAATTTTTCACCCAACATTGCAGTATCGATTTTATCTATCCACGCTTGAAACGCCAAACTATCTTCAGGTGAAGACTTTTTGTAGCTTTCGAGAACGCTAGATAAATCCGAAAGTAATTCATCGTACTTTTTATCAGAGCATTTTTGTTCTAATTCTTTTGCGCGATAGCTTACATAGCCATCTAGTATCGTAAGATAGGTTAGCAATTCATATTCAATAAAGTGCGATTGGGAAGATAAAGCAATATAGCGATACCAACAGGTCAAAAAGATATTTCGCTTTGCTGTAAAAAAGTTGGTCAGAATTTCTTTAGCAAATTGAATAAAAAAACTGGGGGTAGTAAGATATTCACCATACCAACGTATTTGGGGGAAGTTATCATCCGGTGTAGGATAGTAGAAAGCCATTTTTTGTTTTTTATCATTGAAGACTTCTACATGTTGTAGATTAACACAGTATCCAAGAAGCAATGAAAAAAGCATACGAATATCGTGCAGTAAGTCTACAATGCTTCTTGGGTCAACTTCATTGCTAACTGGCGTTAGGTAGATTGCGGCAATATCTTTAAGTTGAACGTTGCTATCAGCTAGAATCGAATGACTTAGCGTTGCTTGATGGTGAAGTTCAAAGAAGTATTTTTTGTCATCAATTTCAAATTGATATTCAACACTTGGTATTTCTTCTCTTTCAAGTTTGGATGGCGTGTCAGAAGTGAAGTTAAAGCTACTCTGCTGACAGTACCATTGAGATACCCCTTCCAGTTCGCACCGTATCTTCTTTATTGAACCAACCGTATGATCAAAATTGCTAATGATAAAAATTGGAACAATTTGTTCAGAATATCTTTTGTTATCATACAAATGAAACACTTGGTTTGAAGCCATGTCGTAACATGCTATTTCTTCAATGCTATTGGGCAGTCTATGCCAATTAAATGCGTCGTCTTGATTAATGAATGTTAATTCTGGGAGCTTACCCGGAGCAAATGTAAGTGTAGCGTTAAATGTATGTAGCTTATCATTAACAACAAAATTAAAAGACACGTAGAAAGCGTTTGTAATATCAAATGGCAGACTGCTTGGCACTTTGAACGACCTTTTTTTAGTTAGTCAGTAACAGAATACGAACTGTTGTGAACATAGCATTTGAAAAAATGGAAGAAACAAAAGCTAGTTACCTATGCTTGTATCTTGCTGAAAAATATATAATGTCTTCCACACTTACAGGCCCATCTGCAAGCTTCAGGCGCATTGCTGGCGTTTCTTTTTTATCCGGCGTAGGTACATAATTATAATATGTTCTGTAGATGTCGATATATTTTTGAACCATTTCAGGGTTGTATGGTGCATAACCATTCCATACACCATTTGCACCACTGGCCGTATGAATTCCTCGCTCTAAAGGCGAGAGCTTTCGGCGTATGCAGTTAAAAAAGCGATCAATGCCACGTAAATTTCCTTTTAGGTATTGATAAGCAAGTTCTTCTTCTGATTCTGTATAATCAGGTACAATTCGAACTACCTTTTTATGCGGTTCACCTTTGGTGCCAAAGGGGTGTTCCCATTCTTCTGTGGTTGGGTTCATTATGCTTAGATTGTACAGCGCCATTTGAACGGCTGCATCTGGGCTATCTTTTAATCCACGGGAAGCCAAAAATTTCTTGTATTTTTGTTTACATTCTAAAACGTAATTGACACGTTGATCGTCTTCAAGTCCCTTATCAAAGATGACATAAAAAGCATTTGCGCGCCTATCTGCGAAGTGGTTTTTAAATGCTGCCATTAAAGCAGCATTAATTCCTGTTTCTCGGTCCATATAAAAATTAAGCTGCCCTGTATGCCCCAATAACTTTTTCAAATAAAAAAAATGGGCATACATAGTATATTCACTGTGTATTTGAACACCATACTCAGGCAGTTGCGCTGAAGATGGAAGAACTTCCAGTAGTTCTGGTTCGACATCTTCCAATGCCAGTGTCAATTTCTTTAGTTCGCTCTGTGTTGAATCTAATGAACCAGATGAGGCAGGTTTAAACTTTAGGCGCTTGCTATAATCATGACTTGTCCACATCCTAGCGTAGCGTCTAAAAGGTGCTTTCAATTTATGGTCATTAATTTTTTCAATTTCTTCATCAAGTTCAGCTAAAGTTAGGGCGGGATCGAAGTTCACATTCATTGCAAATACATACCCAGAAGCATTATCAGCTGACCCTACCCCTTGCAGAACTACATTTCGCTTTAAGAACTTGTTAGGCCAATTGATCACGTAATCCTGACGATCTGTTGCGATATTAAGCTGTCGAAATTTCATCCGCTTCAGTTTGTCTTCACGATAAGAAGAAAATTTCAGACATTGTTCATGAATGAAGTCAATCTTTCTATACAAGGTTTTCGACGTTAACCCAGTAACTTCCCTAAGACTTCTGAATGGGGTTTTAGTCACAATATTTAGGAATACTTCACGGTTTTTATATGACCGTTTTTGTCTTCTAATGACTTTGCCGTTTGTAAAAATTTTTCCGCATTTTCTACATTTATATCGCTGGTCGCCTTTCGCTGTCTTTCCAAATTTATGGTAGTGACTTAAAAAATGAACTGGGATTGCGTTGTTTTCACATTCAGTATCGGGACAACAAAGAAACCGATAAATACGCTCAGGAGTAATACGTTTCAGTTCTTCAGAAATCCCTTGGTTGCTTTTTATCACAGTTCGCTTGCCACATATTGAACATTTTAGTTGTGGATGATCGGGTCTACTGTTGTTCAATGTATAGCTATCACGATTCGTTTCAAATCCTTTCTTAGGACGACCACGTTTTATTGCGTCAACAGCAGCTGGCTTACCAAAATTATCGCAAAATGGATTTTTGCAATGATTCACTTGAATACCGTTGAATTCATTAGGTATTCTTGTGCCGTCGCCATTTGTAAGAAAATTTTTTCCCATAAATTAAGCCCCTGTTATCGTTAGATAACAGGGGCTATATCATAGCTGTTTTAAATTAATCAACATTTATGTCCAACGTCTTGGCCAGATAGGTAGAAGGGGCCTTTTTGTTAGATGAAAGCTTAGAAGGTTTCCACAAACATACGTATGCCGTCTTCAAGCATTTGTACTGCCATAAAGATGAGAATAAGTCCCATCAGGCGTTCTGTTGCTCTAAGTCCACGGTGACCAAGTATCTTGGTCAGTGAAGATGAGCAAAGAAGAATGATTGCGGTAAAGAACCATGATAGGAAAATAGCTGTCAGTAATTCAGCATTACCATGCGGGCTTTCCTGTGAGCGGGCAGCGTACAGCATTACCGCAGCGAGCAAGGACGGACCTGCTAGTAATGGGACTGCAATCGGTACAATAAAAGGATCTTTTTCCAGATCGGCTGAAGAACCGTTGCCTTGCGGGAAAACCATCTTCATAGAAATGATGAGCAGAATAATGCCACCAGCTATACGAAGTGTAGAGTGATGGATATTAAGAAGACCCAGCAGGCTGTCGCCAAGGAACGTGAATCCAAGGATGATTCCAAGCGCGATAACAAGTTCACGCAGCATAATGCGGCGCTGTTGCTTTGGTGTGAATGCGCCAAGCATGGGCAGACACATCGCAGCATTACCAAGAGGATCGAAAATCAGAAAGAGTGTAACAGATATTTCGAAAATGACCTGCCAGTTCAAATCCATCATTGCTTATAACTCCAGATAGGTAGCGGATTGTGCAGCCTTCTCAGAGACAGTTACAGAATAAACGCGTACTCCGTATGACTCTATACGCTTTCCAAGCTCCTGATAGATAAAACGTGCAAGGTTTTCAGAAGAAGGGTTCATAGTGTCAAATGGTGCAGTACAGTTAAGATCTTTATGATCGATAAGTTCGGTAACTTCTTTCAGCTTGTTCTTCATTACCTTGAAATCAAGCAGAATTTCTACATCTTCAGAAAGCTTGTCACCTTCTACAACAGCTTCAACAGCAAAGTTGTGTCCGTGAATATTTTCGCACTTACCATCGTAGTTGCGAAGTGCGTGCGCGGCTGCGAAATCGGAACGCACAGTAAGCCGCCAGATACCATTAGCCATGGACAACTCCTTTCCAATTGGCAAAGTCTTTTTCGAATTGAGGCCCCGGATGAATAGAGTAGGATTCATCGAGACTGAATATAGCATCAGAGTCACTGATCATTGCCCGTACATATACAGGCACAGGACCGTTATGTTTTATGAGAATTTCTTTGAGGTCGGCAATCGCCTGCATACATAATTTATTATGTGGTATGTCAATTGTTGTCGGCTCAAGATTGCATTGGCATGCTTCAGAGAGAGATTCAACCTTTTCACATAACAACTTAATTTCTTTCACTGCATCTTCGTCATCAGTGTCTTCATTGTTTTGTTGATCACTGATTCGTGCTGTCAGTAACAGTGGCTGCTCGCTTTGGAACAACTCTTTTCCCTCTGCGTAAGCTTCAGGGAAAACAACAAGTTCACCGGAGGCCGTGAGGTCTTCAATATCCATGAAGGCCATCTTGCTTCCCTTTTTGGTGATATGTTCTTTCATTGCTGTAACAAGAATCGCACACTTAATTTCGCCACCCTGTTCCAAGTCCGCAGCCTCTTCAAGCGGCTGGAGGTGCAAGCGGTGTAACTCGCGACGGAAAGGCTGTAATGGATGACTTGTGAGGTAGAAGCCAAGGGCATCTTTTTCGAAACGAAGCTTTTGTTCATCATCAAATTCTTCAAGTGATTGTTCTTCGCAATCGAAACCAATGCCGCCGATAACTTTCGGCTCTTCGGCAATCATAGTGAAGAGTGATACCTGATTCGAGTCTTTGTCTTTAGCTTTCTTTTGGGCTTTAGACACGACGTTATCGAGCGCCGCAAGCATGCCGCGACGGGAAACCCCGAAGCAGTCCATTGCACCGCCTTTAATAAGGTTTTCCAATACTCTTTTGGTTACCTTGCGAAGGTTCACACGGCAAGCGAGATCCAGCATGGATTGGAATTCACCATCTTCTTCACGCGCTTCTACAATCTCGCGAATGGCTTCGTCACCAACGGTTTTAATAGCGCCGAGACCGAAGATTACTTCATCATTGTGTACAGTGAACTGACGACGAGAAGCCTGAACATTTGCCTGTTTTACTGAAACACCCATGTCACGGCAGGCTGCAACATACTTCAGTACCTTGTCTTGGTTGCCCATCTCTGAAGTCATGAGGGCAGCCATAAATTCTACCGGATAGTGAACTTTAAGGTATGCAGTCCAGTAGGAGATAAGAGCGTATGCGGCAGAGTGTGATTTGTTGAAGCCATACGCAGCAAACTGTTCCATGAGGTCGAAGATTTCATCGGCCTTTTCTTTGGAAATATCGTTTTCAGCAGCACCAGCAACAAACTTTGTTCGTTCCTGCGCCATCGCTTCAGCAATCTTTTTACCCATAGCACGGCGAAGAAGGTCCGCACCGCCGAGAGTGTAGTTACCGACGATTTGGGCAATCTGCATTACCTGTTCCTGATAGACGATAACCCCATAAGTAGGTTTGAGGCAGTCTTCAAGAGACGGCAACGGATAGATAACAGGAACTTCGCCATGTTTTCGTTTAATAAATTCATCAACCATACCGGAGTTCAATGGCCCCGGACGGTAGAGCGCTAGCATAGCAATAATGTCGTCAAAGCAGCTAGGCTTAAGCATGCGAAGGTAGGTACGCATACCGGAGGATTCAACCTGAAAGATGCCGTCAGTGTCACCGCGTTGGTAAAGTTCGTAGGTTTCCTGATCGTCAAACGGCAGAGTATCTAAATCCGGCTGCGGTTTTCCGGCATAACCGATGTTGTCGACCGCATCCTGAATAACCGTCATTGTTCGAAGGCCGAGGAAGTCAAACTTTACCAGCCCGACTTCTTCAACCTTTTTCATATCAAACTGGGTAACCCTGCCGCCTTTTTTATCTCGATACAGTGGAAGGTATTCCACCATAGGTTTATCAGAGATAACAACACCGGCAGCATGGGTGGAAGCGTGGCGGCAAAGTCCTTCAAGACGTAATGAAATATCAATGAGTTTTGTAACCGTAGGGTCATTACGATAAAGAGTGGCAAGTTCAGGTTCGGCTGCAAGCGCCTTCTGGATTGTCATCTTCATTTCATCAGGAATCAGCTTGGAAATTCTGTCGCCTTCTTGAAAGCTTAGCCCTTGGGCTCTGGCTACGTCTTTAATTACAGCTTTAGCCTTCATTTTACCGAAGGTTGTAATCTGGGCAACCTTGTCTTCGCCATATCGCTCCATTGTGTAACGGATAACTTCACCGCGGCGTCGTTCGCAGAAGTCAACGTCGATATCCGGCATGGATACACGTTCAACGTTCAGGAAACGTTCAAAGAGTAAGTCATACGGAATAGGGTCAAGGTTTGTGATGCGCAGTGCCCATGCCACAATGGAACCGGCAGCGGAACCACGCCCTGGACCAACAGGAATCCCGTTATCTTTTGCCCAGTTGATAAAGTCCTGTACGATAAGGAAGTAGGCAGGGAATCCCATGTCATTAATGACTTTAAGCTCAAGCTCAAGTCTGTCCCAATAAACCTTTTCATCGATTTCGTACGGAATAATTTCAATACGTTTTTTTAAACCTTCTCGGCACATTCGGCTGAATTCGTCAGCCATGGTCATACCTTCAGGCAACTCGTATTCTGGGAAATAGTATTCGCCCAAGGTGAGATTGATATCAATCTGATCGGCAATCTTAACTGTATTGGAGATTGCTTCCGGCACATGCGTAAATGCTGCTTTCATCTCTTCTGGAGATTTATAGTACAGCTCTGTAGTGTCAAATCGCATGCGGCGTTCGTCCTGAACTTTTGCACCTGTCTGGATACAAAGCAGGGTGTCATGCGCTTCTACGTCGGAGGCATTCAGGTAATGGCAGTCGTTTGTAGCAACAAGCGGCAAGCCCGTACGCTTGGAAAGTTCAATGAGTTTATCGTTAAGTTCGTCCTGTTCTTTTAAGCCGTTTGACTGAAGTTCCAGATAGAATCTGTCCGGATAAATATCAGCGTATTCACGGGCTATCTCTTCAGCTTCTTCCATGCTGTTGTTGAGTAAGTAACGTGGAACTTCACCGGCAAGACAGGCGGAAAGTGCGATAAGATCGTCACTGTGTTCGCGCAGAACATCCTTGCTGACACGCGGTTTGTAGTGGAATCCGTTGACACAGCCTTCTGTTACAATTTTACAGAGGTTTTTGTATCCGTTCTCGTTTTTTGCAAGTAAAACAAGGTGGTATCGTTTTTTTGCCATCTCGCCTGTTTTTTCGGTGTGGTCTCCGTGAGAAACGTAGACTTCGCATCCGATAATAGGCTTCAGGCCGGCTTTTTTAGCCATGAGATAAAAATAGACAGCACCGTACATGTTGCCGTGGTCAGTGATGGCAACGGCAGGCATGTTGAACTCAGAAGCCTTTTGACAAAGGTCTCCTAAACGGATAGCGCCATCAAGAAGGCTGTATTCTGTATGGCAGTGTAAATGTACAAAATCTGACATGGTTCGCAACTACTGTGGAAGGTTTTAGAACAGGATTTATAGAATCAGTATTTCGAAATAACTGGTACTATTTTGTATCAACAGAACGTAGCAGAATCAAAACATCGGGACAACTGCATTTCCAAGTCCCGTGCTGTACTCTTCTGAAAAAAATGAAGAATGTTTTTTAGGGTGTACACTTTTGATGTTGTACGACAATAATTCTGCTCCGCAGGGCATTGAAGAGCAGGTGTAATACCGGAGGTTGTAGTGTTTGAAAAGTTCTCATCGTGGGTTCAGACTGTGGCAGAATCCAAAACTTTTGATGAAGCCATAACAAACTTTATTGCGACAAAGTATGGGCAATACGCTCTTATTTTTATATTTTTCATGTTCATTATAATATATCTTCGTGTTTTATTTGGGCCGAAAGGTTTTTTTAGAGAAAAACAGTGGGATGAATGGAACAAAGAAGCGAAAGCCACACGCGATGCCGAGAAAGCGGCGCGTAATGCAGAAGCTAAAATTCAGGCAGAAAAAAAATCTCAACAATAGAAGAAGTCATGGCACAAGATATTGCATTTTATAAAGACTGGTTTGCACAGTACGTTGCGGGCTATGCGCAAGAAGATATAGAAACACAGCGATACTTGGATTTAAAACGTGATCATACACTACGCGTTTTTGAGAATGCGTCGTTAATTGCAGAGACCTTACCGTTGCCGGAACAAACATTGAAGATTGCATTGCTCGGAGCATTATTCCATGATGTGGGAAGGTTCGAGCAGTTTTCTTTGTATCATACGTATAGTGATCGGGATTCAGTTAATCACGGGTATCTTGGCAGTAGAATTTTGCGATCTGAAAACGTGCTTGCTGAAGAAAAAAAAGAGATTCGTCAATCTGTCCGTGCTGTTGTAGCGTTGCATAACCGGCTTGTACTTCCTCGTGCGATTCCACAGCATATTCGGGAAGCAACTAATATTGTGCGTGATAGTGATAAATTAGATATTTTTCCCATTCTGGTTGCAAATTTTATTCATGACGGATCGAAAAATGATGTCGTGACAATGGGGCTGCAAGATTGTCCGTCAGCATATTCTCCTAATGCTTTGTCCAATGTACTGAATGGTGAATCTGTACGATATGCTGAGATGCAATATGTAAATGACTTTAAACTTCTATTATCCAGTTGGGTGTTTAATTTGGAGTTTAGTACTTCAATGCAGATATTGTACAAACGGGGATATATGGAAAGTTTGTTGGATACACTGCCGGATCTTCCTGAAATGAAAAAAGTAAAGCATGCTGTGCGAAACGAAATGCAAAGGGTACTAGCGGGGTATCTTTCTGAAGAGGAATAAGATGAATGCGGTAACATCATTTTTATGGAGAAAAATTGTTGCGAGCACGGTTGAGCAGTCTGTCAGGCTTGTTCGCAAGTCCCGTGCACGAAGTGTATTGATTATAGGTGAGAATACGACATCATTGTCTCACGCCTTGGAACCGTATGTAGAGCGGGTAGAGGTGTTGAATCATAATACCCTTCACACGCAACTTGGACGTTCAGAAAAAGCATTAAGGGAGGGCACTCCTTTTCTTTCTTTTGCTGATGGGGCTTATGATCTTTGTATTGCCAGCTTTGCGCTACATCAGGTTGATCCTGAAGTGTCAGAGCAGATAGTAAGGGAGTGTGTGCGAATTGCTCCCAATGCATTATTGATAGACTTTGCACTGGCGGAGCGAAACATCGAGTTGCCATCCCAGTATTTTTGCTCATTAGCAGAGCAGTTTTTGCACAGAGGGCATTGGGATATCTACAAAAATTATATACGCATCGGGGCACTTCACGGTATTGCCCATCGCGCGCAGACAAGTGAGTTTGCAAATGTAACTATCTGGGGTGGTGGTATACGTTTGTTACTTGTCGGGTAGTGTTAACTTGCCCGCATTGTTTGAATGCTTTGAGCATTTTGAAGCTGTAGGGAAGGCTTATTGCAAACAAGAGTCTGTTGAATATTTTTTAAAGGCACGGTGTAAAGACACCGTGCCTTTTTTGTTAGTTTTTAGCTGGAGAAACATTTGGTGTGATGATGTTGAACCAGAATGGGAAATTATCCAGCATGCCTAGCAAGGCTTTAAGTTTATCTTCATCACCTTTAATAGTGAGTTTTTTGTCTGTTATGGCTTGAGCCAAAGTTGTTTCTTTTAAAAAGACACTGTTTAGAAGTGAACGTGGCATTTCAATCGAAACGTCAGCATTTTCGTCTACACCTTTACGGTTGGTCAAGGCAGAGTTACGTAACTCAAGAACGTATTTTTGGGAAATGTCGGTGAGATGCATGTTGATTGTAATAGTTTTACCCGCGGCTTTTTCAGGGTTCAAACGAATGCCCGTGTAGTCTAACAACATAGTGGTATCTACAGCTCGAATAATATCCGGAGATGCTGTGTTAGGTGCAGGAAGTTCTTTAATTCCGTTACGGAGCTCCTGAGCACCTGTGAGGTAAAAGTTACGCCAAGGGCCTGATTCAGCCTGATATCCGAGTTGTTCTAACGCACTGGCAACAAGTAACCGTGCATCTTTGTTGGTGGGATCTGCAAAAACGACATGGTTACCGACTTCTGCTACCCAGCGATATTCACCGTTTTCATATGCATTCTTTGCTTTGGCGAGTACTTTCTTAGCGCCGCCCATGTATTCAACATATTTTTTTGCGGCTTCTACCGGAGGCAGAACATGAAGAGTTGAAGGGTTACCGTCGAACCAGCCCAGATAGAATACGTATGTTGCTTTTACGTTGTGGTATACAGAACCGTAATATCCACGCATAGCCCAGTGTTGAGCAATTTTTTCTGGAAAGTGCACCTGTTCAGCAATCTGGTCGGGAGTGTACCCCATGTTTGCAAGACGAAGTGTTTGGTCGTTGATATAGCGGTATCCGTCGCGTGCCATTTTTAGATTTTCGATTACGGCTTTTTTACCCCACACAGGCCAGTGGTGCATTCCGTAAAGAACTTCAGCATCTTTTCCCCACATCTGAATAGTTTCATCAAGATATTTTGACCAAGCTAACGGGTTGCGAATTTTAGCTCCGCGAAGGGTATATGTGTTGTGCAGTGTATGTGTGCAGTTTTCTGCTGCAGAAATGGCCTTCAGTTGTTTTATATACCAATGCATTTCAGCTGGAGCTTCGGAACCGGGAGCCATCAGGAATTCAAAATCCAACCCGTCGATGGTCATTTTCTGACCTGTTTCTTTAATGAGGTCTGTAGGAAGGATCAGAGTTACTGTGCCTGTTGACGTGGTGGTGCCGAGTCCGGCTCCAACTTGTCCTTGAGGAGACGGCGGAAGTAAGTTGCCGTACATATAAGTAGCTCGGCGACTCATAGCGTTTCCTGCATAAATATTTTCTGAAACCGCAGCTTCTGTGAAACCTTCCGGCGCAATAATTTTAATCTTACCGTCTTTCACATCTTTCTCATCCACAATACCGCGTACGCCACCGAAGTGGTCAACATGGCTGTGTGAATAGAAAACAGCAACAATCGGTTTTTTAGGGCGATGTGCGTAGTAGAGATCTAGCGCTGCTTTGGCTGTTTCTGTGGAGATGAGAGGGTCGATGACAATAATACCGGTGTCACCCTCAACGATTGTCATGTTGGATAAGTCAGCATTGCGGATTTGATAGAGGCGATCACAAACTTTAAATAACCCGCCTTGCATCACGAGTTGCATCTGTCGCCACAAGCTTGGATTTACTGTGTCCGGAGCCTGTTTTTGTTCAAGAATGAACTGAAAAGCCTTCATGTCCCATACAACGCGTCCTTTTGCATCGTTAATAATGCCATTATTAGGAAGCGGAGCAATGAGCCCTTTAGTAGCGTCTTTAAAA
Source organism: Halodesulfovibrio sp. (assembly GCF_015482765.1). GTDB lineage: Bacteria > Desulfobacterota > Desulfovibrionia > Desulfovibrionales > Desulfovibrionaceae > Halodesulfovibrio. Next base: position 132,476 of record NZ_JADMLB010000071.1, read on the forward strand.
TCTTGTTCATTAGCGAACGGTAAAATCTTAAGCCACTGGGCATTCGCTTTTTGAGTAAAGTCGCTGGCGGAGTTGGGCGCAACAGCTGCTACTGCTGCTCCTGATAAAATGGAAATGCTCAGCCAGACAAATAGAATGAGCCGTAAGCCTTTCATAGCACTCTCCTGATAAGTTGAAACGAGGGGTACGCGCGATTATACCTCGCTCGTCTTATCAGTCAGTGATAATTTGGTAAGTCCTGTTCTACGTGTTTTATGCAATAGGCGGGAATGGTAATTAATCAGCTGTCATTTGCAGGAAAAGATCCCAGCAGTCAGTCGCAATAAAGTCTGGATTTTCTGCTTCAAACTCCTCACGTGTCGCTTCTCCGGTACATACTCCAGCGGTGAGGGTTCCAGCGGCCTTTCCTGTGTGGATATCCATAAGATGATCTCCAGTCATGATGGCTTGTTGCGGTTGGCAGCCGACAATAGCAAGCGCTCTGTGAAGATGGTCAGGATCAGGTTTTACAATAGGTACATCGTCGCGGGTGAGGATGACAGGGCAATACTCGTCGACGTCAGGAAAAACAATACGTACTGCTTCGTTGCAGTTGCGTGTGACAATACAGGGGGTGATGTCCCGTTTAATCAGCTCTGAAAGAAGTGTTCTTGCCCATACAAACAGATCGCTTCGCGCAGCGGCTTCTAATTCGACGTCCTTAGCGGCATCAATGGCAGCTTTATCCATTGCGTCAAGAATGTTCAACTTTTCAAGTGAAGCCTGTTTTTTCGCCATATCAAGCCATTCAAGAAGAGGCAGTCCGTTTAGGTCGGGAAGGTTAGGGTATACGAGCTTTACTGCGTCGTGTGCCCGTTGTTTCATTTCTACAAAGTCGATAGTCGGTATTGCCAACGTACCGTCAAAGTCAAAAACAACTGCTTTAAGTGAATGTATCATGTGGTTCCTTGTGTCTTGAAACTCGCCATTTTATGGAGATCGAGAAGTAAAGTGACTGATATATTTTTTAGCGGGCGCTTGTAGCAAGGTCAACAGGTCAATTGAGAGGAAGTCAGCCAGATCTTGTTTGGTAACGTACATTGTAAAACAGTTACTACGAAAATGAACGAGCTAATTAGAACGAGATTCTCGAGAGTTATCGAAAATAAAGAAAGCGCCCGTGTAGCGGGCGTCTAAAGATGACAGGAGTGTTCGTTAGTCGTCAATGATGATTACATCCGGTTCATCATCTTCAATAAAAATTACGTCTGGTTCATCCCGTTCGATATATATTACTTCAGGCTCGTTGCGTTCGATTACCAGTACATCAGGTTCGTCGTCAAAAATGGCATCAAGAAGCCTTTCGTCGTCAGATCTGTCGTCAACTATAATGATGTCCGGCTCACGTTCTTCTACAATAATTATTTGTTCTGAAAACGCTATGGTAGGAATGCTCAGTGTGATGAGCAACGCGAGAAGATATTTCATATGTCCTCCTTGGGTTTGGAGGAAGAAATATCCTGCTTGATGTAAACGGAAAGTAAATATTATAAAAAGAGCTAAAGTAAAGAGGGAACCACGTTGGAGTGCAGCGGATACTGTGTGCACGTTAAAGGGGAGTGGTAGTTAATAACGTGCAGTGTGCTGAAAATAAAAAAAGGTCATAGACCTTAGTCTATGACCCATGTATTTTTAATGGTAGCGAGGGAGGGAATTGAACCCCCGACACTGCGGATATGAGCCGCATGCTCTAACCAACTGAGCTACCTCGCCATCAAAAGCACTCTGTGACCATGTTGTGAACAACGTGATCGCTAAGTGCGAGATGTTTTTTGAATAAAACAGGCGCGAAAGTCAAGCTAAAAAAATAAAAAAGTATGAAAAGTGCATATTGCAAAGGATAGCTGACAGGTGCACAACAATAGAATCCGTGTTCATACTTTCAAACCACACTCGAGGGATATATGGAATTTTTTATTGATACCGCGAGCATAGAAGAAATTAAAACTGCAACAGAACAGGGCTTGATTGATGGAGTCACAACAAATCCTACACTTCTTTCCCGTGAAGGTGGAGATTGGCGGGTTCGTGCAAAAGAGATTTTAGAAGTGGTTAAAGGGCCAGTCAGTCTGGAAGTAGTGGCAGAAGATGCTGCCGGAATGATTGCTCAGGCGCATGATTTGAAAAAAATGGGTGAGAATGTCGTTGTGAAAATTCCAATGACCACAGAAGGCTTGAAAGCTATCAAAGCTCTTTCTGATGAAGGTATCCATACAAACGTCACACTTATTTTTTCCCCATTGCAGGCGTTACTTGCAGCCAAAGCAGGCGGCACCTATGTCAGCCCGTTTATAGGACGTCTGGATGCAATTGGTGACAGTGGCATGAATTTAGTTGAAGAAATCCGGACTATTTTTGATAACTATGGATACATGACAAAGATTCTCGTTGCCAGCGTCCGTCATCCCATGCATGTGCTGGAAGCTGCCTTAGTGGGAGCAGATGTGGCAACTGTTCCGTTTAGTGTCTTGCAGCAGTTTGTGCATCATCCACTTACAGATAAAGGGCTTGCCAGTTTCCTTGGTGACTGGAATAAGCTCACTGGCGGGAAGTGGTAACGCATAAAGACGGCATGTGTATTTATTTCCCTGTGTTTTAAATTGCTGTTCCCGTTGCGGCGGGGACTTTGGGGCAGTTGCATATGTCGATTAGCAATTTTGTGTGAGTGTGCTCAGCTGCTGTTGTGGCTGGGCACTGTTCTTTTTCTTTGTAAAAAGTACAGCGCCGATTGCCGCAGTAAAAGGAGCAACAAGAACGAGCCCGAAACTACCAACAAGCGTTTTAACTACCTCGGCAGCAACATAGAGCATATTAAACATGTTGATGACGGGTACGCCTTGAGCCATGAACGCCATAAGCAGAGTAACATACCCGCCTGAATATGCGAGGAGCAAGGTGGTTGTCATGGTGCCTACAACAGCCCTTCCTACTCTAAGCCCTGAGAAAAAAGCTTGTTTTTGGCTTATCTCAGGGTGTGTATCGACCACTTCCTGTAAGCTTGCTGCAACATCCATTGCTAAATCCATAACAGCTCCGGAGGCTGCTACAAATATTGCTGCAATATAGATGTGGGTAATATTTAAATGTGCATAGCCTGCGTAGAGCAATGTTTCTGAAAAAGGAAGAACTGCGCCATGCAGTTTAAACGCAGAGGTTGCCCAGATGGCAAGAGCACAGCTACTTATCACTCCAAGCATTGCCCCCGCAAATGCCACCGTACCCATTCGACTTAATCCCGCAACCAGAAAGATAATGCTGCCAGTGAGGATAGCGACGATGGCTAGTGCAAGCCAGATCGGATTAACTCCAAGGAGTAAGGAGGGAATGAATATTTTCCACAGAACCAGTCCGGTAAAAATGAAGCTGAGTAACGCTTTTGCACCAGTAATTCCGCCAAAAAGAATAAGTAATAGTGCAAAAAGAGAGAGCAGGGTGATTTCTAAGTCGATTCTGTAATGGTCTTGAGGGACGATTGTATCGATTGAGCCATCTGGCGAAAGCGTCATAACAAGCAACACAGCGTCACCCTGTGAAAAAGCTTTGTCGATATCCAGTCTACCCATGAGCTGGTTGCTGACGGTAAAGACTTCTCCTTTGTATTTACCCTCAGCAAGCTGTACATCAAGGACTTGTACTCCCACTGTGACCAAAGAGTGACGTTGGAGTTGGCTGTTATCTACAGATACAACATTGCCTTTGTATCGTCTTGCTGTGTTATCAACTCTGTCATCAAAAGGAGTGGGGATATACCATAGAACTATTGAAAGGAATAAAAATATGGCAATCAGAATACCATTGCGAGAAGTGGATAGTGCTTTCACAGGTACACCTTACTTTCATCTAGATAAGGGAGGAGGTGGCGGCACAGGGGAGTACCGCCACCTTGGGCTATGGAGTGTCGTTACTAGTTTGAGGCTACGGATACGGCTGGAGTAACACCCATTACTGCCATAATTTTTTTTGCAATTTCCGATTGGTGATAGCTGTTTTTAAAGCTTGGAGCACCCACCCCCATTGCGCTGGTTACAACCGGTGTGCCGGTGTGTTTAAAAGAAGTCCAGGCAAGGCCGGCTTTGTTGTTAATGATGTGTGTAACAGCGACAACAAGAGGATCATACCCACCGTAAAGGATAGCTGCCTGTGGAGAATTGTTTTTAACAAGGTGTCCAGCCATAGATTGCATAAAACCTTCTTGCAGCTTTGCAATTTCGTATGGCTTAAGAACCAGAGCATCTTTTTCTGAATTACCGGAGAATTTAAGACCGAAGTTTTTGGTGATTTGAGGCTTTAGATCTTCAAATGTATTTTTACCATTTGCAGCAGTTTTAAATGGCTCCATCACTTCTTGTGTGAATTTTTCAAAAGAAACTTTCTGGGCTGCCAGTACGTCGAAATGACTTTCATATTTTGTGCCTGCAAAACCTAATGTCATACCGCCGGTTTCGTGGTCGCCCGTTACTACAATAAGTGTTTCTTCCGGATGTTGTTTGTAAAATTCTACAGCTTCCTTAACGGCATTATTGAAAGCAACGGTATCCATTACGGCTGCTTTTGCATCGTTTGCATGACATGCCCAGTCTATTTTTCCGCCTTCAACCATCATGAAAAAGCCCTTAGGATTGTTCAGGAGTTCGATTCCTTTCGCTGTGAATTCAGCAAGGGATATATCCTGTGTGCGACGATCAATTTCATATGGGGTTGCACCGGAGTCTTGTAACCATTCGTTGTATGCGAGTACTTTTTTGTTGTTGGAAGATAAGTTTTCAAACTCACTGCGGTTGGAAACAATTTTATAGCCGGCTCGTTTAATAGCGCTAAGTGCGTCGCCCTTGGACGTTACTCCCTTACGGGTGCCTTTGGGGTCTTTAAGCCCGCCACCAGCAAAGTAGTCAAATCCGGAAGTCGCTAGAGCATGATCAATGTAGTGGTACTGTGAACGCTTTGGAACATGAGCATAGAAAGCGGCTGGTGTTGCATGGTCGATAGAGACGCTGGAAATAATACCTACTTTTTGGCCTTTATCGCGTGCGATCTCTGCAATGGTCTTTACGTGTTCCCCCTTGGGAGACATGCCGATCATACCAATATTTGTGATTTGACCGGAACTCATGGCCGTTGCGGCGGCAGCCGATCCGATAATGAAGCGATTGTTAGCTTGTGTTGTTGTGATTCCCTGAACCGGAAAGTCGTCAAATACAAGTTTTTCACCTGTGATGGCTTCTGTGGACATTTTCTGAGCTATGCCCATGCCGTCACCAATAAATAGGAAAATATATTTTGCTGTTTTTCCAGAATAATACTCACCTGCACTGCTTAGTGAGGCAGAAGCGGCGAGAATAATGAAAGTGCATAACAGTATTGAAAATGAACGCATTGTTGAAAAACGCATCACGTACTCCTTACGTGTGTTAATATGACAAGAATTCGTTGCTGCGGGTACTGACGACGAATGCTCGGGGCTGCATCGGGCATTGCCATGAACTGATAATTACCTAAAAGTATTGCGACTTTTTAGCAGTGGTTCTGTTACTGCCTGATGACACGTAGGTATCGTTTTTATGTTTATTGTTAAGGAGTTGTGACGGCTTTGATGATATAAAAAAGAGGAGAAGCATAGTAGCTTCTCCTCTTTGCTGTTTATTGCTGGGAGTAGAGGGGGGGGACGCTCTCTTCGAGAGGTCGATTATGTGGTTTACTGAACCTGATACTTGAATTTTGTGTAGCCAAGCATGGTTGTTACAGATCGAACCTTGTAAGAACGTTTTTTAGTGGTTGAGAATTTGCTCAAGAAATGCGCGGCAGCGTTCTTCTCTTGGATTTGTGAAGAATTCGTTAGCCGGAGCATACTCGACAATCTGTCCACGATCCATAAATACCATGGTGTCAGCGACCTCACGTGCAAAGCCCATTTCGTGAGTCACACAGATCATGGTCATACCTTGGTCTGCTAATTCACGCATTACATCCAAAACTTCTTTAATCATTTCAGGATCAAGTGCAGATGTAGGTTCGTCAAAGAGCATTATTTTCGGTTGCATGGCAAGGGCGCGGGCAATAGCTACTCGCTGTTGCTGACCACCGGAAAGCTGTCCGGGGAATTTGTTTGCCTGTTCTCCAATGCCGACGCGTTCAAGGAAGGTATACGCAATTTCTTCAGCTTGCTTACGAGGCATTTTCCGAACCCAGACCGGGCCTATGGTTACATTGTCTAGAATAGAAAGGTGTGGAAACAGGTTGAACTGTTGGAAAACCATACCAACTTCGCGACGGATAACTTCAATATTTTTTGTATCGTTGGTCAGCGTTGTGCCATCAACAATAATATTGCCTTCCTGATGCTCTTCAAGACGGTTCAGGGTGCGGATAAGTGTGGATTTCCCGGAGCCGGAAGGGCCGCAAATAACAACTTTTTCTTGCTGGCGAACCTGAAGGTTGATGTCTTTTAATACATGAAACTGATCATACCATTTGTTTACTCCATCCATTTCAATAATGACGGAGTTATCAGAAAGGTGTGTCGCGGTATGTACTTGACTCATAATTATATCCTTACATGTCTACTTGGACGCGTATTTCTTTTCTAGATGCTGACTGTAGCGGGAGAGTGAGTAGCAGAGAATCCAGTACCAAAGTGCTACGAACACATATGCTTCCTCCAGTCTGCCAAACCATTTCGGGTTGGACGTGGTTGCAAAAGCAATCTGCAACAGATCGACTAAACCTACAATACCGACCAGTGATGTGTCTTTAAGAATACCGATAAAGTTGTTCACCATTGGTGGAATGACAATACGCAATGCCTGCGGCAGGACAATCAGCAGAGTTTTCTGCCAATATCCCATGCCGATAGCATCTGCTGCTTCATACTGTTCCTTTCCAAGTCCCTGCAACCCACCGCGGATGTTCTCTGCAAGATAAGCAGAAAAGAACATGGTGATGCCAACCATGGCTCGCAGAACTTTGTCCAGTTCCATATCAGTAGGCAAAAATAGTGGTAACACAACAGAAGCCATAAAGAGAATTGTGATAAGCGGAACACCGCGAACCAGTTCAATATAGGCTACACAAAAGGATTTTATAACAGGCATGTCAGAACTGCGGCCAAGAGCCAGTAGTACGCTTATTGGAAATGCAAACAGCATCGCAACAGAAGCAAGAATGAGGGTGAGCATAAGCCCGCCCCAATAGTGGGTATCGACAACTTCCAAACCAGTAAAAAATCCACCATGAATAATCAGAAAAACAGCAATGGGAGAAAGTCCCCATAATGTATAGAGCCACTTGGTGCCGCGAAACTTACGTACCAAGGTAAGCATTACAAGCGAAAGGACAATCAGCAGAGCAACTGCCGGACGCCAGCGGTGTTCTTCCGGATAAATTCCGACCATAAACACTGGCCACATGTCACGGATAAAGCCCCATGCTGCTCCTGAGTACTCTTTAGCAACAGTAGGGTCCAGTGTAATCGTGGCATTGATAATTGCCCATTGTACAAATGGCTTAATTGCAGAAAAAATTGCCCATCCTGCAAAAATGGTCAGCAGTGCGTTGTACCAAGGGAATAGCAGATTTGAGCGAATCCAGCCGAGAACTCCCGTTTTGGTGACTGGTGGGCGACGGTCTATAATTTGTTCAGTCATATTTACCGCTCCACGAGTTTTATTTTAGCGTTGTACCAGTTCATACCAAGCGAGATGAGAAGCGATATGGAAAGGTATACGCCCATCCAGATGCCTACAATTTCAACAGCCTGACCGGATTGGTTAAGGATTGTTCCGCCCACACTGACAAAATCAGGATACCCGATGGCAACAGCCAATGAACTGTTTTTTGCAATGGCGAGGTATTCACTGGTCATTGGCGGTACAATGATTCGCATAGCTTGCGGCAGGATTACCAGACGCATTACATGGCGCTCTTTAAGAGCCAATGCTCTTGCTGCTTCTCGTTGGCCGTTTGAAACAGCCTGAATGCCGGAACGGATAATTTCAGCGTTGAAGGCGGAAACATATACGGTAAGTCCTACAAGAAGTGCAGTGAATTCCGGTGTGAGGTCAATTCCGCCACGGTAGTTGAAGCCTTTGAGAACTGGGTACTCAAAGGTGAACGGAGTGCCGGTGGTAAGCCAAGCTAACGTTGGAAGTGCTACAAGCAGCGCAATCGACGGCAATACAATTTTACCCGGTGTTCCTCGTTCGTTTAACAGCCTGATGGAGCGTCTGTAGATAAAATAGATACCGATAAGAGCTGCGCCTATTGCAAGGCAGAAAGGCCATGCGCCGGATTGTGCCACAGGCGCAGGAAGGTACAGTCCTCGTTTGTTGAGGATAAGCCAGCCGCCGATATCAATGGATTTTCGTACAGAGGGAAGTTGCTGTAATACAATGAAGTACCAGAAAAACAATTGCAGCAGTACAGGAAGGTTTCTGTTTAGTTCAACATACCAGCTGCATAGTTTACTGATAAGCCAGTTGGGAGAAAGTCGTCCAAGAGCAACAAATAAACCGAGAATTGTGGAAAAAATGCAGCCGAGGATAGTCACTTTAATGGTGTTTGCAAAACCAGTAAGCAGCGCTGTCACATAGCTGGAAGATTCTGTGTAGCGGATAAAGCTGATGGAATCACTTCCTAAAAAAAGGACTAAAACAGGAATAATACCCACAAGGGTAATTACAGCAAATACAGATTTGTTACTTGCTGTGATTGTTGTGTCGTTTTTCTTAAGCCATACAGCGATTGCTCGTGATGCAAATAATCCAACAATAAGTGCTGCAATAAACCAGAGAAATCCACCCTGCAGAACCGGCAGGGGAGGTGTCTCGCCAATGTTGAATCCAGCTTCGTTTTGTAAAAATCCAAAACCGGAGCCGATTCCGCGCTTTTCAAGGTTCGCCAATGTGTTTTGATACATGGTGAACGCAACCCACAGTAAGCCCCCGAGCATGATGAATTGATATATCCATGCACGAATTTGCGGGTTTCTCCAGAAAGGTACGCGTGCCTTTTCATGTGCGTGTTGTGACATAATAATAAGAAAAGCTTGTGTGTCGTAGAGAAGAAGAACTGGATGAGCGCAGCAGTTCTTATGGGCGGAAGGCGGAAATCCAAGATGACTTGAGCGCAGCTTCCGGCATTACAGAAAAAACTGCCAGACAGATCAGGATCTCCTGATCTGTCTGGCAGTTTTTATGTTTTATTAACGGAAAGGAGGAGCGTAAATGAGGCCGCCTTCATTCCACTGTTTGTTGTAGCCGCGCTCGAGACGAAGCGGGGTATTGATACCAAGGTTGCGTTCGAAGATGTCTCCGTAGTTGCCTACAGTTTTAATGATACGCACTGGTGCATCTTTATCGAGGCCGAGGTTCTGCCAGAGTGTACCTGTGACACCAAGCATACGCTGCACTTCAGGGTCTTTGGTTTCTTTCGAAACTTTCTCAACATTTTCAGCAGTAATACCTTTTTCTTCTGCAGCCATTGTGAGCCAGATTGTCCAGCGTACAATGTCGCCCCACTGGTTGTCGCCGTGGCGAACTACAGGAGCGAGCGGTTCTTTGGAAATAAGTTCTGGAAGAATGATGTGTTCTTCAGGTTTTTCCATAAGGGAACGCTGAGCAGCAAGACCGGAGACATCTGTTGTGTGTACGTCGCAGCGGCCGGTGTCGTATGCTTTACGTACGTCAGGCTGTTTATCGAACACAACAGGAGTAAATTTCATGTTATGCTTGCGGAAGTAGTCAGCAACGTTAAGTTCAGTTGTGGAGCCAGTCTGAAGGCAGATGGTTGCACCATCCAGCTCGCTTGCTTTGGTGATTCCCAGCTCTTTACGAACCATGAGGCCCTGACCGTCGTAGAGTGTCACAACAGTGAAGTCGAGACCAAGATTGGTGTCACGGCTCATGGTTTGAGTCGTGGTACGGGAAAGCAGGTCAATTTCACCGGACTGAAGGGCAGGCAGACGCTCTTTAGATGTGAGCGGGGTGTATTTTACATCAACATTGGTTGCAGCACCTACAGCACGGCAGAAATCAACATCAAAGCCTATGCGTTTGCCGGAACTATCTAAAGCAGAGAACCCGGGATTTTCAATGTGAGTACCGCATTTAAGGTAGCCACGCTTTGTTACGTCCTGAAGGGTGGAAGCAAAAGCACAGGATGCAGTAAGAACAAAAGCAAGAACGAGAGCCAGAGTGCGTGTTGTACGCATGGTAAAAACCTCCCATAAAAGAAAGAAAGAGCATGCCGGAATGTGAACGGTGTTCATATCGCGGCGTCAGCTTACCTTAACCAGTTTTTTCTGTTTAGCCACCGTTGTGCTGGTGTGTTAAACAGGGCAACGCTATTTGAATCTGCTTATGGCAGAGACTGTTTTAGGGTAAATATAACGGAGTGAAAGGCTTGTGACAGCGCTTTTGCACCTGAGGGGAAGGCTTCACGCTGTTTGGGGTATGTCAGGGTATATAATGATAATTATATGCGTGGCAGTACAAAAAACTATTGCAGTTGAAATAGGTACAACGCAGTGAAGACGCTTCCGAAGAAACAACCTCTTTATATTACAAGAGAAATTACGCCTGTGCAATAGAGTTTATAAACAATGCTTGTTACATTGTTACATAAGTCTGCGCATTACTCCCATCCTGATTCAGGATCAATGCCTTGTGGTAAGTCATTGTCATTAGCTTGAGTGCCGGAGTCTATCTTGTCGAGTACAGGGCCAGTTCTGTTTGCATATGTTTTTTCGTCTTTTAGGTCTTGTAGCATCTGTTCCATTCTGTGTAATCGTGCTTCTAGATTTTCGGTCTGATCTGAAACAAGTTGATCAACGAAAACAGCATTAAGCATTGAAAGTCCTAAAATTCCACCGATGACAACGGCGATAATAAAGAATCCTCGAACAAGCATTATCCAGCCTAAGCTGTCCGAGTCTTTAATAAGCAAGTCTGGAACCATGGGCCAGCCGTCCATCGTAAATACCTGAAAGATTGCGTACGCGCTTTTTATTGGGTTGCCGAAATATTCAGGTGATGTTTGTCCGAATAGGTATGTAGCCCCGACTGCTGTAATCGAAAGAATGAATAATAGTGCTAAAAAAACTCCTATTGATGCATTAAGCGCTCTTCCTATGCCCGTTATCAAGCGCTCTCTATGCGGGATAAAGTAGAGCAGTTTGAATATGCGTATTAAACGGGCAAGACGTAACATGAGAATAAAATTGAAGTGCCCCATTGGGTAGAACGGCGCTAGAAGAACAGGGGTTGAAATGAGAACTATAATGAAATCGAATTTGTTCCAGTTGTTTTCAAAGAAAGTTCGCCATGTGAATCGGTGGATACGCATAGCAATTTCAACAATAAAGAACAGTTCACAGCTGATATCAATCCATGTGAGCCACTCACTGGCAAACATTTCGACGTTACGGAAGGCCCCAAGGGTAATTACAACGGCATTAATAATGATAACCACTGCAACAAGTTTGGATATTTCGTGTGGCTCGTCTGCGACCACGGGATTGAGTGAGTCTTTGTAAACTGTCACGCAGAATATCTCCTTTTGCCGAAAAAGCTGGGAAGAGCATCAACCTTAAGTGTGCTGTGATAGAACGGTTTTTTTCAAGGATTATCTAAAAAGGACCGTTAGGATGAGATATGTAATAAGACGGCGCAGGAGATGCTAATCATTTGCAGCAGAGTGAACTCAGGTATGCTGTATGAGTAGATATGGAGGCGCCGATGTTACGTGAAGTTATGTGGGCTATTGCAACAATGTGTTTTTTGACGGCGGTCTTTTTTGCAGGGCTGGTTGCCTTATGGCTTTTGCCATTTGTACTTTTGTTCATGCTCCTTACGCGTCGTTTCTAGCGTGTAAAAAGCCACGGTATGTACCGTGGCTTTTTTTACTATAAATTGCAGGTGGTGATTACCTTGTTGAAGATGTATTTTGTTTTTTGGGTGTAAGTTTGTTCCGGAAGCAAAACTGTTGTTGGGAAATCAGGTCGGTTCGGTGAATTTGGAAAGTGTTGTGCTTCAAATGCGACTGCACCATGCTTGGGAGTAATAATGCCTTTTCGGAATGGGGTTACTCCATCAAGGTTATTTGCTGTATAGATTTGAATTCCTGGTTCGGTGGTTGCAATGCTGATGCTTCGTCCAGTGTCAGGGTGAGTGAGCATGGCTGCAAGACGGAGAATATTATCATGATCTTTTGAAAGCACGTACGTATGATCAAATCCTCCGGCTGCAGTAATCTGCGGATCTTTTTTATAGAGTCTGTCACCGATAGTTGTCGGAACAGTTAAATCCATGACTGTTCCAGAAACAGGCTGAGGGGCTTCCTCCAGAGGGATACACTCTTCACTGATTGGTATGTAGTCATCCGCATGCACGGTGAGCATGTGGTCAGAAATGTCAGATCCCAGATTGCCGGATAAGTTGAAGTATGAATGGTTTGTGAGATTCACAACCGTTGCTGCATCGGTAAATGCTGAATAATCAATTGTTAATGTGTCTGAAGTATCAAGAGTGTAAGCCACTTGTACTGACAGCGTTCCGGGGTAGCCCATGTCCCCATCAGGAGAAATGTGTTGCATAATCACGGATGCACTCTCTTCATGTTCAACAACGTGAGCGCTCCAAACGTATTTATCAAACCCTCGAGTGCCGCCGTGGATGTGATTTTTACCATTATTTGCTTCCAGATGATAACATGTCCCACCAAGTCTAAAGGCTGCACCCTCTATTCTATTTGCATATCTTCCGACAATTGATCCGAAGTGATGATTTTTTGTCAGATATTCTTCCAGAGAATCAAAGCCGATAGTGATGTCACCTGTGTTTCCGGCGCAGTCCGGTGTCGCAATACGTAATAGTGTTGCGCCATACGTAATTAACTCTACAGTTATCCCTTTGTTGTTATTGAGGGTATACCTCTCCACAACCTCTCCAGAGGGGGTAACCCCAAAGGAATCAATTGTTACCTTCATACTGCCTCCAAAAAATGCTGCAGAACTATGACTAAGAGCGTACTCAAGGTTTTGTTTCTGGGTAAGGATTTTTCTTACCGATGATGAAAGGGCGGTTGTGAATGTCAAAATAAACATTTTTGTGATTTTTATAACAAAGTCTGCGAGCGCTTGCTGGATAGGGGGATTGAAGGAACTAATCTAGTCTAGTTTGTTGGTGCATTATTTGTGAATAAAAGAACATTCTTTTGAATTGTCACCGTTTTCAAAAAGTGTGTCATGGGTCGTATTGTGAGTAAAAAGCTTTTGTTTGTGAGTGATAGCGTCAGTATGTATTTTTACACTACGACACAGGTTATCTACTTCGCGGCGTAGCGAATGTAATAACAATTTTCATACACTGAGACTTACTACGGAGATGTCAAATGGCTGTACGTGAAGAAGTGAATGGATTCTATATTCCAAGTGTTACTTTATTAGGAATTGGCGCACACAAAGAAATTCCAGCAAAAATTCGTGCTTTGGGTGGTAAAAAGCCTCTCTTGGTTACAGATAAAGGCATTACTGCTGTAGGTATGACACAGCAGATTGTTGACTTGCTTGCATCTGAAGGCATGGATTGTGTTGTTTTTGATGAAACAATTCCTAACCCTACAGACACTAACGTTCATGACGGTGTTGATGTATACCGTAAAGAAGGCTGTGACTCTCTGATTACCCTTGGTGGCGGCAGTGCTCACGATTGCGGTAAAGGTGTTGGCCTTGTTGTTGCTAATGGTGGCAAAATTCATGATTATGAAGGTGTTGATAAATCAACTAACCCGATGCCTCCATATGTTGCTGTTAACACAACAGCAGGTACAGCTTCAGAAATGACTCGTTTCTGTATTATCACAGATACTTCTCGAAAAGTTAAGATGGCAATTGTTGACTGGCGTGTAACACCGACAATTGCTCTTGATGACCCAATACTTATGATCGGCATGCCTCCTTCACTTACAGCTGCTACCGGTATGGATGCACTTACCCATGCTGTTGAAGCATATGTTTCTACTGCTGCAACCCCTCTTACAGATGCTTGTGCAGAAAAAGCTATTAAGCTTATCGCTAAGCATCTGCGTGCTGCTGTTGCTAACGGTAAAGATATCGAAGCACGTGATGGAATGTGTTACGCACAGTATCTTGCTGGCATGGCGTTCAACAACGCAAGCCTTGGTCATGTTCATGCCATGGCTCACCAGCTTGGCGGTTTTTACGATCTTCCACATGGCGAATGTAATGCTATCCTTCTTCCACACGTTGAGAAGTTTAACATGATTGCTAAGATGGAACGTTTTGCAGATATGGCTGTATGGTTAGGTGAGAATATTGATGGCCTCAGCACACGTGAAGCTGCTGAAAAATGTTTGAAAGCTATCCGTGAACTGTCAAAAGACGTTGGTATTCCTGACGGTCTGATTGCTCTTGGCGAGCGCTACGGTAAAAAAGTGAGCCCGGCAGACATTCCGACAATGACTGCAAACGCACAGAAAGATGCTTGTGGCCTTACAAACCCTCGTTGTCCTACCGATCAGGATGTAATGGAAATTTACGAAGCTGCCATGTAGCAATCTTCTTAAACATACTATTAAAGAAAAGCGGAGGGATTTTCCCTCCGCTTTTTTTGTGTGTATAGTAGATAGAGATTGGAATGCTTGTAGGAACAATGCATACATTATATAGTCTATGCAAGACAGATAATATGCATACGCGTAAGGGAAAGGTTTATTGAGCAAATCGGAATAAACTATCCGGAGGCACTATGACATTTGTTGCTGGAGATGTTATTCAGTTGAAATCTGGTGGACCGGAAATG
>NZ_JADMLB010000016.1 GCF_015482765.1 Halodesulfovibrio sp.
GCGTTCATGATGTTGGCATGCCCAGTCCCGAATAACTTCTAAGCCAGGTATTCCGGATAAAATATGCTCTGTGTATGTTGCATGCCGCTGAATGATAGAAAATTCTTCTTTGGTCAAGCGCCCGTTTTTTTCAAGCAGCGCTGCAGGAACAGCGAGTTTTCCAATATCATGCAAGCGCCCTGCGGTTTGAAAAAGAATTTGCTCAACATCATTAAACCCAAGCCACCTGCCAAGAACGCTCGAAGTAATCGCAACACCTTGAGAATGTGTTGCGGTAAAACGACTACGAAAGTCAATTACCTTCGCGAAAAGACCTGTAAAATCAAGAACGCCTTCTGCATCAAGAATATCGGAATCAAACTGGGTAGAAAGCGTCAGTGACTTTTCCGTGCGGGCAGAGTGCAATCTATGGTAATAGTTGCGTTTTGACTCAGACTCCCGCAAAGCTTCCACGTAGTCAGGATTAAACATTGTGCCGGCATGCTTGCGGCACAACTCAATTAGAATTGGAATTTGGTGTCTCGCGGGGCGGTCTCGACGGGTATGAACATCAATAAAATCAGCAAGATTAATAATATTGCTGATTTGATAAACTTTGTTTCGCCCTTCAAGCTCTTCCCATGGGGTATGGTGATACTCTACAAGCTTTGAAACATCCTGTAATTTTTTAGATGAGCTGATGATAACAGCACCTGCAATCGAGTGCTTGATGGTATCATCCTCAAACAGCAAAGAATCAACTGCAGGATACAGTGAAACTGCGCCAATGTCGTGCAACATGGCAGCAAGAACAACATTGCGCTGTTCAAAGCTGCTTAGTCCGTAACACTCAGCTATACGGGATGCAATAAAGCCGACATTTGTGTGATGTCCCGCAAGAGTATGCGAAACCATATCAAGCGAGCGCGCCAAAGCGCTAACAAGATCGAATAATCGAACGTTAAAGTCACTACCTTCTGTGAATGCTAGCCCCGGCCCCTGACATTCATGCTGAAATACCACAGCTTCTCCTACCTAGTTCCCGCAATCAGCCGGGTCGCCTTGCAGCTTGGCAATAGTATGTCCAAACGCCGGCAAAACCGCCTCTAAATTTTCCGCAACAGCCTTGGTGCTTCCCGGCATATTAACGATAAGAGAAGTACCCAAAGTCCCTGCAATAGCACGTGATATGACAGCATGAGGTGTTTTTTTCAAACTTGCAGCCATCATAGCCTGCTCTATCCCGCGAAGACGTCGGTCTATTACCTTACTTGTGGCTTCAGGAGTCACATCCCGCGGTGCCACACCGGTTCCACCGGTTGTAAGAATCAAATCAAATTTTTGCTGTAAGGCAAGGTTGGCCAGCAGCTGGCGTAATTGCAGTTCTTCATCTGGAATCATATACCCTTGAGCGTAGGCAAGGTCATATTTTTCACGAACGAGAGACTCAATCAACGGCCCGCTTCCATCTTCACGTTGTTTACGTGCACCTTTATCAGAAAGAGTCACCCACGCAAGGCTCAGTGCTTCTTTTACAGGAGTAACAGAGCACCGATCTCCTTCTTCTAAATCACAAAGCATTTTCACCCACATGCCTTCTACTGCGTGCACACCATCAGCTATCGGGGAATACCCGTTGCTTAGAACCTTACAGCAAACACTGTCAGTTTCTTTGCTTGTCACAAAAAAATCTGTTCCTACTGGGAAATATGCAGGAGAAAGTTCTGTATCAATGCTTGCACCCAACTCCGCTCCATCGGTAGGTCTTCCGACAAAGACGACATCATTGAGAGCGAGCTTTCGAAGCGCTGTAAAGGAAAAAATTTTCATATATTCACGGCTGCAATTTCTTGCATTTTTGTTTCATAGACAATTTTGCGATGCTCAATACCCGCCTGTACGAGTACGGTAAGGGAACAATGCAGAAACGCCGGAAACAACTGCATCCGACATTATCCTATTATTACAGACAATAACACTGTTTACCCTTTGTACAAGCAGATAACAATATCCGCCCCGAACCAGCATGCTATCCTAGTGAAAATTTTCAACAAAAACAATACACCTTTTTACGAGTTTCCAAGCAAAATCGTCAAAAAAAATGAATTCCCCTTGTTAATATCAACCTGAAAAAACATACAATTTTGTCAATATACATTCATGTTCATATATATTGAATAACTAACCAATCGCTTTTCACATAGCACCCTTCTGTTACGACAACGCCGCAACAAAAAAAGGAACGGACTCAAAAAGTCCGTTCCTTCCAAACAACAAACTGAGTGTCAAAATTACAAAATTTGACTCAAGAACAGCTTGGTACGATCATGCTCAGGCTTGGTGAAGAAGTGTTCAGGAGTACCCTGCTCAACAAGTTGTCCACCATCCATAAACACAACACGGTCTGCAACTTCACGGGCAAAGCCCATTTCGTGAGTAACAACAACCATGGTCATACCCTCTTTTGCAAGATTCTTCATAACATCAAGAACCTCACCAACCATTTCTGGATCAAGAGCAGAAGTCGGTTCGTCAAACAACAACACCTTAGGGTCCATTGCTAACGCACGCGCAATAGCAATACGCTGCTGCTGACCACCGGAGAGCTGGTCTGGATACACATTATATTTATGTGCAAGACCAACCTTTTCCAGCAGTTCCATACCTTTTTTCTCTGCGTCCTTTTTAGAGCGTTTGCGCACTGTCATCTGTGCCATTGTAATATTATCAAGCACGCTCATATGCGGGAACAGGTTAAAGGACTGGAAAACCATACCTACTTCAGCACGAATCTCGTTAATGTCACAATTAGGATCAAGAACTTCTGTGCCTTCAATGGTAATAGAGCCACTGTTTGCATATTCCAATCGGTTTAAACAACGCAGGAAGGTTGACTTACCGGAACCGGAAGGCCCGATAACAACAAGCACTTCCCCTGCTGCAACTTCCAGAGAAACATCTTTAAGAGCATGAAGCTCTTCTGGAATATAAAAATATTTATTAACGTTCTTCGCGCTAATCATCGTACTGCTCTCCTTTCAAGGTACTGAACCGCCACAGAAAGGGCAAAGGTAAGTACAAGGTACATAATAGTACAGGCAATCCAAAGTTCGTATGACATAAGGGACGAACTAATTACTTCACGAGTAGCTTTGGTCAACTCACGAACAGCAATAACACCGAGCAATGAGGAGTCCTTAATCAAGCTGATAAACTGCCCTGCAAGCGGAGGAAGAATGCGACGGAATGCCTGCGGAAGAATAACCTTACGCATAGCCTGAGGACCACTTAAGCCCAATGCGCGGGCAGCTTCACTCTGGCCACGGTGCACAGACTGAACGCCTGCACGAACGATTTCCGCAACGTAAGCACCAGTAAAAATAGCCAATGCAAATACGCCGTACCAAAGCGCAGGAATAGGGTCGAGTCCAATTTTATCAAGCATAGCGTTGATAAGAGAACCGGCTACAAAGTACCACAAGAAAATTTGAACAAGTAACGGAGAACCACGGATAAGCTCTACATATGTTACTGAAAGCCATCGCAGACACGGGTTCTCTGAAATACGCATCAAGCCGGTAAGAATACCCACAATGATACCGAGAACAATCGCGAGCATGGAGACTTTTAATGTAACATAGGTAGCTTCAAGCAAAATACCCGGCTTACTTACACGGTATTCTGCAATTGTATCACCCATGTAGACATAATCGCCTTCCATGAGAAAAATATTAGCATCTGGCGGTAACTTAACGATCTCTTCATGGCTGCCGTCCTGAATAATAATAGTGTATCCAGCAGCAGTCTTATCAATTTTTGTTAAATCACCTTCAGCTTCAGAACGAACTTCAAGATCTTTATCAAGCCAGAAGTATTGCGGCACCTGTTCCCAGCGCCAGTTGTAGTCTACAAAATCTGCAGCAGCGTAAATAAAGCCGATACCAAGCAGGCAAATTGCCACAAACATGGTTTTCCAAAACAGGAAATAACCCGGCTTCTTAGGACGGTCGAGTCCTGTGTAATTCATCATCTGCGTATCCTTATCTCAACACGTTACAAACAAGTTCTAAAAACAGTAAACCTTCCGGCTCCATATCACGCTGTGAATGCCACAGCGAGCCATGAAACCAGAAGGAAGCTTTGAATGCCTTATTCTGACACTGTCGCCTGAAAACGGGTGAGCGTGACAGTGTAATAAACAGGGTCGGCGAAATGCCGACCCTTTAGTAGACAAAAAAACCTATTTCTTCAACTGGGATTTCCAAGCTTCAGAACGGAACCATTTGTCGTAAAGACGCTGGTAACGACCATCGTTTTTGAACTGGAAGATAAAGTTGTTGAGGAAGTTTGCAAAGTCAGGATCACCCTGTTTGAAACCGATAGCCATTGGCTCAAAAGTAAATGGATCATTTAATACAAAAACTTTGCCTTTACCCTGAACAGAAGCGATGTTTTCAAGAGCAGGAATGTCGAAAACAAAAGCGTCAGCACGGCCGGAAATAACTTCCATACCGCAGTCTACTTCTTTTTCAAAAGATTTGTAGGTTGCTTTAGGAAGGTATTTTTTAACAGCTTCTTCACCGGTAGTACCAAGACGGGAAACAACAACGTACTTAGGATCATTTAACTCTTTGTAACGAGCAATTTTACCCTGAAGTTTGTTGGAAACCATAACGCCCTGACCCATGAGGAAGTAAGCATCGGAGAAACCGATCTGCAGGTTACGCTGCTGGGTAAGAGTCATACCGGAGATGATAACATCAAATTTGTTGGAAAGCAGGGAAGGAATAATGCCGTCAAAGTCAGTATTAACAGGCACAAACTTTACACCCATAGCTTTTGCGAGCTCTTTACCGAGGTCGATATCAAAGCCGATGTAACGACCGTTTTTGTCAGTAATTTCGAAAGGAGCGTAACTTGCGTCAAAACCTACGCGAAGTTCACCACTTTTAAGAATTTTGTTGATAGTAGACTGTTTTGCCAGCTCAATATCAGCAGCAGCAGCTGGTGCAGCGAGCATAAAAGTTAATGCGAGCACCATAAGTACTTTTACGAATTTCATCCCTATTCTCCCATAATAGATAATAAAACTATAACCACAAAGAGTTAGTATTTCCCTTCGGTCAAAACTTCCTTAATGACCATTTCCCGTTTGCACTTGTCGCATTTAGGCATTGGCTCTTCGGGTACAGCAATAATTTGAGTCTTGCGGCAGATAGGACATACAACCTCAACAAACTCTCGCTTATAACGATCTTTAAGTACTCGTTCCATACCTACTAACTCCTTACAAAGAAATGACCCTGAAGCATGGCGCTAAAGGCATCCCCTTCAACATGTTTAACATATATGTAAAACTTGCAGAAAATCAAGTTCTACACACCTGCCTTCTGTTTCAAGTCACTCTTCAATGGTTAACCAAAGATAAACTTGTCGGATTCCCTCCTAGCATACCGTAATTACAGAAAAATTGTAATAAAAATATGAAAGGCCCGACCCCATCGGTAAACGCTGTTTCCCGCAGCTTAATTACCGATTGATATGTGTAGTATATTCACTCCCTAACGTCTACTCTAAAACGCGCCATGCCCCATTATTCTTGCTTTACCGCAAAGCAACCACTGTAACTTTCACAAAAGTTGTCTCGCTGATTGTCTCAGGTAACGCTAAATTGACAGCCTCCCCGCTCAGGCATATTTCCCTCATGACTTTTCTGTACTGCCGAGGGCACGATGCCAGCAGGCACTACTCTTTTCTAACGATCTCTTTGCGGAGGACACATGTCGCAAGTACTTCTGAGCAATGCGCTCATCCTTTCTATGAATGAAAATCGAGAAATGTTCGTCAATGGCGACATACTCATAACAGATGACCGCATTACCGCTATCGGCGCAGTAGATCAAAGCACACTTTCGCCAAATGCAGAAGTAATAGACTGCACAGATTCTATCATTATTCCGGGTCTTGTTAACACACATGTGCATTTATGCCAGCAGCTTGGTCGCGGACTCGGAGATGACGTCAACCTGCTCACATGGCTTCATGACCGCACATGGCCATATGAACTTTCCATGACAGAAGATGATGTAGAGATTTCCGCACTTGCATGTTGTGCAGAACTTATCCGTTCCGGTGTTACATGTTTTGCAGAACCGGGTGGACAACATGTAGACGCAATGGGTCGCGCTGTGACTAAAGCAGGCATCCGCGGCATCCTTGCCCGCTCCACTATGGACTGCGGAGAAGGCATTCCTGAAGATCGTCAGGAAACAACAGACGAAACTCTCAATATTCAGCTCGACCTTATCAAACGTTGGAACGGCGCTGAAAACGACCGTATCCGTTGCTGGTTCGGACTCCGTACTATCTTCAACAACTCTGACGAACTCATCGTGCGCACGAAAAAACTGGCAGATGAATTAAACGTCGGCATCCACATGCACGTTGCGGAAATCAAAGAAGAGGTCGAATTCGTCCGCGAAACACGCGGAGAAACAACGGTCGAACACCTTGCTAAACTTGGTGCACTTGGACCAAACCTTCTTGCTGTGCATACGGTCTGGCTTACAGAAAATGAAGTTGCTCTTTTTGCCAAACACGATGTTAAGGTTTCCCATAACCCGGGTGCAGCCATGCGCGTACTGGGCTTTGCTCCGGTTCCGGAGATGCTCAAACAGGGAATCTGTGTAAGCATCGCCACAGATGGTGCTCCATGCAACAACCGCATGGACATGCTTGATGAGCTGTACCTCACTGCTCTTATCCACAAAGGACGCACTCTCGATCCGACAACAGTTCCTGCGGAAACTATTTTGGAAATGGCGACAGTGAATGGCGCAAAAGCACTCCTCTGGGATGATCAGATCGGCTCACTCAGTGTCGGTAAAAAAGCAGACTTAGCTATCATTAAACCGTCACTTATGCCGGGTTCCGTACCCGTTCATGACCCAGTGTCCAGCCTTGTGTACTCAATGCACTCCACAAATGTGACACACACCATGTGCGACGGACAATGGCTTATGAAAGATAAAGAAATCACCACATTTGATGAAAAAGACATCCTGAAAAAAGCACAAAAACATGCGGATGAGATCAGAGAACGCGCTGGAATTACCCTTGCTCCTCGTTTCCCTGTAGTTCAGGTTCGATAATAAAAAAAGCCCATGTGAATCTTTCACATGGGCTCGGTTGCAGAAAAGGGCTCGAGGAGAGTGTAACAACTAAGGGGGAGCGTTACTGACCCTGTTTCTGCAGGGTGCATGGTTAGGAAACAAATTTTATACTGCTAGAAAGCTCTCGCCGCTTCATACTAGAATCAGGGCGTGCCAAACGGCACGCCCTTCATACATTATGCTGCCTGTTCACGGATCTTGAACAGAATTACGTAAAGCGTCGGTACTACTAACAACGTCAATACGGTTGCGAAGGTCAAACCTGCCATAATCGTCACCGCCATGGACACAAAGAACGCGTCTCCAAGCAGAGGGAGCATGCCGAGTACAGTCGTACTTGCAGCCATCATAACAGGACGAACACGACTTACAGAGGCATCAAGCACAGCTGTAAAAGGCTCTTTACCTTCGCGTATCTGCAGGTTGATTTCATCCAGCAATACAATTGCGTTTTTGATCAACATCCCCATCAGACTCAAGAAGCCGAGCAAAGCCATAAAGCCGAATGGCTGCCCTGCCGCAAGCAGTCCCCAGGCGACACCGATAATTGCCAGAGGTACTGTGAGCCAGATGATTAGCGGTTCACGCAAAGCGTTAAAAAGCGCAATGGTGATAATGATCATAAGCACAATGGTTGTCGGGATGGTTGCAAATAAACCAGCCTGCGCGTCTGTGGAGTCCTCATACTCACCGCCCCACTCCATTGTGTAGCCGGCAGGAAGTTTAATGGACTCAACCTGAGGACGCATCTCTTCAAAAAGCGCTGTCGGTTGCCCGACCTTAGCTTCACACGAAACAGTAATCGTCAACTTACGGTTACGTCTGTGCAAGGCGTTATTTTTAAATTCAGTATGATATTCAGAGACAAGCTGTCCCAATGGAATCATGCTGTTAGAGACTTTACTGAACACCTGCACGGCATCCACAGTTCCAATATCAGAACGTTCTTTCTCTGGCGGACGAAGTACAATCGGCAGCAGTGTATCGCCATCGCGGTAGATACCTACAGACTGTCCTACGTATGCAGACTTTAACGCAGTCGCAATATCCGGACGGTCAAGACCGGCTCGGCGTACTGCCTGTTCATTAAGAACCGGAACAACAACTTTTGCTTTCTGACGCCAGTTGTCACGAATACCGCGTGCATTGCTGTTTGAGGCAAAAACATGTTGTGCTTCAAGAGAAAGCGCACGCAATACTTCCGGATCAGGGCCTGAGAAACGAACCTCAATCGGATCATCACGTCCTGGACCAAGACGTACCTTTTTGAATTTGAAAAATGCTTCAGGGAATGTCTGAGCGGCATAATTTCTGTATTCATCAATCATGGCCGGAACATCGTGGTAATCCTTGATAGTCACAACAATCTGGCCATAGTTCGGGTAATTCTGTTCCGGACTGTATACCAGCATAAAACGGGGAGCACCGGCACCAACAAAAGTCGTGGTAAATGTTACTCGCTCGTCTTCTGCCAATTTCTTTTCAAAGATTTTTAAGTCATCGCTAACAGCACTGATGTCGGAACCTTCAGGTTTCCACACATCAATAAAGAACTGCGGCTGCGTTGATGCCGGGAAGAACATTTGGTCAACGTACTTCATTGCATAGCCTGATGCGAACATAAGGACGAGCAAAGCACCTACAGTTACCCAACGGAAGTTCAAACATGCACGCAAACAACGTCGGTACACACGGAACAACACGCTTCCGTATGGATCAGCATCAGCGTCTCCGTTCCCTTTATGCAGAAACATTTCACAGAACAGCGGTGTAATTGTTAGGGCTGTTACCCAACTGAGCATCAATGAAATCAACAACACCCAGAACAGAGATCCACAATATTCACCGGTGGAGTCAGAAGACAGACCGATAGCGGCGAAGGCTAGAACCGCAACAACGGTCGCACCGAGCAACGGCCACATATTTTGCGCAACTACAGCACGTGCAGCAGCAATCTTATCTTCACCCTGCTGTATTCGTATGAGCATACCTTCCGTGACAACAATGGCGTTATCCACCAGCATACCCAAAGCAATAATCAACGCACCCAGCGAAATTCGTTGCAGCTGAATATCCATCATCTTCATAAAGATGAAAGAACCACAAACCGTAATCAACAAGACAGTGCCGATAAGCAAACCGCTTCGCAGCCCCATGAATATCATCAGGATAACAACAACAATTGCTACAGCTTCCAGCAGACTAACAGCAAAACCGTCAACGGCTTTTGTTACATAGTCAGGTTGGAAGTACACCGGTTTAATCTGGAAACCGACAGGGGTTGATGCATCCAGCTCGGCCAGACGTTTTGTTACACGGTCTCCAAGATCAACAATGTTGCCGCCTGAGGCCAGCGAAATGCCGACAGCAAGAGCACGCGTGCCATCCTGTCGCATAATGTTTGTTGAAGGCTCAATATAACCACGGGTAATTTCAGCAAGGTCACGCAAGTAAACAAGTTTACCTGTACTTGTATCTGTAACGTAGATGTCGCCAAGCGCATCTACAGACGTAATCCCCCCAGACGGGTTGATGCGAATATATTCTGTTCCCACATGCACATTGCCTGCATCGGAAACAAGGTTACGTTGTTGCAGCGCCTCGATAATAGATTGTGTTGAAACACCAAGCTGACGTAGTCTCGCACGGGGGATCTCGACAAACACAGCCTCTTGCTGTTCACCCCAGACTGTAATCTTGGCAACATCAGGAATAAGCAGCAGCTCTTTACGCAAAAAGGTTACGTAATCCTGTAGTTCCTTATATGAGTAACCATCTGCTGTAATAGAATATAAGATTCCGTATACATCACCAAAATCGTCTACTACTACAGAAGGATTAGCCCCCGGTGGCAACTGCCCCTGAGCATCACCAACCTTTCTTCGCAATTCATCCCACACCTGCGGCAAGGTTTCTTTATCGAAGCTGTCTTTAATTTCTACAGTGATGATTGATTTGCCGGGAGTGGATACAGACGTTATCTTATCCAATTGTCCCAGCTGCTGAATAGCACTTTCCAGTCTATCCGTTACTTCTTCGGTTACTTCTTCTGCTGTAGCACCTGGGTACGTGGTGATGACCAAGGCTTCTTTAATGGTAAATTCAGGATCTTCTAAGCGTCCCATGGACTGATATGCGAACAGCCCGCCGACAATAAGTATCACGGTCATCGTAAGCGTTGTTACACGCCTACGGATCGCCCATTCTCCAAGACTCATTACAGCTACTCTCCAATCTCACCCTGCAACACACGCACAGGCTGTCCTTCTTTAAGGTAGTGCACACCTGCGGTAACAACCTGCATTCCGAAATCGAGTCCACTTTTAAGGATATACTGATCCTGAAGCATGTCGCCCAATTCAACTGGAACACGCTTTACGGTGCTGTCGCTCTGAACAATCCAAACAAACGGAACATTCTCTTCATCAACAGCCACTGCATTTACCGGAACACGAACCCCGTCCGATGCTGTTGAAGACTCACCCGGCAAAGAGGCTAACACCTCTGCTGTCATGCCGGAATAAATGCTCACACCTTCAGGCTGCGGTACTTTTACGGTTACAGTGTATGTTCTAGTCTGCTCATTGGCGGTTGTTTCAAACTCTTTCAATGTTCCTTCGTACAGCTTGTCGGGCATGGCTGCAAAACGAACAGAAGGATTTTTCAACATATGGGCATTTGCTTGAAGAATAGCAATTACGAGTTCAGGTACTTCAACCTCAACATCAAGGCTTTTTACGTCGTCAATACGGGCAATGTGCTGTTGTGCCTGTACGTTCTCAAAGTTCTTAACGTATGTTTTTGCCACGACACCATCAAAAGGTGCACGAAGTACTGTGTATGCTAAATTAAGACGAGCCTGCTCACGCTGTTGTTCAAGCTGTTTTACCTGTGCGCGAGCATTTTCAAATGTGCTGTGTGCGCTGTCGTATGTTGCTTTTGATACAATATCATCCTTAAGCAACACAGAGTTACGCTTGTGGTTCAAAGCTGCTTCCTGCAAGGAAGCACGTGCACCAAGAAGCTGTGAATCAAGGGCACGAAGTTGGGTTTGAAAATCGCTGGTATCCAATGTTGCAATAACCTGCCCGCGCTTAACATGTTCGCCTGCCTTTACAAGCAGCTCACTAAGCTGACCGGAAACACGGAAACCAATTTCCGCTTTTTCACCGGCAACAACGGTTCCAGGAAATGCACGGGCAACAAAATCTTGTCTTCCGCTTACAACAATTGCTTTTACAGGTTTAGCAACGACGACCTCTTTTGAAACCCCTTCGCCGTTACAGCCTTGAAGGACAAAAAGAAACAGTCCTGCAAGGACAAAAATCAAACTCTTTACACTAACTTTTTCCATGAAATGCTCCCCAGCAATCCCGAAACATGCTCCTCGAAAGCCATGCTTCGTCATCATGTATTTTATACGGTAAGGGTAAAACAATATGGATCTGGTCATTCCATAGTGATTCAACCCTGATTAATTAAAAACTGCCGAAAGGTCTTTGGTTGGTAGGTCTATCCCGAATTCAAGCGTCGCGCATCCACCAATTTCCATAAAATGCATACAAAAATTTCTGGATACCAATCTAACGCTGAACTGTAGGAAAATTAGCCCAAAACGATAATGTGCTGTTTTAGTTGTTTCGGCAGCTCTGAATAGTTAGCAATCAGCATGCCAAAGATAAAAGTTCCCTATTACAGACTGTTAAGGAAAATTGCATCTCACCACAGATAAAAACTGTTGTATTTGACAGCATAGCTGTTATATTTAACAGAACGATATTAATCTGTCATATACGACAGAGGGGAGCACGTATGCCGCCGCATAACTTTTTTAGAAACGTAACCAAGATTATTTGCTCAACACTTAATATTCAAAATGCAATTACGGATCTCTATAAGTATCTCTTGGAAAATCTCCCTGTTGATACCATCGCCTACTATATTTATGAGGATGAAAAACGCATTTTGCGGAACATCACCCTTTTGCGTGACGGAACACCCTCACCTATTGCAAACCTGACAATTACAGAAGAAATTCATGAACAAATCATGCTGGACTCTGCTGATGAAGATATCCATGTTGCCTACATAAAAGATTCTGATGAAGGTGAAATATCAAGAGAAATAAGCAAACGACTCGGCATAACAAAATTTTCCGGAGTCATCTGCTACTTACGAATAGATGGGGAACTACTGGGTGTTGCAACGTTTGCCCGTACACAGGCCGATGCATTCTCGGAAGAAGAAATTGCAACTCTGGCATCCTTGAATGATCCGCTTACCATTGGGCTGGTCAATGCCTTACGTTTTGATGAACTCAAGGCCGTAAAAGACCAACTCCAAGATGATAACAAATTCCTTCAACGGGAACTTGCAAAAAAAGCAGGTGAAACAATTATCGGTGCGCGTACTGGACTTAAATCAAGTCTTAATATGCTCACACAGGTAGCGAATACTGATGTTCCAGTCATGCTCCTTGGCGAAACAGGTGTCGGTAAGGAAGTTCTGGCAAACGCCCTGCACCGTATGTCACCAAGACGCGACAAACCGTTTATTACGGTAAACTGTGGTGCGATTCCGGAGTCACTTGTAGACAGCGTCCTTTTCGGACATGAAAAAGGAGCATTTACAGGTGCAGTCCAACAACGCAAAGGTCGTTTTGAACGAGCTAATGGCGGCACACTGCTTCTTGATGAAATTGGTGAACTCCCTCTAGACGCACAGGTACGGTTACTCCGAGTGCTCCAGGAGAAAACTATTGAACGAGTGGGCGGCGATACCGAAATTGCCATTGATGCACGAATTGTCGCCGCAACGCATCGTGATCTTAAAAAGCTTGTTGATGAAGGCAAGTTTCGCGAAGACCTATGGTTCCGTCTCAGTGCATTTCCTGTAGTTATCCCTCCATTGCGAGAACGGCAGCAGGATATCCCACTCCTTCTGGCTCACTTCTTAACAACATTCTCAGCAAAGCTTGGAGTTCAACAGCCGGCAGTTACCCCTGAAGGAATAGAGAATTTGACGAACTACCCTTGGCCGGGGAACGTGCGCGAAATGCACAACGTAGTAGAACGACAAATTATTATGAGCCAAGGCACCCCTCTTGATTTTTCTATATTGCGCTCACCGTCAAACTCAATAGAAAATGATTTGCATCAAGGCGATCTGCCACCCGCCGCAACGCCGGTCTTGCTTACAGAACAAAACGCATTTCCTACGCTAGATGAAGTCACTAAAATGTATATTGAAAAGGCACTTCATCATTGTAACGGAAAAATTGAAGGCACCGATGGAGCAGCTCAATTGCTGGGAGTTAATGCTTCAACTCTTCGGCACAGAATGCGAAAGCTGAACATCGCATTTGGTAAAAAACGATAAAAAAAGCCCCTCAAAAACTTGAGGGGCTTTTTACGATGTCATGAATGAAAAACACAGATTGTTACAGCAATCCGTTGTGCGAGAATTGCCGCTTTTTATCTGTCATACCTCATCCCAAAACTATACGGTTTCGAGCTGGCGTAATATTTCTTCCGGTTCCATTCTGACGGTGTAGTCAGTATCGAGGAACGAATACAAGATGGTTCCGTCAGTATTCACAATGTACACAGCAGGAACTGGTAATTCCCATTTATCATTGCCGTTTGCTTTTTCCAAATCAAGATTAAAACTCTTGTAAACGTCGCGAAGAGCTTCATCGAAAGCAAAAACAATCCCAAATTGACGAGCTACATTGTTATCCGGATCAGTCAGGACTTCAAACGGAATTTCCTTCTTTTCCTCATCAGAAAGTGAATTGTCCGGAACTTCAGGCGAAATAGCAATTAACCGTGCTCCACGAGCTTCAATATCTTTTTGAACTTCGCGCAATGCCTTCAACTGAAGGTTGCAGTACGGTCACCATCCACCGCGATAAAAACAAATCACAACTCGATGTTCTTTTCGCAATGCTTCAAAGCTGACAGCCTCTCCCTGCACATTTTTCAACACAAAATCAGGAGCAACATCACCCGCTTTTTTTGCTCCATCAAGAATATCAGAGGCTTTCAGGTTCTCCGCAGATCGACTCATTACATCCTGTGCTGCCTGCGGTGCCATTTTCTTAAACTCATTCCTGCGCGCATCCAGTTTATCAGCTAATCGTTCAACCATGTGTAATCCCTTTTTACTGTGTGTTTATATTGGGAGAATAACATTCCGACATCGCAACACGTCAAAAAGTTCTGTCAGTGTCTCGACCGTAAACGTCGGCTCAACGCCCCACGGATCAAAAATACTTGCTGAGGAACGACGAATCCAAACTGCTTGCAGTCCGGCTACACGCGCTCCTATTACATCAAATGGATTTGAAGAAATAAGCCATACAGTTTCAAGCTCCGGCTGTAGCAACAAACGATCGTCATCAGCATCATCCATTCCTGCTTCTACATAATGTAAACACTTCGATGGAGCAGACTCAAACAAAGCATCATGGGGTACTTCGCCACGTCCATCCGCATCACGATCTTTCGCACGCCAGCGCCCGATCTGCTCAACCATGTACATGTAGGCAATCCGTGACGGTTTAAACACCTTCACGGCGTCAACACTAATGACATCCTGCAAATACGGCCGAACACCTGCATATGTTAATACAGATTCAACATCATCCTTTACGCCGTTGCTAAAGGCAAAACATGCTGCATCGGTTTCAGCGAATTTAGGGAGAGCTTCTGCTGCATCTGCAAAAGCCGGTAAAGAAAGGTAACGAAGAAAAAGCGCCTCTTTTTCATTGTCCGAAAAAGAAACACCAAATTCTTCGCATGTATACTCAAAGGCATAACGAGTACATTGAGAAAACGGCTGATACCAACGCATCAACCCCATACGAAACGAGTACTCCAGCTGTTTATTCCGCCACTGCTTAGAAAACTGCGCAGTGCGTTCACCAAGTTTATGTTCAAGCAGTGTCTCAACGCCTGAAGTATCAACAAGGGTTCCGTATACATCAAAAACAAGTGTATGCATCTTTGCTCCTGCTTCCGCCTAGCTTATTACTCTTACTAAAAAGAGTATCACAGGAAATTCTAACGCGCGATCCCTTTATCTCCTTTCACGAAAGTTACGATGAACGTCGTAGAAGAATCTGGACAGTGCGGGCGAGCTCTTTCAATTCGAAAGGCTTAAGCAAAACGCTTCGTATACCGCCTTCACCTTCGCTTATAGAGTCAATAGCATCAGAATAACCGGAGCAAAGAATTATTGGAACGTCTGGACGCAATACATGGACAGCCGCGGCAAGTTTATCACCGGTAAGTTTAGGCATAGTCTGATCAGTTACCAGTAAGTCATACTGGTGCGGTGCATTTCGAAAAGCGTCCAATGCTTTTGAAGGGTCATCGAACGTCTCTACTTCATACCCTAAATCCCGCAATGCAGAAGAATAGACGGTTACAAGATCCTGCTCATCATCAACAAGCATAATCCGCCCTTCGCCGCGTGTAATCGGCGCAGTGTTAAAGGAAGTTCCTTCTTGTTCACCACTGCTGTAGGGAAGCAAAATAGTAAAGCGTGTGCCCATACCCTCACTGCTCTCCACCGCAATATGACCGCGCATACTCGTAACAATACCATGAACCATGGAAAGCCCCATGCCAGTGCCTTCCCCTTTTGGTTTTGTTGTAAAAAACGGATCAAAAATTCGCCGGACATTCTGTGCAGAAATTCCTTCCCCTGTATCTTCTACGGTAAGCGATATGTACTTGCCAGATGGCAACCCGGTGAGCTTCGCCTTTTCAACATCAAGCTGTGTACTGCGGGTTCGCAAGGTTAACATTCCGCCATTAGTGCGCATAGCATACCCAGCATTAGTACCGAGGTTCATAACAACCTGATGTAATTGGCTTGCATCAGCCATTACCGTACAGCCATCGGAAAGTTCACTTTTTATGGCAATAGTGGAAGGTAACGAAGACCGTAAAAGCTGCAACACCTCTTCTGCCATCGCAGAAACATCAACAAGCACTTTCTCCGGTTTTCTCCGTCGGGAGAACACAAGAATCTGATGCACCATAGCCCGAGCACGTTCCGCAACCTGCTGAATCCGCTCAAGGTTCACTTGAACACGGCTCCCCTTTTCTACAGCAGGGAGTGCAAGTTCTGCATATCCAGAAATTGCCGCAATAATATTATTGAAGTCGTGAGCAATCCCCCCTGCCAACGTGCCTAGTTCCTCCAGCTTCTGACTCTGCTTAAGATGCTCTTCCATCTTACGCTGCTCTGTCACATCACGAATAAGCTCCACTATGTTGATGAGCTTTCCGGTATCATCAAAAACCGGTGTTGCAGTAACTTCCGCCGAAATCTCTTCACCACTTTTCTTTACGTAAACAGTTTCTCCACGCCAAACACCTCCACTACGCAAAACTCTCCACAAATCTTCAAAAAATTCCTGCGGATGTGCCTTCCCCCGCAGCATGGAAATGTGCCTTCCCAACATTTCTTCTTCTGTATATTGGGTAAGATGCAGCAAAGAGGCATTCACATATTCAAGAATACCATCGGTATCTAAAATAAATATTCCATCTTCAGCTTGATCAAGAGCAGCCAGAAAGCGCGTTCTATCCTGCAATTCGCGTTTCAGCTCTCGAGTTCGCTCATTAACACGCTGCCTGAGCGTTCTGTTCCAAAAGATAATTGCGACAAATGCAAGCAGGGTAAAAGAAGCTACACTGACAACAATGTACCAAATGAACCTGCTGGAAAAGAGTGCAGAAAGATAATCCTGCTGCAAATGCACCCAGCGTTTTAGAATCCGTTCACGTTCCACAGGGGTAATGCTGTCCAATGCTTTCTGTAAAATATCTGCAAAGACGGGCATATCTGAGCGAACTCCCATCCTGTAATACAGGCGGTAATCTGTGTAACCGGCAACACGTAAATTCGTAATCCCTTTATCTTCAATAAAATAACTGGCCTGAGGTAAAGAGATAATTGTGGCATCAATTTCATTAAATGAAACATGTAAGAGTGCAGCTAAATAGTTATACGTAGTCTGAACATGGAGGTTGGGATAAAATTTTTCAACATACGAAAGAACGTCGTAGCCCTTGGGTAAAGCGAGATCCATTTCCTTTTCACTCATAACAGAGAGCGTCAGGGGTTCTTTTTCACTCCTGTTTGCTAAAATTGCAGTCGATAACTCAAGGTACGGGTTGGTAAAGAGCATGAAATCTGTATTAGCAGGGTTTCCGGCAAATGCGGCAATAACATCAACCTTTCGCTGTTCGGCCAGTCGGAGCAGCTCCTGCATATTTGCAGGCTCCACCACCTTAAATTCTATATTAAGATCATCAGCAACCCGATGCATATAGTCAGCAACCATGCCGTGGTACTCACCCTGAGCATCCACAAATTCAAGTGGGCGGGTATCCGGCGTTACAGCCAAAACAATTGGGCGATCCAGCTTTGCAAGCCATTCCCTCTCTGAGTCTGACAAAGGATCTGTCAAACGTGTATTCTCATAAAAATACAAATAGACAGGAAGTGTTGCGCACAAAACAAGCAACAAAAACAGTACAAGATACACCGGATTGGACTTCCGCAAAGAAGAAAATAGCTTACTGATCATAACAATATATTTTGTATAAAGGTTGGTAATACTGCATACTAAAGATCTACAGAGTGTTCTGAATCAAAACCTGTTTTTTTATATTCTTCATTTTTGTCCATTTACTACTAATACCGTATTATATTTGAATCGCTTGATTAATAGAGTCGCCTCGTTTACTAAAATCTGCCCTTGCGGGGTACATATGGTATTTGCAAACATACGTAGAGTATCTTCCACTTCCATATGTTTTTGCATCACCAAAGCGATGCACACCACTTGAGAACAGCTGGAGCCGTGATGTTTCGTATTCTGATAATAGATGATGACCCGAACATTTCCACCATCATATCACAACTGGCAGAAGACAACGGGTATATGCCTGCAACCGCCAGTAACCTTACTGATGGTCTTTCCATTTTGGAAACAGCATCCTTCGACCTTGTTTTTCTGGATGTTCGCCTTCCAGATGGCAGCGGCTTAACAGCACTTCCCCGTATCCGTTCTTCAAAAGGACAACCCGACGTCATCATAATAACCGGCGCGGGAGATCCGGACGGTGCAGAACTTGCGATTCAAAACGGCGCTTGGGACTACATTGAAAAAGGCAGCAGCCTCAAACAGATTACATTCTCCATGGAACGCGCCCTTAAGTTTAGAGAACGCAACAAAGAATGGTCTGAACGTATCATAAAACGAGACTCTCTTATCGGAGACAGTCCCGCTCTTCACTCTGTTCTTGAAAACCTTTCTGTAGCAGCAACAGGTGACGCAAGTGTCCTCATCACTGGTGAAACAGGAACAGGAAAAGAGGTTGTTGCCCGCACAGTTCATGAAAACAGCAACCGTGCTGAAGGGCCTTTTGTTGTGCTCGACTGTGCGTCTATTCCGGAAAACCTTGTAGAAGGTGAACTCTTCGGCCACATTAAAGGCTCTTTCACAGGTGCGACCACATCCCAAAAAGGTGTTATCGAACAAGCTGACGGCGGCACTCTTTTCCTCGACGAAGTCGGTGAACTCCCCCTTCCAACTCAATCTGCATTTTTACGTGTTTTGCAAGAAAAACGATACCGCCCGATCGGATCAACCTCTGAAAAAACAAGTAACTTTCGCCTCGTTGCAGCTACAAATAGAAATCTTGAAAAAATGTGTGAAGAAGGCACATTCCGCACCGACCTCTATTATCGACTGAAGTCATGCTCAATGGAAATTCCCCCGTTGCGTAACAGGCTTGAAGATGTTCCTGCATTAGCAGAATTCCATACAGCCCGTCTTTGCACAAAGTACAACACCTCTCCCAAACAACTCTCTAAAGAGCTTCTTGCCCCCCTCATGCATTATGAATGGCCGGGCAATGTTCGTGAGCTTGTACAGACACTTGAACGTACTATTATGCGTGCAAAAGGTGAACCAACACTTTATCCGGAACACCTGCCTGTAGACATTCGTGCCCGTGCAGCAGGCAAGATGCTGCGCCCTTCTGAGCACGCAGCACCTGAACTGAAAAAGGACGACTCAAGCATTCTTGAACCAGTTCCTGCCGATGTTATCAGTTCACTCTTCAGCGGTGAGTTCCCGTCATTCAAAACATTCCGCACAACCTGCATCGCACAAATCGAAAAAGTCTATCTAGAAAATCTTATTCGTCAGGCAAACGGTTCTATCAAAGAAGCCTGCAAACTTTCCGGTCTTTCACGCACCAGATTATATGTATTGATGAAAGAACACGACATATCCAGATAATGTCCTGTTCACTTTTTATGAACTGTTGTTGTTTCAATATGTTCACTTTTACGAAACATATTGTTTGATTACACAGTTCAGACTTATCCTTCAGCCTCTCCATTCCCTAAAAACTTCTTCTGCCTTTTATTGGCAGCACTCTCTGCATCTGTAGAAAAAATTTTGCAGAACAATTCTCTGAGTGCTCATTCCATTTTCTTTTTTCTCATCTCCCTCTCAACGAGAAGCCTTCATCTAAAACGATGACGAATATAAAAAATGTTTTCTGTTTAAAAACAAGCTGTTAACCAAAAAAACTTTGCATACACCATGTTGTGTCCCGTTTTTATGAACATAAAGCGCATTGTATCCCGCTTTTGTGAACACTTTTTTTATCCTTTTGTTCATTTTTTCAGAGCAAAAAACATCAAAGATGCAGCATCATGCTGGAAAAAAACATTTTTTTTCACATGGCACACTCTACGCAATAAGAGAGCCGTGAGCAGCGATGCTCGCAAGGGAGGAGGGCTCTGAAGCTACTCAGAGTCAGATCAACAAATCTTAGGAGTTACTGTAATGAAACGTTTTGCTGCACTTATGCTTTGTTTTGCAGCTGCACTTGGTCTTACCGCATGTACCGGCGGAGACGATCAGGCAGCAACAAAGAAAAATGAAAAAGTTGTTCTCAAACTTGCTACCCAGCATCCAACCGAGCACATGGCTCAAAAGTCTGCTGAACGCATTAAAGCCCGTGTTGAGAAAGAAACCAACGGCCGTATCGAAGTTAAAATTTACCCTGCCAACCAGCTTGGTGATGCAAGCCAGCTTTACGAAGAAGTTATCCGCGGTTCTATTGATATCGCACACATCACCGTACCGGATCAGTTTGATGCACGTCTCGGTGTAGGCTTCCTTCCATTTATTGCACGCGACTACGAACAGGCTCGTAAAGTATACGATAAAGACGCATTCCTGCCGAAAGAAATGGCTAAAATGCATGACGCTCTCGGCGTTAAATTCCTTGGCTACTACGGTGAAGGTTTCATCGGTGTAGGCACAGTTAAACCTCTTCAGAATGCAAACAAAGCCGGCGTGGAAAAAGGTTTCATGATCCGCGTACCAGGTCTTGATGTATTCAAATTCGGTGCAGAAGAACTCGGTTTCCGTACTTCTTCCCTTCCATACACCGATACCTACTCCGCATTGCAGACCGGCGTTGTTGACGGCTGGCTCGGCGGTCCTCCAAACCTTAACTACCTCGGCTTCCGCGATGTAATTAAGCACTACTACCAGTACAACGTAAACTTTGAGTCTACTCAGTACGTAATGAACAAAAAACTCTTCGCAGGCATGTCTGCAGAAGATCAGAAAATTATCGAATCCGCATTTAGTGACGAATCTCAGAACTCTTTCCTCATGGCTGAAAGCGAAGACGAAATGTACCGCAAAAAGCTTGCTGAAGAAGGTATTGAAGTAATTATGTTCACTACTCAGGAACTTGAGCAGATGGCTGACTATGTTCGCGCAAAAGCATGGCCTCGCCTTGAGAAAAACCTCACTCCTGAGCTGCTCGACGGTATTAAAGCCTCTTACAACAACTAAGACATACCGACTAAGTTCTAACCTTACCCGGCGGTGCGGCGTGCCGCACCGCCGACTTTTTTCTGAGTAGTTCAAGGGATAATTACGATGAATACATCTTTGAAAAATGCACTAAGCATTCCATGGAAAGGACTTGGACTTTTCCAAAAAACCATTATGGCATCTACCAGCATCATTATTGTTGGGATGATCTGCTACACCATCGTCGTCCGATATGTTTTCGGCTCTGACTTCTACGGTTCAGAAGAACTTATTTCCATGCTGGCTTTCTGGCTCTACTTTATGGGCGCTGCACAGGGAAGCCGCGAAAAAAGCCAAATTTCTGCCGACCTGCTCTCTTGCTACATAAAAAATGATCGCACTCGTGGCGCAGTTCTGCTGTTCAAAGACGCCATAACCTGCGGCATCTGTCTTCTGTTCACGTTCTGGGCACTGCAGTTTGTTTCATGGGCTCTGGTCATGAATCCAAAGTCTCCGGTTTTCCGTCTGCCAATGCTTATTCCTCAAGCTGCTGTCGGGCTGGGTTTTGTTCTCATGTCTTTGTACCACGTTACATACTTTGTACAGGATCTTATCGCCTACGTTAAAGGTGAACGATTCGGCTGCACGGGGGATTTTTAAATGTCTATCACAATTGCAATTGCAATCGGCATTCTGGTTTTCACCCTTTTCATCGGTGTACCAATTCCGTTTGCGTTCTTCAGTTCTGCTGCATATCTAATTTTTCAAGGCGGCTATGACCCTAGCTTCTTGCTGCCTTACGGTTTCGCTAAAATGAACTCCGTTGTTCTGCTCACTATTCCGCTCTTTATTATGGCGGGCGGAGTTATGGACAAAGGAGGAATCGGTGACAAACTTATCGACGTTGTAGACGTTATTGCCGGTCGCATCCGCGGCGGTCTCGGCGTTGTATGCGTTATCACCTGTGCAATTTTCGGTGCAGTATCCGGTTCTTCATCCGCAACAGTTTCCTGCATCGGCTCCATCATGATGCCTAAGCTTAAACGCGCCGGCTATCCTACCGGACATGCTGCGGCGCTCCTCGCAAGTTCAGGTGTACTCGGTATCCTCATTCCGCCTTCCATGCTGATGATTCTTTACGCATGGATGGGAAACCAGTCCGTCCTTGCCTGCTTCCTCGCAGCATTTGTTCCGGGTGTGATTCTTACTACGCTTCTTAGTCTCGTTAACCTGTACATGTTGCGTAACAACAAAAATATTCAAGTTGCAGACCATGGCGACTTTGTTACCACAAGTAAGCTTTTCGTAAAAAAAGGCGCTAAAGCTTCTCCTGCTCTGATGATGCCTGTAATTATCCTCGGCGGTATTTACGGCGGTATTATGACACCAACTGAAGCGGCTGCGGCTGCGGTTCTTTATGCTATTCCAGTAGCACTTTTCGTATACCGCGGACTGAAAGCACGTGACCTTATGAAGACACTTATTGAATCTGCCACAACCACCGGTGTTATTATGGCAATGACATTTGCGGTTATGATTCTTTCCCGTCTGTACATTATGGAAGACCTGCCGTCTCAGGTAATGGCTGTGTTAACCTCTGTCTCCGAAAACAAGTACGTCATTCTTATGATGATCAACGTCTTCATGCTTATCATGGGTATGCTTATGGACGACGTTTCCGGCGTACTTCTTGGCACACCGTTGTTATTGCCTCTGGTAACTCAGCTGGGTGTTGATCCAATTCACTTTGCAGCCATCATGGGTGTTAACCTCGGGATGGGTAACGTAACCCCGCCGACAGCGCCTCTGCTTTACCTTTCCGGACGTATCTCCGGCGCACGGGTAAACACCATGCTGAAGCCGACCATCATACTTATTCTGTTTGCATGGCTGCCGACCCTGCTCATTACAACATACATTCCTGAAGTTTCCCTCTGGCTTGTAAACCTTGCTATGGGATAAGGAGAACTTCATATGCAGAGTATCAAAGAACTTTACCGTATAGGTCTTGGTCCTTCCTCTTCGCACACAATGGGACCCAAATTTGCCGCAGAGCGTTTTCTTGCTGCACATCCCAATGCTGCAAGCTTCAGAGTCCACCTGTTTGAAAGTATGGGTGCCACTGGCAAAGGGCACCTCACAGACTGGGCTATTCTGCAAGTTCTCGGTGATGAAAAGACAGAGATCGTATGGCGCCCGGAGGACAAGCTTCCTGACCATCCGAACGGAATGCTCTTTGAGGCTCTGGACGCTGATGGAAATGTTATCGCGGATTACACCGTCTACTCAGTCGGTGGCGGTGCATTACGCGAACCCGGTACACAAGGTGAAGCAACAGCACCTGTCTATGGTTTGACAACAATGGCTTCTATTATGAAGCACTGTTCAGACTCAGGGCTCACCTACTGGGAATACGTTGAACATTGTGAAGGCCCCGAGATATGGGATTTCCTTAAAGAAGTGTGGACAGTTATGTCCGCATCTATTGAAAACGGACTCTCAAATCAAGGTGTCCTTCCGGGCTCCATCGGTCTTCGTCGTCAAGCATGGAACTATTTGAAAAAAAGTAAACTTGCCGGAAAAGTTCTTCAACAGACCGGACTGGTAACAGCCTATGCGCTGGCAGTTTCAGAAGAAAATGCAGGTGGTGGAACAATTGTAACGGCACCTACATGTGGATCATGCGGAATTGTTCCGGCCGTACTTCGCTACCTTCAAGAGCAACATGACGCGACAGAAACAGACATCCTTCGTGCCCTTGCAACAGCAGCACTCTTTGGAAACGTCATCAAACACAATGGTTCCATTTCCGGTGCTGAGGTTGGATGTCAGGGGGAAGTGGGTTCTGCCTGCTCCATGGCAGCTGCAGCTGCAACGCAGCTTCTGGGGGGATCAATCAAACAGATTGAGTACGCTGCAGAAATGGGGTTGGAACATCACTTAGGACTCACATGTGACCCTGTTGACGGCCTTGTTCAAATTCCTTGCATTGAACGAAACGCATGCGCAGCAACACGCGCAATCTCTCTTGCGGAAATGACGCTCTTCTCAGACGGCTCCCATCATATTCCGTTTGATGAAGTGGTGGCAGTTATGACCAAAACGGGTCATGACCTCCCGAGTCTCTACCGTGAAACATCAACCGGAGGCCTTGCGGTCGCATATGCAGACAGAAAGTCATGCGGCGGCTGTACAGCCTGCGGATCATAAGGGACCCCTCTTACGCTTACAGAGTCCTGTGAGGCGTGCAGTACGTTTCAATTGTTCATCCCTATTGAAGCAACACCACCCACAAGGTTGCTGCACCAAAGAGACTCTGTCAGCCTAAGACATATAGAGCACGTGAAGGCGCCATCGGAATCATCCGTCCGATGGCGCCTTCACACTTTTAACAAAAATGAATGAGACCGGTGATGGTTCACCGGTCTCCCCCATTGGCTCACTCTACGTTGCGAGAAGAGTTAGCTTTCAGCCCCTTGCATGGGCATGATTTACCATCAGTACAAACATGCACCGATAAAATTTTTGACTGCCTGAATAACTAGGCTGCTCCTCTAAAACGCAATGTTAGAAGAGTTCAACTTTTGATTTGGTACCACCCACAAAAGTTAATAAAATCCAGACAGACAAATTTGTTCAAATAAACAAAATGAAAATTTAATAGAAATCAATTTTTATTCAAAAATGTCATTTCTTCTGTAGATTTTGTTTAGCCTTATCCTTTTAGGTTAGTCAACACCTTCGAATACTAGTTTTTAATGGAAAAACACCTTTCATTTTTCTCAAACAAAAACAAATAGATCTTAATGCTTTGTTTTTAATAAGAAAACAAAGAGCAAAGACCCTCTCTTTGTAAATTAACTTTTTTGTAATTTATTTTCTAACACGCAAAAAAGCCCACAGAATGTGGGCTTTTTCTTTTTGGCAACCTACTGACAGAGCATTTCAGAAAATGAATTGCCTATCATACTTTGTGTTGTATTTATCTACTGTCGAAGCTGAATTACACCCTGTAAAAAAGTCTAACTCAACGCTGGAGAATCCAATAGCTGTGTGAACAAATGAGTTCGTTGATTCTCTACAAACGACACTGGCTATTTTTTGTTATTGTCCAACTCACTCTGAACATTTGCAAAGACCTGAGTAACATTCTTCTCATCAAGCCAATGCACGGAACCAGTATGCAAGTCGTAAACACCGCCGGCAATTTTAACATCACCATTGACGAATTTGTCACGAATAAGTTTGCTTTGCATAAATAAGTCATGCAGTCCCTGCCAAATATTCTGTTCAACAGAAGCCTCAAGAACCGTTTGTCCTTTTAAGTCTTCTTCGCGATTCAAAACATTAACAACAGCAGGCTTAATCTTTGCAATAATAGCATTAATACTTGGAGTGAGCTCGTCTTTGCAACCATACAATTTATCAATAGTTGTTTGTACAGCGCCACAATTCGTATGCCCGAGAATAACTAATAAAGGAGTTTCTACAACCCCTACGCCGTATTCTACAGAACCTGTTTGCTCAACGCCGATGACGTTACCGGCAGCACGGACAACAAACGTGTCCATTATTCCGACATCGAAGATACGTTCAACAGGTACTCGGGAGTCAGAACAGGCAACAACTGTTGCAATCGCATGGTAGTTCTGATCAAGCTCCTTAGCCATAATAGTTTGCTCATAGCTCGAGCGCGGGTGTGCAGATTCGTTAGTAACGAACCGTTTGTTCCCCTCTTGCAAGGCCTTGAGCGCGCTTTCTGGAGTTCTATCGCGCATATTCGCCCTCGCTTCATTTATTGTGAGACACATCAAACAACAAATTGCCAATATATAACACACTGTCTTTTGCATACATCCCTCACGCTTCATTATTGATGATATCAAAAGCTACCCTTCGTGCAAAAGAGAAGCAAAAGATTCAACGTAACCAAGCTGTAGTATGCAAAACTTTGAAGTGATACCCTCATGATTAACAGTACGCAACTGCTAACTACTCATTTGGCTAATTTGTTGTATGCCTATGGACACAAAAAAAGCGTCCTTCAGTTGAAGGACGCTTTGCTAAGTTTCTATACACTTAGAAAGTGAGCCCCGGTAATTCCAGATACACCTTGTAGCTGTCATCAAACGGTGTAAACTTTGCTTTGAAAATCAATCTAAAACATTGATGGTTATAAATCAAAGAATAACTTTGCTCATAAGCTTCTTTTTTCTCAAAATCGTATTCGTAGTATGCTTCAAAATTAATAGGATCAAAGAATTCAACAGTTAAGCGGTTTTTCCAAACATTCAGATCTGTAAGACCTGTCCCTGCGTATTCTTTGTTTTTATCAAGATTACTTCTGAAATCAACACCAGTACTAAACGCACCGTATGTCGGAGCAGTTAACTTCAACGTATGGTCATGACGGTTAATCTGGCTATCATAGTATGAGTAAAACGTACGAGAGGTAAATGTAATATTGGTCCAAGGGTAGAAACGAAGCTCACCTTCAAGATCTTTCCACGGACGACGCTCAAAACGTTCACCTTCAATAAGCTTGTCTTCATCACGTTTGTTTTCTTCGAAGTCATAAGACTGAAGAATTCTAAACCAAAGCAATTCTCCGTAAGTAGTAGCAATTGAAGGATCGATACCCTTTTCTTCATTGCCAGCAATTACTGCTGCACGCTTTCTTGTAAGAAGATTTACAAGAGAAACGGTAAGCTCATCTTCATTGCCCAATCTATCAACATAATCATAGTACGGAGTATCACTTAAGCTACTACCGGAGACATGACGATACTCAAACCGTGGCTGAATAGCATGTTTAATTCCAAGCGTTTCTACTTCACCTACATTTTCTTCTGTAGCTGCAAGTGTCTGCTCGTATGAATAGACTCTTGCCAGTTCAGTATAGCCGGACACACCAAATTTAAAGAGAGTTCGAGAAGTACGGCTGTCATCGCCATTAGCAGAGGTTAACGGCTCTTTTTCAGCAGTATTATACCAAATCTGCTGCATACCCACTTCTGGAGTGATTGTTCCGTAAGAACTCACCAAAGGCAGTCCAAGAACCGGTGTAATATCTGTTCGGTTCCCATCTGTACCTTTGCGACGAGCAAACTGTACAGACTGAAAATCTGCATTCAACGTAAATGGTACCTGTTCAAGTCCCGGAATTCTATTCTTAAAGTAGTACGCGTTAAATTCAGGTAAACGCTGTAAAGTTTCATCTTCAGAGTGCTTTTCATTACCATGACCAAGGGCTGAGTTTTGGTTGTATTCACCAAGCAAAGCAATACCAAGACGGTTCCAGTCACGGGTTACAAGCAAGCGAGAAGTTCTAAGGGGATCACTACGATCATTTAAAGAACGGCCAAACCGTTCTTCCAACGCATCCTGAGAATCATCGAAACCAGCGATAGTAGAGTTAAACTCCCTAAGCATATCCTGATCAGAAACGTAATCAATATCGGCTTTAAATTTCCAACGTGGATCCGGTAGCTCACCGTTAATCATACCACGAGCCCAGTACCGGTTCTCGTTAGTACGGAAAAGGTTGTCATAGCCAAAATCGCTGGCTTGTTGCTCTGTAGTTACAGTCTTCGCATCATGCAACCAGTCTGCACGCATCCAAACCTGATTTTCAGCAGAAGTGCGAGAACGGAATTCCACCCCCGGCATGAAACCACGTTTACTCATATATTGAGCATAGAAGGTCATGTCCCGTTCTTGGTCTATTGCCCAAAAGTAAGGCTGTGCAAACCAGAAGCCAAGACGGGAGGTGCTACCAAAGTCGGGACGAAGGAAACCTGATTCACGGCGAGTTTTAATCGGAAGAACAAAATAAGGTACGCCAAAAACAGGAACATCTTTAATTTGAACATCAGCACCTTTAATGACTGCATACCCTTCAAGCTCAAGGGTAGCCTCTGATGTATCCAAAGACCACGCAGGTCTGTCACCGTCACATACGGTAATTTTTGCATTATTAAATGTGTACGAGTCGCCCCAGTTTTTTTCAATCCGTTCACCCGTAAAGTAAACGTGAGGACCGGCAACAAACACCTTTCCGTTTTTCATCCAACCAATTTTTTTACCAAGATCAAACTCGGCAGTTTCGGCAGATAAATTATCATTATTCATGAACACTTCAACATTACCGGACAAATAGACCCAGTTTGTCGCCGCGTAATACCGGGCAAAATCGGCTTTAAGGTAGTCCTTCCCTTGTTTCAGGACGACATCCCCTTCTGCTTCAATGACTTCTGCGTCATTAAGCGTTGATACTTTCTGTGCGGACAACTGCCATTCAACAGCTTCCTGATCTTCATTTGTCGCTGTAAGCGTTGCACTCTCGGCCGTGACAGCCAACATAGTGAAGACACATACAAAAAAGACTACAACTGCTTTGCGAAGCGATAATAACATACATTTTTCCCAACGATTTCAGATAGAAAACTAGAACTTTTTAACAACGTAAAATGAGACTACGTACAACAGCATTAACGCTATACCACAGCTTAACATGCAGGGAAAGCATATAAAATAAGCGATATACCCACCAAAGTCGCGCGTCCCAACGCAAATACGTCTCTTTAGATTTCTTTATGCAATGCTGTAGTTTGTAAGACTTTTTTAAAAACACGATTTTCAAAAAAGCTAGCAACACAAATTCTCACACACATCGGGTGACAAATATACTCCTGTCTGCTATCTTCCATGCACAGTTTTATATTGACAGAAGCATTCTACTGCTTTATTAACCCTCGTTCTGCCTTGCTCACCCTTTTGTAGATGGGCGGGCCAACAGTCCATAAGGAGATTGGAATGAGAAAATTCGAAACACTTTTGCTTCTCTCCCCAGAGTTAGCAAGTGATGCTCGCGAAGAATTGCTGAGCACTCTTACTGGTGTTATCGAGCGCGTTGAAGGCAACGTACTCGAAGCTGACCACTGGGGCATGCGTGACCTCGCATACCCAGTACAGAAATTTATGCGCGGCTACTACGTTCGTCTTGAGTTTGAAGCTCCTGGCACCGCTGTTGCCGAACTTGAGCGTATCATCCGTATTACAGATGGTATCTT
The DNA here is from genome assembly GCF_015482765.1 of Halodesulfovibrio sp. GTDB lineage: Bacteria > Desulfobacterota > Desulfovibrionia > Desulfovibrionales > Desulfovibrionaceae > Halodesulfovibrio. The sequence goes on from NZ_JADMLB010000016.1 coordinate 29,094, forward strand.
CAAGTACGTAACTGTTAAGCTTGAGGAGGCAAAATAAGATGGCTTTTAAAAGACGTTTTACTCCACGCCGTAAATTCTGCCGCTTCTGTGCAGATAAAGATCTTCCATTGAACTACAAGCGTCCGGACATCCTCCGTGATTTTATCACCGAACGTGGTAAAATTATCGCTCGTCGTATCACTGGCACATGTGCTTTCCACCAGCGTGCTCTCACTCGTGAGATCAAACGCTCCCGTCAGATGGCACTTCTCGTGTTCACTTCCACTCACGCAAGTGAAGTGAAAAAGAAAAGTACTTTATAGGAGATTGGTCATGAAACTTATTCTCCGTGCTGACGTAGAGAACCTTGGCGTTCTTGGCGATATTGTAGAAGTTAAAGCTGGCTACGGTCGTAACTACCTCGTACCTCAGGGTCTTGCTATGGTTGCAACTGCATCTAACATGAAAGTTTTTGAGCTCGAGCGTAAAAAACTTACTGACAAGATGGAAAAAGTTCGTAGCGAAGCTCAGTCTCTGGCAGAAAAACTGGAAGCAGCTGAAGTTATCATCGAAGTTCGTGTTGGTGAAAACGACAAGCTCTACGGTTCTGTTACCGCAAGCAACATCGCTGATGCTCTTGCAGCTCTCGATCTCGAAGTAGATCGTCGTCGCATCCTCCTCGACGCTCCTATCCGCGTTCTTGGCGAATACACTGTACGTGTACGCCTCCACGCTGGTGTTGTAGCTGAAGTTAAGGTTGCAGTTAATGCTGAAGGCCGCATCATCGAAGAAGAAGCTCCTGTAGAAGAAAATGACGCAGAATCCACCGTGGAATCCGCAGAAGAATCCGCAGAATAGCTTTAATGCCGATACCTTCGCCCATCAGGGCGAAGGTTCGGTTTCCGATGCATTTGAAAATGTATCGGACGAATTGCTGCGCAATGTTCCCCCCCACAGCATCGAAGCAGAGCAGGCTGTGCTTGGGGGTATTTTTTTGCGTGCGGATGCGCTCAATACTCTTGTAGACATCGTTACAGAAGACGATTTCTATGCCCCTGCCCATAAAATACTTTTCGGCGCCATGATGGAGCTGCACAGACAAAGTATTGCCGTTGACCCTGTTACCATCGGTCAGTACCTGCGCGATAAAAGCCTTCTGGAACAAGTAGGTGGCGCGGTTTACATCGGCGAACTTGTAAACTCCATCATCAGTGCAGCAAACGCTGAACACTACGCCAAAATTGTTCGAGATAAATCCCTCCAGCGAAGCCTTATTGAGTCCTGTTCAGACATAATCGGCAAATGCTACGATCAGGGAACAGAGGTAGACAAGCTTCTGGATGAATCCGAACAATCTATTTTCGCAATTTCTGAGCGAACCTCCGGTCAAACTTTTATTGATTCAAAAACACTCATTAACCGAGTGTTTGACCAGCTTTCTATCCGTATCGATAGTAAAGATCTCGTAACCGGTGTTACGACTGGTTTTTATAACCTCGACAAAATGACCGCAGGCTTGCAGCCTACCGACCTTATTATTATCGCGGCCCGCCCTTCCATGGGTAAAACGGCGTTTACGCTGAACCTTGCTGTTAACGCAGCACTGGAAGGTAACACCCCTGTTGTATTCTATTCTCTTGAAATGGGTATGGAACAGCTCATGGTGCGTATGCTGGCAACCGTTGCCGGTGTAGACATGAACAAACTGAGAACAGGTCGCGGAATCGATAATGACGACTGGGGTCGACTGCATTACGCAGCTGACGTTCTGGGCAAGGCTCCAATTTACATTGACGATACACCATCGCTCTCTACCTTGGATCTACGAGCTCGTACTCGTCGTCTGAAAGCAGAAAAAAATATCGGAATGGTTGTTGTAGACTACTTGCAGCTCATGCGCTCAAGCCGCAAAACCGATTCCCGTGAACTTGAAATTTCTGATATTTCTCGAAACCTCAAAGCATTGGCGAAAGAGCTTAACATACCTGTTGTTGCACTTTCACAGCTCAACCGTAAGGTTGAAGAGCGTGCCGACAAACGCCCAATGCTTTCTGACCTTCGTGAATCCGGTGCGATTGAGCAGGATGCTGACGTCATCATGTTTATTTACCGTGATGCCGTATACAATAAAAAAGAAGACCGAGCAGAAATACACTCTGCAGAAATCATTATCGGCAAACAGCGTAACGGCTCTGTCGGTACAGCTCAGCTTCAGTACAACGGCCAATTTACACGTTTTGAAAACCCTACAGACTTATATCCTTCTGAGGAAATCCCAGAAGATGCAGGAATGTAGTAATAATTTTCTCCTCCTTTAAAAAACTAAAAGATACAGACCAAACGGTCAGCACAACAATGTGCTGACCGTTTTCTTTTCATTAAATAAGTAAATAGTTATTTTATGTGTTGTTGTCACACGCTATATTCTGAACTATTACAACATATGCACTGTCTATTTTAAAAACCAAGTAGGCTTATCAATAAGAGCCACACACTTAACAAAGCAATTACATCATGTATGCCATAAAAGAACTCTACGCATTATTAACAATATCCACCCTCATATCTTCATGCGTGCTGTTTCATTTTATTTCAACCAAATTCTCTTCTCGAAGCTTACAACTCTGGACAGTCGGAATGTTTGTGCTTTTTACAGGACAAATGCTTATGACACTTCGAGGATATGTTCCCTTTTATATCTCAATAATTGCAGGCAACACGCTTTCTTTATTTGGACTTATGCTTTTCTGGCTCGGAATCCGTCTTTATTCCAATGCTCAAATACATTGGAAAAATTACGCACTTATGCTTGCCTGCATTCTCTGTGCAATCTACTTCCTCTACTGGTTTTCCGCAGTAAAATTCAATGTTGCAGCTAGAATCGTTACTATGAACCTTTTGGTTCTTCCTTTCAGTACGATGATTGGCTACACACTGATTTACTCTAGCGCCCCAAGTCGGCCTGCCCTCGTTTTTGGAATAGTAAATATAGGGACAACTCTCTCCTCAATCATTCGAATCCTGACAGTACTCATCTCCCCGCAACACCAATCTTTCTTCATGTCAGGATGGCAAACAGGGATTCACACCCTCTGGATGATAGGATATATCATTACTGCAGCGATCACTTTTCCACTTTTGGCTCTCCACAAACAAAAAAAGGCTGTACTTACGAAGAGTTACTCGCACACATTATAAATTTATACCGAATATAATTCAAAATTATAGTTCACCTGTGTTCATATAACCAAGCTTGATGATTAGTTATCCCAACCTTACGGATCGTCTATGCTTGGAATACGTGAACTTTATGCATCCCTTTCTGTTATAGCAGCAATATCTACACTTGCGGTCTATTGCCTATACTTCAGCCGATTTAACACCCGCGGCGTACTCTGGTGGGCGGCTGCTATGTCCTCGTACCTATTGTGTTTAATTCTTATGACATTCAGGGGCTACATCCCCCCATTCTTCTCTTCTTTTATAGCTAATATCGCTGCCACGGCTGGATATGTTTTCTTCTGGTTCGGCATACGAATTTTCTTCAAACGTCAGCTCACTTCTTCTGTCTTGTGCTGCGGTCTATTTCTTTTTGCATTGGTTACAATATCGTCAGCTATAACCCTAGATCATCCAACACTTGCTGCGGGTAAGGTCTTAATAATCGGCATTAACTATTCAACAATCAACTTTTTAACCGCATATGAACTGCTTAAAAACGCCCGCCATTCCGATACTGCCAAAGTGCTTGCCGCAATAAATATCATTAACGCAGTCATCATAAATTTCCGTGGAATTAACATTCTACTCACGCAAAGTTATAACATGTACTATACAACAGGGTGGACAACCAGCGCCTATGTTCTTTGGACAAGTGCATCTCTGTTAATCACAACATTAGGCTTGTTAATGCTGATAGTAGAAGAGCTCCATTCAAAGCTTGCCCGTCAGGCAATAGAAGATCCTCTCACCGGAATTTTCAACCGCAGAGCACTGCACACAATCACACCTAACGAGTTTTTAGATCTCAAAAACAGCAACCCGTCATTAGGACTTCTGATGTTGGACATAGACCACTTCAAGGCAGTGAATGACACATACGGGCACACAACAGGTGACGCCTTATTAAAACATTTTGCAGAGCAAGTTTCCGGCTGTCTAAGGTCTACTGACTCTTTTTATCGTATTGGCGGAGAAGAGTTTTTGATCATGGTACTAGATGCAACACCGGAAACTCTACTGAGGCTGGGTGAACGTATACGAAAACATATTGAACAGACTCCCCTTCTGACGAATCTGGCTCCTATTTACCACACAGTGAGCATCGGCTGTTCGCTTTCCAATGGACATGACACCTCTATTGAATCGTTACTGGAACGAGCAGACTTAGCTTTATACAGCGCAAAATCTCATGGAAGAAATTATGTCCAATTACCGGACGTAGCATAACCTTTTTTGACCACACAAAAAAAACGCTCTGAATCTCTTCAGAGCGTTTCTAATTAGCTTCAACTATCTATTTACATAACATAAAAAGATTATTGAGTTGGAGTTTCTTCATCCAACAACAATGCGAGCGGCACAAACGGTCCCACGGGGATCAATTCATAATCAATCAAACCAGCCTGCACCATCGGCATTTTATTAATAAGGCCACGAGCCTCTTCCAAAGAAGGTGCTTCCAGCATCAAGATTGTACCGGAACGATCCTGACGAAAATACATTTCGCGAACCACGTCAGCAAGATACATCTTTACTGTATAATTCACCTCATCCATAAAGGTTTCTTTAACTTTATCCGGTGTGGCATCCGGCATTACTTTATCAATTGCAAGAATTTTCATTTCCTTCTCCTTTCTAGCATGCTGTGCAGCAGGGCAAACGGAGTAATGTGATCATTCTGCCAATGAGCACCTCAACTTACTCCTGCTGTATGCAAAGTCGGACACGATACATCATCTGTCCCCAATTGCGCTACTTTGCAAGTACAACACGCTGTTAGAAGTACGAAATTTTCCATCGTACCTCAATCTATTTATGATGAAGACTTCTTGTCATCAGCCTGCTGCTGTGCAACAGGGCAAAAATATCCCTCATTTTTAATCAAAACCGTAAAACATTTATTGCAGCTTATACACTCTGCCTTTCGCAAATCACCTGCTGCCCAGCGGTAAAGAAGAGCAGGCTCTCGTAATAATGGTCTGCTCATAGAAACAAAATCGATAAGCCCCTCAGCCAGCAATCCTTCACCGACACTAAAGCTCCGAAGCCCGCCAACAAGCATTACAGGAATCTTGGTATGCTCTCGAACTGCTTTTGCAGCCTCACGATACCACGCCTCCTTTGCCGGAGTGTCAAAACGCCCGACACGGACAGAAGACGTTGCCGGACCGCTTGTAAGCAATCCGCCGCTAATTTCAACAGCATCAAGCCCCAGCAAAGAAAGTCCCTTAATAATACTTACACTATCTTCCAGCTGAAGCCCGCCATCGACATAGTCCTCACAGTTAATTTTCATCGTAACAGGATAATGATCACCTACTGCGCGACGAATACCTTCATACACCCTGACAAGCGGACGGATACGGTTTTCAAAAGAGCCACCGTACATATCAGTCCGTTTATTAACGTGAGGAGATAAAAACTGGCTCAAGCCATATCCGTGTGCAGCATGGATTTGAACACCATCAAACCCCGCCGCAACTGCTCTGGAAGCAGCCTGCTCGAAAGCATACACCATCCCATCAATATCTTCTTCCGTCATTTCCTGACAAAGCTCACCATCCCTGCGCACAAAAGGGCTTGGCCCCACTGCCGGCATTCCTGTCATCCCCTGTGCGGCATGTCCACCGGCATGAGCCAACTGTGCAACTATAACCCCGCCTTTTTCGTGAACTCTCTTTACCATGCTGCGCAAACCGTTGATATATTCATCACTGCAAATTGCCAGCTGACGCTCACTTGCTCGCCCCTGCTCTGCAACAAACATGTGGCCTGTGATAATAAGCCCGACACCACCGTCTACAAGGTCGAGCATGGCCTTTTCAAGAGCCGGAGTCACAAAGCCCTCTGCTGAGGCAAGACCTTCCCAAGTTGCAGAACGGACAAGACGGTTCGGAACAGTCATCCCGTTTATGGTCATCTTATCGTAAAACATACTATCCCCAAGTTTCATTCTACTAACCTCCACCTATACACTTCACTCTATAGCCGAACATCTCATTGAGAATCAACTGCCGACTGTTGATATAAAAAAAGCCGCAGCTCCCTTGTACAGGAATTGCGGCCTCTCAAAATCAAACAAATGCGGTAGAGCGTTCTACACTTCTTCAGCATGTAAATACTTTCTGGAACGCTGCAACCAGCCCTCACCGGAATAAAGAGCAAGAGCACTCCAGATAAACATGAAAGAAAATAAGTGTCCCATTGAAAACTGCTCGTTAAACAGGAAAACTCCCTGCAAAAACGCCAAACTCGGTGCTATATACTGTATAAGTCCAAGAGTCGTCAGTCGTAACCGGCAGGCAGCAAATGCAAACCACATAAGCGGAAGTGATGTAATAATCCCCGCTCCCACAAGATACATATCTGTTAAGCGGTCAATATGCAGGAACGAAGCAGTCCCCTGCAACTCAAGACTGCCAAGATAAAACAACACAAACGGAATCAAAAGAACTGTTTCAAACATAAGTCCTGCAATGGACTCTACATTTGCCAATTTGCGTAACAGCCCGTACAGGCCGAAAGATATTGCCAGCACAAGAGAAACCCATGGCAGTTCACCAACCATAATCAGCTGCGTTCCTACTCCGGCTACAGCCAGAAACACTGCACAAAGCTGAATCGGGCGTATTTTATCTTTAAATACGACAACACCAAGCATCATACTTACAAGCGGTGTAATGTAATACCCAAGGCTCGTCTGTAACACCATATCGTGATTAACAGCCCAAATATATAGTCCCCAGTTCCCGCCGACAAGGAGTCCGCTCATCGTAAGGAGTAACATTGTCCTTTTTGAAGAAAAAATAGCTTTAAATGTTGCCCAGCCGGAACGAACACTCAACAATATTCCTACAAAAAACAATGACCATAAAATTCTATGGCATAACACTTCAAACGCAGGCACATGTCCCACCTGCTTCCAGTAAACGGGCGCCATTCCCCAAAAAACAAACGCGCAAACAGCAGCTATCGCCCCTGCTCTGCTCTGGTCATCTTCGTACACAATGTTTTCCTTTCAGACTATGCAGTTACATAGCCATAAAAAAAGCGGGAGCATAAGCTCCCGCAGAATTTTGCATTCTTTTCTCTATCCAAAGGATTTTTCAAAGAGCTCGTTAATTGCCTTTTTACCGTTCTCTTCCAGAAAACGAGTACCGGTAGCAGTAAAATGGCGATGAGAAATAGTCGGCGTCTCCACCTCAATCCACTCATTCTTTTCCCAACGGAACCAAGCATTTTTAGCCTGCCCGAATACATACAGAGGCTTGTTACAAATTTTTGCAAACTCTGCCCCCCAACCGGTACCACCTTTAACGGTGTTGTCATCCTGAATAACACCAACAACGTACACTTCATGTCCACTGGATACCTGCCAGCAAATCGACTGAAGTACTTTACGGAACAACGGCGCTACAGAGTATGAACGGCTCATTAAGCGGGATACATACGTAAGGCTTACATCTTTGAGTTCCAGCTCATCAGCAGTCAAAACACGCAACCCTCTGCTGCGCTCTAATTTATGACCATCAAAGCTATAGTTAACTTCTTGAAGCCCGTACTTTTCTGCAAGTTCACCAAAGTATGCTTCCGTGCCTCGTGCACCACCGCTATACAGAATATGTTCTGAAGGATTCGCCATTGTGAGACCTCTCAGGGTTGGATTAAATAAACTGCGCCCACTGCATAAAAACTACGTGAGACGCTATGCAAAAACAGGTGCTTCGTACCTAGTTACCTATCTAAGAGCGTTGCCTTTTACAAGCAATTTTGCAGAACAGATCATATGATCCAATACTGTTATGAATTTTCTGTAATTGAAAATTGCTTTCGAAGATATCGGCTAAGCCAATGTAAATCACCAGTTGTTAAGGGAGCGAGGGGGGAAGCCACTTTCAACGCTTTAAACACTGCACCTGAAGTCTGAACAAGCTCAACCCGTCCCTTTCCCGGACGAGGAACAGCTATACGTGCTGTCTTTAAGTCACGTCGTTCCAACATAACAGAGGAGTATTCTTTCCCGAAAATTGACGCACCGAACCTAACGGTCTGGTCATCCCACACAATAAAGCCTTTGCCCGCCGCAGCTCTGACAATCCGCCACAATATCATGTAGGCAAAAAAGCCGCAGACAAAAAGTAGTATTCCACCTGCAATAAAATTGCCTTCTCCAGCAGCTGCCTCCCATATTCCATATCCGCCACCATACAAAAGCCCTGCTGTGGCGAACATCATTAACGCAATATATAGCCTGCCCGGAGACAACGACCAGTAAAAGCCTTTTTGTCCATTTTTTGAATATGCCTGCAAAACAGACCCTGTCGGCACTCGTTCATCAACCTCGGCAACCACAGGAGCGTACTCACTTTTTGCTGCTCGTGAAAAGCCTATGTTTGCATGATCTTCGATGGCAAAACCAGTTACTTCGGCAAGTTTTAATGCTGTTGCCGCAAGATCCGGCCCCAGAACTGACCGATCGAGTGTTTCGTATCCGGATGTCCTGAGCACCATATCCAAATGATAAGGATAGCTGCCGCGACTGTTATCGTGAGGTTCAAAGTCCGGAGGAACCAGATCCCCTTGAGCATTCCGCCGAGTCAACCGAAGAGCGGCAATCATACCAAAAGGAATTGCATATACATCTGCTTTTCGCCGTCCTAAAAAGTAAATGCATTTATCGGGTAAACTGACCTCAATAATCCGTTGCTGCCTTCGCAGAATCATACCGACAGTCATAAAAATGAGACAAAGATACAATACTGCGAATCGCACCAGCGTGATGCCGTTCATTAATGCCCCGATAAAACCAAGACAAAGTGCGCACCCTACAAGCGCACCCACAGCAGTCTGTTGCTCTGCTGAAGGAACAAGGCGCAAGGTGGACGAAGATTTTCTTTCTACAGTAATCAGACTCATAGCACCCTAGTAACCTCTTGCAATACATACTTCAATTACATTGTCGTATACGTTCGGTTACGCACAGCAAAGGCGACCCTGCTACTAGCAGAGCCGCCCCGTGTATGTGGTCATACCGCACACGTTGCCCTCAACTGCGTCGGATACTTGCCCGACTCATTCAGCCCCCTGATATGTTGGTATCCGTCTCGTCACGACACCAAAGTATGGAGAGTCCGGAGGCTGTTCCCCTCAAATTTTTTCACCTGCACATTCATAGGAATTTTGTAAACTGCATGTCTCTTTATAGCCCACATAAAAATCAGAACAGTCTGTGTACCATACGTCCAATACGACACACTATATTCTATATTTCTCTTTCTTACGCGCCTCTATTTGTATCGTTTTTCTATACTTAACTGCAAAAACAAAAAAAGATAGTTTGTTTTTCTTATTATCGCACAAATAAACTAGTAAATAAGGAATATATTCATTTATCACACTTTGGAATAATAGAGAAAACAACACTACAAAAGTTAAATACTACATATACACAATGTAATTTCATCACAATGCAGTCTGATTAACGAATATCACATAAAAAAAGCGCTGTTATGATGCTGCATTATTGTGCAACTCATAACAGCGCTGTAAAGCCATTTCTCTCTACCGATTAGAGTATATTTCTCTATAAACACTTCTCAATGCTTTTGCCCATTGAGTTAAGTCGAACCCTTTAGGCCCTCCTATAAAAACAGGAGCACGCCCATACTGGTTCAATTGAGAAGCATAAGCGGGAATTAACCACCGCCCCGCCCTGCTTGATGCAATGACATACACCTGCGCCAAACGCCGATATTGATCCCGAGTATAGGCAGGATCTGGAATTACTCCACCAAACTTCGATTCAGCCCCATTCTCCACAGATCGTATCGGCAACAACAATCCAACATGTAAAAAACGCCCTTTTGCTTTTGCACCGGCTTCCCGTGCTTCAAAATATGACGAACGCAGCGGCTGAAAAAAATCTATGAGTGTTGCGGAACTTCCGTTACGCCCTATCAGGACATGCCAACGTCGTCCAAACTGACGCAAATTATTAATGCGTGGAGACACATTAATGTCCGGAGTAAAGGAGTGGTTGCCGAAGTCAGGCCCATTCGAATCATGCAGTACAAAATAGAGTGCTGTATTCCCGTGTGCTTTTGACACCCGCAAATTCAACGCACCGCCAACCTCATCATCTCTTAATCCATGCCGTGCAGCGTACGACTCAACAGCCTCGCGGGAAAAGTCAAACTCACGCCCGACAAGTTCATCAAACGTGGAAGGTAGTCCACCTTCTACTTTTTCAACAACGCCGCTAGCCCGTATCTTTGGCGTCAAACACAATGCTTGCTGAATCCTGTCACCGCTAAACTGAATCCTTGTGCTATCCCAGTAGCATGATGAATCAGCCACTAACGTGGAGGGAACCAACAATAAAAAGATACTAAACCAAAAACTTGCCGTACAGATTCTCATAACCTCAATGACCCTATAGTAACTCAGCAGAGGTGACACCAGTTCTTATCAAATACAGATTATACCGTAGTACGAATCCACCAGACTGTATTCATCCTTCTCACACAAGAAATTAAATAAATCAATTGAACACGTTATGCGGCTACGACAAAACCGCTTACTGAACAAAGGATTCCATGCTACAAATATGCCGCAGGAGAAACGCATGGATAAATATATTGGATACTTACAAATACTCGCCGCAGCAACATTATGGGGACTACTCGGCCCTATTTCAAAATACGGATTGCAGGAAGGAGTTACACCGCATGAGCTGGCCTTCTGGCGTGCGTCACTTGGGGCTGTATTTTTCATTTTGCACTCGGCAAAACACAAAACTCTTGCAGTAAAAAAAGCTGACATTCCCGTTTTTCTTCTTTTTGGCGTACTCGGCATCTCATTATTCTTCGGTTCATACCAAATTGCGATTAAACATGCAGGAGCTGCCGTTTCAGCTATTCTTCTTTATACTGCCCCTATCTGGGTTGCTGTATTCTCCCGCATCCTTTTTAAAGAAGAACTTTCCACCGGAAAAATTATTGCTCTCTCAATAGCCCTTACCGGCACCGGTCTCGTTTGTTTCAGTGGACAAACAGGAGAAGTATCCCTACCGCTTACCGGCATCCTCTTTGGTCTGCTTTCCGGATTCACCTATTCTCTCCATTATATATTCGGAAAAACTTTTCTTAAAAACTATCAGCCTGCAACACTGTACGCATGGTGTCTCCCGGCAGGAGCACTTGCACTATTGCCTTGGGTAACATTCACCGCGTATTCTCCAATAAAATTGGCTGTTGTTGTCGCTTTGGCATTTCTTTGTACTTACCTGGCCTACTATGCTTACTGCGCCGGCCTCCGACGCTTGGAAGCAACGCGGGCAGCAATTATCGCAAATGTTGAACCAGTTGTTGCAGCCGGCCTTGCTGTACTGTGGTGGAATGAACAACTTACTGCCTCGGCGTATATTGGAGGTGCCATGGTAATCAGTGCCGTAATCATCATCGCCCGCACCCCATCCAAGACACAGCCTGCACCTATACCAACACGCGACTAACCTCTGCTACATATCTGCTACCCATGCAGCAAAAATACCACAAACAACACTGTCAAACAGTCCCGAGAGGCAAAAGATCGACTATGCTACTTTGAACACTGAAAACTTTAAATTCAGTACGTTACAAAAGAGCAACAACAAGACAACACGAAGAATAAGCTTCACAACGTGAAACCTAAATGCTACCAAAGCTGAATACATCAGACTTTGTCTGGTGTTTGGACACCTGTCATACAATCATTGTACTCTCATATCATCATAAATCAGGGTGAACGCTTTTCGGGGTTAACTAAATAATGATTCCCAAGGGGGGCATCATGTCCAATACTGAAGCGCCAAAGAAAAATTCGACTAATCTTAAACGGGCTATCTGGGTCGCGCTTGTTATATTTGCAATAGTTCTCACAGGTCTCTGGACATTTGAACCCGAAATTGTTGAGACAGAACAAGTCGTAGAACCAAGCGGCGATGTAACCACACAGGTTCGTATCCCGCTTCGCACAAATACCGCTAATCAGGACACGACAAACAGTTCTGACACCGTTGCGACAACCGAAAACACAGAAGAACTTAAAGTAGACGAAACAGGCAAAACGGAAAACGTAGCTGTTGCGCCTCTTCATAAGAAAGTAACTGAAGATACAGTTGTCCGTCCTACGTTCATTACCGATCTCTCACACCTGCTGGTTAATGCCTACCATCCTAAAGGTAGCCACCCTGCAGCAACAGGTGAATCAAAACTGCTGTTAGATGCCAAAGTCATAAACGTTCATTACGGAATCGAAATGACCGGCCTTTCATGGAGTGGAGATGATCTGGCGGTGGGTAGACGCTCTGTAATGCAGTATGCATTACGCCCTACTATGATCAATGCCTTATACGCACTCTACAAAGAACGCTTTATTGAAACAATCAATACAGACATCGACGAAGCTACACGCTATTTTGACGGTGCTGAGCGTACCCTTTCTTCTGAAGAACGAGCCACCTTTTACAAACTGACGGCAAAGCAACTTCGAGCCACTGCCGGCGTTATTAAAAGCTGTGCAAAAATAAACTCTGCCATGGCAGACGTTGCAGTCTGGCTTCAGGCTGAACGGGATGTGCTGACAGCAAACCAAAAATTCCAGTCTGCTCTGCATGACTATCAAGTTTCAAAAGATATGAATGCGACTCCATCTGTCACAGATGCAGCTGAAGCAAAGATGAAAGCTCAGGGCGAAGCATACGAAAAAGCTATTCGCGACCGTGAAGCGTACAAAGCTTCCCTTGCAAAAATGATCCGTAAGTACAAATGGACTAAGGATCAGGACGACGAAACAAACCTGTACATTGCATCATGGGTCTTCCGCAGAAGCAAAGACCTCTCAAACCCCAAAGAGGTTATGATGACAATCCAAGACAGGCTGCTCGATCTTGCTAGCACCATGGATGCTCAAGCAAGCCTCTAGAAAATACGAAAAGCCGCACACTCTGCGGCTTTTTTACATGAATAAAATACACGTTGTGCAAAATACACCTGCACACGACTCAACAGGAAAGTCATCATGGCAAAAAGCTACGTTCCCCATATGCACACTGCTGAACATATCCTAAACGGCACCATGGTCAGCATGTTCGGCTGTGAAAGATGCTACTCTGCTCATATCAATACAAAAAAATCAAAATGTGACTATCACTTCGATCGCCCGCTAACTGAGTATGAAGCGATTGCGTTGCAATCCACAGTAAATGAACAGCTACAGCGCAATCTTGAAATTACTGAAGAGATTCTTCCTATTGAGACTGCACAGGAACGCTACAACCTTTCACGCCTTCCATCCGACGATATTACAACGATCCGCATCGTACATGTTGGCGACTATGACAGTTGTCCGTGTATTGGTGAACATGTCCAAAACACATCCGAGATCGGTGAATTCATAATAAACTCTTACGATTTTGAAGACGGAAGATTACGTATCCGTTTCAAATGTAAATCTGCCGAGTAAAGAGGAACGCTATGCTCCGACGTATTGCCCCTCTCTGCGCTCTCTGTGCGCTTGGCTTACTGCTCAGTACTGGCTGTTTTCGAAACTCAGGGTTCTTTACTGAACCGGCAACCATAATTTCTTCCCGATACTTCTCAGCAATCAAGCCTCTTCCGGCCACACTTAAAAAGAAACTCCCCGCAGAGCTTGCGTATTACACTCCTGACCAACCTGCGCGTAACGGTATCCGTCCAGAACAGTTCAGTCACATTATCTACAACAATCTATCGCTGAACTTTTTATGGACAGGAAGCCAACATGACTTACCAGTAGACGGCACTACCTATTCTGCTATGCCTTCTGCAGGACAAACCGCCACTCATAACGGGACAGAGTTACTCATAACCAGCGAATTCAGTCAGGAAAACATCTCTCTGCTTGCGGTGTTGGATTGGGATAATACAGAAAGCAATGACTGGCTTGTTCTCTATTCCTTTAAATCACTGGTACAGCCAGAAACATCCAGCCGTTTGTTGCTTATTCGCGACGTGAAGCCAAACAAAACACTCACAGGCACAGTACTGTCAGCTTCCGAATGCTTCGGTAATAACTGTCAGGAATATTCTGGAAATGCTTTAGTTGAATTTCTTGAATATCAACCGCGGTACTAACTCGCTGCACCATCCTTGCTTATACTATCAAAAAATAAGGCTGCCCTGCATAAGGGCAGCCTTTCATTTATCAAACATATTATTCAAAAAGATTGGCAAGCAACATCAGCGCATAGCACGCATATCAACGCATAAGCACCAACAGCATCGTATGCTTCCACCTTGTTCTGCTACTTTTCAAACTTTTCTTTTTCCTGCTCAGACATACCAAACGCGTGTTCAGGTGCGGGAAAACTTCCATCTTCTACTTCCCGCTTGTAATCACTGATAGCCGCTGCCGCAGTCTCTCTAAGATTTGCATACTGCTTTACAAACTTCGGAACAAACCTGTCGAACAAGCCTAATAAATCATGAAAAACTAACACTTGCCCGTCACAGTCGCTCCCTGCACCGATTCCGATAGTCGGCACGGAAACTTCCTGAGTAATACGCGCTGCAATTGGTGCCGGAATAGCTTCCAGAACAATACAAAAAGCTCCAGCTTCTTCTAACGCCTTGGCCTCTTCAACAAGAACCGTTGCCGCTTCAGCAGTCTTTCCCTGCACTTTAAAACCGCCAAGGCTCGCAACCCGCTGCGGGGTCAAACCAATATGGCCAACAACAGGAATCCCTGCATCCACAAGCGCTTTCACTTGCGGCAGCACAGTATGTCCACCTTCCAATTTTACAGCACGCGCTCCGCCTTCTTGAAACAGTCTGGCGGCACTGCGCATGGCATCTTCCACCCCTGTTTCGTAGGACATGAAAGGCATATCAGCCACCACAAGCGATCGTGTTGCTCCGCGTACAACCGCTTTCGTATGGTGCACCATTTCATCCATTGTTACGCTAATCGTATCATCACGCCCAAGCATGACCATACCTAATGAATCCCCTACGAGAATCATATCGATATCACATTCATCAACAAGCGTTGCAGACGAATAATCATATGCTGTCAGCATAGTAAGTTTTCGAACCCCCTTACTCTGGCGAATGTCTAATGAGGTCACCGGCTTCACACCGGTTCCCGCAGTCTGCTTGCTCATCGTTACTCCTTTAATACTCAATAATGACATGGTAGAAGATACTAATGCCCCCAACCTACCACTTATCTCACGTGACCTGTTTCAAGACTAAAGTTGAAACCACCGAGACTTACGTACCAGTACTAACTATATCTAGGAATAATGTCTTCGTCGAATTGAAATTGTGTAAACAAAAACAAAACGCCATTGTTCTAGAGATTTTCATATGGAAGCCTTGACCTTAGAAAATTCGGATTTATTATCCCGTTGTATTTTTGTTTCAAACTTTTATGAAAACTCATAGGAGCCTTTTCGTATGTCACAATCATATGAATTTAAAACTGAAGTTAGAAAACTTCTGCATATTATTACTCACTCACTGTACACCAACCGCGAAATCTTCCTTCGTGAACTCGTATCTAACGCATCCGACGCTCTCGACAAACTACGCTTCGCAGAGGCTAAAGGTGAAGAGATTGCGGCTGCCGAACTGGAACCTTCTATCAATATTGCTATTGATAAAGACGCAAAAACTATCACCGTTACCGATACTGGTATCGGTATGACCAAAGAAGATCTCGTAGACAACCTTGGCACCATCGCCAGCTCAGGTTCAGAGCGCTTCCTTGCCGAACTTGCTGAAAGCAAGGACGCTGCAAGCAACATTATCGGTCGTTTCGGTGTAGGGTTCTACTCAGTCTTTATGATCTCAGAAGATGTTTCCGTTACAACCCGTAACTACAAACCGGGTTCCGAAGGGTTTACTTGGAAATCTGACGGTCTTGGCTCTTTTGAAATCACTCCTGCCGAAGACGCTCCTGAGCGCGGCACAGTCATTGTTATCAATGTTAAAGATGATGCAGCAGAATTTCTCGAAAAATTCCGTTTAGAAACAGCTCTCAAACAGCATTCAAGCTTCATCCCGTTCCCGATTTATCTCGACGGTGAGCACCAGAACACCACTCCTGCACTTTGGCGCGAGCCTAAAAGCTCAATTTCCAAAGAGCAGTACAAAGAGTTCTACAACTACCTCACCTTTGATGATAAAGATCCTATCGCAACCGTACACAGCGCAGTAGATGCACCTGTACAGTTCACAAGCCTTGCTTTTATCCCGACCTTCGGACGCGATTTAAGCAGCATCGGTCGTGACGATTACGGTCTTGACCTTTATGTACGCCGTGTTCTTATCCAGCGCGAATGCAAAGACCTGCTTCCAGATTACCTTTCTTTCGTAAAAGGTGTTGTCGATACTGAAGATCTTCCGCTTAATATTTCCCGAGAAACACTTCAGGAAAACGTACTCATCCGTAAGATCAATCAGACTGTGACCAAGCAGATTCTCTCCCATCTGGAACGTATGGCGAAAAATGACGCTGATGCATACAGAGAATTCTGGAATGTTCATGGAAAAGTCTTCCGCTTAGGATACAGCGACTACGCAAACCGTGACCGCTTTGCTAAACTTCTTCGCTTCAACACCTCTACACATGAAACAGCAGAAGAGCTTACCTCTTTTGAAGAATATATTGAGCGTGCTAAAGAAGGTCAGAAATCTATTTACTACATTTCTGCAACAAGCCGCGAAGCAGCAAAGCTTAATCCACATCTTGAAATCTTCACCCGCAAGGGCTTAGAAGTACTCTTCCTCTACGAACCTGTTGACGAGTTCGTGATGGACAACCTTGGCAAGTTTGATGAATTTGAACTTGTTGCTGCAGAAACTGTTGATCCTGAAAAATTGAAAGAATTTGATGACGTTGTGAAAAAAGAAAAAGCTGAAGAACTTTCTGAAGAAGAAACAGCAACTCTCAGCGATCTTATTGCACACATCAAAGACCTGCTTGGTGACAAAGTTACTGATGTTCGTTTATCCGAACGTCTCTCAGGCTCTCCAGCAGTTCTCAGCAGCCCTGACGGTGCTACATCATCCATGGAAAAAATCATGCGCATGATGAATCAGGATGAATCTATTCCGAAAAAAGTTCTGGAACTGAATGCAGATCATCCGATCATCCGCAACCTGCTTCGCATCTACAAATCTGACAAAGATGATGCACTGGTAAACGAAACTGTAGAACAGTTATTCGAATCGTCCCTGCTGCTTGAAGGCTACTTAAAAGACCCTCATGCAATGGTTGCACGCATCAATGACCTGCTCGAAAAAGCAGGCAGCTGGTACTCTGAGATTAAAAAAATCTAACATGTACACAACAGCATAACTCTCTGTGAGTTATATACACAAAAGGCGACAGAAACGTTTCTGTCGCCTTTTTTATTTTCAAAATTTGCGTACGGTAGACCAAAAAAAACGGCGTTTCACATACCACTGTGAAGCGCCGATTTTTTTCAACCGATTGCCATATCGGTGTGCAGACGAGTCTGCATGGGTAGGGAGAATAATTCGCCAGAAATCTCTCCCACGACCTGAAGCACTACCAACAGATCTTAACTTTTAAAAAATGATGCCGGTCATTTTTTAAAAGGCGATGTTCCAAGACCCCTAAGACTCAGAAACATCAAAGACAACACAATTTCCTTAAACAAAGGAAGAGACTTGCCGTATAAGTTGCCACAACAAGTAAGCTCAACCTACACAGCCAAAATTTCTCCGTCCATAACTCTGAAAAATATCTGTAGTCTTTTTTTCACACCGGACACAAAAAACATAAAAAAAAACAAAGATAACTCTTTGTTTTCAATATATTACACAGAAAAAACTATTTTATGTTTTTTCTGCACATTGTTTTTCGAGTACAACCATTATGCAAAATTGGTTGTACCAATAGACATACTTCTTCAACAATTTCAAGCCGAAAACCGTTTGAAAAGCAATGAAAAGCCCGCCGCTGCGGGGGCAGCGACGGGCACCAGTCATGCTACAAAGTTACATAGTCGAAGAGAAGATTCTAGCCCAAAGCCTTCTCTGCGATCATCCGAAAGTGCTTAAGTCCTACAGAGTCACTTTTAAATTCACAGCTTGGGCAAACATGACATTCATCACCATAGCGGCGATAAATGGCGGCAACTTTGCCCTTGGAAATGTTCTTTCCACCATTGGTAATAATATTACCTGACTGGGTGAACTTTACACCTAACTCTTCAGCAGTTTCAAAAAAATGATCTGCAAACAGTTCAGGTTTTGCGAATTTCACTGGTCTCATGACAACCTCCGTTGGACTCTACAGGATTCAGCAATCAGCATGATGGCCACCTCTCACGGTGGAGCGTACTCATTGCCTCGACCTACGTGTGATGCGCTTCGACCCACAAAGCTACATCTGTAGAGATAGAGGACTTCTCCAGCGACGCTATAAACACATAAAACCAATACCAGGTCAAGTAATTAAAACTGTTTGACCATTCAGTTTGTACTGATCCGTGCATCTCCATCATGTACCCAATACCACACCAAGACCGATAACGCTGTATCGGAATCGTCCGACCCGGTAGAACAGGCCGGAATACTTCATTAGTATGTCATGCAAGCAGTAACAGGCAGAGGAGAACGGGTCAGCAGACTACAACTCGAACAATGCTGCATCACAAAATCTTACGTACTGACAAGCTGAACAGTCAGCCTGCCAGACAGGAATGCCATTAACTTTCGTAAGAAAACTTACCAGAACTTTTTACGTTAAAACAAAAGTCATGAATAAACGCACACGACTCTTTCTTCCTTTTAAAAAAGCACGTTGCAAATAACATCATGAAATTTCGCATCCTGCCAACGTACGGATTATTTGTAATTCCTACTTAGCGCAGCAAAATCGAAAAGTGCATTATTTTATAATTTAGCACGACTCACGCAACCCTGCATGATCAGGGGCTAATTATCCACCTTCCCTCTTCACAATCTTACTAGGCTGAAAAACAAAAACTTTCAGTCGACTAATTTCCTATCTACCTGAAAAGATACAAATAACTCTTCAACACTTTAGCCAGTCACATTTTTTCCTATTTTTTCGCTTGACTCTTAAATGGTAATGGTTACTATTAACTCAACACAACGAAAAAGCATTCCTTACCTTCACAGGCAGAATATGGCGGGGAGAGTGTGGCAGTTCTTCCCGCCAATTTACACAGGACAGGATAATATAGCGTTTGATTATATTGGAGGAAATATGAGCAACCTTTCACAATTCAGCGATTTACAGATTGATTGGAACATGAGCCCCGAACATGCTGTAACAATGTACCTTGAGTGGGGGAATAACGACTGGCGTGCAGAATATCCTCCAGTTCGCTCAAAATCCGATTACTCAACTTATTTCGTAGTAGACACTTGGGGTGATCAACCTGTTGTTCGACTAGTACGTCGTAACTCCGAAGCAGCAGTTGACCTAATTGAAGTTCCCTTACCACCACGTGTCGCAAATGCCTTCCTCGCCGAATATGGTGACCTGAAAGGCTTATTTGAACCTACACCCGAAATCAAAAAGTGGCTCAAAAAAGAGCTCTACGAACAATAAATCGACCTCCTTACCACTCATTCATTAGATTTGAATACTGGTGGTAATTCCCTGGACCGGTAGCATCATCGGGGCTGCTATCGGTCCTTTTTTATTTTCTCTTTTTTATTTAAAAAAATTTTGATTTTTTATTCACTTTATACTTGTTTTTTTGATTATATTTTCACAAAAAACCATCACTTCCCCTAAAACCACCGCCCTCACTGACTTTACAGGCGCAGCCCTCATATGTACTCTAGAGCAAAATGAAAACGCCTAGAGGAAATATGCGCTATGAATGAATTCCCAAGAATTGACAGATTACCACCGTATGTATTTGCAGTTGTTAATGATTTAAAAATGGAACTGCGACATCAAAACATCGACGTCATCGATATGGGGATGGGAAACCCCGATCTTCCTACTCCAGATCACATCGTCGATAAGCTCACAGAAGCCGCGCAAAAAGGTGTTAACCATCGTTACTCCGCCTCAAAGGGCATTCCGAACTTGCGTAAAGCTATTTGCGACTGGTATCAAAGAAGATATGACGTCTACCTCGACCCGGACACAGAGGCAGTAGCAACCATGGGAGCCAAGGAAGGCCTTGCGCATCTCGCACTTGCCATGCTCTCACCGGGTGATGTAGTTTTCGCTCCGGACCCTACCTACCCTATCCACACATACGCCGCTATTATTGCAGGTGCGGATGTCCGTAGGATACCAATTGGTAAGGGACGAGATTTTTTTGAGGATCTGACAGCCGCCACAAGACAGACGTGGCCGCAGCCTAAAGTGCTCATGCTCAGTTATCCGCACAATCCGACAACTGAGCTGGCAACACCTGAATTTTTTCAAAAAGTCGTAGACTGGGCTAAGAAACATAAGGTGTATGTTATTCATGACATGGCATACGCAGACCTTACATTTGACGGATACGTTCCTCCAAGCTTCCTTCAGGCAGAAGGAGCTAAGGACGTGGGGGTAGAATTTTACTCCATGTCAAAAAGCTATTCTATGGCAGGTTGGAGAGTCGGTTTTTGCGCAGGCAACAAACAACTGGTTCACGCCCTTACCAGAATCAAGTCGTACCTTGATTACGGTATATTCCAACCAATTCAAATTGCTGCGACGGTTGCATTGAACGGCCCTGAAGATTGCGTGCATGAAATAGTCGAAGTATACCAAAAGCGCCGTGACGTATTAATCTCCGGCCTTGAGCGTGCAGGATGGGATGTTCCTTCACCAAAGGCTACCATGTTTGTATGGGCAGAAATCCCTGAACCATTCAAAAAAATGGGATCAGTGGAGTTTGCGAAAAAGCTGCTGCTCGAAGCGAAAGTTGCGGTTTCACCGGGACTCGGTTTTGGACACTTCGGAGACGATTATGTTCGCTTCTCACTTATTGAAAATGAGCATCGCATTAATCAGGCATGTCGTGGAATAAAAAAGTTTTTCCAGAAAGAAGGATGTATTTGTGCCAAGGAATAACCCCCTCGTTTTAGCCATTGCCGGTTTCGGTACTGTTGGCAGTGGTCTTCTGAAAGTTATTAAAGAAAATCGTGATGCTATTGTTGCACGTACCGGCAGAGAAATTGTTGTAAAATCTGTTCTTGTACGCGACCTGTCTAAGCCCCGCGCTGCTGACCTCCCTGAAGGCACTGTTCTTACAGATGACCCGCAGGTTCTCATCAACGATCCTGATGTTGATGTACTGGTTGAGCTTATCGGCGGTATCGGCACAGCTAAAAAGCTTATCATGTCTGCTATTAAAGCCGGCAAACATATTGTTACCGCAAACAAAGCACTTCTTGCTGAAGACGGTCACGATCTGTTTGCTCTTGCAGAAGAGCACAATGTACATCTTACCTACGAAGCAAGCGTCTGCGGCGCTATTCCTATCCTTGATAGTTTAAAGCAGAACCTTGCCGGTAATCAGGTTAAAAGCCTTGTGGGTATCTTAAACGGCACAGCAAACTACATTCTGTCCGAAATGACCACCAAGAAACTTGATTTTGATACAGCACTGAAAGCTGCTCAGGAGCTTGGTTTTGCAGAAGCAGACCCGACTCTTGATATTGAAGGCTTTGATGCGGCGCACAAACTTTGCTTACTTACACGTCTTGCATTCGGTGTTGAATACCCGTTTACCAAGCTTCCTGTTGTAGGTGTTTCTAAAATTCATCCGAAAGATATCGAATTTGCCCGTGAGTTCGGCTACAGAGTCAAACTTCTCGGACAGGTTCGCAATGTTGACGGAAAAATTGAAGCCGGCGTGTTCCCGACACTGGTACACCACACTCTGCTGATTGCCCGTGTGGGCGGAGCGTACAACGCTGTTCGCCTTGAAGGCAACGCATGCGGCCCTATCTTCATGCATGGACAGGGTGCAGGCGACCTTGCAACCGCCAGCGCTGTTATCGGTGACATCCTCACCATTGCCCGCAGCGCTACACCGAACAATACCGGATACGTAAAGCAGGTTCTGCCGCATGCTGATATTCTTGCCCCTGAAGATGCAACCTCACAGTACTACTTCCGAGTAATGGTTCAGGATGTACCGGGTGTGCTGCGTGACCTTGCTGGAACACTTGCCGAGCAGGATATCTCCATTGCTCAGGCAATCCAGAAAGACGGTACAGAAACAACAGCTTCTGTTGTTTTCCTTACCCATGAAGCACGTGCAGAAGCTGTACATAAAGCAGTTGAAGGCATGAAAGAGAAAGGCCTTGTTCTCGAAGAGCCTGTGTTCTACCGGATTCTCTAATGAAAAAACTCATAGTCTGCATCGCCGACGGCGCAGCAGATATTCCGTCCCTGTGCCCCGAAGGCACGCCTTTGGAATGCGCAGAGACACCTGCTCTTGATGCTATGACCCGCCACAGTGTGGCGGGTCTTTGCTATACTATCCCTAAAGGATTCAGTCCGGATTCAGACGTCGGAAATATGTCTCTTCTCGGCTACTCTCCTGCTCAATACCATAATGGTCGTGCCCCCATTGAAGCTGCCGCTCTGGGAGTTTCCGTATCTCCTATGGATACAGTTTGGCGCGTCACATTCAGCCAAGCTGAAAATGACACCATCACCCTGCCCTGTGCTTCTTCACTGACAAAGCAGGAAGGCGAACAGCTTATTGCAACGCTGAATAACTCCTTGCAGGACACACCGTTCACCTTTGTTGCTAACAGCACATACCGTCACCTCCTTATCCATCGCAATGGACAAGAACTCCTAACTGCTTTCAGGCAGAACAGCACACGTCCTTTCATGACGTGCGGCCCGCACATGCTGCAAGACACTCTGATATCCGAGGCACACAGCTTGTACCCGCCTGAGTTGCAAGTACTTATGGAACACGCATCACAAATTCTTGCCGACCATACTCAGAAAGCAAACACCGTATGGCTGTGGGGGGAGGGAAATGCCTACTCTCTGCCAAACTTTCGCGACACATATGGCAGCGATGCATGCATTATTTCCGGAGTCCCACTTCTGCACGGTCTAGGACATATGGCAGGGATGTATATCCCCACACACCCAGAATTTACAGGACTGCCTGACACAAACCTCTCTCAAAAAGCTGCTGCTGCTATTGATTTTTTACAATCACCTCAGAATACGATTGCGTTCATTCATGTTGAGTCTCCCGATCACTTCGGTCACGCTGGAGACGCTCAAGGAAAAAAAGAAGCAATCGAACGAATAGATGCAGAGCTGTTAACTCCGCTTCTCAGCGCCATGCCTGATGCCTACCTCACTGTTACATGCGACCATTTAACCCCTGCATCAACAAAATCTCATGCGCACGGAGCTGTACCGTTTATTCTCTATCATAACTCCCTACCGGAACAACGCACTGTACGGCGATTCACAGAAAATGAATGCAAAAAAGGAGTGCATCTGCCAACAGACACACTCCTTCTCAAAAATATTCTTCGCCAGATGACTCAGGCTACGGCAGCAAACACAGGCTTGAGTCAGAAAAAATAAGTTCAAACTCCGTCCCGTTATCCGTAGTGATAATGAGTTCCGCAGATAATTGCTCTACAAGAGCATGAACAACCTGCATCCCCAACGAATTTGACTCGTTCATGTCAAAGTTTGAAGGGAACCCTACACCATCGTCAACGACTTTGAGAACAATAGAGCCATCACGAAGGAAAGAAGAAAGATACAGCCTTCCCCGTTCTCTACCGATAAACGCATGCTTGTACACATTGGAAATCAACTCATTCAAAATAAGTCCGCACGGCACGGCAGTATCGACAGAGAGATGAATGCGCTCTAAATCGACAACCAGCTCCACAGGAACAACTGCTGAAAAGGCTTGTTCAATTCTTCGCGCAAGCTGTTCGACATAGTAGCTGAAATCGATACAGGATAAATCATCTGTGCGATACAACTCTTCATGTACCAATGTCATAGACTGGATTCGACGCTGTGAATCAAGAAAACGTTCACGGTCTTCAATATTAGAAATACGCTGAGCTTGAAGGCTGAGCAGGCTGGAAACAAGTTGGAGGTTGTTCTTTACGCGATGATGAACCTCTTTAAAAAGCGTGTCTTTCTCTCGTAAGGATGCACACAGAGCATCATGCGCATGTCTTCGTTCTGTAATATCTTCCGCAACACCTACAAGGCGGTAAACGTCTCCGTCCAGATTTCTAACTGGGAAAATGCGGAATCCGATCCACTTTGTTTTTTCTCCCACTACGAAACGATATTCAACACTATCCGGCTCCTGCTTATCATAAATGCTTTGAATCTTAGTTGTTGCCTCTTCCCTGTCATCGGGGTGAAGTAAATCGAGTAATAATCTGGAATTCAAAGCAAGCTGATCCGGAGTCAGTCCAAACATCTCGGTTGCGGCCGGACTCACATAGGTAAATTCCTGCGTCTGCGCGTTGTGCACAAAAAATGCTTCGCGTACGGTCTCCACCAATTGCCTGAAACGCGCCTCACTCTCAGTAAGAGCTGCTGCGTATTCCTTACGCTCTTTTGCTTCCCTCCGCAGCAGAGCATTTGCTCTTTCCAGCTCTTCTGTCCGGCTGCGCACCAACTCTTTTAAATGCTCGCCTTCAAGAGCTGCTTCTTTAAGGAGCTGAGCCCGCGTTAACGAGCGTTCAATGGCATTTACTAATATATCCATATTCTGAAGCGGCTTGCGCAAATAATCCCATGCACCACGCTTCAACGCTTCAATTACTTCACCAAGCTCATCAGTACCGGATACCACAATCACTGGAAGTGTAGGGTTCACACTACCCAATTTTGAAAGTACTTCTCCGCCGGAGATGTCAGGAAGACGCCAATCAAGCAACACTGCGTCAATATTCTTCTCTTGAACCAACGCAAGCCCCTGCAAGCCACTTTCGGCCTGCGTTACGGTATATCCAAGGTCGGTCAGATATGCCGCGATTGTTTCCCTGACTACAGGGTCATCTTCCATTGTCAGCACATTGGTCGAAACAGTCACACTTTACTCCTGCGTCTTTTGGTATCCCACCAGTAAACACTCATCTCGTACTGTACTTTTCTACAATATTCGTCTGCCGTACCATACAAAGGATTTTAACGCGCTGTAAAGATTTCAAATTTCGTTATAAAAAAGTCTCCCCGACTCTTTTATCAGTCGGGGAGACTTATATTTTCTCTATACTGCCTCTACCTGAACAGGTGGGCAACAGCAAAGATGTGACACAAAAGTCCCATGAATAACTTACTGTAAAAACTCGCTTAACCGTTGAGATAGATAAGTGAAACGCTTCTGCATTTTGTTATTTTTAATAGCCATTGTCAGCGCTTTTGATGCACCAACAAGAATAACCAGTTTCTTACCACGGGTAACACCCGTGTAAATAAGATTTCGCTGAAGCAATACATAATGCTGAGTTAGAACAGGAATAACTACAGCCTGATATTCCGATCCCTGTGATTTATGAATCGAAATTGCATAAGCAGAAACAAGTTCATCAAGCTCATTAAAATCGTAGATAACGTTCTTCTCGTCATCAAAACGGACAGTCAACTTCTTATCTTCGGTGTTTACAACACAGATGCGACCAATATCTCCGTTAAAAACATCCTTATCGTAGTTATTTCGAATCTGCATGACCTTGTCATCCAGACGAAACTCTCGATCACCACGTTTCAAACATAACGGCTGAGGGTTCAAGGCATCCTGCAACATATGGTTTAAATTACCGGAGCCTGCTGACCCTTTATGCATAGGGGTAAGCACCTGAATCTGATCTATCGGGTCAAAACGGAAACGACGCGGAATATGGTTTTTAACCAAATCTACAATCATAGCTGCGCAGCGTTCCGGATCATCCTGTCGAATAAAATAAAAGTCTGAAAGTCGCTCTTTGGACGATTCAAGAAACGGCACTTCACCCGCGTTAATTTTATGCGCGTTGGTAATAATGTCCGACTCCTGCGCCTGACGAAAAACTTCATGCAACTCTACAACATCAACAACGCCTGAAGAAATAACATCCTTCAACACGTTTCCCGGCCCGACAGACGGCAACTGATGAACATCACCGACAAAAATAACGGTTGCACCAAGCGGTATGGCTTTCAACAGATGGAACATAAGCATGGTATCCATCATAGAAGCTTCATCAATAACAATCAGGCTACAAGCCAGTGGATTGTTCTCGTTACGTTGAAAACCATCTTCACGCGGTGAATATTCCAACAAACGATGGATTGTTTTTGCTTCCACCCCGATAGTTTCAAACATACGCTTTGCAGCACGCCCTGTCGGCGCACACAACAAAATTTTGGCCTTCAACTTTTTGTAGGCCTGAACAATCGCTTTCGTAATGGTCGTTTTACCTGTACCGGGACCACCCGTAAGTACCATCATCTTAGTACGTACAGCAGTATGCACTGCTTCCAACTGTTCTTCAGCAAGACTGATTCCAAGGCTTTCTACCACCTCTTCCACAACCTCATTAGGAGCCTTTATCTGAACAGTTTTCGGAGACCCGAGAATCTTTTTAATATAGGTAGAAATGCCTGACTCATATGCATGGAAACGACTGCGATAAACAGCAACCTGACCGTTGGAAAGCTCCTCTACAACAACACGTTCTTCGCGCTCCAGCGTATCAACCGCATCCTCAACAAGATCTTCACGAATATTCAAGGTATCTGAAGTCTTCGTTACCAAGGTTTCAAGAGGATAATATACATGCCCTTCATCCGAAGTTTTTGTCAGCATGTAGAGTGTTCCAGCCTCAGCACGGAGAGGAGAATCAACCTCAAATCCAATCTTCTGGGCAATGGTATCGGCTGTAACAAAGCCGATTCCGTTAATGTCCATTGCAAGCCGGTATGGGTTTTCCTGCACAACACTGAGCGCATGCTTCCCATAAAACTTATAGATACGGACTGCGTATGCTGTTGAAACACCATGCGGCTGAAGAAACATAATAAGATCACGAATACCGCGATGCTCTGACCACGCTTCTTGAATTCCTTTCGCTGTCCGTTTACCGATTCCTTTCACTGCTGAAAGTCGTTCCGGCTCATTATCCAGAATCGCAAAGGTATCCTCTCCGAATGCATCTACAATACGTTCAGCCGTCTTCGGCCCCACGCCTTTAATAAGACCGGAAGCAAGATAATGACGGATTCCCACAACACCTGCCGGAAGGCTGGTTTCATAGGTCAACATTTTAAACTGGCGACCGAATTTTGCATTCTCCACCCACTCGCCGGTAAGCTTTAATGAACTTCCAACCTGCGGGTCAGCCATATTCCCCACAACAGTATAGTTATCACCCGCTGTGGTTTTAAACCGGAGCACAGAATAGCCATTCTCTTCATTGTAGAAGACAATACGTTCCAGCGTGCCATCCAAGCTGGCGGCATTCTGGTCATTATTATTGATAGGTAAGGTAGGTTGCATGTAGCTCATGTACTGACAGTTAAATTATTCGTCAAACCCTTGCGCTTCTACAACGCCTGAAACGGGCGAAAAGAACTGTTTGCTCTGCTGAAGCAACAAATCGGCAAGCACTAAAGCAGCCATCGACTTTAACACTGGAACAACGCGAGGTATCGCGCAAATGTCGTGACGCCCTTTTATCTGCATGGTGCAGGGTTCACCATTACGGGTAATGGTATGCTGCTCTTTAGCAATGGAAGGAATAGGCTTAATCGCCGCTCTGGCAATAACAGGCATTCCATTAGAAATACCGCCGAGAATACCGCCGCCATTGTTTGAAGTGAATCCGCCGGCATCCATACCGTCGTTGTTTTCACTGCCTAACATTCGTGCAGCTTCAAACCCCTGCCCTATTTCTACCCCTTTTACTGCACCAACACTCATAAGAGCATGAGCAAGAAGAGCATCCAGCTTATCAAAAACTGGTTCCCCTAGTCCTGCCGGAACTCCGACTGCCTCAATCTGAACAATACCGCCAAGTGTATCACCGTCTTTCTTAACAGCTTTCACCCGCTCATTCCAGACATCAACGATCGCATCGTTCGCCGCAAAATATGGACGCTGCTGCGCACCGGCTGTATCAATTTTACCGGCCGGAATACCCCCAATTTCAACAGTGTACGCGTTCAAACTGATCCCCTGTGTTGCCAGCAGCTGCATTGCGACAGCACCACCTGCCACTCTGCTCACGGTTTCACGACCTGATGATCGTCCACCGCCACGGTAATCACGAAAACCATACTTTTGATCAAATCCAAAATCAGCATGGCCGGGGCGCCATTTCTCTATGATATCTCCATAATCTCGTGAACGCTGATCCGTATTCTCAATAATAAACCCGATTGGTGTACCAGTGGTCTTTCCTTCAAACACACCGGAAAGAATACGAACAGCATCTGCTTCTTTACGTGCTGTTGCAGCAATACCACCCTGACCGGGTTTACGAAGATCCAGTTCACGCTGAATATCTGTCTCTGTTAATGCAATACCGGATGGGCAACCTTCAATTGTGCCGCCCAAAGCCGCACCGTGAGATTCGCCGAATGTGCTCAAGCGAAACAGTGTGCCGAACGTATTACCGCTCATATCAGGCTCCTTTCTACTTCTTTCAACGTGAGATCATGCCAAAACCATGCATACAAAACAAACGAGTGCTGCTCGAGAAGCTGTATACAACGTGCGGGATTTGCCAAAATCAATCGTTACTGGTTGCCGTTTAAACAAAAGAAAGGGGAATCTTTCATTATGAAAAATTCCCCCTTTATCTACAGAAAAATTATTTCTTAACGAATCACTGTTACAGGACACTCTGCAAGCTGCAACACTCTATGCGTTGTACTGCCAAGGAACAAGCCTTTAATATCAGAATACCCACGTGAGCCCATAATGATCATGTCACACTCTTCGCCTTTTGCTACTTGCAGAATGGTATCTTCAGGAGTTCCACCTAAAACCATATCCGTAACCGGCACATGTGCTTTAGCTAATATCTCTTTATATGGTCCAAGCAGTTCTTCTGCATGGGCATCAAGGTCATGAATAGCTTTTTCGTACAAATCCTTACTCAGCAGTGAAGTAACTTCCAGACGACAAGTGAGCAACACAACAGATGCGCCGACCATTGGTGCGAAATCTGCAGCATATTCAACAGCTTTTCGGGAAAATTCTGAGCCATCTACCGGAACTAGAACCTTTTCGATCTTCATATTGCTCTCCTCGCATCGTGTTAGGAAGGTATTTTTATTGATTATGGATTATCTAACTATGAAACTGGTTTAGTTTCAAGTAGTTCAATGATGTTATCAATAATTTCTTTCACCTTCTGTGTTCCATCAATAGTGATATGAGCAGATTCCAAATACAAATGCATACGAGCATCAAGGACTTCCGCTATTTCATCCACTAACGATTTTCCGGTCAAAGAAGGGCGTTGTGCCTCCAAAGGATCTGCACTCAACCGTCGTGCAAGTTCGGCCGGAGGTACATTGATAAATACCACAATCCCGTTTTCACGCATAGCCAATCGATTTTGCTCCCGAAGCACCATACCGCCTCCAGTTGCAATCACTTGTACTGACTGACTGGTTGCTGCAAGCAACGCTTCAGATTCAAAATCTCTAAACGTATCCCAACCATCCGCTTCAACTATCTCGGCAACACTCTTACCCTGCATCTCGCAAAGCAGTGCATCAGTATCAATAAATCCCCCACCTAACCGTTCTGCAAGCCCTACCCCTACAGATGTTTTTCCACATCCGCGGGAACCGATAAGGTAGATCCGTGTCCTGCTGTCCATCTGATTACCTGCTGTACGTTAGATGTTTCGCGATAGCATGCTTCAATAATTCAGCAGCATTTCCTTCTACTGAATTGTACGCCAGAGGCAACGTTGTCCATCCTCCTGCAGCAAGCGGTATTTCAAACGAAGTCGCAATATGCAGCAATACCCGATTATAGGCATCATGCACCGCATCCTGACACTTCAACACATATTTTAGGCTTGAAGGATTCATTCTGCACCATAAACGCATTTTTTTAGAAATCCATGTACGGCAGACCATCGGACGCGCCTCATAGCACGTACATTCATCATTCAACAAAAACGGGCAGGTTGCTGTAAGTTTTTTTGTCAACGCTCCCAGCTCGTCCCACTTATCTTCCTGCAACGCCTTCCAAAGTACTGGCTGTTGAGGCGCAAAGTTTTTCTGCCATGCAGGAAAACTTTGCGAGAATGCTGTCTCTATTGCTTCACCTTCCATACAGTGCAGACAGGCAACCGCTTCAAAAATATCCATAAAAATCGGCTGGGAACAACAAAAACTGCACCCCTTGGCGCACGTCTGTGTATGCTGCGGAGTTTCTCGCTCTACAGAATCATCAACAAATTTCCAAAATCCCCGCATCATCGCAGCAATGCTGCCCGCGGCCTCTTCGGGGGTTTCAAAAAGCAGTTCCGGTAATGCTTCCGAACCGTTAAACAGCGCAGTAAACGTTTCTTTGCGAATAATTCGCTCTTGTCTTGTCTCTGAAACCAAAATGAATCCTTATCCGTTATACCATATACAGCCAGCTACACGCACAAGGGTATAACCAACCAATATTACGGCAGTTACTGCCAATAATCACAGCTGTAAAAGCTCTTTTCCGCTAAAAAGGTACTTGCGGTTCGTGCTTTGAACTCAAAATGTTCCATGCTACAGAAGTTAACCAATACTGTACTGGAGGAAGAAATTGACTGTCAGAAATATTACCCGAACTCTATCTGCACTACTTATTATCAGTACTCTATTCTTTGCAGGGTGCAGCCAGTCTCCCCCACCAATCGAAAAAACAGAACCGGTTGATCCTGTAAAGGAACAGCCTGAAGGCTCGCGCTTTATCAAGCTGACTGATGCTGAAGCCTGTACTGTGAGTCAAACGCTCACAATTGGCAAACAAGGAATGCAGTCATGGATGGATTTTGCACCAGCCTTGGAGCGATCTGCGTATTACGTTTCCAAAAAACCTCAATCCAAACTTGCTCTCAACAAGTACGGATTGAAAGTTTCATGGAAAACTCTTGCCACGTCTATCGAGCGACTGCAAATGCTCTTGCCCAAATTAGACAAAAATCCAGAACTACTGGCACAGCACTTCACGTTCTACAGAATTGATGCTGATCCTTTGTTTACTGGATATTATGAACCGGCACTGATCGCGAGTTTAACCAGAAAGCCGGGATACGCATACCCTCTGTATGGCAAGCCTTCTGATTTACTTACACTGAACCTCGGTGATATTCACCCCCGCTGGAAAGGGCAACGTGCGCAGTATCGGATTGACTCCGGAAAAGCTGTCCCATACTTCGACCGCAAAGCCATTGACATGAAAGGCGCCCTTGAATCCCGTAATCTCGAAATTGCATGGGCTAAAGATCCTTTGGACATTTTCTTCTTACAAATCCAAGGGTCTGGACGTCTTATTCTGGAAGACGGTTCCACAAAACATATTCTTTATGCCGGTAAAAATGGACGACCTTACGTATCGTTAGGCCGTGTCATGAGAGATAAAGGATTACTGCCTAAAGACGGCATCTCCATGCAAGCTATCCGCAAGTACTTTGATGAAAACCCGGAAGATACATATAAACTTCTTGCAACTAATCCTAGTTACGTTTTCTTCAGACTTGCAGACAGCGGTCCTTACGGCTCCATGGGACAACCGTTGACACCGCGTGTATCCTTAGCAACCGATCCATCTTTTATTCCATTAGGCAGCATGTTCCTTTTTGATGTGCCTATGCCGGAAAAGGATGAGAAAGGAGCATTCCGGTATGGAGACCACCTTAAAGGGTTAGGACTTGCTCAAGATACCGGTGGAGCAATTAAAAAACACCATCTGGATTTCTTCAGCGGATATGGAGAAGATGCCACGTGGATTGCCGGTCATATGAACACGAAAGGTGCTGTCTGGCTCCTGTTACCCAAATAATCTAATATACAATTTGCACACAAGCTGTTTCTAACTCCCTTGCACGACAGAGAATTGTTCTCTCTGTCAATGTTACGCGCAACCGTCAGCACCCTTAAAGCTGCACGGAGCCTGACATCCTTGGGGTGTGCAAAGACATAGACGTTCGTCATCAATCAAGGAGAGCACCTGCTCTCCTTTTTTTATTCAACGTGTTGTGTTTGCAACAGACTCTTGTGTTTGATTGTAGCAGGGTTGTTCCTCACGAACGTTTCGTTGGTGAAACAGATACATATTCGCTGTGAAAAAAGGAGGAGGAATGGAGCGAGATTGGGAGTACCGCTTCTTATTATTCCTGATTTGGTAAAGCGCATTACCACTACTCCCTTGCTGTAAGGAGTTGTTATGAGCTCAGAAAAAAGAAAGCCGTCCCTGTTGTGGGCGCTTCTCACTTTTTCCCTTCCTGTTGCTGTAATTCTCTACGGAACCGTTATCATCGGAGTACGCCCTCCGGTGCTTCCGTTACTGGTCGCTGTGGTGCTCGCAGGCATCATGTCCTTACGCATCGGGTATTCATGGGATGAGCTGCAAGAAGGCATGCTGTCTGCTGTAGGGCGGATTCAGTTAGCTGTTGCGATTCTTATGATCGTAGGAATGATTATTCCGGCATGGATGGCGTCAGGTACTATCCCTGCTATTATCTACTGGGGACTCAAATTTATCACCCCCGAACATTTTCTTGTCTCTACATTTATCCTTTGTGCAGTCGCATCGCTGGCAACCGGAACTTCCTTCGGTACTATGGGAACAATCGGCGTCGCACTCATGGGAGTAGGCGGGGCAATGCAGTTTGATCCGGCATGGACGGTCGGTGCAATTGTTTCCGGCGCGTACTTCGGTGATAAAATGTCTCCGGTATCAGATTCAACAAACATTACCGCCACTGTGTGCGGTGTTCCGCTTTTTACACATATTTCATCCATGCTCTGGACAACTGTTCCGGCAGCGCTGATTACGCTTGTGGCCTACTGGCTTCTTGGCTCCACACACACCGGAGACTCCGGAAGTGTTGCGAACATAAGCACAATTCTCAGCAATCTGGAAGCCTCTTTTAATTTATCACCTGTTGCATTCATTCCTCCGGCACTGATGATCATTCTTGCATACAAACGTTTCCCTGTATTGCCTGTTATGATCGTCTGCCTTGTCAGTGCATTGGCTATCGCTATGTTTGAAGGTGCTACCATTGCAGAACTCGCCGGCCAAATGACTCGCGGCTACAAAGCAACTACCGGTTCTCCGGAACTTAACAAACTTCTTTCCCGTGGTGGTCTTATGAGCATCATGGTCACAATACTTCTGCTCACAAGCGGAATGGCTTTTGGTGGAATTCTGGAAAAAGCTCGTGTTCTTGAAGTACTGCTCGACGCTATGCTTCGCGGTGCAAAGTCAGCTACCAGCCTTGTAGGCGCTACACTGGCTGCTGCGTATATCATCCTGCTTGGAACTGGCAGTCAGATTCTTGCTGTTGTTGTTCCGGGACGTGCATTCAGTGATTCATATGAAAAAGCAGATATTGCCCCGCAAGTGCTTTCAAGAACTTGTGAAGATGCAGGCACACTTGGCTGCCCGCTTGTTCCATGGAGTGTTCATGCGTTTTACATCCTTGGTGTGCTTGGTGTAAGCGCTGTAGATTTCATGCCATACGCTTTTTTCAATTACACAATTCCGTTTATCTCCATGGCATGCGCTGCCACCGGTTTCGGGATTTTTAATACGAAAGGCGAACAGGTTAAACCTCTAACCTTGAGTAAAGACAGTAGCACAGCATAATCGTAAAGGATTTACTATGCCTCGGAAAAACATCAAAAACGTTTTATTCATCATGCTCGACACCCTGCAGTTCAACTACCTAGGCTGCTACGGGAACAAAGAGGTGAAAACCCCTAATCTGGATAAATTTGCAGAAAAGGGCTTCCTCTTTGAAAATGCATACAGTGAAGGACTACCTACCATCCCTGTCCGCAGAGCATTGATGACCGGACGTTTTACACTGCCATATAGTGGGTGGCGTCCTCTTACGACAGAGGACACCACCATTACTGATATGCTTTGGTGCCGCGAGGTTCAAACCGCACTCGTATATGATACCCCCCCTATGCGCCTTCCGAAGTATGGGTATTCACGCGGTTTTGACTACGTGCGCTTTTGTAACGGACACGAACTGGATCACGAAACATTCAGTAATATTCACCTCGATGACAAGTTCAAGGGGGAAGACTTTCTCTCCCCTGAATGGCTCAAAAAGAATGCTGATGGTGAATATGATGAGTCCAGCAAATCACTGATTCGTGAAACAGAGTGCTATCTGCGTCAACGCCAAAACTGGCAGTCAGACGCTGATAACTACGCCTCTGTTGTTATCTCTGAAGCTGATAGCTGGATTAAAGAAAAACGTGATCCAAACCGTCCGTTTTTCCTCTGGTTGGATTCGTTTGATCCACATGAGCCATGGGACCCACCATCTGTATGGGAAGAACGCCCATGCCCGTACAATCCGGACTACAAAGGAAACCCTCTTCTCATTGCCCCTTGGACAGAAATTGACGGCGTAATGACCGAAGAAGAGTGTGAACACATCCGGGCACTGTATGCAGAAAAAGTAACGCTGGTTGACAAATGGCTCGGAAAGCTCTTCGACTCTCTCAAGGCGCAAGGACTTTGGGAAAAAACTATGATTGTCGTTACATCAGATCATGGTCAGCCAATGGGGAACGACGAGCATGGTCACGGTCTTATGCGTAAATGTAGACCTTGGCCGTACGAAGAGCTTGTCCACGTTCCTCTTCTTGCCCATGTTCCGGGACTTGAAGGCGGGAAACGTATTGATAGCTTTGTTCAAAACGTCGATATAACCGCTACGATTCTCGATGCATTAGGTCTTACAGAATCTCATGCGTTAGAAGAGACAGGCCATGAGGGTATCAACACATTTGATGCAGACGACCTTCAGGGAATGAGCCTTCTCCCGCTAATGCGAGGTGAAGTTGATAAGATTCGAGACTTTGCAATCGCAGGATACTACGGTATGTCATGGTCTATAATATCTCATGATTATAGCTACATCCATTGGTTGCAACGAGAAATCGATACAGATTCCATGAATAAAATCTTTTACGACGGTTCAGGCTCCGGTGGTAACGCCGGTGAACAATCAGCTAAACTGGAAGTAAAAGAAGAGATGTGGACATGTGTGCCGGGTGCGGAAGTTTCAGTACCTCAATCTGATGAACTTTATGACCGTCGCTCCGACCCGTTCCAGCTTACCAATATTATTGATGACAATCCGGAAAAAGCCAAAGAGATGCTTCAAAAGCTGAAGCTCTACATTGGTGAACTCCGAACAACATAATGTACTGATAACGAGAACCGAATCGGCTCTCTTGTATTGAGAAGGATGAAACATGCTGACACACGATGTTGACGAATTCTGGAGAGTTCACGTTGATAGCAACGCCTGGGAGCAGGTTTTGCACCTCGGAAGAAAAAAAGAATTCAAGCATGGTGAAGTGATCATCAATGCAGGAGAGCTGGTTCAGGAACTCTGTTACCTGCAATCTGGCATTGTGCGCATGAAGCGCACATCATGGGACGGTGCGGAAAAGATAATCATGCACATTGAACAAAACTCACTGTTCAGCGAAGCACCATTCTTTATCAACAGACCAATCAGAAGCTACTTTACATGCTATCAGGATGCCACTGTATACTTCTTTTCACGGCAAACTGTGGAGAACATGCTTCCAGAGTATCCGGAAATAGCGAAAGACATCATCCGTACATTATCGGAAAAACTTAGCGTGCTCAGTAACCAGTCTGCTTCACTTGGGCTGGATTCACTCGATCAACGCATTATTAAATTTATCCTCCTGCGCTACAACTCCATGCCTCTTCACGCAAACGAGGTGGTTTCATTGGGGTCGTTACGTATGAAAGATATCGCAAGTATCCTCGGTGCTCACCGAGCAACCTTGTACAAGTCACTAAAAGAACTCGAAAAGGCAAAACTCATTAAGATGTTGCCTAAAAACAAGGTACAAATTCTAGATGTCGAAGGTCTAGCTGCCCTTGTTTACGAATAAATATATAGGGAGATGTAATCATGAGTACAATCATCCAGCTTCCCAAAGAGCACGTTGAAAACTTTTTTGCTTCCATTTCAGATGCAATCGTTTTTTTTCATAAAGAGCTGTGCCCGCATTGCAAAAACATGGAAAAAGTTCTGGAAAAATTTTCTGCAAAGCACCCTTCTGTTGAACTGTACAGCGTTGACAGTGAGGCACACCCGGAACTGCTAAAAAAACTCTCTATAGAACGTGTCCCGACACTGGCTTTTATTCGTAATGGTGAAGTTATTAAAGTCCATACAGGTCTTATGAACCCTCGTGAACTAAAAGCATTCTACGCTTCTCTGTAAAGCTGCGAAGTAGGACTAACAATGAGTACAACTCACGACATCATTATTCTGGGTGGCGGCGTAGCTGGTATGACTTCTGCCATCTATGCTGCACGCGCCAACCTTCGTGTACTTATTCTTGATGAAAATGCATGCGGTGGACTGGTCAACTGGACCAAAGTTGTTGAAAACATGCCTTCCTACACAAGTATCGGAGGAATGGAGCTTGCGGAACGAATCAATACTCAAGTGGAAGCACTCGGTGTTGATATTGAAGAAGCTGCATGCATTGATTCTATCGACCTCACAGGAGCTATAAAAGTAGTTGAGGCAGATGACGCCAAATACACAGCAAAAGCTGTAATCGTCGCTACAGGGCGCAAACCTGTCCCTTTAGAGGTGGCTGGAGAGTGCGACAACGTCCACTTCTGTGCAATTTGCGACGGAGCGGCCTATAAAGGAAAAAAAGTTCTTGTTGTCGGTGGAGGAAACAGCGGCTTTGACGAGGCTGTAGCTCTTCTTGACCAAGGTATTAAAGAACTCCTCCTCATTGAAAAAATGGATAAATTCTTTGCAGCTCATACCGCGCAAGATCTGCTCGCCTCAAAAGATAATGCAACCATCGAACATTCAACGGAAGTCATTGAAGTTTCGTACTCTGAAAAACTTCACTCGGTAACGTTACGGAATGTAGCTACTGGAGAAACCCGTGAACACGAATGCGACGGTATTTTCGTATTTATGGGGCAGGAGCCTGGAACAGAAATATTTGCTGATCAGCTGGCGCTGGACAGTGACGGATATATTGAGACAGACGAACTAATGCAAACTTCCCTGACAGGAGTTTATGCAGCAGGAGATGTCCGTCAGAAAAAATATCGCCAAATTACAACTGCAATGTCTGACGGCACCATCGCTGCCCTTGAAGCAGAGCGCTTTCTTCACAGTACGGCAGAATAGCAATGAAAACACTCCAGATAACTATTCTGGATCAGAATACCTCCAAAGCACAGCAAGCATCTCAGCACCTACGTACACTGTTAAAACAGGCTAATGTAGAAGCACAAATACAAGAGGTTACTTGCTACTTAGAGATTTCTCGACGTGGTTTGCAAGATAAAACGCCAGTAATAGCTGTAAACAACCAAAACTTTCAGTGCAAAGACCTTAGCCAAGACCTGCTCGCCCAGTTCGCACAATGGCTTTCAACCTTGCCAACTGATTAAATATGCACCTCCAGAATATCTTAGCCATATTCTGTTATGAGATGGTTCGTGATTGAATAAGTTCCCACCACGAACATCTTACAATAAAGAGCCCTATCACAGCTGATAGGGCTCTTTTTTACGCGCTAACTCTCAGTTTCTTATTTGTCCTACTACATCTAAGAAATAGTATCGCACTGCTCTCGTAGCGTTTCTCTAATGGACAAAACAACCAAGCTTCAAACGGTTTTGGCTAGCCTACAAAAGAAATTGCGCAGACTTCACTTAGTAAAGAGAAAGAGGTCATTGAAAGAAGAATAGGGAGGCAATGTAAAGCATTGATGAAGTAAATATAAAAACAAAGAAAGCCCATTAGCTGTGTAGCTAACGGGCTTTCAGAAATAAATCTTGGCAGCGACCTACTTTCCCACAGGCTCCCCTGCAGTATCATCGGCGATGGTCGGCTTAACTTCCGAGTTCGGAATGGGATCGGGTGT